>CAYOTO010000046.1:0-25093 GCA_964406945.1 uncultured Pirellulales bacterium
AAAACCAAATAACCAGACTAATCTCGCTTTGAAATAAAGGACTTGAACATGGCTATAGCTAAAGACATGACCGAAACAATAGGCAATACCCCGCTGGTAATGCTCAACCGCGTTACCGAAGGCTGTGCCGGCAGGGTCGCCGCCAAGCTCGAGGTGTGCAACCCCGCAAGCAGCGTCAAGGACCGAATCGGAGCGAGCATGGTGCTGGCCGCCGAGAAACAGGGCAAGATAAAACCCGGCGATACCCTAATCGAACCAACCAGCGGCAATACGGGCATAGCTCTGGCCTGGGTCGCCGCCGCGAAAGGCTACGAGCTGATCCTCACCATGCCCGAATCCATGACCATCGAACGCCGAAAGATGCTCGAATTCCTCGGCGCAAGGCTCGTTCTGACCCCCGCCGAAGAAGGCATGACCGGAGCCGTCAACAAGGCAAAGGAAATCCTCGCCGATACCCCCGGCGCCTTCATGCCCCAGCAGTTCCAGAACCCTGCCAATCCGCAGATCCATCGCGACACCACGGCCGTCGAAATCTGGAACGACACCGAAGGTCAAATCGATATATTCGTCGCGGGCGTCGGCACCGGCGGCACCCTAACCGGGGTAGGCGAGGTTTTGAAAGAAAAGAAGGCCTCCGCGAAGGTCATCGCGGTCGAGCCCGCCGATTCGGCCGTTCTCTCGGGTTGTCGGCCCGGCCCCCACATGATCCAGGGCATAGGCGCCGGTTTCGTTCCGGACATTCTCGACACCGATGTAATCGACGAGATCGTCCAGATCACAAACGCAGAATCCTTCGAAATGGCCAAACGCCTCGCAAAAGAGGAGGGCATCCTCGCGGGCATATCCGCCGGTGCTAACGTGGCCGCCGCGGTCAAGGTCGCCCGCAAATCCGAGAACAAAGACAAGCTGATCGTTACGGTCGCATGCGATACCGCCGAAAGGTACCTCAGCACGGCCCTGTTCGGTTGATGCGAACCATCAGCCGCCCGAACTGGTAGTTAGCTGCATCGGCGACGCACTTTACAAACACCGCCCGATACGGTAGAACGTCCGGGCGTCCGAACCGATTATTAGTTGCGATCCACTCGGACCGCTCCCGGGCCGGTTTGAGTCATTTTGCAGGAGCCGTTCTCGAAGTGTCCGACTGCAGCGTAAAACTGATGCCGCCAAGCCTCGAACCGTGGTCCCCGACCGCGCCGCCTGAAAAACGCATGGCCGTCTTGATGAGCGGGGGGGTCGACAGCTCGACCACCGCACACCTGCTCGAGCAGCGGGGCTTCGAAGTCGTAGGAATAACCATGAAGATCCCCATCGCCTGCGACAATTCGGCCCGGGGCTGCTGCGGCGCAGACGCCGCACTGGTATGCCACGAAATGGGCCTGCCCCACTATTTCGTAGACGTCACGGAAGCCTTCAACAAGCACATTATCGAACGATTCCGCGCCGACTACGCCGCCGCCCGTACTCCCAACCCCTGCGTCGACTGCAATTCCCTTCTCAAGTTTTCGCTGGTCTGGGACCTGCTCGAAGCCGAACTCGATGTCCCCAACGTCGCAACCGGCCATTACGCCCGTATAATCCGTGACGACGACCGCGCATATCTCGCCCGCGCCGCCGACAAAACCAAGGATCAGAGCTATTTCCTCTACGGCACACCCGCCGAAAGACTCGACCGCCTGCACCTTCCGCTGGGCGAGATGACCAAAGACCGGGTCCGTGCCCTGGCCTCCGAACTCGACCTGAGCGTCGCCGAAAAAGCCGAATCCATGGAACTGTGCTTTGCCGGCGAAGGCGACTACCGTGCGGCTCTGTCCGAAGACCAGGCCGACCGCGAAGGCGACCTAACCGACATGGACGGCAACAAGATAGGCACGCACAGGGGAATATCCAACTATACGCTCGGCCAGCGAAAGGGCCTGGGCTTCGCCGGCGGTGTCCCCCTCTATGTCGGACGAATCGACCCCAAAACAAACACCGTCGCCCTCGGCACCAGAGAACAGGTAAGCTCCTCCGATATAACCGCAAACGAGAGCAACGTCCTGATTCCCGACCAACTCCGCGAAGACGCCCGCGTGTCAGCCAAAATCCGCTCCTACGGCGACCCCCGCCCGTGCACCATCACCGACTTCTCAGACAACAGACTCACCGTCCGCTTCGACAAACCCCAGTTCGCACCCACCCCCGGCCAGAAACTCGTACTCTACAACCAAAAAGACCAGATCATAGCCGGCGGCACGATAACACAACCCTGACCCCTTCACCAATCCGCAACAACTGAGCACCCCGATTCTGTCATTCTGAGCAAAGCGAAGAATCTGGCCTTCGTCAGGAAACAAGAGCCGAATCTACGAGAACGTGCCCCTTTTAATTAAGTTCTGTCTTACGTAACCGGTCCGTACCTTGGCCCTATTTGCTGGGCCAGCACCTTGCCGTGTTTCAGCAGGGCCTCGCGTTGTTCCTCCGACAGCGGCTTGTATTTCCTGGCGAACTCCACATTCTGTATCGCCTGCTCGGCCGTATAAGGTCCCACAACCGCCGTCGCCACGCCCTCCAGGTCCAGCCCGTACGCCATCGCCAGCGGCAACAACTCCGGCTCGGTTGCACAGCCCACATAGCCTTTCCTGTGGTTGCGAAATCCACCCTTGATGCCCACGTAAACCTTCATCGCCGCAACGCCCACATTGGCCTTCCGCGCAACCGGCAGCACCCGCGTCTCGAAGCCGTAAATATTACGATCCGCGTAGTTCATTACAGGCATCATCACATCCATCTGCCCGGTATCCAGCATCTTCACGAAATTGCCCGGCCGGTTATGTCCCGAAATCCCGATGAACCGAATCCGCCCCTTTTCCTTCTGCTTCAGCAGATACTCCAGAGCACCGCCCTTACCGGTCACCCGCTCGATATTCTTGCTTCCGACGCTGTGAATATGCACCAGATCCAGATGATCCGTCTTGAGCCGCCGCATCGACTCGCCCAGCGACCGCTCCGCCCGCTCGCCATCATCGGTCGACACCTTAGTCACCAGAAACAACCCGTCCCGCCTCTTCGGAACCAGATGCCCAAGTATCTCCTCCGCATTGCCGTAAATCCTCGCCGTATCGACGTAATTAACGCCCCGATCCAGCACCTCACCGAATATCTTAATGCCCTCCTCCACACCCACGGGCCCTTCACCCACAGGGGCCGTCCCCAGCCCCAGTATGGTCACCTTCTCGCCCGTACGCCCCAGCACCCGCCGGGCCAGCCCGTCGCCGGAATCACAAAGCGCCCTGCGATACGGCCAAACAACCGCCGCTCCGGTAAAAGCCGCCGCATTTCTCAAAAACTCTCTGCGAGAATCAGACCTGTCCATAAATGCTCCTTCGAAAAAAAATATCCCAGCATTGAGATACAAACTCCCGACACGATTGTCCCTGCCGGTATGCCGGAATGAATCACCTTTTTTTGTTTTCTACAAAATTCGGCAACGGCGTGGCCAACTCCGAAGAATCCGGAACAGCGGCCCGCATCTTTTTGATTACAGGCGCATATTCGGCCTTATCAATCACATTGGTCCACTCGTGAGGATCCTTGCTCGTATCATAGAATTCCTCCTGACCGTTCTTGTACCGAATATACCGCCCCATCTCATTGCGAATGCTGATGTAGGCGGACCACGGCCCACGTTTGCTCGTCAGCCCGGTGATCGCGGTGCTCTGCCATTGCGCATCCGGGTCCCTCAGCAGGGGCACCAGCGAACGCCCGTCCAGGTAGTCGGGCGGTTTCACACCGCACAATTCGGCCAGAGTGGGATAAACATCCAGAAGCGACACGAACCGCTGGCTTACGGCCCCATCGGGCGTCACGCCCGGTACCCGGAACATCAGCAGGCAATGAGTGGCCTCCTCCCAGAGCGTCGCTTTCTGCCAGTGGTGCTTTTCTCCCAGATGAAAACCGTGATCCGTAAGGAACACGACAATGGTGTTGTCCCTGTAAGGGCTGTTTTCCAGGGCATCGAGCACCCGCCCGATTTGAGCGTCCGCGTATGCAGTGGTCGCCAGATAGCCCTGCACAGCCTGCTTGTGCAGACCGTGTTCGATCACGGCATCCACGAATTTGCCCTTGCGCTCGGTCAACTGACGTCCCAGCTCTGGAATATCATCCAGATCGCCCTCCTTCAGTTCCGGAATAGTGACCTCGTCCAGATCGAACATGTCGAAGTACTTCCTGGGAACATACCAGGGCATGTGCGGATTGAAAAGGCCGCACGCAAGGAAAAAGGGTTTATCGTGCTTTTTCTCGAGCTGCTCGATGGCGTGGTTGACCATCAGCGTGTCATTCATCTCGTCTTCGGGCAGGTGGATCGGACCCCAGTCCTGCTCGCCTCTTCCAACTGGCGTAAGCGGGGCTCCCGGCGGAGCAGGGTCACGTTTATGCCCGACCTTATCGTCCCAATGCTCTCTCTGGTCCCATCCGTGGGTGATCTTTCCGTACGCCGCCGTGGTGTAACCGGCTCTCTTGAACATACCCGCCAGAGACAGAGCATTCTTGAGCAGCTTGCTTGTCCTGGCCCCCGGCGTATTGTGATAATGACCCGATTTCCACGGGGCCACTCCGGAAAAGAACGCTGTTCGCGATGGCGAACATACCGGCGCCGCCGTATAGGCCCGGGAGAACATCACTCCGCTGTCAGCCAACCCCCGCACATTAGGCGCGACCACCTTACCGGCATATCGATTGGTGTCGCCCAGCAGCCAGGAGTTCAGGTCGTCTGCGACCAGAAACAGCACGTTCATCCTGTCTTTTCTTGCAGCACCCCCGGCTTTACTACCGGCACAAAGCAGCGATGCCCCCGCGGCCAGTGCACATTGCTTCAAAAACTCTCTACGACCTGTCTTCATCGCGGTTTATCCTTTAGCACCGTTAATTTCAATACGTGGTCCTGAACGAACCTGGTCGAGCATAACATAATCGATGCTTCCATTTCAAGGCCTCCGATTCGCCAGGCCCGGCCAAGGGTGTACGAAAATAATGTGGCGAAAGTGTATATAAACATCTGTCATGCTAAGCCCCCTCGCCGTGTCATGCTGAGCGCAGCGAAGCATCTGGGCAGCGAAGGAGATTTCCGGCCGAAATCCGGTCGATATGCCACAAATCATTAGTGCACCCCGGCCAAATGATTTTATCCAAATCCATCGAATTCTCGGCTTACGACAATAAAGTACACAGCAATCCCCGCCGCCTGAATAATGATAATCCCTGCCAGCACCAGATTAAACGAAACCTCCCGAGTCTTGTGTCGAAAAACCGCCTGCCCGGCCAAAGCTCCGCAAGTTCCCCCGGACAGCGCCAGCAAATGCAGGACCACTTCCGGCACACGACCGCCCCCGCTGCGCGACTGACGCTTGTCGTACCCATAGAACAAAAAAGTGACAATGCTAACCGCTCCCAGATACGCCCACAGCGGATGCAAATTCAGCCGCCATCCCACAAACACCAGCCCGCCCACGCACACCAGGCCGGCAATCGCAAAGTTGCGTTTTGGGTTCCTCCCGCTCACTGTAGGCTCGCAATCCTGTAAATATGCACCCCCAGCGGCCCGAATTCATCATCGAACCCGCCGTCTACCGCCCGAATCGAACGCCCTTCATCCACGACCTCAATTTTCGCACCGGCCTCGAGTCCCTCCACCTCAATCCTGCCCCTCGCCGCCTCCTGCCGCGAATCGTAGTTCACCGCAAAAAGATAAACCCGCCCCTCGTACTCCCTCACCATAATGTCCGCCTTCAACCCATCCTCCAGTTCTACCTTGGCCGAAATCCCGCACGGCCCCGACAGAATCGCCGGCGCAAGCCGCCCGATCTGATCGTTTATCTGTCTCATCGCCTTCACATTCTCCGGCGGAACGCCAAACTGCTTGTACTCCGGCTTCCAGACATGCGTAAAATATCCGATAGCAGTCGCACCGCGGCAAATCGCCATCCAGACCTCCGCCCGGATATGCCTCCCCAGCACCCGCTTCTGCCTCTCCAGCGCCCCTGTATACTGCCCGCCGCGGCTGGTCTCGATCCACGCATAAACCGGCCTGTCCCCCGCAAGCCGCCGCAATTCCTCCGTGCCGTCGTGGACCAGATGCAGCCATTCCGGCTTATTCCAACCGTAAATCGGATAAATATCGTACCCGACCACATCAGCCGCTTTAATATACTCCGGATACAGCGCCGTCCGCTGCTCATCAGACCACTTATCGAACACCGGCAGAAAATGTCCCGTCAAAGTCATAAAGATCGGACGCGAAGAATCAACTTCCTTAATCCGCCTGTATTCCTCCTGAACCTTCGAAGCAACTGTCCGCGGCTCGTTCCTTGGCGGCGAAACCAGAACGTTCTCACCGTCGGAGTCATACCCCGCAATCTCACTTATCGAGCCCCACACATTCTCGCCCGGATACGCCGATTCCACCCTGAATGTCAGTTCGGAAAACCTCACCGGCGCGGCCAACTCGATTTCCTGTTTGCTTTTCTTCTTTTCCAACTTCGCCCGCGCAATCTCCTCGCACCCAGCCAGAAAAGCAATCTCTTTAGCCACCGCCAGTCCCCGCGACACCGTCAACCAGACCCCCAGACTCGTAACCTCCACCGGCTCCTGCAGTTTCAGCGTAAATTCGGCGCCTTCCATCGGATCCAGCACCGACCAGCTATGAGTCACCCCGTCGAATATCCGCCATAACGGCGTGCTCTTGTTGATCCTCAACGCCTCTGACGGTACAACTTCCACATCGCTGACCAGGTGCGGCAAATCGGGCTCGTCCCCGTGAATATACCCCAGCAGCGCCGAATTGCCTTCGAGCCGCTTCTCAAAAGGCATGACTCCGTAAAAACCCGCCTCCTCCACCGCCGACAGATACTCGACCACGTCCTTGGTCCCTCCCGATCCCGACCAGTATCCGGCCACCGTGTTGATCCCCGCCTTGCGCGCAGAATCGAAATTCTCCGGATCCTGCAGCCATATCATAATCGGAAAGAACGCCTCGCCGTTCACCAGAATCGCCCGATTATCGTCGATCCCGACCCTCTCAATCGGATCGAGCCGACCCGCCGCCGCGGCCGCCGCGCATAAAAACACCACGGCACATGCAGAAACAAGCTTTGCGTAATTCATATCGCTCCTCTGGACAGCACAATCTTAAAACCGCTTCGCATCTGAAATCCGACCGATGCTGCCGGATTGCTCCCGCCATCATATTACCGGCAGACGCCGCAAATCAAGCCCTGATACACGGCACACCAAAGAAAAAGGCTGTCAGGCGTAAATGCTTGACAGCCGGTGGTTTACAAAATAGCGGCGGTTGGATTCGAACCAACGACCCTGGGCTTATGAATCCCATGCTCTAACCAACTGAGCTACGCCGCCGGAAGCCGCAAATATATCAATCACGCCCGCCTCTGTCAATCCATTAGCCAAAAAACTGCCCCTAAGTCGTGATTATTTTCTCTGTGACCGTTATAATTGTGTCAGGCTGGCTCCCACGGCCTGTATTTCCCCCAACCGGCAGGCCGTCGCAGCCAGCCCTAAGACAATAATCGGTATTCTTTCCAGAACCATACGGCAAGAACTGCAGGAGACTTGAAAATGCAAAGACATGCAGGCTACACCGGATTCCTTGTTTTCGCAATCGCAGGCCTGTGCCTGATCGCCCTGGCCGCAGACCTGGCCCCCGCCCGAAACGACAATCTAAACTCCAGACCCTGGCTCACGCACTTCGCAGGCGGCCCCGTCAAAGTAACATTCGCCGAACAGCCGCCCGATCTGGAACACGTCGCAAAGGCGGTCCTTGTTTACGTCGAGCAGGGCGGCCTGGTCCTGCGATTTCCAGAGCAAAAGGAAAAATTCTACCCCTACGCCAACATAATCTCTATCGAACCCATCTGAGTAATAGCTGCGAGGTAGACTCAACCTTCCGCCCTACACATTCGCCATGTGTCTGAAAGCATCGCCGAATTTCCCCTTGGCGCAGTTGCGAAGCGTCAATGGGTGAGCCACTGCTCACGGCCTCTCGAATTCGAGATTCTGTCCGAGACCTTTGCCCTTCATGCCAAGAATTTCGCCGGTACTCTCGTCCGTCTCAATCCTCATCCTAAAGCCCCTGGCGTCGCCTTCGCCTCTGAGTGTAAACGAACCCTCGTTATTTCTGTCGTTGATTCTGCCCCTAACAGACATGTCATAGATATTGCCGTTCGACAGAATCACCTGTCCGAAGCCGGCAAGTCTCCTCCCATCGTCCTCGACCGTAAACGACACCTCGCACGACCCGTCCATATCCGCTGGCAAACTCCACTCTATCGGCACTTCATCGCGCATCCGCTCACGGCCCGCCCGCATCGACACCTTCGACCAGCCCTCCATCATCCCCATAACTCCGTTGACCTCCACATCGACTCTCTCCGATCCCGAAAAATTGATCACCTCACCGTCGCGAGTCGCCGTGCCCTCAAATTTCATCCTCATCTTGACGGTGGCAACATCACGACGCTGCCTGATAGCGCCCTTTATTTCGAATTCCATATCGAGAGTAGTGCTGTGGACCGTGCAGGAAGCTGTCCCGGACCCCGTGAATTTGCCCCTTGAATCCTGACTGATAGTGTAGCTTATCGTACACCCAAGCGAATCATCCTCGTATGTCCCGCTCAAGTCCCAGATATTTACGTGTCCCGTCAGGTCCGCATAATACGTTGTGCCGGCCGGTGACGTACTCGCGACTATGAACAGGAAAGCCAGTCCGCACAATACCTTTCGTGTTTTACAGATTCCAGTCATTTCTCTGTGCCTCCTTTCTCTGCTAAAACAGCTTTAGAAAATCCCGTCGCTCTGGCCACCCGCGCATCGGCGGTATTTACAAATATCGTCTCCAACGCGCGATTGGATGCCGCGGTGTTCGCCTTCTGCAACGCATTCACCGCTGCGAATCTCTGCCCTATCGGCTTGTCCCCCAAAGCAACAGCCGCAAGTTCCTCGACGACAACACGGTCGAAAAACCGCCTGTCCTTCGCGCTCTCGGAGTTCTTTGCAACTGTCGCCATCAAATCGTAGCCCGCCAGCCTCGCCTCCGTATCGACCTCCGCCGACACAATCGGAGCAATCGCCGACATATCCGGCTTCTTCTGACCCTCCAGCGCCTGATATAACCTCATCCGCACCTCGGTATTCTGCTCGGCAATCAGCGCCTCCGTCAGTTCGACAGCCATGTCGTCTCTGTCCCCCCGCGTCGCCAGCGTCCACGCCGCGGCCGCCCTGACCTCCGCACGCTTGTCCGCAAGCCCCCTCCTCAGAAGCTCTGTTGCATCCCCCCGGCAGTCCTCCAGAGCCTCGATGGCTCCCAGTCTGGATTCCGCCGACCCCTCGCTGAGCACTTTGCCGAACAGGTCTCCCGTCTCACTGATTCTTCGCTTGCCCAGCGCCCCGATGACCATCTGCCTAAATTCTCCTCCGCGCTTACCGCTCTTATCCCCGTATGCGGCCTTAAGCGATTCGAAAGCGCTCGGCCTCTCTATCCTTCCCAGCCCCTCCGCAGCCTCCTCGACAATAACCGCCGAATCCTTCGACAGCATAATCGCCGTTAGAATTTCCACCGACTGCTGGTCCCCGATCCTCGACAAACCACGTATCGCCCCGCGAACCACAATCTCCTCATCGTCACCCAATGCCGACAGCACCAGCCCCCTGGCCTCCGGATGCCCACTTCTGCTTAGCCCCTCCACAATCGTAGCCCTCAGCCGGGCCGGACTCCGCTCGCTTTCGAGCACAGACTTGAGATAAATCATCACCTCGTCATTTGGATTCTCCGTGAGTCTCCAGGCCGCACGGCTGCGGTTAAGCGTCCTTTCCGATTCGCTCAACAGAATATTGATCAGTCGCAGCCGCTCCGAACGTTCGCCGTCACCCGAGTCCGCCGCAACATCCTCGCCCCCTGCTTCTCCGGCCTTCTCTACGTCACTGACCTCTGCCTTTACCCGGGGGTAAGATGTCTGTTTTTTCTGCGTACCACCTTGTTTGTTGCTGAGCCCCGATTCCAACGGAATATTTACCTCCGAAGGGTAAACTTCGTTCGGTCCTGCCGCGACAAAATCCAACCGCTCAGAAAAAGTCCTGCCCTCTTTTGCCGTTCGCACCTCTCGGTTTTTCCAAAGCGCACACAGAAAAATAGCGCCCATTGCCGCGCACACAAGCAAAATAAAATAAAGCAAACCCCCACGCATGTACTGTACAGCCGAAAACCTTCGGACCTCCGGCTACCCCCAAAACTTCAAGCCCCCAAAAACAATGATTCAGCTCATCGGCCGAACAAAACGACCCGTAAACAGGTTGTTCAATTACCAGATTGTCAAAAACCACACGTTCCTACAAGGCTAAAACTAAATTTTTCAGCAAAAATGGCAAAAAAGTCGTCCATTTACGAAAAAAACAGCCCGATTTGCTCCTTCGAAGATCCTCTGTCCGGAATTTCCGCCCCCTCGCCCGCACAAGTTGCGACTTTCATACCAAACCATTACCGCTGGCATCGACCGCGTAATAGGCGATGTCTCAACGCGTTCATACAGCCCGCCCGCCGGAAGTCGCCCCTACTGAACTACTTGCCCCTCCCCGATTCCCGTTGCCTTCGCCACGCGAACATCGCCCGTGTTCAGGAACACATTCTCCAGCGCCAGCTCTGACCCCTCGGTATCGGCTTTTTTTAGCGTACTTACAGCAGCCAGCCGGTCGCTCAACGGCCCATCCCCCAGGGCAATCGCCTGCAATGCATCCACCGCACCCCAGTCGAAAACAAGCTTGCCCTCCGCGTCCTCGGATTTCCGCGCAATCCGCGCCAACAGCGAATACCCGGCCAGTCGCGCACCGGGATCGCTCTCCGCGAACACAAGAGGAGCAATTACGCCCCCCTCCGCTTCCTTCTGGTCGCACAACGCCTGGTAAAGCCGCATTCGCACCTCCACGTCCGTCTCGGCGATCAAGGCCTCTTCGAGTTCCACCGCCAAATCGTCCCGGTCGCCCCTCACCGCCAGCGACCACGCCGCCGCCGCTCTGACCCGGCTGTCCGAATCTTTCAGGCCCAGTCTTATCAGAAAAACCGGATCCCCTTGCGAGTCCGCCGTTGCCTCCATGACCGCCAGCCGCATCTCCGGCCCTTCCTTCGAGAATATCTCCTCGAACAACTCCCTCGTCTCGCTGATATCTCTTCTGCCCAGAGCTTCGATGATGATCTTACGAAACCCCGCCGACCGCCCGCCGTATTGCCGGTAGGCCTTTTCCAAAGACTTAAACGCACCGGCCAGATCGATCTTACCCAGACCTGCCGCCGCCTCCGCGACAATAGCAGGTGCATCGTTCGACAACAAAATAGCCCGAAGAGCCTCCACCGACTGCTCATCCCCGATCCTCGCCAGTCCCCGTACCGCCCCGCGAACAACTCGCTCTTCATCATCCCCCAGTGCCGCCAGAAGCTGCTTTTTCGCCTCACGAAGCCCGCTTCTGCCCAGCCCCTCCAGAACCGTTGCCTTCAGGCTCGTCGGACTGGCTTCATTTTTCAGAACCTCCTCCATGTAGATCATAGTCTCATCGTCGAGGTTCTCAGCCAGAGCCCATGCTGCACGACGTCGATTCAAAACCGACTCAGTCTCATCCAGCAGAATACCCGCCGCCTCTATCTTCTCCCCCAGCTTCGGCCCATTCCGCCATGCAGCACTTCTCGCCGCCTCTTGCTCGCCTCCCCCGGCTGTCAGTGCATTCACGGTATACTGCCTCAGGTGTGCTCCTGCGGGTCCGCGGCTTGCTCCCTCCAGTAGTCTTTTCTCAAATGCAAAGCTGCATCGCATCGCGTTACCCGACGGGGCCGCCGCACTGTCCGCCACCTCCTGCGAACCCGCCATCTTGTTCACGTCTGCCTTGCCGCCGTGCAATCGACACAGTCCTGCCGCAGCAACTACCGGTACGGCAATCAACACGCAGTATTTAAAGAATATGCGCATAAATACCCCGGGATCGGCCCTCCGTGACGTGCTTCCGGCAACCACAGACAATAATAAATACCGACAGAATCTGTCTCCGCACCGCGCTGATGAAATCAGACAAAAAACGCAAAATCAGACATCAAGGCACAGACGTTCAGCCCGCTGCCGTACAAGTCCGAAAGAGCCGCTCCAGTACGGAATCAGTTTGTCAGGGCCTTCAAATGTAAAACTTCTATCCCAGGCTTCAGATGATGTAAAAACCGCTCCTCACGATAGATCAAAACGCCTGAGATGTAACTAGGTCACGCACTATCGCATCGATTCGACACTAATGCAAGAAAAAAACACCCCGTCTGGGAATTTTTCCAGGGACTTCTTAGACTTGTTTGGTCCGACTCGCGCGCCGCAATCCCCGCTTTTCCGCAGGTATTCAACCCTATGCACCGTCCCGGATCCGCACAATCGCCCCCCAGGGCATGTTGTTCTGCGTAATCTTCAGCATCAGGCGGTTCTCACCCTTTTTCAGTCTTACTCTCACACGATCCGGCTCGGCCGGTATCGGCCGCATACAGTTGTTCGCATGCACCACCTCACCGTTCAGCCAGGCCTTGACCCCGTCGTCGCTGAATATCTCCAGCGTCACTCCCTTGTCGGCCGCCGACTCTATATTCGTACGCAGATACGCCACCCGCAAATCCCCGCCGTCCAAAAAACGCAGCAAATCCAGATAACCGGCATAAGGCGAATCCGCATACAGCGGCATCTTCACCCATTTCGCACGCCCGCCGTTCTTCTCCGGTGCAAATTCCACGTCGAACAGTTCCGAACAGTTCTTACCCTCCTGCACATAAGGCCCGGAAACCTCCCAGTTCGTGATCAGATCCTTCACCGCATCTATCGCCGCAATTAACTTCCGCGCACGCTCCTTCGTCGGCTCAACCGCATCCGACTCCGCGACCTTCTCCATCGCACGCCGCACGGCTCCCGGATCGTTGCCGTATACCCGCTCACCGATTGCCGTCGCCGCAAACGCAGCCTCCTGCGATATCCCACCGTCGCCGACGTATTCGGCTGCCATCTGCATCGCCGCCACACTCGCCATCGACGAAAGGGCCCCCAGCACCTTCTTCTTCTCCGCATCCCGACCCGCGGCCCGCATAGCCGTTTCGTACATCTCCACCTTCTGTGACTCGTCCGCATCGACCTTCGCAACAATATCTACATACCCTCGCAGCGCCAGTATCTTCTCATTGCCTCGCCCGCTCCTGGCTTTCTCCAGCAGATAATCCGCGGGCGCCGCATTCGGCCACTCTCCGAGCACCCGCAGCGCCTCCCGCGACAATTCCTCATCGCCGCTCTCGGCCGCCTTCTTGACTTCTGCAAAAGCCGCCGCCGAACCCACCTCCCTCAGCAGCCCCAGATAATCGCCCCGACTCGACCGCTCCAAGCCTCTGTACGCAGCGACAATCCTCTCGCCGGCTCTCTGCCTGTCCTCGTTCGCCCGGTAAACCGCAGTCAACGCTCTCGTCGCCGCCGCCCGCTCGCCCTCTGACTGGGCTTTGCCGGCAATATCCAGTAGCGGACGCAAAGTCCCCGCGACCGCAAGATCGCCAAGCGAATCCAAAGCCGCAATCCGTACCGCACCTTCTTCAGACTCCGCGAATTCCAGAAGGGCGTCCGCCGCCGATTCGTCACCGTGTTCGCCCAGCACCTCCAGAATCAGCACTTTCTCCGCGGCAAGAGCTTCGCTTGCATGAGCCAGAAGCCCTTCGAGCACCCCATCCCCGGACATCTTCAACAGCGCATCCCGAGCCGCTCCACTTTCTTCTGCATCACCTGCCGCAGCCTTGACCGCGGCCGCAATCAACGATGTCGTGCCCAAATCACTCAATTGCCGCCATGCCTCAATCCTAACCGTCGCAAAAGAGCTTTCGATCGCCAGCCGAACCGTCGAAACCGCCCCGGCCCCGTACCGAACGTGCGCATCCAGAACCGCCAACTGCCCCTCGGCCCCAAGTGAATCCCACCTCTCAAGGCACTCCGCAATGACCTTCTCATCCCGAACCTCCCGAACCGCCTTCAGGGCAACCTTCCGCAATGCCTCATCTTCACCTGTCAGGGCATTGACAATCAGCCCCGGCCGCTCCTCCTCATCCAGCATAACCCGGCCGCGCCACGCTGCACCCCGCACCCTCGCCGCAACCGCCTCACCTAGCAAATACTCATAAATCTCCAGCGCACCTGTCTCATCGCCCCCGCTCGCCCTGGCTTCGGCGCACAGCAGCAGGGCGTCCGCCGCCGCCGATTCAACCTTTGCACTCGAACCGCCCACAGCCGACTTCAATGCAGCCGCCGCCTCATCGTTCCCAATCCGCCCCAGAGCCGCCGCAGTCGCCGAAGCAGTCATCGCATCCGACTCCAGCAGTTCAGCCAGCAGCGGTACCGCTTTTTCATCCCGACGCCACCCGATAGAATCAACAATCCCCGCGCGAATTGCGCCCGACGTCCCGCCCAGCGCATCCCGAAGGGCCGCCCCCGCACTCTCATAAGGCATGGACTCGAGCGCATACCGCGCCGCATGCCCCACGCGCTCGGTCCCCAGAAGCGATCCGAGCACCGCCACCGAATTCTCGGTCCCACAGACTCGCAACCGCTGACACGCCTGGCATTTCGCCGCAGCACCCGCGTCCGACTGCAGGATCGCAATCAACTGTTCTTCTTCATCCGCCCGGACATCCACCGCCGCGAACACCAAAACCACGACGGCCAAAATCATCATGAATCTACGCATCATTCGAATCTTCTCAAAAAAGAATTGCAGTCGCTTCTTCTGAAACTCACCCGTTCAAAGCCTCCACGGCGGCCGCGGAGTATAAGACAGCAGTCTATTCGCCTCCGCATCACCAGCGAATTCCAGCTTAACCGGATCCCACCTGACATCCCTCTTCAGCGCCAGTGAAATACCGCCGACCAGAATCGCGTTCATCGTATACGCCGCCGCCTCCGGATTGCATATCGTCGGCTTCCGCGTCATGATGCAGTCCAAAAAATTGCCCGAGTGACTGTCGGCGTAATAGACCCGCTCGTCCTCCGGCCGCAGCGGCTCGGCAAGAATGGTCGACGGATACGAAACGATATTGCTTCGATCCACCGCGATCCGCCCCTCATCGCCCACAAAACACGCTCCGCCTTCGCCGCCCACACTCTCGCCCGGATAACCCGTCGAATGAACCATCACGCCGTTGCCGTATTTGTAATGAACGATCCCGTTATCGTACTGCACCTCAATCGCCGCCTCGGGATCGGGATTGACCGTCCACTGAACAATGTCGTAATGATGCGGACTCCAGTTCACATCACCGATGAACAATCCGCTCAGCGTATGCCCGGCTTCACCGCCGTACGGCCTCCACGGCAGCGGCCCCAGCCACATGTCCCAGTCGAAACCATCCGGAACCGGCGCCGAATGATCAGACGTCCACGTCGTCGGGAAAAACGCCCCCGGCTGCCGGTACGCATAGACTTCCTTAAGCCGCCCGATACGCCCGTTACGCACCAACTCACAGGCCTTGCGGAATTTCCCGTCATACTCCGATCGCTGCTGCGTCCCCGCCTGATATATCCGGCCGTACCGCCGTGCGGTCTCGATCATCGTCCGCGACTGCCGCACCGTCGGTGCAATCGGCTTCTCACAATAAACATCCTTGCCCTCACGCAGCGCCCGAATCGCCATCTGAGCCGCCCAGTGGTACGGCAGCGCCAGCAGCACCGCATCTATATCCGGCCGCGCCAGAACCTCCCGAAAATCATTATACGCATTCACCTCGTCGTATCCGGGCCGGTTAAACCGCTGCGCATATATCTCATTGCACCGTTTCCACGCGTGCATCCGCCGCTCCCTGCGAACATCGCATACCGCCCTGACCTGCACGTCCTCCCTCGCGATATATCCGCCCGGCACGTAAGTCCACGCTCCCCCCAGCAGATGCCCGGTCCCCTGGCCGCCCAGCCCGATAAACCCCATATTCACCCTCTCACTCGCCGCCGTCTTACCGCCGCCCAGGGCCGAACCCGGAACAAACAAAGGAACCGCCGCTCCCGCCGCGGCCTTCAAAAACGAACGCCTGCCAATACCGGCCATACGCATCAAAAACCTCCATACACAACAGTCTGCAAAATCAATCGACAGTCTATCCCAACAAAACCCGCCACACAACCCCAAAAACCCCTGCTTCCACTTCGCTTCACGCACTCCCGCCAAAAAACTTTCAGGTTAAGTTCAAACGTTATACCGTTTATTCTCGTCCCTTCGCACACTCCAACAAGACGCTTGCATACTCCCCTGAAACTGCATACCATAATCGTGTACGCAAGGGCCGCACACTTTTCCGCAGCGAACGGAAGTTACTCCTGTTCACCTGTAGCAGGCTGTTGCCCCGGAAGCTTATGTCAGCGACCGTCATGCTGAGTGAAATAAAAGTCCTGTCCTGAGCCTGCCGAAGGGCATCTGGACTGCGAAAAATATTGCCGGCGAAAACTCATTTATTGGGATATAGATTACGCGTGCACCATTCAGGACCTTTACACTGAAAGCCAGCGGTTGAAGGAGAACAAAATGTTTGGATTCACGATCCGCAGAAGTCACCAATCCGTTCTGCTCTGTCTCACAGTTTGCTGCATTATATTCGTAGCAGGCGCAAACGCCGAACCAATCAATGGCGTCCTCCGCATCCACCCACAAAACCCACGCTACTTCACGGACAACACCGGAAGGGCGGTATACCTCACCGGCGCCCACACCTGGGCCAGCCTCGTCGATATCTCTCCCTCCGATCCGTCCGCCGAATTCGACTTCGACAAGTACCTCGACTGGATGACCGCTTACAACTACAACTTCATGCGCCTCTGGACCTGGGAGCCTGTCACCTGGAATACCACCGCCAACCGCGAAAGCTCCGTGCACACCTGCGCTCCACAGCCCTTCGCCCGCACCGGCCCCGGAAAAGCCCTCGACGGCAAACCTAAATTCGATCTGCGAAAGTTCAACCCCGAATATTTCGAACGCCTCCGCAATCGCGTAACCGCCGCCCGCGACCGCGGCATATACGTCTCGGTCATGCTCTTCGAAGGCTGGGCCATGCAGTTCTCCAAAGGGGCCTGGGCCGGCCATCCCTTCAATCCCAAGAACAACATCAACGGCGTCGACGGCGACAAAAACAACGACGAAAAAGGCCTCGAAATCCACGAACTCGCCGTCTCCGAAGTAACTCGCATCCAGCAGACCTACGTCCGCCGCGTAATCGACACCGTCAATCACCTCGACAACGTCCTCTACGAAATCTCCAACGAAAACCACCCCGCCTCGACCGACTGGCAGTACCACATGATCCGCTTCATCAAACAGTACGAGAAAACCAAACCCAATCAGCACCCGGTCGGCATGACCTTCCAGTACAAAGCCGGCTCCAACAAAACGCTCTTTGAAAGTCCCGCCGACTGGATAAGCCCCAACGCCGAAGGAGGCTACCGCGACAACCCGCCCGCGGCCGACGGCTCAAAAGTCATCATCACCGACACAGACCACCTCTGGGGCATCGGCGGCAACAAAGCCTGGGCCTGGAAGTCCTTCCTCCGCGGCCTGAACCCCATATTCATGGACCCATACGACGGCGTCGTCCTCGGCAAAAAATTCGACCCGAAATACGAACCACTGCGAAAAGCCCTCGGCCACACCCGCACCTGTGCCCAAAAAGTGAACCTCGTCACAATGCTCCCCAAACCCGCTCTTTCCTCCACCCGCTACTGCCTGGCAAACCCCGGCAAACAATACCTGATCTACAACCCCGGCCCCGGTAAATCATTCACCGCAAAAATCAAGCCCGGCCGCTACACATACGAATGGTTCGACACAGCCAAAGGCAAAATCAAATCAACCGGCGTCCTCAAAATCAACTCCCAACCCCACAAATTCACCGCCCCGACAACCCCCGACGCCGTCCTCTACCTCGAACAAAAAAAAGAATGAACCATCGAATAAATCTGTCATCCCGACCGCGGCAAAAAAGTCTCTTATCAGTGTCTGACGCATCAGCCTTCTTCGCAAAAAGCCCTCACCCATCCAAACCACCCCACCTCCTGTCGAGTTCCTCCGGCCAGGCAGGGCGGTGAGGCGCCTTTTCCGCCGCGTTCTCAGGCGTAATCCACGAAGGTCCCACACGCCCGAACTCCCGCCGCCAGTCGTCGACCGTCTGCCCCCACTCCATCGCCCCCAAATCCGGCCTGCCGTCAATGACATTACCCTGGTAATACTCCTCCTTGACCGCACCCGAGTCAATCGCCGGCGATCCGGTCTCCAGCACAAACAACGTCTCAGGTGTCTTGCCGAACATCGGATCACCGGTCAGCCCTGAAAAACCCGCCATATACCGATGCCCACCCGGTATAAGATTGTACCGCGTAGGAAAAAACGCCCCCAGCCTCTCCCGTGTCCAGCAGTCTTCGACCTTGCATCCGGAGACCACGATATTATTCTCGAAGATACTGTCCCCGAACGTATTGTACGAACACCTTGCGCCCGTAAAGTACGTGTTATGTACGAACTGCACCCCGTTGTTTCGCCTGCCCGTGCCCACAAGTTTCATAATCCGCCCGCCGCCGGGCCACCAGATATTATGATCGATAGTCAAAGGCCCGCCGTTCTCCGTCGTCGTAATCGCCAGAGCATCGTAACCCTGCAACACGAGGTTATGGTGAACCCGCATATTCATCAGAGCCTCCACCCCGTCGAACTCCAGTGCATTATCGATCGCATTCTGCCACACATTGTACGCCACGTCCGACCGCAGATTCGCCACATGTGGGTAGTCCTTATGCCTGCCCCTCGGATGAAAAAGATCGAACCCCTCGTAAACGTAGTTGTGATAAAACTTCAGCCCCGTCCCGTTGAACTTCATCGGATTCACATATGTACAGTGGTTCCACATATGGTTCGTCACATTCTTGTGTCCTCCGAAACTGATCATCTCCCCGCCGTCCATCTCGCAATGCTCCACCGTCAGCCGAGTACACTCATAACCCGTGTTGATCGCAAACTGGTACCCGCTGAAATAACAGTCCCGTATTGTGACGTCATGCGAATTGTTCACTTCAACTCCTACCGTCGGGCCCATACAAATCCGCAAGCCCTCAAGCGCGACGGCATCAGCGTCGATATTGATAACGATTCCGCAGATCTTGGGAAAATCTATATGCCTCGGTGCCCCCGGATTATCGGGAGTCCCCCTGTACCACATCGTAATCGGATGCACCGGCGGATTCGGCGAAATCGTCACAATCTCCTGCTGATTCCAGTAGGTCCCCACGTCCTTCTGCACCAGCGTCCGGCCGTTCACTTTGCGGCTGTTGAAGTCTATGCGCAGATCGTTCGGATTGCAGTCATCGTCGAGCCTGAGCCAGAGCCTGTCTGTCTTCGCATCCCGCGCAAAATAAACGGGCGGCGTCTTGTAGCTCTTTTTCTCGGCCTGCCAGCCCTTACTCCAGTAAGGCCCACACATCTGAGAATCGAAATTCTTTTTCGTTCGATAGTCGAAAGCATGCAGCCCTTCCACCCGCATACCATGAACCGGCCAGTCGATCCCTTCGGTATACCACGTCCGCTCGGCCGAACCCCGCACCCATTTCACATCCCCCGCATAGCGATTCGTGATCGTCGCCTCACCCCCGTTCTCGGCCCGAATTGTTACCGACTTATGAACGTCAATCGTTTCATGATAAATTCCGTCGGCAAGTACAATCACATCTCCGTCGGCAGCCCCATCTATAATCTGCTGAATCTGTTGCCCCGGCTCCGCCCGGCGTACTACCCCCTCGACCGGTAAAGACAGACAACCCGCAACCAGCAGTGTCGCCGTAAGCAACTTGAGGTGACAGCTTGGCGAATCCGAATGCATAAAAACTCCTCAGTTATTCAAAAACGATGTGTACCGCAATATCTTCGTAGAACTCCGGCAGAATCAGCCGCAACCGGCCATCGGCGATTGTCGCCCGATTCTCCACGTGCTTACCCGTGTCCGGATGAAAGTACACGACTTCAACGCCGCCGTTCGGCAGCGGCAGGGCGGTCAACTCCAGTTCACCGCCGGCTTCCACTTTCGTTCCAAATTCGCCCGTATGCAGATACACCACCACCTCCTCGTTTGACGCCATATTGAGATGGTGCTCACCCGGGGATCTCGTGATCTTCGCCGGGCCCGGCTTCAACTTGACGTAATCCGCAAGCGACTCGAAAAACTCCATCAGATACCGCGACTGCCTCGCATAGGTCCGCACGTCCTCGTCGTCGAAATCCAGATCGACCTTTTTCGCATAAACGCCCACACCCTGAACCTTGCCCATCATGGACGCCCACTGATACAGCCGCATCACGGCCGGATTCTCATCCACACTGTAGCCCGGACTGTTCGTACTCACAACCGGCTTGCGGTAACGGCTGCGATAAATCAGCGAGGGCTCGCTGGCCAGCGGCTTCCTGTCGCCCGCCGTCAGTTCCCCGACAACGTGGCCCTCCGACCCTTCGCAAATGAGCACCTCCATCCGCTTATGTCCCAGTACGTACTCCAGTCCCGGATCGTTCTTCTTGTAAAAATGATCGAAGTCCATCCCCACCGGCAGATCGTTTCCCGTCCTCTTTTCCCACGTCTCGATAATATCCAGCGTATACTTGATCCAGTCGGCCCCCACCCGGTTGCGAAACGCCCCCTCGTTCATCAAGTCGATAATCACGTTGCCGTTATTGCCCACCGCGTCCAGAACGTGCTCCACCCAGCGCCGATGAACCCGCCGCCAGTTCGCATCCTCCACCATTGCCTTCCAAAGGCCGTAACCGTTTCCGCCCGCCGGCGCCGCATACCCATTGACATTGTTGCGCGGATGAAAGTAATTCGTCTCCCATGCCGCCACGTCATCCCGCGCCGCGAAGAACACCCGCTGGTAGAGCTGAATCTGCAGTACTATGTCCCGCTTGGCGCACTCGCGCACCACGCGCGCAAAGTTGTCCCAGTACCGCTCGCTGAACCGCTCCAGATCCACCACCGGCCGACCCCGCTCCCACCGAACCACCGCAAACGGAAACACTCGCTTATCCGCATCGTAAGGAACCCACGGGTGCCCGCTCTCCGGATAGACCCTCCCGTATCCCAGCCGATACTCCTGCATCCAGTTCAGCCATTCTTCGTGCGAAAAATACTCCGAACCCCACTGGACCGCAAAAAGCACCGCCTCCGGCAACGGCCCCACTTTCAGCATCGCCCGCCCCTCATACAGAAGAGTCGGATTATCCGTCACGGAATTGGCAATCGTGATCCTTGCATCCGCCGCACCCTGGCAGGCCAAAAAGAATCCAACCAAAACGGCCCACTGTACCCCGCTGCTCCTGCTGAATCTCACATCAACACCGCGTCACAATCAGTAATCAACAGTCAATTGCCCGCCGCCCTGTACAGCGGCAGATGATAGTTCGTCATATCCTTCCGCAACAGTCTCCGCGTCCGGCCGCCTCTGGTCTCTTCGACTATAGTCGTAAACGGCAGATTCCAGTGATAGAAACCGAACGTAAACGAAGCGTCCGAATCCACCACCGTGAACATCGGCGGGTCAAGCTCCTGCTTCTTCCACGACTGGTAACTCACGCCGCCCAGCAGCTCAACCTTTGCCCCGTTCCGTGCGACTATATGCCGCGACCGGCCCTCGGTCTTCATCCCCAGTATCCAGACCTGCCCGCTGTCAATCTCGCACATATTCAAATCAGGCGATTCCGGATTATACTGCCTCATCCACGCCTTTTCCCCCGGCCCGAACAGCGCCTTGCGGCCGCCCGCCATATCCTCGATGAACCACTCCCGTCCCGGCGCCGGCCTCTTGTGCAGGCATGCTCCGTGCGCGATATTGCGAATCACCACCGGATGCTCCGACTTGTTCTCGAACAGGTATATGTTGTAAAGCCCCTTCCAGCCCCGATGCTTCAACACATTGAAAAACCGCTCGAACACTATCGGCCCGTCCAGGTCCTCGAACGTAAACACCACAGAACCGTCCCCCAGCGTCCCCTTTTCCCCCTCGATCCACAGAATGTTCTCCATACCGATAATCCGGTTCACGCTCCCGTGCACCCGCACCGGATCGCTCACCACGTACTTGAGCTTCTTGTCCGTCTGCTTCGGCAGATAAACCGTGGTCTTCCCCGTACTCGCAGCCTTATCGATAGCCTCCTGCAGCGACAGCCCTCCCTCCTTTACGGTCACATCAACCCTCACCCACTTGCTCATATCCGTCTCCCAAGGGACCTCCGGTGTTTCCCTTATCGGCAACCGCAGGGTATCAACCTCCTCAACCTCGAACAGCGTATTGGCCCGGCCTCCATACCACTGCCTGATGTCGCCGTCCACATACTCCCCATCCCCCGTCCTGACCGCATGCCCGTACCCCTCCACCTCGATGTCCCGCAGAAACACCTTCGAACTGGTAGTCGTAATCGCCGTCTCTCCCGGATCACCGCCCGTCAGTTCGGCCTCAATCAGAGTGAGTTGACCGTGCTTGCCGTTAGTCAATGCCGGGACCGCATTCTCGCTCCTGAAGCGGCGCATGGTCGTCCGAGCATTATTGTTCACGAACCCCGCCGTTCGCTGATTCCGAACCGTAATATGCTCGAACACCATCGAAAACGAATTACCCACCTCGATCCCGTGATCGAACCCGTCGACGGTAACCCGCTTCACCAGGGCCGGACCCTGCTGGCTCTGCCGCAGATCCAGACCGATCGCCCCGGCCTTTTCCGGATCGCTGCTGCGTATAGTCACATCGTAAATCGCCCCCGAATTATTGCTTATATACCGAAGCCCCGTCGCCCCCGGATTGCCATTTCCTACATCCACCGTAATGTTGCGAACGTAGGCGTGCATCACATCGCCTGTACTCTTGCCGTCATAAAGCGAAATCAGCACCTTCGGCCGATCCGCATCGCCGAATCCCTCGGCATTGTCCTTCAGCCTGATAACGACCCCCGCCTCGCTCTGACCCTGTATGTGCAGAAACCGGTCCCTGCTGTGCGGCCTGCCTCCCACGTGCACCCGGTCGCTCAGCAGATATACCCCATTCGGAAAATACAGCGTCAGATTCTTGCCCTTTAAATCGTCAATGGCCCGCTGAAACGCCGCCGTATTGTCCGTTTTACCGTCCCCCACGAAATTGTAAGGCTCCCTGGTAACATCCACCAGCCCCGCATCCTCCGGAAAAACCATATTCTCGCCCCGAGCCATACCCGCGAACGCCAGAGCAACTGCGAAAAACACTAACCGCCTCATACAAGCTCCTGTAACGGCCAACACCGCATCGAAGTCACAACTTTACCGGCGATGCAGCCAGCCATGAATGAGATTATCTTTGTTAACCGACGACAAGCCGGACAATCAATGACGGTCCTGCAGTGCTTAAGGTCATCGCAAGCCTCCAAGCCTTCGCTCGAGCTGAGCCTTATACAAATTCCGCGGCTCAATCCTCGCCGGATCGATCGCCTCGAACCACTTCCCGTCCATATCCGTAACCGAATCCTGCGCCGCCTCGACGCCCACGAAGTTCATCATATCCGGACCCCAGCCGCCGGGCCACTTCTGACCCCGCTCGGCCCTTATACACCAGAAAGTCTCCCAAGCCCCGCAGTGACGCCCCAGAGCCGCACCGCCCCCGGACTGAAACATCCGCGAACCCTCACCCAGATCGATATCCGTAAACAGATTCGCATGAGGCGCCCGCCTGTGATGGTCCAGGCACATATCGACGCCGCACCCGCCCGCTGCAACATTACCTGCCGAGCCGCTCGTAACCGTAATATCGTGCATGAACCTCGTCTTGAACTCAAAATCTTCGAGCAGATTGTCTTGTCCGCCCAGCGTGATGCCGTGATGACCCGTGGCCTTTCTTTGCCTCTCCCGCGCCCGCTCCGACGTAATCTCAACTCCCCTGATCGTTATATTATTGCCCGAAATAAACATCCCGCTGTCACTGTTGTGAATCAGCACATTCCGCACCCAGCAGTTCCGCACGCCGCGCATCGCAATCGCATTGTATCCCAGCTCCGTAAAATGTCCCTTATATGGCGTAACCGGAAACTCGAACCCCAGATTCTCGATCCCCACCTCCTCCACACTGCACCGCGCCTCGTAAAACCGCGGCTCCCACTCGAGCCGGACATCCGTCCGCAGCGGCCGGTCGAATACTATACGCCCGTCCGCCTGATCGATCTTCGTAACGCGAAACACAAACGCCTCCGCAGCCCGCGACCCGAAATTCTTCATAGCCCCCGGATCACCCGCATAAAGATGCGCCGCCAGATTCTGCTCCTTCGTATCCCGCATCACCAGCCGGTAATCCTGCCCGACCTCGAATTTGCCCGCATCCGAAACCCGCAGTTTTCTTTGGCCCCGTCGCGCATCGGCCCTCACCGTCGCCAGAACCTTCGACGCATGCGATCCCCTCACATAGACAAACCCGCCCGACCACGAGTAATTCGAAGTCGGCCGTCCCCCGGTCGTCGCCCCCATATTCGATTTGATCTTCTCCAGGGGAACCGGAAAATACAGCACGCTCTTTCGCGGCCCCTCGCCCACCAGCGACACCCCGCTCCGCCGGATATAAAGAAAATCCGTAATCCTGTATTTGCCCGCCGGAACAAAAACCGCCTGTCCCCTTGACTTGCTGATAGCCTTCTTGAACGCCTCCGTATCATCCGCCTGCCCATCGCCAACCGCTCCAAAGTCCTTCACACTGATCTCACCCGCCGGCTCCGGCAGGGGGGCCTCACCCCTTCGATAACCCGCATAAGAAAAGTCCGGCAGCCGACTCGACCCCGACCACAATTGTCCTTCCTTCCCCCACAATTTCGAATAAGCCGCCTCTTTTGCCCCGGCAATATCCCCCGCACCCGGAACAACAATCAAACCTATCGAAACAACCAGCAAATAACGCTTTAAAAACATAAAAGCTCCCATCAACAATCTTATACACCAGCAACCCTTGAACGACTGCACAGGTCAGCCGCAAGAGGCTTCTTTTTA
>CAYOTO010000047.1:0-24780 GCA_964406945.1 uncultured Pirellulales bacterium
ACTATGTAAACGCCGCCGACGGCAACGACCTCAACGACGGCCTGACGCCCACACCCTCACCGGACCACGGCCCCAAAAAGACGATACAGGCCGCCATAGATGCAGCCCAAAGCTCCGACTGGGTAGTCGCCGCCCCGGGCCGGTACCCCGAATGCATAGACTTCAAAGGAAAACGCATAACCGTTCGCAGCACCGACCCACAAGACTGGAACACCGTCCGGGCAACAATTATTGACGCAGCCGGCCAGGATCCTTCCGCCGTAACCTTTGAAAACCTCGAATCTCCCGCATCTGTTTTCGAAGGCTTTACTGTTTTTAATGGTCGTGGCCTCGGACACCGTCCGCTACCTGAGCCTTCTGGCGGGGCCATATTCTGCAAAATCAGTTCGCCGACTGTACGCTACTGCCATGTCACATCCTCGAATGCTTTATACCACCCCCGTGGCGGCGGAATTGCCACTTTCTATGATTGTCAAGCCAGATTTAGCAACTGTCTGATAACCGAGCTTTGGCGGGCGGGCAACGAATGCCGCGGAACTGCTGTGACCGTCATTAATTACGAGCCTGGTGGCGTCGGCGTTGATGTTCAGACGAAGGCCCCCGTTTTCACGAACTGCACAATCGTTGCAAACGAGGTGGACGATGGCTATTATCAGGTCTTCGCCGAATATTCCGCACCGACATTCATCAACTGCATAATCAACACACCGAACCGGGGCCACGATCTGCGGATTACTGACCCTTCGAAGATATACAACTCCTGTATCGGCCACGCTTACCTCGATACAGGAACACACATCGAGCAATTAGTCCTTACCGAGAACGGCAATTTCCACGCGGACCCCTGCTTCGTTATTGCAGAAGAGTATATGGACGACAACGGCACACCTTGGAGTTGGGATGATTACCTGGTCCCCGCCGACCACCACCTCAAATCCGCCGCCGGCCGCTGGGACCCCAACTCCGCCCGGTGGGTGCGAGACAGCGACACCAGCCCCGCAATTGACGCCGGCGACCCCAACTCAGCCTGGCTCGGCGAACGCTGGCCGCACGGCTCGAGAATGAACCTCGGCGCCTACGCAGGCACCGCGGAAGCAAGCCTCTCCCCCTACGCCGGCGGAAACCCCGCCGACCTCGACGCCAACGGCAAAGTCGACGCACGCGACGGCGATATTTTCGCCTCGCACTGGCTCAGCCAATCCCCGTTCTCCTATGCCGACCTCAACAACGACCGCATCTCCGACTTCCAGGACTTCGCCGTCTTCGCAAACGCATGGTCTGCCCCCGTTTACCCCGGCCGACCCCGCCTGCCGTACCCGCCCGACGGCTCCAAAATCCCAGAATCCGCCATCAACCTCACCTGGACACCCTCCCATCTGACCGACCTCAGCCGCGTCTACCTCGCCGCTGCCCAACCACTAGAGTTTTTAGCCGAAACAACCGACCCCAACGTCCCCGTCGCCCTCGAACCCGGCACGCAGTACTTCTGGCGCGTGGACTCGCTCAGAAACGACGTCCTCACCACCGGCCGAATCTGGAGCTTCATCACGGCCATCGCCGCCCCGGTGCCAACCTACCCCGCCGACGAACAAACAGGCGTCAAGCCCAGACTCACCCTCACCTGGTCCTCCTCCCCCGGCGCCGACCATTACAACCTCTACCTCGGCACGACCGACCCGCCCCAACTGAACCAGACAATCCCTGCCGCCGCCGATCCCACCGTCGAATACTACCTCGAACTCGACCCCCTCACTCAATACTACTGGCGACTCGAAGCCGCAAACACATACGAAACCGTCCAAACCCCCACCCAAACCTTCACCACCGGCAAACCCGGCAGATAACTCCACCCGAAAAAGCGTTGCACCATCCTAACGCTCACACTCCAAATATTTAGCCGCGGGTTCCACCCGCGGTTACCCCGTCGCCCGTCAGTAATCGCCGGATCGGCTTTCTCGCTCCCGCAAAACACCGCAACTTTGAACCTCAAAACCCCGACTTTCGACCTAACTCCCCCAGACTACCTAACTTTTTAACGCAATTGACAACCATGGGCCGATAAACTACAAAGAACGCGATTCGGATACACCCGTCCTCGCGGGCCTTTGTAGTTTGCTCATGGTTGAAATCCTGCAAAATTTCGAAAGAACCGCCGCCGACATCAAATCGGTAGTACTGGTCGTACCCGGCATCGCTGCCTTTGTAATCGGGGTATTCATCTGGCTCGGCGGCGCAGGCCTCACCAGAATGCTCTTCGCAGCGGTAGGGGCCGTTACCGGCTTCGGCCTCGGATATTTCGTCATCGGCAAAAGCCTCGTCGCCGCCGTGGCCATCGCAGGTTTCTGCTCCATCGCGGCCCTGCTCTTCGTGAAGATATTCATCACCATTCTGCTAACTAAAATCGCCCTCATAGCGGGCCTCGCCGTATTCGCCGCAATATATTCCCCTGAATATTCCCCCGATCAGCCCGAGCCAACTCTCGCGCCCGCATCACCTTTCATCGAGCACATCCCCATCGAAACTGCAAAAGACAGCGCCCGGGCAATCAGGGATTTCGTCATTGACTTCTTCAAGGCCGTCGCCGCAGCAGCCCCCAAATTCCCCCTCGAAAGCTGGCTCATACTCGCCGGCGCCGCCGTCATCTGCATACTCGCCGGATCTTTTCTCTGGCGACTCGCCGCGGCCCTGTGCTGTTCCACCCTCGGCACAACCCTCATTTTCGCCGGCTTGATCATGCTCCTGCTCTACAAACAAACCGCCCCCTTCACCGCCATGATGCAGCGCCCCTGGTCCTACTCCATCTTGTTTCTGGCCATGACCGGCTTCGGCACGGCCGAGCAGATGATCGTACTCGGCCGAGATAAAGATAAACCAAAAACCCAAAAAGACAGCGAATAACGCCCAGTTACCCCTGTTATCTGCAAGCAAATAGTCGCAAAGCGCCGATAACAGCACGACGAACTTAAACAGCGAATTTCAAAGAGCGTCGGAGAGCAAAAACATGGATTGTCTCACCATACTCGCCCAGGCCGCGGATAATGCCGAAAAGGCCGCCGATACCGTCGTTCCCGTAGAAGCAATCTGGGCCCAGGTAACATCGCTGGGTCTGCTGGAAGCCCTCACATTCATCTCTTTCGGCTCCGTTTGCCTCTGTTATGGCTGGAAGGTCTTCAAAATCCTCGTCGTAATATGCTTCGCACTGCTGGGAATGGTCGCCGGAATCGCAATCAGCGACAGAATCAGCGGCATAAGCCAGATTGTGGGCGGACTGTTCGGTCTGGGATTGCTCGCCGCACTCTCGCTGCCGCTGATGAGATGGGCCGTCAGTATACTTGGAGCTGTCGCCGGAGGCACACTCACCGCCGGCATGTGGTATGCCCTCAATCTCTCCGACCAGTACATGATGGCCGGAGCCCTCATAGGCATAGTCGCAGGCGGAATGATGTCCTTCGTTGTCTTCAAAATCGCTGTCATCCTGTTCTCCAGCCTCGGCGGCTCCGGTCTCATGGTAGTCGGAGTATTGGCCCTGCTTTATCTATACCCGCAGACCTCCGAAAACGTCCAGACCCTCTTCAATGAACGCCGCTGGTTCATGCCAGTAATCGTGATCGTCCCTACAATCCTCGGAATAATCATCCAGCACAAACTCTCCAGCCCACCCAAAAAAAGCAGCTCCAATACCTGATTCATCTCCAAAAAAAAGCTGCACGCCCAACGATATCTTCAACCCGGTTCGTTGCCTGCACCGCTGTCTCTCATGCCCCAAAACGCCCCGTATCGCCTCTTTTCCCTTGCAGCACCCCCGGCCTCGACCTACAATACCCAAACAATGGGTAGTGTTGGGAAGTATGTTTTCGTTGTGTGTTTTCCAACCGCCAGTCGCACGAACCGTCAGCCGCAATGCTGACATCGAAAATTACAACCGGACGGACCGTGGATCGCCGGACCCGAAAGGGCCCCGAAATGCCGGTCTTGACTGCATAATCAGGAATGACCCGTGTTTGAATCACTGACGCAAAAGTTCGACAACGTATTTCGTTCGCTTTCCGGCCGCGGCAAAATCACCGAAGCCAACATCTCGGATGCCCTCCGAGACGTCCGCAAAGCCCTCCTCGAAGCCGACGTGAACTACAAAGTCGCAAAGGACTTCTGCAAACAGGTCCGCGAGGCCGCAATGGGCGCCGAAGTCGTAAAAAGCCTCCACCCAGGCCAGGTATTCGTCAAGATCGTCAATGACGAACTCACCAAACTCATGGGCCCCACCGACAGCAAGATCATGTACGTCTCCCCGGGCCCGACCGTAATCATGCTCGCCGGTCTCCAGGGCGGCGGTAAAACCACGACAGTCGCCAAACTCGGCAAATTCATCGCCTCACAGGACAAACGCCCGCTCCTTGCCGCAGTCGACCTCCAGCGCCCCGCCGCTATCGAGCAGCTCAAAGTCCTCGGCGAACAACTCGGCATCGAGGTCTACGCCGAAGACTCGAAAGACGCCGTCAAAGTCTCGAAAAATGCCTTCAAATACGCCAAAGAACACAGCCACGACGTTCTTATCCTCGATACCGCCGGCCGTCTCCACATCGACGAAGACATGATGGTCGAACTCGAAATGGTCACAAAAGCCGTAACCCCCCATCAGATTTACCTCGTCTGCGACGCAATGACCGGCCAGGACGCCGTAAACTCCGCAAAAGAGTTCAACCAGCGTCTCGAACTCGACGGCGTCATACTCACCAAACTCGACGGCGACGCCCGCGGCGGTGCTGCACTCAGCGTCAAAGCCGTTACCGGCAAGCCCATCAAATTCATCGGCGTCGGCGAAAAACTCGACGCCCTCGAAGCCTTCCACCCGGACCGTATGGCCTCGCGAATCCTCGGAATGGGCGACGTCGTCTCGCTCGTCGAAAAGGCCCAGCAGCATGTCGAGGCCGAAGAAGCCGAAAAAATGCAGAAGAAAATGGCCAAGGGCAGTTTCGGCTTCGACGACTTTCTCAAACAGATGCACGCCGTCAGGAAGATGGGCGGCATAAAAGACCTGCTCAAAATGATGCCCGGCATGGGTTCCCAACTCGGCGACTTGGACATAGACGATTCCGAACTCGCACGCATGGAGGCAATCGTCTATTCCATGACCCCCACCGAACGCCGCGAGCCGGACGTAATAAACTCCTCCCGCCGCCGTCGAATCGCCCGCGGCGCCGGCGTACAGCCCCACGACGTATCGGGCCTCGTAAAGACATTCACCAGAAGTCGAGACATGATGAAATCCCTCTCCGGCGGCAAACTCGGCGGCCTCAAGAACCTCTTCTCCGGCGGAATGAACATGGGCAACCTCACACAGGCAATGACCCAGGGCAAAAAAATCAAGCAAAGATCCAAACGCAAGAGAAAGATCAAGAGAAGAGGAAAAATCAAAAAACGCCGCTAGCCTGACTGGCTGCTGCTTTACGGTTAAAGCCGCTTTGCTGCTTAACCCATGCGCCCATCCCCTTGCAATCTGCCCGCGCTCTATGCTAAAACACACCAAAAGCATGCTTCTAAAGCAAACAGGAGATCTATCATGACCAAAAGCAACCCAAATTTCCACCGCCGCAGCTTCCTAAAACTCGCGGCCGCAACAGCCGCCGCCCCTCTGATGTCCGCCAAATATCTCCGGGCCTCCAACAAAAGCAAACCCAACTTCGTCATAATCTTCTGCGACGACCTCGGCTACGGCGACATAGGCTGCTTCGGCTCACAAAAGCACCGCACCCCCAACATCGACCGAATGGCCGCCGAAGGCCGCAAGTTCACCGACTTCTACGTAACCTCCGGCGTCTGCACACCCTCACGCTCCAGCCTCATGACCGGCTGCTACCCTCAACGCGTCGGCATGCACTCCAGCGACCGCAACGAATGCGTCCTCTTTCCCGTAGCAAAACAGGGCCTCAACCCCGACGAAATCACAATCGCCGAAGTCCTCAAAAAGCAGGGCTACGCTACCGCATGCGTCGGCAAATGGCATCTCGGCGACCAGCCCCCGTTCCTGCCCACCAACCAGGGCTTCGACTATTACTACGGCATCCCCTACAGCAACGACATGGGCCAAAGACAGCGAAAACCGAATCCGCCCCTGCCCCTCGTCCGCAACACCACCGTAATAGAAGCCCCCGCCGACCAGACCACCCTCACCAAACGCTACACCCAGCAGGTAACCCGGTTCATCACCCAAAACAAAGACAACCCGTTCTTCGTCTACCTGCCCCACACAATGCCTCACAACCCGGTCAATTCCAGCCCGCGATTCAAGGGCAAATCCGCCAACAAGGGCTACGGCGACGCCGTCGAGGAAATAGACTGGTCGACCGGTCAAATCCTTAAGTGCCTCAAGGACAACAACCTGGACCAAAACACCCTGGTCATCTTCACCTCCGATAACGGCGCCGCAAGCCGGTGGGGCGGCTCCAACAAACCGCTCTCGGGCTTCAAAGGCTCCACCGCCGAAGGCGGCATGCGAGAGCCCTGCGTGATGCGATGGCCCGGCAGAATACCCGCCGGAACCGTCTGCAACGAGCTTGCCACCACAATGGACCTGCTCCCCACCTTCGCTACACTCGCTGGCACAACCACCCCGACAGACCGCATCATCGACGGCAAAGACATAACCGACCTCATTCTCGCCCGGAAGGGGGCTAAATCACCGCACGAAGCGTTCTATTACTACCAGATGGAGCAGCTCCAGGCCGTCCGATCGGGCCCCTGGAAACTCCTCCTGCCGCTCGAAAAGACAAAACGCAACTGGGGCAAACCCGGTCCCGCACGCCCGGCAAGGCTCTACAACCTGAAAAATGACATCACCGAGACAAAAAATGTTGCAGCCGACCACCCGGATGTGGTAAAAAGGCTGCTTGCGCTCGCCGAGAAAGCCCGAAAGGACCTTGGAGACCTGGACCGCAGGGGCGACGGCCAACGAGAACCCGGCATCGTAAATTCGCCGGTTCCGCTGGAAATGGCGACGCAGTAAACGTGGATGCACGACAATACTGTGGCAAAAGCCTGCATCGCTTGTCATCCTGAGCGATAGCGAAGGACCCGGGCATCGAAATACGATTCTCAGCCCGGTTTTGGCAGGCCCGACAAGGCATTTTCGTACATCCGCAAGGCTCCGGCAACTATGGATAATCCACAGAACAAAGCTGATAAGCCTTTAATAGAACAGTATTTAGAACAGATTAGCCGTTTCGTGGACGATAAGCACGGCATGCGGGTCAGAGGCCAGTTTCGCGACTCCAGGGGTTCCAGCGAACTCGCAATGCTCGCCGCTCCCACGGCCGAAGAACTCGAGCAGCTCAGAAGGGCGGTCGCAATCATGACCCCAGCTGAGAAACAAAACGCAGATGCGTTAACGGACGACCAGGTCCGCAGAATCGCCGAAGACGCACACATCGACCCAGCGAACCTGGCCATATTCATAAACGGCTACGCTTTATATCGTAAACGCGTTTCGTAACCCGCCCGCATGGCCGGTTACGAAAATTCAACATAAACTTATTAGCAGGAGTAACTTATGGCAGTGAAAATCAGAATGACCAGAGTCGGTCGAAGGCACAGACCATTTTTCAGAATCAACGCCGTCGACGGGCGAACCCCGCGCAACGGCAAGATTCTCGAAAAGCTCGGCCACTACGACCCCATTATCAAAAACCCCGACGAGCAGCTCGTTCTCGACCTCGAACGCGTCAAATACTGGCTCGACAAAGGCGCAATCCCCTCCGATACGGTCTCGGAAATACTGCTCAAGCAGGGCATAAAGACAAAATACCAAATCCAGAAGGAAGCACGCCGCGCAAAGGCCAGAGCACAGGCCAGAAAAGCCGGCAAATTCTTCACCAAAGCCGAGAAGATCGAAGCCGAAAAGAAGGCCGAGCAGGAGAGAATAGCCGCCGAGGAAAAGGCCAAAGCCGAGGAAGAAGCCAGGAAAAAGGCCGAGGAAGAGGCCAAGAAGAAGGCTGAAGAAGAGGCTAAAGCCAAAGCCGAGGCAGAAGAGAAAGCAGCAGCCGAAGAGTCCGAGTCCGAGGAAAAATCCGAAGAATAAACGCCACAGCGCGATAATCAGGATACGCCCGGCGTGTGAGGCGATTCCCGCCCGGCAGCAACATAAATAGCCCCGGGTTCCACCCGGGGTTATCTTTTGCTGTAATGCCGGTTCTGACTGCAAAACAAGCCCCCCGCCAATCACGCGAACAACCGGCAGAGCATAAATGCGAATCGACATCCTAACCCTGTTCCCAGAGTTCTTCGACTCCCCACTCGACTGCTCCATAGTCAAACGCGCCCGCCAGACAGGCCTGCTCGAAATCGCCCTCACCGACATAAGAGACCACACCACCGACCGCTACCGGAAAGTCGACGACAAACCCTACGGCGGGGGCCCCGGAATGGTCATGATGCCCGGCCCGGTCTTCGCCGCATACGAACACGCAAAAGCTCTCGCCCCCGAAAAACCACGCACTATCCTGCTGACCCCGCAGGGCCGAACCTTCGACCAGGCCAAAGCAGCCGAACTCAGCACCGAAAGACGCCTCCTGCTCATCGCCGGCCGGTACGAAGGCTTCGACGAACGCATCAGAACCGGCCTCGACGCCGAACAGATCTCCATCGGCGATTACGTCCTTAACGGCGGCGAACTGCCGGCCCTGGTCATCATCGAAGCCGTCCTCCGCCTGCTCCCCGGCGCACTCGGCGACGACGACTCGGCCAGAGACGACTCATTCACCAACGGCCTGCTCGAATACCCCCATTACACCCGCCCCGAAGAATTCCGAGGAATGAAAGTACCCCAGATACTCCTCTCAGGAGACCACGCCAGAATCGCAAAATGGAGAGCAGAGCAGGCCCGCCTCAGAACAAAAAAACACCGCCCAGACCTCCTGCACAAGCCCAGACGCCATAATAAACCCGACGGATATTGACTTACATGGTTAGGGTGCTCTTGACAGATTTAGCGATGCGATGTATATAACTTGTGATGAAGTTGTGAGCCGCCACCTCTTCGTGTTGGTCGCTACTGTCTGATATTCAGACCGAGAATAGGAATGGAATTGCTGTTTAAGGACATTTATCCACCCGCCGACTTGCGGAACAACAAGTTACTAGCTGGAGATAGAGCCTTCCACGACTGGTATAGATTCGTTCTCTCTTTCCCGCCTCACCTTGTCCGAGACTATTTAAACAGATTGTCTTTCTCTAAGAAGGACCTCATTTTGGATCCGTTCTGCGGTACCGGAACCACTCTCGTTGAAGCAAAGAAGAATGACATAGCTTCGATAGGAATTGAAGCAACTGCTGTGGCTGCTTTGGCGACGAAAGCAAAGACTACATGGATCAAAGACTTTAAGCGATTCGAATCGACAGGATTGGACATAGCACATCGCGCTTCTGACGACTACGATGGACTTACACAAGATCTCTTGAAACTTGAACCTCAAAGCGAAAAGCTGCTCCTCAAAAATTCGATTAGCCCTGTGCCCTTGCACAAGTGTTTGCTTTTGCTAAGACATATTGAAGAAGTCTCCGACTTGGATGTTCGGAATGCGCTGTTAGTAGCCCTTGCTCATACGGCGGTTTTTTGCGCAAGCAATCTCAAGTTTGGGCCGGAAGTGGGCGTCCGAAGAAAGAAGAAAGAGGATGCCGCAGTGTTTGACCATTTTGCCCGCAGAGTTCGCCTTATGGCTGATGACTTGCGATCTGTTGCAAATGTGTCCGAAACGCCTGCCTCCGTGTATAACAACGATTCAACGCGCATCAACGGCGAACTTCGCCACCAATCCATTTCAGGCGTTATAACCTCTCCTCCGTACCCCAACGAGAAAGACTATACCCGGACTACAAGGCTCGAATCTGTGCTCTTAGGGCTTATTAGCAGCAAGCAAGAGCTAAGACGCTTGAAGCACGGGCTACTCAGATCAAATACAAGGAATGTCTACGTCAACGATCGAGACGATGAATTGATCCCCGAAGGGAGTTCTGTAGACAGAATCGCAAGGGAAATCGAAAGACGCAGAGTTGACCTTAATAAGACATCTGGATTCGAACGGCTGTACCACCGTGTGACAAGATTGTATTTTGGTGGAATGAAACGACATTTTCTGCAACTTCAGCAGTACCTGAAACCGGGAGCCAGATTGGCATATGTTGTCGGCGATCAGGCCTCCTATTTGCAGGTAATGATAAGAACAGGGGAACTACTTGCGGAGATAGCCCATGAAGCAGGATATGAAATCCTGGACCTTGAACTATTCAGAACTCGAATTTCGACCGCAACCGGGGACCAGTTGCGCGAAGAGGTACTCTTACTACAGTGGAACGGCGGAAAGGGAGGTGTGTCGGTGAGTAAGTCCCGTAATAGGTATGACCGTTTGATCGAGAACGTCTTTTTCAAAAACTATGACCAAGGAGCTTCTGAGGTTACTTTTGCTCGCGAGGAATTTGAACCGGTCGCTAAAGAACTTGGCGTGAAACTGCCCAAGAATCTGGGCGACATAATTTATTCATATCGCTATAGAAATAAGCTCCCGTCTTCAATCACAAAACTACTGGCCGAGGGTGAAGCTTGGATAATACGCTCCGTCGGCAGAGGCCAGTACAAATTCGTAAAAACAACCCTTAATCGGGTGGTTCCCAATCCACGTCTGTCATACGTTAAAGTACCTGACGCAACACCGGAAATAATCTCCCGCTATGCATTAAATGATGAGCAGGCGTTACTTGCCATCATCAGGTATAACCGGTTGATTGACACATTTCTGGGGATTACTTGCTATTCGCTCCAGAGCCATCTAAGAACAACCGTTCCGGAAATGGGCCAGGTCGAGACAGACGAGATGTATGTCGGGGTTAACAAACAGGGCACCCACTTCATAGTGCCAGTCCAGGTAAAAGGCGCAAATGACGAACTTGGCATTGTCCAAATCGAGCAGGACTTTGCAATGTGCCAGACCAAATTTAAGAACATGGTAAGTCGCCCGGTTGGATCGCAATTTATGGATCACGATCTTATCGCGCTTTTTGAATTTGAAATGTGCGATGATGAAGTTCGGATTAAAGAAGAAAAACACTACCGCCTGGTACCCAATGATGACCTCTCCGATGCTGAACTTGCCCACTACCGGAAGAAACAGTGATTATCTCATGTTGATTACAAGTCTCTTACTATCCGGTCACGTTGCGAAAATTACTAAATGGCTCGACTATTAACTACGCTGTCGCTTATTCTGGCGCTATTCGTTGTCGTCGGTTGCTCTACGCCAGATAAATCAGGTCCAAACCCTGGCCGCAACACAGGACCTGACCAATCTGCCCGCCGCATGGTCCGCGCCAGCCGGACGACGCTCGCCCCCGTTTACGCTCCGCTGGCCGAATACCTGGCCCGGCACCTTGACCTGGCCGCCAACTCCGGCATCGGTATAGACGTCGGCAGCGGCCCCGGCACACTCATCGTCGAACTCCGCAAACGCACATCGATGCAATGGATAAACGCCGACATCAACTCCCACTTCTTCCCGCATTTCTACAAACTTGCCCACGAAAACGGCATCCACAGCGGCATAAACGCCATCCGCGCCGACGTACACGACATGCCTTTCCGCGACAATTACGCCGACGTAATCATCTCCAGAGGCTCCTACTGGTCCTGGGACGACAAACCCGCCGCCTTCGCCGAAATCTATCGCGTACTCAAACCCGGCGGCGTCGCTTATATCGGCCGCGGGTTCTCGCCCAATCTCGACCTCGAGACCGCCACCGCTATCCGCAAAAAGCAGGGCAAATCCATGAAATACTCGTTCGATGCCAAGGCCGCCGAACTCACTGAAATCATGCAGCAAGCAGGCGTCGAAGAATACAAAATACACGACCCATCCGCCGCCCACGACAAAAGAATCAATTACGGAATATGGATCGAGTTCCGTAAACCCTGACAAACGAACCACTTACAAGTCTCGCACAGTTCCGCGAAAAAGAACGCCAAAAATTCTGCGAAAAGCCCCTTGCAACAATACGCCCAAATATTATAGGGGTATTTGTTAGAAGCTATAACTGCCAAACGGCTTTTGACAATGCTTATAAGGAGCTTCCGATGCAGACAGCTAAGAACCGGGCCGACGCCCGCCGCAAAGCCTTCACACTTATAGAACTGCTTGTCGTAATATCAATCATCGCCGTCCTGATGGGCGTGCTCCTGCCTTCGCTGAACATGGCCCGCAAATTCGGCCGACGCGCCGTCTGCATGGCAAACGTCAGAAGACTCTCGGTCTCGATGAGGCTCTATCTCGACACCAACGACGGCAAATTCATGCCCGATCGCCTCAGAAAACGCACGGAGTTCATTACTGTCGGCCCCTACAAACGCTACCGCCCGCGCTGGATCTGGTACCTCAACGAAGGCATGGGTTTCGTAATCAATCCCTACAAGTACGATACCGAGGACGAGTTCAACAAAGCCCTCACAATGGACAATGACTACTACATGTGCCCATCACTCAAGCACTACGAATACGCCCGCAGCATCCGAAACGGCGCCTACGGCTACAATTTCCAGTACCTCGGCAACACCCGCCCCAATCCCGCCGGCACCGGCTGCGCCAATTACCCCGTGAACTCCCTCAACATCAAGCGACCCGCTTCAACCGTCGTATTCTGCGACAGCCGAGGCTCCGACATCCCCCACGGCCAGCACGCCTACCTCGTAGATCCGCCAAAAATGGCCGTCAGCAGGGGGGCTCGCCACTTTTCTCCAAAGAGCCCGTCGGTGGGGCCCCTCAAGTACTCACCGGCCGACGCCCGCCACAGCGGCAAAGTAAATGTCGCATTCCTCGACGGCCACGCCGAAGCGATGACCTATGAACAACTCGGATACGAAGTCGACCCCGACACGAAAAGACCCGTCGAAAAGGCCCTGAGCGATCTCGGCGGCCCCGGAGTTAATACCCTCTGGACCGGTACCGGCCGCGACGAACCGCCGCACAACCTCTAACGCTTGCGTCCGGAACCGGGTCTGCTCTACCCGCGAACAGTACGCATACAGCACTAATTGACCCGACATTTCGAATTAGTCGTTTACCTGCGCGCCCGAATAGCCCTGTCTGCTCTTTCCTTTTTTGTTTCCCAAAGCCCATCACGCCGATTAAACTCATATCGGCGTCGTAAACCACCCGTTTTCTGTTTTGGCATTAATCCAACCGTCAAAAAACTACGAAATACCGAATACGGAAGACGAGATAACCAAAACAATACGAAACACTATATGAAGAACTGGCTCCGCGCAACCAACCTGTTCCTGAAGCACGTAAACAGCCTCTCGATCAGGGATTTACCCTTCTTCCTGAAGAAGTTCCGAAATTCCAACCCACACCGCCACAAAGGCCGCATCTTCATAAACACCTTCATCCCTCCGTTCCCTTCCCCCGGCTTCGACCGCTTCGTCAAGACTCTCTCGCAGGCAAAACGAATCCCCATCTCGACATACTTGGCCCTCACCGAAAACTGCCCGTACAAATGTCCACATTGCAGCTACGGCTTGCGAGCCGCCGGCCACATGGACACCGCCGCCACCCTCGACGTAATCGAGCAGATTAAGGCACTCGGAACCATGATCGTCGGCTTCACAGGCGGAGAACCGCTCCTGCGAAAAGACATCGCCAAACTAGTCGAAGCCGTACGCCCCGAAGCGACCTCGATCATTTTCACCACCGGCCACAACCTCACCGAGCCTCTGGCAAAAGACCTCTCATCCGCCGGCCTCGACTGTCTCACCGTCGGAATTGAATCCCCCGACCCCGAAGAACACGACGCGATAAGAGGCGTCCCCGGCTCCTTCGCCACCGCCCTTAAAGCCATACGAATATCCGCCGCTGCCGGCTTCTACACATCCATCTCGACCGTCGGCACCAGAGACAAACTTACATCCGGCAAACTCCACCGCCTCGCACAAATGGCCGCCGACATGGATCTCCACGAATTCCGCATCCTCGAACCCATACCCACCGGCAACTACCAGGGCAAGACCGAACACGTCCTCACCGCTGAACAGGCCCGCGAACTCGCCGACTTCCACGCCGAATGGAATCGCCGCCGAAAAGGCCCCTCCGTCGCCTGCTTCGCCTATCTCGAATCCGACGAAATGATGGGCTGCGGCGCAGGCTTCCACCACCTCTACGTCGACGCGATCGGCAATGTCTGTCCCTGCGACCTCACCCCTCTGTCCCTCGGCAACATCAATGAAGAACCGCTCGCCGATATCTGGCAGCGTATGGGCAAATGGTTCGATTCGCCCCGCTGCGGCTGTTTCAGCAAATCCGTGACAAAGCAGATCAACTCCAACGGCGACGATATCCAACTCCCCGTCCCCCGCGAAAAAAGCGAACAAATCTGCACCGCCTGCCCCCACTCCGGAAAAACCCCCCAGGTCTACCAGCGGCTCCACAAGAACAAATCCTAGGCCGTGCCACGCCCGTCTGGCGAGGATGTCAGCCTCATCCCCGCATACCTCTTATGCCAACTTCCAGTCTCTTACCGGATTCGCGATACGTCCCGTAATCGTTGAACGCTCAATATCATTCCCGCCCCTCATCACCCTTTGCTCGCCCTGACCCCGCCTACTATGGGACCGCACCCGATACCTGCCCGAAATCCGCAAAAAAAACCAAGCCCTCACACCTGCCCGCCGATTACTTCATCGAGCCCTGTACGCCCTGCGCGTGCAGCGCCCCAAAAAGACATAAGATGGAGGAATGGTGATGAGCACTCGAGGCCCACTCGGCCAACTCTGCGTACGCATAATGCTCGTAGTAATAATCATAGCCGCCCTGACCGCACTGAGCCTGCGCAACTCGGCCCAGCCCCCGTTCTGCCTGGTAACCGTCTCCCGTGCCGCCGCGCATAACCTGCCTCCAGCCACCCCCACAATCACCGCCCCCCAACCCCGACCCCACGTAATCTACATCTTCAGAACTCCCAATCCCGTCCTACGTCACTAACCTCCCCTCGGCAAATCCGCGCTCCGCCTTCCCACAGGCAGGCTGAAACAGAACGTGGCCCCGCCGCTCTCATTGGTCTGGGCCCGCAAATTCCCGCCGTGCGCCTCAATGATTGACCGGCTAAGCGAAAGCCCCACTCCAAGACCGCTCTCCTTCGTCGTAAAAAAGGAATCAAACACCTTTTCTCCAAGCTCCCCGGAAAGCCCAACGCCGGTATCACTTACCTCCACCCTCACCTTCCCGTCATCCCGACACGTTCTCACCGTCAATCGCTTCTTGCCCGCCTCGATTCGCTCCATCGCCTCAAGACCGTTGCGAACCAGATTCAGAACCACTTGCTCGATCTGAATCGGATCGCCCAGAAGCAGCGGCAGGGCGTCATCAAGTTCGGTCTCCACAATCACGCCTCTGGCCTGAGCGTCCATCTTCTCGAATTCCAGCGCCTCTGCCACTACATCATTCAAACAGAATGTCGACTGACGCGGCGGTCTCTTTATAACCAGAGCCCGCAGCCTGCGAATAATCTCCGCCGCCCGCTCCGCCTGAGCAGTAACATCCCCAAGTATCTCCTTAACCTGCTGTCGCGTCTCACGCTCTCTATCGAGCAGCATCTTGCAGACGTTCGCATAATTGGCGATAGCCGTCAACGGCTGGTTCAACTCGTGCGCAAGACCGGATGCCAACTCGCCCATCGCATTCACCCGCCATGCATGGGCCATATCCGCCCGGTGCTTTTTAACCTGTTCCTCCATCTCCTTGCGGGCCGTCACATCACGAACCGCCGTCATGCGAAGCTCCCGTCCCTGATAAGTAACAGCTCGGCCCCTCACCTCGACATCCACAATCCTTCCGTCTCTGTGTACTCCTTTAAGCTCATATATGCCGTCGAATCCGCCCAGCATTCTGCTCTTCACAAGTTCCCTGTCTTCGGCCGCGACAAAGTCGATAACACTCCTGCCCTTCAACTCCTCCATATCGTACCCGAACATCTCCAGCAATGCCCGGTTGGCGTCGATCAAGACGCCGTTTTCCGAAAGGACGATTCCTTCGAAGGCTGCGTTGGAAAAAACCCGAAACCTCTCTTCCGAATCTCGCAAGTCCTTCTCCGTCGCCCTCTGTTCGCTCACATCGACGCCTATCGCTATCACAGCACTAATGCCGCCGCTCTCGTCGCGAATAACCTGATTGTGCCAGTCCAGAAGACGCTCGGCTCCGTCCTTTGTCAAAATCGCCTTCTCGTGAGTGAATGTTTCGTAGCCTTCCCGCATCTCCAGGACATTTCCGAATACAGCTCGAATTTTTTCCTGATCCCCTTTCTTGATGAATGTATCGAACCAACTTCGGCCAAGAACTTCTTCTTTTGAATATCCCGTTATCTGCTCGGCACACGCATTAAACCTCTCAATTCTACCTGCACTGTCCAAAACCACTATCAAAGCGTTGGCCGTCTCAAGCAGCTTCTTCGAAAAATCTCTCGTCTTCCGCAACTCCCGCTTGGATTTTACCTGTGCCGTAACATTCCTGTTTATCTCCAGACAGGCCTCGACCGCACCATCAGAAGCAAAAATCGGGCTTGCCGTGTTCTCCCAGTATTCAACCTGACCCGAAGGCGAGATCACCTCGCGAAGCGATGTGTGCGACTTGCCGTCGCGATATGCAAACTCGACCGGGCAACCTTCACATACGCTGTCCCGCCCCTCGAAAACGCGATAGCACTTCTCACCCCTTCTGTCCCCGTATATATCCCGGACAACCCGGTTCATATAAGTGAGCGTGTAATCCCTGTCCCGCACCGTCAGGCCGCAATCGATAGCCCCAACTACCGCCTCGACCAGTTTCAGATCGCCCCTCTCCTGTCCCAGCCGCTCATCTGCCATCTTCCCACAACTGTTACTCGACCGCAGAGCCGCGATCTGTCGCCTCAACTCATCGATTTCCGCCTTAATACCGAGAACCGACTTTGTAGTACCGTCCATGCCTGTTCGCTCCTTACCGGGCCGTACCACAACAACTGTGCGGCCACCGCAACAGCTAGACCCGACGCTATTCTAACCGAACATTCCCTGTCAAGCAAGTGCTTTGGGCTCCTTTTCTACTTGCCATTATACTGGTCACGGCAAGCATCCAGCAAGTCCCGGACCTGCATATCAGACCACCCTGCAGCACGTTGTCACTAATATTCACACACAGACTCTTACTGTCCGCATATCAGGCCGTTAAGCCGCCCAAGAACCTGCAGCCGCGACCCTCTTCATATTCTCAGTTCGTCAATAGCCGAATAACCCCTGAGCTGTCCTTTACCGGGTGTACGAAAGTAATATGGCGAAAATGTATACATACAGGTGTCATGCTGAGCGAAGCGAAGCATCTGGGCACCGAAAGAGATTTCCGGCCGAAACCCGGTCGATATGCCACAAATTGTTAGTACACCCCCTTTACCCGGACTCAAAAGTCTGCATTGCATTCGACCCGCCTTTCAATTACCATACCCCCTCGAATGTACTTTTAAGGACCGCGAATATGCACCTGATAGACACACACAGCCACCTGACCTTCGGCCCGCTCGCCGAGCAGGTCGACGCTGTCCTGGAGCGAAGCCGCCAGGCCGGCGTGCGCCAGTGGATAACCGTCGGCACCGAGCCGCGCCAAAACGCCGCCGCCGTAAAACTGGCCGCCCGACAATCCAACCTCTACGCCACAGTCGGAATCCACCCCCACGACGCCAAAGACGTCACCGCCGAAACGCTCGTCGAACTCGACCGCCTCGCACAGTCCGAACAGGTCGTAGCTCTCGGCGAAACCGGCCTGGACTACCACTACGACTACTCCCCCCGCACCGACCAGAAACGCGTCTTCGCCCAGCAGCTCGACATCGCCCGCCGACTTCACCTGCCCGTCATCGTGCACTCCCGCGAGGCGTTCGAAGACACAATCGACATCCTCGACCGCCACGCCTCCGGCATACACAGCATCGTCTTCCACTGCTTCGGAGGCGACGCCGAACAGGCCCGCATCGTCCTCGACCGCGGCTGGTACATCTCTTTCACCGGCGTTGTCACCTTCAAGAACGCCCAAATCGCACGGGCCGCCGCACAGCGCACCCCGCTCGACAGAATGATGCTCGAAACCGACTGCCCCTTCATGTCCCCCGAGCCGATGCGAAAACAGAAAACCAACGAACCGGCCCTCATGGTCCATACCGCCCGCTTCCTCGCCGACCTCAAGGGCGTCGACTATGACACCTTCGCCGCCGCCGTAACAAAAACCAGCACTGATTTCTTTCGACTGCCCATCATCGAATAAGCAATTTGGAGCCTCTCATGACCCTCATAACCAGAAGAAACTTCCTAAAAGCCGCGGCCCTCGCCGCCGCCTTGCCGACCCGCATCCCCGGCGCACCCGAAAAACGCCCCAACATTATACTCATTATGATCGACGACCTCGGCTGGATGGACATCCACTGCCAGGGCAACTCCCGCCTCGACACCCCCAATATCGACAAACTCGCCGTACAGGGCATGCGATTCACCGACAACTATGCCGCCGCCCCCGTCTGCTCGCCCACTCGCGCCTCAATAATGACCGGCCTGTCCCCCGCACGCCTCCACATAACCAACCACATCCCCGACCGACCGTCCTTCTCACCCAAAAACCCCAAACTCCTCTCAGCCGAAACCCTCGACTACCTGTCGCCGTCCCGCACAACCGTCGCCGAACGCTTGAAATCCGCCGGCTACGCCACCGCATTCCTCGGCAAGTGGCATCTATCCGGCAGGGCGGGCAAACACGGCCTCGGCGAACTCGAATACGAACCCCAGTACCAGGGCTTCGACCTCAACATCGGCGGCTGCGCATACGGCGGCCCGCCAACCTATTTCGACCCCTACAAAATCCACAATATCCCCCCGCGAAAAACCGGCGAATACCTCCCCGACCGCCTCGCGGATGAAGCAATCACCTTCATCCGCCAAAACCGCTCCGGCCCGTTCTTCATCGCCCTCTGGAACTACACCGTCCACTGGCCCATGGAAGCCCCCGACCCCCTCGTCAAAAAATACGAATCCCGCCTCGGCCCCGGCCTCAAGGACGCACGCTACGGAGCAATGATCGAAGCCATGGACGCCGCCGTAGGCCGCCTCATGGCCGAACTGAACCGATTGAACCTCGCCGAAGACACGATGCTGATCTTTACCTCCGACAACGGCGGATTTAACGGCGTCTCCGACAACCGCCCCTTGAGGGAATCGAAAGGGCACCTCTACGAAGGCGGAATCCGCGTCCCCCTCATCGTCCGCTGGCCGCAGAAAATCTCCGCCGCATCCACCTGCCGCACACCCGTCATCAGCACGGATCTTTACCCCACCGTCCTCGCCGCCGCCGGCCTCAAGCCCCAAAAACCCCTCGACGGTGAGAGTATTCTGCCCCTGCTCACCCGCTCAGGCCCCCTCCGCCGTAATGCAATTTGCTTCCACTATCCCAACTACGCCTGGCATCGCTCAAACCGGCTCGGAGCCGCAATCCGGCAGGGCCCCTATAAGCTCATCAAATTCTTCGAAGATGACTCCGTCGAACTCTACAACCTCGAAAAAGACCTCTCCGAAACCACCGACATCTCCCGGGACAATCCCCGACTGACCGCCGAACTCACCGAAAAACTTGACACCTGGCTCGAACAGACAAACGCCGAACTCCCACCCAAAAACCCCGACTACAAACCGAACCAAACATAAAAACAAGAACGACAAACAAGGCGCCAAGGCAGCACGCTAATAATCGCTATCCCTGACGCGATCTTGCTTGTCGACCCAGCCCCACACAGCGCCCTGTGCGCCGCCCAGGCACTTCTTAGTCTTTACTAATTTGCCATGCTGAGCTCAGCGAAGCATCTGGGCACCGAACGCAATGTCACCATAGCAACCACCAAACGCTCTGACCCGGCAGGGCCAAATCATCTGTCATCCTGAGCGAAGCGAAGGATCTGGCCACCGAATGTAAAGTTCCCATACTAAGCGCCAAACGCCGTGGTCCGGCGAAGCATTTTTACTTTTTGACTTTTACTTAACTCCCTTGCCATACTAAGCGTTGCCGACCGAACAGCACTGGAATACGACATCCAGCCCGTCCTTCTCGAACACCCTCCGACCATGCACGCTTCTGCGCGAATTAGCGCCCCCGGCTCACTCCCATTCCGGCTTCGGATTGCCCAGCATTCCCACAACCCCGCCGACGGCAGCCGCAATCGCCCCCAGTACCAGCATACCGAACGACCACCACGCCGCCGCAGTCGCCACATCGACCGCCTCGGGGCTTACTTTCGCCACCGTCTGGGCAGCCTCCTTCTTGACTTCCTTGGCCGTCTGCGCCAGCTCCTTCGTCGCCTCCTGGTAGGCCTCAATCCAACGGTCCACCGTCTTCTGAGCCTCCTCGCGCGACATATCCGTCCGCTTCACCAGCACATTTACCGCCGCCTCACGGTCCACCTCCGAAGCAACACCCATAGCCTGTCGCAGCAGCTTATCCAGCGCCTGCATTATCTCATCATAAGCCTGTTGCGGCTGTTTCGCCGCCTCCTTCGCGGCCTCGGTAACCGTTTCCTGGGCCTGCTCGGCCTCCTGCTCCAACTGCTCCGGCTGCAACTCCTCCTTGCCCGTCTGCTTCAGCATCTGCCTCACCTCATCCTGAATCTGAAGCCACACACTGTTCGCATCCGCCGCTTTCCCGTCCTGTCCGGTTGAAACGCTCACGCACTCAGGAACCGCCTCGGCAGCCGCCGCAATCGAACTCCGCACAGTCGCAAAAGCACCGCCGATTATCGTCCCGACCGCGCTCGTCAGCATCCAGATGGAAAGCAGCGTTACCAGGCCCCACGTTACCAGCCCGTGCAGCAGTCCGGTCCGCAGGCCCGACAACCGCGCCGCGGCCACACCGCCGCAGAACAGCGCGATAAGACCGCTGATAACCCACCAGATCATCTCTCCGGTAAAGAACCCCTCCGTCGGCTGCTGCTCCTGCATCGGATCGACCGTCGAAAGCCCAATCGCCAGCCCCAGCAGCGCCAGAGTAAGCTGAACCATAATCACGATAATCGCACCGGCGATAATCGCCCCCCAACTGATCCGCCTTCTGTACCAGAACCCCTGGCCCGGCCGGTCCTCATGCTCCTCTACCCTGACCACTCTTTCACCTCTTTCTGTTGATTCGTTGTTAGCCATTATTTCTCTCCTAACTGCTGACCGCAGGCTTTAATGTTCTGTTTTACCCTGAGAATCCGCCGCCCACTCGCGACAGGACCTTCGAATCTTATCTGCAGCTCTCGCAATACACGCGTACGTATCCGCCAATGAGAGTTTCTTCGCCCCCGCGAAAACGACCGCAAACGCCATGATGACTCAAAACCCCCATGCGCTGCATACTCTGCTCATTATAGCGGCAAAATCCACCCGTGTAATTAGCAAAAAAACTACACACCGAATCAATAGATCTGACTGTACCCCTTTATTAGGGCCATTTTAATGGTTAGGATTTCCGATTTGTATTGTACTGTTTAACATTCCTCTTGCAACTGTTCTGTTTTTGAATATTTTGTGCTTGCCGGCCGAAGGGTAGGGCTCTGCGCCGGACGCAACCCGAGCGTCGGCCGGTCATCGCAGCAGGAGCCGGATGGTGTCGCAATGCCGAGATTGTCCGGCTCTGCGTCTTTTCATCCTGCTTTGATGCCGTAAGCGACAAATCCCGGGGGCCGGGGGGCAGAGCCCCCGTAAACTGAGGGTGTTCTTCCAACCAACGCTTTTTGAATTCGAGCGGGGGCATATCGCCGATCCCCCCGTGGAGCCGTTCAGCGTTGAAGTAGTGCCGGTACGCATTGATTGATCATCGGCTGTCCTGGGGGCCGTAGAACAGTTCCATGTTCAGACACTCATCACGGACTCTGCCATTGAAGCGGAATACGGTGCGCCCGAATTCTATCGATGCGTATTTGTGCGCAACAGTGCAGATCGCAGCGGTGGCGCCATAACAGTGTTATTTTCCCAACCACCCCACGGCCAACCGTCCACACCTAATCGGCAATCGACAATCAGTAATCCCTCCTGTCTTATCTGACCAAATGTCGCATTACAAAGAAAACCCGTTTTTCGGCCCCTACAGCCCTTTTTTTTGCCCGACTTGACTTTTCGCGATCCTTGACTATATTATTATAGTCGAATAGTGCACTTTTTATGGGAAGTTCATCCCGCGCACGCTCGGCCCCGGGGCCCGCGTAAACCCCGGCAAAGAACGAGTACCAGGCAACCCTGACAAGGGGAGATAACATGAAGGCCCGACCGGCGCCCGCTACGGTGCTGCAGCACAACCTGCATACCCAGAGCACGCCGCAAGGCCCGAACAAAAACCAGAAACGGGGGCGAACCCTTACAACGTACAAACAAAAACGCCGGACCGGCGCAGGGCCGTTTGCAACATTGCCTGATTCGAATTTGTTTCGAATTTCGATATTAGAATTTCGAATTTCGTCACGACTTTTGTCATGCTGAGCGCAGCGAAGCATCTGGCCACCGAATAAGAACGCATTACAGAAGTAGCCAAACGCCCGACCCGGCAAAGCCTTTTTTACTTTTTACTTTTCACTTTTTACTTGAACCAAAGTGCCTTTATACGACCAGACAACAATCGAAAAAGTCCAGCAGGCGAATGACATCATAGACGTCATTTCCGAGCACCTCAGCCTCACCCGCAAGGGCCGCGAAATGGTCGGCCTCTGCCCCTTCCACGAAGACCACCGCCCCAGCTTCAACGTCAGCCCCGTAAAACAGATATACAAATGCTTCGCCTGCGGAGCCGGCGGCGACGTCTTCAAATTCGTCCAGATGCTAACGTAGCCTGACGACAGGCACTATTCCTCCAGTAGCTCGGCAATAGACTCCGTCAAACGCATTAACTGGTCCTCATCAACCTTCTCCAGAACCGTCGAGTCCAGCCATACCTCTTCCAACCAGGCCGTAATCGCTGCAAAATCTGTCCCGCTTGCCACGGCATCCATCGTCAACGTCTCGAAGTCTCCGCTCAAGGCCATTGTGCCGGCGCCCGCGCAACTGAGACAATCGCTAGGTATCCCCGGCCCATCCGGCGGCTCCGGCACTTGCCAACTGGCAACAAGAATATTCAGGTCGTTCGAGCCGACTCTATAAACCGGCACTTTACCTCCCCCCTGAGTCGCATGATCAAAATCGGCGCATATACCTAATTCACCGTTAGGCCCTCTCACATCTTCAATGCCTGGGCCCTCCGGCGGCTCCGGAATCTGCCACGCCGCCATGAGTATGTTCAGGTCATTCGTCGAAACTGCGCAAAGAGGAATCTTGCCTCCGCCCTCAATCTGCCCGTCCGCATCCCCATAACACTGACTCTCGAAACACCAGCAATTCGGCTTGCCGACACTTACCCATTCACTATAGTCCGCATGACATTCGGGCATGCAGTCTCCGTATATACGCACATCATCAATCACTCCCGAGAAATAGTGGCGACTCGATGGATCAGTGGCGTCACTAAAGGAATGCCCGATATATGCCGTACTCACCACTCCTGCGGCGCCCTGGAAAGCCTCACGGTCGGCTAATTGCCCATTGATATAAACCTCGATCACCTCACCATCATAGACCCCTGTCACATAATACCATTCGTTGGCATTGACGGTCATTGTTGATAACGCTTCTGTATTACCCACATAGAAAGCCACCCGATTGTTCAGTAGGCAGAAATCATAACCAAAGTAGTCATACTGTCCGGGCATACCCGCTATTTCCTCACGGTAGTATTGACCTAGAATCGGCGCATGATCGACGTTCACGGCACTCGGATATATCCACGCCGAGATTTTTACCTCCGACGTACTCAACGCATTCAACGGGCCGATCTCTACATAGTCATCAATACCGTCGAAAGACAATGCTCCGTCAACCCGTCCGCCAATCCATTGACTGTCGTCAATCGGAAAACCCGGACAAAGCGTCCCATGACGCCGCCCTGATGAATCAAACGCCTCCAATCCCGAACCGTCATCCAGTTTCCACCAGTGAGCCGGCTCTCTCGTTGCATCTAACAATGCCTGATGCAGATTTAATCGACCACCTGTCGCACACAACCGCCCCAGAACTGGATCGTTCTCCAACTGCGGCAGGACATCCACACTGCCCAGAACGATCTGCTTGACCTCATACAAGGACAAATCTGGACTCGCCGCCCACACCAGTGCACAAGCACCCGAAACATAAGGAGTCGCCATCGATGTGCCTGAATAGTAATCATAAGCGTTTCCAGGCACACAGCTAAAGACATCCGTACCTGGCGCAGCAATGTCGACTGAGTCTGCTCCCCAGTTGGAGGAGCCGGGATCGTCCAACCAAGGCCATTCCGACCTGACATCATCTCCGTCTGTTGCCATAACAGAAATAATATTGTCGAGACTATAACTCGCTGGGTACTTTGCCACCTCATCAATATCTCTGCCGTCATTATGCGCACATGCCACAAACATCTTAGCGTTGTTCTCTGCATTTCCGATAGCGTCTCGAAGATCAGGGTCAAATATATCACCACCCCACGAGCTATTTAAAATGTCTGCTCCCATTGACACAGCATAGTCAATGGCATCAATTGCATCGGCAGTCTCTATCCGCCAGACCCAACCCTCTCCAAGCAGAAAGCCTTGCGAAATGATTTTTACGGCCATCATTTTCACATTCCAGCATACGCCTACTCCCCCCAC
>CAYOTO010000048.1:0-24570 GCA_964406945.1 uncultured Pirellulales bacterium
ACTAGTTCTAGTATTCGGTCCTGCCGTGGGACCAGTCTTTAGGGCTCTAACCCTGCCCAAATGGCTTCCAAAGGAGCTCGCGAAAGCTCTTATTACGGTTGCTTTGGGTGGAATTCCTTTTTTGATCAAATACTTTAGGCATAGACGCAGTAAATAGCTGGGCCTATTTCATTTATATGGCTTTTAGAAAAGCACAACGAGACGATTTGCGCCTTATCTTTCAACCCTCACGAGTGCTTTTAGCTATCGTCGGGGGTTCTAGTTCCGCTTATAATGCGATCACATTATGTTTTCATACGTGGTGTTCGTACTCGCCTCTTCTCTATGCGGTTCTGATTCAGAAGTCGAACTATTCGTCCAGACTATTTTCAGTCGCAGAAGAATTTGTTTTATCAGTGCCGGGAACAAGACTATTGCAGCAGGTGATCTTTTGTGGTACTCACTCGGGCAGAGACTGCAACAAAATACCTGCTTGTGGCCTTCAGATGACCGAAAGTCAGACAGTAACAACCCCAAGCGTTCTCCTAGCAATGGCGAATATGGAATTGTCCGTAGACCAGACAGTCGATAGTGGTGACCACTTGATGGTGATCGGAAAAGTACGGACAATAACTATTTCAGATTTAATCAATGAACGCCCTCTACTTTCAATAGGCCCGAATCCTGGGGGATATGAAGTATTATGGCGATGTGGCATTCATACGATAGGTGTCATTCCCGCGAACACAGAATAGCCACTCAAGTTTCCCAGTGGTTCGTTTCTATGTACCTGCGATCCTGTCAGCGCATTAATGAAATAGGGGAATTAAGGGTGTCCAGGGGAATTAAAGGGGGGGGGTACTTTTTTCGGGCAGGTGTGACGCGATGAGGTATGATATGGGCATGGATTTGACCGAGATTACGGCTCTGTACAGCACGGCCGTCTCAGGTATGACGAAGCGGGCAATCTCATCTACGACCGCCGGGGCTATGCCTATGAGTACGACTACGAGAACCGCCTCACGAAGATTCAGCAGGACGGCTCCGACATCGTCGAATACACCTACGACGCCCTGGGCCGTCGCATGGAAAAGAAAGACCACGTAACCAGCGCCAATACAAGGCGGTACTTCTACAGCAAGGACTGGCAGGTCCTGGATGAATACAGCGGCGACGCTGCGCCGGCACTTGAGAACAGGTTTGTCTACGGCAACTACATCGACGAAGTCCTTCTAAGCTGGATAGGAGCACCCATGCACTGGAGATATCACGTGCACGATCATCTCTACAGCACTGTCGCCCAGGTGGATGCATCGTCAGCCGTTACCGAACGCTACGAATACGACGCCTACGGAAACCCGCGCATGACTTGACTGCCAGTCCACCGACGAAATACGAACTAAGGCCTTCCGTCGGGGAAGTACTCGTCTATGATATCCTGCACCACCTGCCGGATCTCCGCGGCCGTCTGCTCGTCGTACTGCTCCCACCGCCTCGCATGCTGACCGGACAGACCGGAACCGATGCCGCCAGAATAACCATAATAACAGCAAAAAATCTCCCGGTGCTCATCATCATGCAGTCTAAAATCGTTCCGAGCTAAATTGCTTTCTTGCCTTCCTCACGAAGCTCCACCCTGTGGTTTTTTGTAAGTCCGTCCAGCATCATCGTCACCAGCGTACAGCTCATGCAGTAATCCCGCACGCCGAGAGGTTTGCCCGATACCGAATCGTAATGTTCGCTGATCCCGTTCTCGATAGCGTTCGCGATTGTCTTATCCGCTATTTCGGCCGCAAGTTCCTTATACCCATAATCGGCCAGACCGCTCGCTATCTGGTAGTTCGTCGGCGGCCACACGTCCCCGCGCCAGAAACGGTTCGACTTCCATCGCGGATCCGTTCTCTCCACGGTCGGCACCGGAAGCGGCGTCTGCCACGCGGGTGTGCAGAGAACTTCCGCCATGCGCGCAGCCATCGCCTCCGTCGCAACACCGGCCGTCAGCGGCAGCCAACTGCTGATTGTCCCCACCCGGATATTCTCCATCGTATCACGCTTCACCGACAAAAACACCCCCGCCTCCTCATCCCACATGTGTTCACGCATCGCCCGCACCGCCCTGTCGATCCGTCGCCTGCGCCGGGCCGCCATCTGCTTGTCGCCGACGGTCTCCGCCAGCCGCACAAGACTGCGCTCGCCCATAATCAGATATGACGTATTGCCCGTCACATAAATATCTCCGTACCAGGCCCCCTCCTGCGGCCCTTCGCGCGACGGATGCTTCGTCAGGCCAAGCTCGTCCATATTGCATTCGTAATCGAAAGTCTCCCACCGCGCATGCTGCACCTTCCCGCTGTACGAGCCGACGGTTACCATCCCGACATTGTTCACATCCCGCTCGCGCCAGAACCACTCATGAAACCGCTCCAGCCGATCCAAACACTGCTCGAGCAGCTCACGGTCTCTGTTTCGCCGGTAGACGCGTTCCACTCCCCACGCCAGAATTGGAATTTGCGAAAACTGGCGCACCTCCTGCGGCTCGGTCTTGATCGCGACCGTAACCATGTCATGCGCGTACTCCGGCATCTGCGCATTCCACCGATCCTGAAAATCCCAATAGTTCTGAAAAATCTCGCGAATCAGTCCATTCTTGTCCGGCAGAATACTCAGCAGATCGACTACGAACATCGTATCCCATATCCACTGCCCCAGGTAATAAGGCCCTCCCGGCCGAATCCAGCGGTGCTTCAACGGCGGCGTCGGCTCCTGAATCTTCGCCAGAATGCACTTCTCGAAAACACGCTCCGTCAAAGCCATGACATCCGCATCTTCCGATGAGAAAAGCCGCCGAACGGCCTCCTTCTCGCTCTGTGCTCCGAAACACGCCTTCCCAAAAAGCCGCCCCAGCACCCCGCCACCAAGCGCCGCTGATCCCGCCGACCTCAGAAAATCCCTCCGCCAGACCCGTTCGTCCTCGCATCTCGATTTTTTCATATGGGCACCATTCAGAAAATGTCTATAAACAACAGATTTCTCAACCAGATGAGCTGCGTACCTGAAGCCACAGTCGTCTCTTATTAACGAACCCGGACTTTACCAAGAATCGATACCAGCTCACAAGCCCCTAATACAACAGTCTCTCGCCACATGCAACCAGCCCGGCACATCCCGCACTTGCAGTGCTGCTCGCCATGTACTACTCACCTCACGACAAACCGACGAAACTTCATCAAACTCACCGGCCTCTCCCTCGCCGGCCTGTACGCAAAGGATCTCGCCAACGAACCGGACACACAAAAACTCCTCACCCACCACCAAACTCAGACCACCGACCCCGTGAAGTATTGAGAATCCTCCAAATCTTTCGAGTTAACACCTGCCATCTTGGCGTATAGCCGCAGCCGATCATGCCATAATTGGTATTCTAACAGCGGCTCCGGGGCTATTATCGCACCTACCGACCTTTTTTTGCTTTTCCCTAAACGCCTGCGAACCAATGACTTACATCAAACACGCGAAATCCGCACCCTCCGCCGGCCCTGGTTGGTACAGCATTTGCACGGAGACTAACCGGTCAAAGTGTAAACAGACGGTTTACCTGTAATCAATTGCAGACTTATAGAAGGAGGCAACAAATTATGGCAGTTAAGAACCTCGCATTTGAAGCTGATGCAAGAGCGAAACTGCTGGCGGGCGTGGAAAAGCTCGCCTCGGCGGTAAAACCAACGCTCGGACCCAGAGGCCGAAATGCAATCATCGACAAGAGCTGGGGCGGACCCACGGTAACCAAGGATGGCGTTACCGTAGCCGAGGAAGTCGATCTGCTCGACAAAGATGAGAATATGGGCGCCAAGCTGGTAAAAGAGGCCGCAAGTAAGACCTCGAAGATCGCCGGCGACGGCACCACGACGGCAACCGTGCTTACCGAAGCAATCTTCCGCGAGGCTTTCCGTAACCTGGCAGCCGGGGCCGACGCGATGTCGCTGGCTCGCGGCATGAACAAGGCCTCGATGGCCGTAACGGACAAACTCGCAAGCCTGGCCAGACCCGTCGACATCGCCAAAACCAGCGATATTGTCAACATCGCGGCCATCAGCGCCAACAACGACCAGCAAATCGGCAAAACAATGGCCGATGCATTCCAGAGAGTCGGAAAAGACGGAGTCATCACGGTCGAAGAAGGCAAAAGCTTCGAGACGACCGTCGATTTCGTCGAGGGCATGCAGTTCGACCGCGGCTATCTCTCGCCGCACTTCGTAACCGACCAGGAAAACATGACGTGCGAACTGGACAAGCCCTACATCCTGGTCTACGAAGAGAAGATCAGCAACGTAGGAAAGCTGGTTCCGCTGCTTGAGAAGGTCGCCGAGACCAAGAAACCGCTGCTAATCATCGCCGAGGACGTGGAAAGCGAAGCACTCGCCACGCTGGTTGTCAACAAATTGCGGGGCATTCTGCAGGTCGCTGCCGTCAAGGCCCCCGGCTACGGGGACAGAAGAAAGGCCATGCTCGAGGATATCGCGGTGCTCAGCGGCGCTCAGCCCATTTTCAAGGATTTGGGCATTCAGCTCGACAACATCGAACTCGACCAGCTCGGCCGAGTCAAGAAAGCCACCATCGACAACGACAATACCGTCCTGGTCGAAGGCGCCGGCAGTTCGGAGGCAATCAGCGGCAGGATCAAGCAGATTCAGTCCGAGATCGAAATAACCACCAGCGATTACGATCGCGAGAAGCTGCAGGAGCGTCTGGCCAAACTCACCGGCGGAGTTGCACAGATCAACGTCGGAGCCGCCAGCGAGGCCGAGATGAAAGAGAAGAAGGCCAGAATCGAAGACGCGCTGCACGCCACACGAGCCGCAATAGAAGAAGGCATCGTTGCCGGCGGCGGCGTGGCACTGATTCGCTGCCTGGACGCACTCGACAAGATCAAGGCTACCGGCGACGAGAAGATCGGCGTCAACATCCTTCGCCAAGCCCTTTCGCGGCCTTGTTACACCATCGCACAGAACGCGGGCACAGCGGCCAGCCTTATCGTCAACAAGGTGGTCGAGGGCAAGGACGCATTCGGCTACAACGCCGCCAGCGACAAGTTCGAAGACCTGATTGAAGCCGGTGTTATCGACCCGGCGAAGGTCACCAGAATCGCCCTGCAGAGCGCGGTCAGCATTGCGGCCCTTCTGCTTACAACGGACTGCCTGGTCACCGAGAAGCCTGAAGACAAACCTGAAGCACCGGCCGGCGGCCCCGATATGGGCGGCATGGGCGGTATGGGTGGCATGGGCGGCATGGGCGGCATGATGTAAGCCCTCAACCCGTACCGGCGCATGCAGTGCCAGTGTGAACCACAATAAGGAGATTAAGATGATTAACACAGAGAGCAACTCGGCCAATCGCATCAATGCGGGCGGACTGCTTACGATTGCGGCGGCACTTACAGTGCTGCTGAGCACAATCGTTTCGGTTGCTCCGGCGGCCGATCAGCTCGGCAAGGACGAGCGGATGCAGTGGTGGCGGGACGCACGTTTCGGCATGTTCATCCACTGGGGCCTGTATTCCGTTCCCGCCGGGACCTACAAGGGCAAGCGGATCGGCGGAATCGGCGAGTGGATCATGGAGCGGGCGGATATTCCGATCTCAGAGTACGAGAAGTTCGCCGACCAGTTCAATCCGACGAAGTTCGACGCCGACGAGTGGGTCAGAATCGCCAAAGACGCCGGAATGAAGTACATGGTCATCACCAGCAAGCATCACGACGGCTTCTGCCTGTGGGATTCTAAGGTCACCGAGTGGGACATTATGGACGCCAGTCCGTACGACCGCGATATTCTCAAGCAGCTTTCGGATGCGTGCAAGAAGCACGGGGTAAAGATGTGCTTCTATTATTCGATCATGGACTGGCATCATCCGAACGCCCAGGCGCCGTTTTATCCCACGTACAACAACGGCGGCATGAGCAATCCGGATTTCGACAAGTACGTCGAAAACTATATGAAGCCTCAGCTCAAGGAACTCATCACAAATTACGGTCCTCTCGGGGTACTGTGGTTCGACGGTGAGTGGATCAAGGACTGGACCGAAGACCAGGGTGAGGAGCTTTACAACTGGCTTCTGGAACTTCAGCCGGACCTGATCATCAACAACAGAGTAGGCAAGGGTCGCAAGGGCATGCAGGGAACGACCAAAGAAGGCGCCTTCGCCGGCGACTTCGGCACGCCCGAGCAACAGATTCCTGCAACGGGTCTTCCGGGCGTGGACTGGGAAACCTGCATGACCATGAACGACACCTGGGGCTACAAGAGCTACGACGACAACTGGAAGAGCACCGAAGATCTGCTTCGCAAGCTGGCGGATATCGCCAGCAAAGGCGGCAACTTCCTGCTCAACGTCGGGCCCACCTCCAAAGGTCTTATCCCGCAGCCGAGCGTCGAGAGACTCGCGGCCATGGGCGACTGGATGGACAAGAATGGCGAAAGCATTTACGCTACGAAAGCCAGTCCTCTGGGCAAGCTGCCATGGGGCCGTTGCACCGCCAAGAAAGGCAAGCTGTATCTGCACGTTTTCGACTGGCCCAAAGATGGCAAACTCGTCGTCGAGCAGTTGAAGAACAAGGTTAATAAGGCGTACCTGCTGGCAAGCGGCAGAGCCTTGGACGTGAGCAAAGACGGTGTGGCCACTACGGTTATATCGGTGCCCAAATCCGCTCCGGACCCTGTCAACACGGTCGTCGTGCTCGATATCGTGGGCGAGCCGCAGGTTCTGGATATTCAAGCCGCCCAGGCCAACGACGGAACCGTTACGATGAGAGCGGCCAATGCCAGGATTAAAGGCAATACCGCCAAATATGAGTCCGGCGGCGGCAAGGACAATATCGGCTTCTGGACCAAGGCCGACGATTACGTAAGCTGGAACTTTGTCGTGGATAAGCCCGGCGTTTTCAATGTGAGGATAACTTACGCCTGCAGCGGCTCGGGCGGAACCGAGTACGTCGTCAGCGTGGGCCGCAAAGATGTAGCGGCAAAGGTCTCAGGCACCGGCGGCTGGACGAACTTTACGGCCGAAACAATCGGCTCGGTCAGACTTGTCGAGGCCGGTGAATATACGCTCAAGGTCGTACCCAAGAAGCTGGTCGGCGGCAGCGTAATGAATCTTAAGAGTGTAAAACTGGTTCCGATGATGCGTTAGCAGCGGAACCGAGGTGGGAAATATAAAACGAATTTAGACGTAAGTCGAATATAAACAAGGAGTTGGATATGAAGCTGAAACCTTTGGATGACAGAGTCGTGGTGAAACAATCGGAAGCCGAGGAAAAGACCTCCGGCGGGATCATTCTTCCGGATGCGGCAAAAGAGAAGCCGCAGATCGGCAAGGTAGTTGCCGTGGGTCCGGGCAAACTGCAGGACAACGGCGAGCGAAGCCCGATGGGCGTCAAGGAAGGAGATGAGGTCATCTACGGTAAGTACAGCGGCAGTGAGGTCGAGGTTGACGGCGAGAAGTACGTCATTATCAGCGAAAGCGGAATCCTCGGCATACTGGAATAACAAAACGCTTCCAAAGGCAAAAGGATACGGCAAACTAAACTTGCGATAGTAAAGAGGTAATACCCATGGCAAAACAAATGATGTTCGATGATTTCGGTCGTGCGGCTCTGAAGGACGGCCTTGGCCAGTTGGCCGGAGCGGTAAAAGTGACGCTCGGGCCTACCGGCAGGAACGTGATTCTTCAGAAGAGCTGGGGCGCTCCGAAGGTAACCAAGGACGGTGTTTCGGTCAGCAAAGAGATAGACCTGCCCGAAAACTTCAAGAATATGGGCGCGAAGATGGTCAATCAGGTAGCGAGCAAGACAAGCGACCTGGTGGGCGACGGAACGACCACGTCGACGGTTCTGGCCGAGGCGATTTACAACGAAGGTCTTCGCCACGTGACAGCCGGGGCAAATCCGATGTCGATTCAGCGCGGGATCACCAGCGCGTCGGAGGTTGTTACGAAATTCATCAGCTCGGCTTCGGTTCCCGTCAAGGGCCACGGCGACATCGCTAAGGTCGCGACGATCAGCGCCAACAACGACTCGGCCGTCGGCGAGATTCTGGCCGACGCAATCGATAAGGTCGGCAAGGACGGCGTAATCGAGGTCGAAGAAGGCAAGGGCATGGAGAACGAGCTGACCGTGGTCGAAGGTATGGAGTTCGACAAGGGCTATCTGTCGCCCTACTTCATGACCAACGCCGATACGCTCCAGGCGGTGCTGGAAGACGCCTACGTGCTGCTGTACGAAAAGAAGATATCCAACGTGCGAGAACTCGTTCCGCTGCTGGAGACCACCGCCAGACTCGGCAAGCCTCTGTTCATCGTGGCAGAGGACATCGAGGGCGAAGCCATGGCGGCTCTGGTTATCAACAAGCTGCAGGGCATCCTGAAGGTGTGTGCGGTCAAGGCTCCGGGCTTCGGCGACCGCCGCAAAGCGATGCTGCAGGACCTTGCGATCAGTCTGGGCGGTACGGTTATCACCGAGGATCTGGGAATAAAGCTGGAGAACGTCGAACTGTCGCAACTCGGTCAGGCCAGAAAGATCGTTGTTGACAAGGATACGACTACGATAATCGAAGGCGCCGGCAAGAAGAAGGACATCAAAGCCCGTTGCGATCAGATTCGCAACCAAATCGAAAAGACGACCAGCGATTACGACCGCGAGAAGCTGCAGGAGCGTCTGGCGAAGCTGACCGGCGGTGTTGCAGTTATCAAGGCCGGTGCTGCGACGGAAGTCGAGATGAAAGAACGCAAGGACCTTCTGGAAGATGCGCTGCACGCCACACGCGCGGCGACTCAGGAAGGCATCGTAGCCGGCGGCGGTACGATTTTCCTGCGTGCGATTGCCGAGGTCGAGAAGGCTCGCACCAAGGCCAGAGGCGACGAGAAGATCGGCTTCGACGTGGTCATGAAAGCTCTTAAGGCCCCGACGCAGCAGATCGTAGACAACTCCGGCGTGGACGGCGAAGTTATCGTGGCCCAGCTTCTCGAAAAGCTCGAAAAGGACCAGAAGGTCGGCTACGACGCCGGCAAGGGCGAATTCGTCGATATGATCAAAGCCGGGATTCTCGATCCGGCCAAGGTCGCGAGAACGGCGCTTCAGATGGCGGCTTCGGTTGCCGGTCTGATGCTGACCAGCCACGTGCTGATCACCGACCTCAAGGACGAGGATAAGGACGAAGATCCGATAGCGGGTTCCGTTCGCTAGAAAGAACGGAATCTCGTGTTGTGTTGTGCGTATTGCGTATCGCGTCCGCGGAAATCGTGCTCCGCACGATTCGATTCTTTCTGCGTTGCGCAATACGCACATTAGTCCCAGGGCACAGGCCGCTAACATGGGCGAGAAGATACTGCCATACGCCATACGTAATACGCGATACGGAATACGAGACAATGGCTAAACGTGATTATTATGAGGTTCTTGGTGTAAATAAGGGTGCTTCGGCCGATGAGATTAAACGCGCTTATCGGCGGATGGCAATGAAGTACCACCCTGACAAGAACCCGGACGACAAGGCGGCCGAGGAGAAATTCAAGGAATGCGCCGAGGCGTACGAGGTTCTCAGCGACGCCGAGAAACGCAAGCAATACGACCAGTTCGGCCATGAAGGTCTGCGCGGTTCCGGCATGCACGATTTTTCGCGTATGAACGTGGACGACATCTTCAGCATGTTCGGGTTCGACGATCTTTTCGGCGGTATTTTCGGCGGGCGCGGCAGACGGACGGCCAAGCCCCGTACGGGTCCGGCGCGCGGGTTCGATCTGGAAACCACAGTGGAACTAACGCTCGGAGAAATCGCAAACGGCGCCGAGAAGACGATCGAGTTCACCCGACAGGATTCGTGCACCGAGTGCGGCGGATCGGGCGCGGCCAAAGGCTCGAAGCCGAGCCGCTGTCCGACATGTAAGGGCCAGGGCCAGGTTGCCCGCAGCAGTGGTTTTTTTCAGATGGTTTCAGAGTGTCCGCAGTGCCGCGGCTCCGGCGATATAATCACCAACCCGTGCAAACACTGCAAGGGTACGGGGCGTATACCGAAAAAACGTATGGTGAGCATCAAGATTCCGCCGGGCGTTCACGAAGGCCAGGGCATAAGGGTCGCCGGGGAAGGCGAGCCCGGTCGCTACGGCGGGCCGCGGGGGGATCTTTACTGCTACGTTCGCATAAAGCAGCACGACTTTCTGGAGCGTAACGGTAACGATCTGATTGCGGTGGTCCCGATTACGTTCACGCAGGCGACGCTCGGGGCGACGATTGACGTGCCCAGTCTGGAAGGAAAGCGTGAGTTGAAAGTCCCGCCGGGTACGCAGTACGGAAGTGTGTTCCGTATAAAGGGCAAGGGACTGCCGGACATCAGGACGCATCGCAGGGGCGATCAACTGGTGCAGGTGACTATCGAGACGCCGACGAAATTGAATTCCGCTCAGGAGGATCTGCTGCGGGAATTCGCCAAGACGGAAAACAAACGGGTTTCGCCCAAGGCACAGGGTTTTTTCGAGAAACTTAAGAAAAGTTTTGGTGGCAACTGATGAGCGGCAAAGACAATAACGACAAACGAGACAAAAAAGACAAGTCGAAAGACCAAAAGGCGGCGCGGAAAGATATGGCAAAGCTGCAAAAAGATTTCGACGAACTGAACAAGCAGTTCGACAAGCTCCAGGAGAAGTTCGATGAGTTGCAGGATGAAAAGGCCGAGGTTTTCGGTCAACTGCAGCGGGTCAGCGCCGATTATTCGAACTTCCAGAAGCGGGTGCCGAAGCAGGTGAGCGATTCTGTGGCGTATGAGAAGGAACGAATCATCCGTTCTGTGCTACCGGCCATGGATAATTTCGAGCACGTGCTGGCGAATGCGGCTACGGCCGAGGATGTTGCGGCGGTGGTCAAGGGCGTGGAGATTGTCTACAGCCAGATGCTCGATATTTTAAAATCGCATGGGGTCGAGCAGGTCCGGTCCGTGGGTGAAAAGTTCGATCCGGCCGTGCATGAGGCGATGATGAGGCGGGAGGATCCGGAGCAGGATGAAGACATTGTGCTGGAGGAGTTTCAGAAAGGTTACAGGATGGGCGATCGCGTGATTCGTCCGGGTAAAGTGATTGTGAACAAGCGCGAGGTCGCGGCCGAGCAGGCGGAAGAAGATGTTCGGGGCGAGGGGCAAGCCGATAACGGCGGTGAGGCTGAGCAGAAGCCTGAGGGCGATACGGAGTAGGTGTAATGCCGACGTACGATTATTTGTGTGAGAGTTGCGAACACGGGTTCGAGATGTTTCAGTCGATAACGGCCAAGCCCGCGAAGAAGTGTCCGGAGTGCGGCAAGCCGAAGCTCAAGAGGCTGATCGGAACCGGCGCTGGGATTATCTTCAAGGGTAGCGGGTTCTACCAGACGGATTACCGCAGTGAGAGTTATAAAGCCGCTCAGAAGAAGGAAAAAGAAGGCGACAAGAAGACAGATACTAAGAGCCATAAGAAAGAGGCAAAGAGCGACAGCAAGACCGCGGCCAAGGACAAACCTAAGAGCGGCGGTGAGACCAAGCCGAAGAAGACGGAAAAGAAATGACAGCCCGGTGAAGCGGGCCCGGCGGTTTTACTATGGATTGATGCCGGGTTCGGCCATCGGTTTATCATATATCCAGGCTGTTGGGTAACAACCAGCGGCCTATTTTTGTGCGCTCAGGTCAGTTGGATATCTATGGTTTCCAGCGGAGGCGTCTGTTTGGTGCGGGACCGATTTCCGAGCCGGTTTCTTTGATGAGAAGTTGGCGCCGAGGGAACCAAGAGGCGACGGTTCCATCCTTAAAGGCTATTAGAACTGCCTGGGGACCTGCGCGATCGCTGATGAGTTCCGGGCCGCCTGCCAGATTTCATGCTCCTTCGGCCTGAAATAGAGAACGGTGTCGGCGGGGATGGCGGCAGGGAAGCGCCCGCTCAGGTTTATGTTGAAGGCGAAGTGCGAAGACAAGTTTGGATTTCACTGCCCTGTCTTCCCGCATGCAGACCGAGTTCTTTTACAACTGGTATCTCAAGGGCCGCGCATAGTAATGGCAGCTATTGCGCGTGTCAAGTGGCTTTTGCTAAAGGTGAGTGTGTTTTTATGCGGGGGATTGCTTGAGAGGTGGGAATTTTAGACTAAAATCGGCTGGTTGGGCGTCTTATGGGTGATTGGGCGTTTGTGAGTTCATCGGAAGGTTTGGTTATGTGTGAAGATCGGCAGTTATTGAAGGGGCTTTATCGCGGCGACTACCGACAGAACTGATGACGAAGGCAACACCCGCCGCGAGAGCACAATCGAGATTCGGTATCCGCAGTCCGGGCCGAAAGGTATACATGAAGCGGGCGATATACCGAAGTCAGTCCAGACCAAAGTGGCAGGCGAATGACACATTAACTGGCATATCCCAGAAGGCCCTTCGATTTCGAAGGGCCTTCTCTTGATTGTTGGTGGACGGGTCGTCGACGATCCAGAAGGAGGCCCATGTCCCGCTGCTTTCGTAAACGCCAGCCGCGTGGCCGAGTATGACCAGAAGGATGATGAAGGTTCTGAGATTGTCCAGCCAGTAGATTCTGTTTGTTCTTTGGTGGATGGCCATGAGTCGAGATCCGAAAAAGGCTTCGTCTATTGTTTCCTGAGCGGAACCGCCGGGTAGGTTACAGAAAAAAAGCCGGCCCGGGATATTTTGGTGGGTGTTTCGAGTCGGAGAGGTTTGGCGTATTGAGCTGAATTCTGGTATTCTGGCGCAAAGTGGGTCGCAGACGCCCGTAACTTTGGATACGAGAAGGTAAGCAGGGTACTTAACGATGCGATATCTGGTTTTTTCGGTTTTTGCGGTATCGGTTTGCACCGCGGATGTGGGGCGGCTGGATGCTACGTGTTCGTTTGTTGGGAATTCGTTTGCCGGCACGGGCGTGAGTAAGTGGGTGCAGCAGGATATCGAAGATCTTTTCGTTGCGGCGGACGGGACGGTTTACGCGATAGTCTACTGGGATGAGGCCGGTGGTGAGGTTGCGGCTTACAAAGACGGCGATGTGGTTGCGACGGCCGGGCATACGCACGGGTGGGGGTATCACGGCGGCAGTGCGATTGCGGCCAATGATAATTATGTGTATTTCGGGCAGTTCGTGGAGAATGAGGGCGGGCATCTGGTGGACAGCGAGACGTGGCCGCCGAAGGGCAAGGAATGGTACGGGATTGCGCGGCGGAAGCGTTCGGATATTGCGAAGGCGGCGGCGTTCGAGCATGGCAAGGGCGGCAAGGGCGATACCCTGGAGGGAGGATTTCTGGTGGTTCACGAACTCGGGGCCGGCAGTTCGGGTGCTCACATTTCAGGCCTGTGGGCTACGAATCGCGAGATTTTCGCGGCGTGTCCCACGGATGGGCTTATTCGGGTTTACGATGCCCAGACAATGAAACCGGTTCGAAGTTGGCGGATCGAGCGGCCGGGACCTTTGTTTATGGATCGGCAGAGCAAGCTGTGGGTCGTGCAGGAGAGTGCTAACGGCGAGGCGTGGCGGATTGTCCGCTTTGATACCGATGGTAGAAGAATGCCACAGTGTGTCGAACTGCCGGGGGAGGTTGTACCGACGGATATTTGTGTCGATCACGGGAATCGGTTGCTGGTGAGCGACCGGGGATACGGCCAGCGGGTACTGATCTACGGCAATATTGATTCCAGGCCGCGGCGGTCCGGGAGTTTCGGAGTCGAGCACGGGATATTCAGCGAGCCGACGGGCAGATTCGGACAACTGAGGTTCAACGACCCGGCGGGTGTGGGTACAGACAGCCAGGGCAATATTTACGTGGCTTCAAGCGGTAGCAGTGCGCGGGATGCGGGCGGAGGCGGCGGCAGTACGGTGCTGGAGAGTTACGGGGACGACGGCCGGCTGAGGTGGCGTCTTTTTGGGCTTGAGTTTATCGATTGTGCGTCGCTGGACCCGGCCGATGAGAATCAGGTGTGGACCAAGGAAGAGCATTTTGTTTTGGATTATTCGAAGGGTAAGGGATGTGAGTGGAGCTATCGTGGGTATACGGTGGATAAGTGGCGGTACCCGGACGACCCGCGGACGCATATCTGGTCGGCCGGGGCGTGGGTGCGACGCATCGGCGGACGGCGGTTTCTGTTCGTGAATGATATGACGGGTGAATATCTGCAGGTTTACCGCTCTGGCGAGCCGCCGGTCGAGACGGCGATTCCGGCGGCCTTCTTCGCCGGGAAGCATGTCGAGATAAAGGGCTGGCCGCCGGTGCAGCCGGATACGGGCGAGTGGATATGGCGCGATGAGAACGGGGACGGCGGGTTTCAGCAGGGCGAATTTGCGGGGCGGGGCGGTGAGGATGCTCCGTCGCTTCAGGGCTGGTGGGTGGATTCTGAGGGGGCGGTGTGGCAGGCTACGGACCGTCATGGCATTCGGTGCTTCGAATGCGGGCCAGTTGAAGATGGTGTTCCGGAATGGGATTACGATTCGATGCATGTTTATGAAGCCCCGGGTCAATTCGAGCAGATCAAGCGGCTGCGGTATGACGCAAAAACTGATACGATGTATCTTGGCGGTACGACGCAGGAGCACAAGAATCAGCACTGGAAGCCGATGGGGCCGGTGATATGCAGGTACAACGACTGGAGCGGGCGGCGTAAACTGCGGTGGGAGATTGTAGCGCCCTACCAGAAGGGTTCGTCGGGGCATTCGTCATGCGAGCCGATGACTATTGACTTTGCGGGGGATTACCTGTTCGTTCCGTATACTGGGGATTCGAAAGAGCTGGGGTTCGCGATGGGACATATCGAGGTCTTCCGGCTCGATACCGGTGAGAGGGTCGGGTGGATGGAGCCGGGTGAGGACGTGGGACGGATCGGGCTGCAGGATATTCGGGAGTGTATTTCGGCGCATCGGCGACGGAGCGGGGAGTATGTAGTTTTTCTGGAGGAGGACTGGAAGGCGAAGGTGCTGATGTTCCGGTGGAAGCCGTAGTCGGGCGGGTTAGCGTCGTTGGCGGATTTTATTCCTTGTTACGGTAACCCCCGTCGGTGGGGAGCAGCGCCGCTGCAGCGATGATAATCCACGCCGTTCGCATGACGGATGTGATGTGATGTGATGTGATGTTTGGCCTGTCTTTAGCAGAGCCAGGGAAAGCCTTTGCTGCGGGTGCGACGAGGCTGTTGGGACTCTAAGCAAATTCCGCCGCGGATTAAGGGAATTGCCTATATACACGATTGCTGGGGCGCATTAGCCTCAGGAGTGTAGAATTACTTTTCGGCAGTAGCGGCGCGGTGGAACGGCGTGTGTTCGAGGCGGCCAGCGAGGCCAGAAAGGGGGTCATGATGAACTCTCAACATTTTCTTCTGAACGGATTTGTGTGTTTTGTAATTCTTGTTTTGCCTGCTGCGGCGGCGGAGTGTCCGGATTGTCCCGGCGATCTCAACGGGGACGGTCGCGTGGACTTCCGCGATCTGTCCATAATGACGCAGAACTGGCTTGCGGAATGTTCGCAGCCGACCAGTCTGCCCCTGCTCCAGGTCATTGAGCCGGGCATTACGGAGGACCAACTAGGCAAGCTTGCCGAACACTTAGGCTTGAATCCCGAGCTTGTGGGATTCGAAGACGGGGCAGCGATCTTTGTCGATCCGATGAATCTGCAGAGCGTACCGACGCTTCCGGTCGAAGACGAGGAATTGATTCGAGAGCTCCGAGAAGGCAGTGAAGTTGAACCGGGGGGGCAGTTGCAGTTCGAGAGGCTCAACAGAGATGCGCTTGCGGGTATCAAGCCCCTGCCGGCTGAAGAAGTACTCGATGAGGTTCTGATCGGGCTGAATCGGGCCGGTGTGGAACTCGGCCAGGCCGAGGCACAGACAGACCATACATTATTCGAAATGGTCGATACGGAGGGTAAACTGCTGTTGCCGGCGGTTCAACTGGATACGCGCATAAACTTCCAGATGTATGCCTCGGGTGTTCCGATTGTAGGACCGGGGTCCCAGGTGAGTTTGACCGTCGATCCGCAGGGCCAGGCGACGCACATGGCGATGGCGAATCGCTCTGTCAGTCCGGCGGATGAGGTCGGATTAATGACCCCGGACGAGGCGGCCGCGAAGGCATCCGCGGCTCTTGGCGGTCGATTTCTTCCCGAAGGCGATATAAAGCTGGTATACTACGCACCGCCTTTGTCGAAGACGAAGGTTCAATTGCTGGTGCCGCACTACGACATCGGCGGCATTCTTTACGGTGAAGAGGGCCAGCAGGCCAACAAGCTGCGAAAGCTGGTTCCGGCTACGACGGACCGGCGGGTCGTACCTCAGGTGGATCTCTCGGCGGTCGCGAGAGGCAATCTGGTCCAGGCCGAAGCGGATGTCGCGGGCGGTGCACCGCCCTATCAGTTCGAGTGGTTCTCGTCTTCCGCGCCGCCGAACACAATTCCACAAGGTCAGTCACAGACTGAATACAATGCCTTTCCTAGAGAGCAGGCGGGCGAGGAAGTTGTGACGGTAAAGGTCACGGATGAGAACGGTATTGTTGTCGAGGCCAGCGCGGTACTTCAGATCGGCTTTGTTCAGCTTCAGCAGCCGGCAGGCGGCGTAACAATACTGAAAGGGGGCGTTAGAGATTTTGGCGTGGAACGCGCGGTCTCGGATTTGTGCGCCGCGAATCAGGCGGGTTTCATTTCGAGGTTTCTGGCCGATAACGTGGAGATGCGTTTCAACTGGACGGGCACTTCGGCATGGGAGCAGGACTTCAAGCAGCCTCCTGCCGGGACGGACACCACGTACGTTGACAACGCCGATATCGTGTTCTACTGCGGTCATGGCTACGGCGGCGGATTCACCTTTGAAAGCGAATTCGACGACAAATACCTGACGTACTCGAATGCAGCAGGCGCGTGGGGCAATCTCGATCTGGAGTGGCTGTCACTTCTGTCGTGTCAGGTTTTGAAGGATACTTATGACGGGAAGAAATGGTGGACGCGATGGGGGCCGGCATTTGACGGGCTTCATCTGCTGACGGGTTTCCAGACCAACGCGTATGACTGGCCGAACTTCGGGCCTCGGTACGCAGACTGGATGCTCGGCCGAAATCTTGGCTTCACCAACATCAAGCTTCCGGTCCGTTGTGCGTGGTTCATGGCCAAAAAGCAGGAGCAGCCAAGTTCCGTGCAGGCGGTCGTAATGGGAGTGGTCGGGCCGGGCAATGTGCTGGGCGGCTATAACGATTACTTCTGGGGCAAAGGACCGGTCAGCGCGGACCTGCGCGGCAGCAACATCAAGGCCTACTGGCGGCTCGTCTATCAGTAGTCCTTACGCCACACAAGGAAATGGGGATTTGCCCGACTCCTCTGGCCGGGCAAATCCCTTTTTTCAACAACTGGACCCGCCTCAGACGCGAGTACTGCCTAAGAAAAAAGTTTTTCTCAATTTTCTCAGATAATTACTTGAACCCTCCATTGCCCGCACAGTACACTACTACCTAGTATAAGTTCCGATTTAGGAGAATATGAATAAGTGCCCGTTCCGAACGTGGAAATTGATGCCCGGATGCAGCATTTCATCGAGGTTTGCCGCAAACGCGGCCTGAAGGCGACACACCAGCGTATGGAGGTTTTCCGCGAGTTGGCGGCAAACGAAGGTCATCCGGACGCCGAAACCGTATTTGAAAGCGTCCACAAGCGAATTCCGGCAATTTCGCTCGATACGGTGTACAGGACTCTTGCGATGCTCGAAGAAAACGGATTGGTCAGGAGAGTAGCTGTCGCCGGCAAGGCCCGCTATGACGCCGAAACAAGGCAACACCATCACTTCGTTTGCAGCGAATGCGGAGTGGTCTACGATTTCTACAGCGATGTTCTGGATGCAGTTAGTGTGCCGCAATCGGCCGACGAGCTGGGACATATAGAATCCTGCCACATCCAGGTCCGCGGCATCTGCAATGACTGCTATCGTTCCAAAGGGTAATGTCGAAAAAGCTCTTTTTTTAGCTTGCAATAAGAAGAATTACTAATTAGGACTATCTGGTAAAGGAGAAAACTCGTGGCAAAGAACAAGGAAAAGCTCACGCTTGCATCGGGCGCACCGGTTGCCGATGACCAGAACACAGTAACTGCCGGTCCAAAAGGCCCTGCTCTTATGCAGGACGTGCATCTCATGGAGAAACTCGCCCATTTCAACCGCGAGCGAATTCCGGAACGCGTGGTGCACGCCAAAGGCGCAGGCGCCTACGGCGTGTTCCAGTGCACTGCTGACATGAGCAAGTACACGCGTGCCGCGTTTCTCTCCGATGTAGGCAGGAAGACCGAAGTTCTTGTGAGATTTTCAACCGTTGGCGGGGAAAAGGGTTCGGCGGATGCGGCCCGCGATCCGCGCGGTTTCGCCGTCAAGTTCTATACCGAGCAGGGCAACTATGACATGACCGGCAACAACACGCCCGTCTTCTTCATTCGCGATCCGCTGAAGTTTCCGGATTTCATTCACACTCAGAAGCGAGACCCGGCCACCAATGCGCCCAATGCGGACATGTTCTGGGATTTTCTTTCGCTCACACCGGAATCGCTTCACCAGGTCACTATTCTGTTCAGCGACCGCGGTACGCCCAGGACCTACCGGCACATGAACGGATACAGCAGCCACACCTTCAAATGGATCAATGCTAAGAACGAGTGCTACTGGGTTCAGTACCACTTCAAGACCGAACAGGGGATTGAGAACCTGGCGCGAGAAGAGGCGTGCAAACTGGCCGGGGAAAACCCCGATCACGCCACCCTCGACCTCCATGAGTCGATAGCCAGGGGCGACTACCCGTCATGGCGCGTTTGCGTGCAAATCATGCCGGCCGCCGAGGCCAAGAATTATCGGTGGAACATCTTCGATATCACGAAGGTGTGGCCCCATGGGGACTACCCGCTGATCGAGATCGGGCGGATGACGCTTAATCGCAACCCGCAGAACTATTTCGCCGAAGTGGAGCAGGCGGCCTTCAGTCCGGGCAATTTCGTGCCGGGAATTGCGGCTTCTCACGACAAGATGCTCCAGGCGCGCATCGTTTCCTACCACGATGCTCATCTCTACCGCCTGGGCCCGAACTACCAGCTTCTGTCGGTCAACGCCCCGAAAGCTTGCAAGGCCGCCAATTACCAGCGAGACGGATATATGCGACTCGACGAAAACGGCGGCGGCGCGCCTAACTACTGGCCTAACTCAATGGGCGGCCCGACTCCCGACCCGGATTCTGCAGAACCTCCAATCGAACTGGACGGCCTTGCGGACAGGCATCCCCAAGAACTGAGCGATGAAGATTTTGTCCAGCCCGGCGAACTGTACCGGAAGGTTATGACCGATATGGACAGAGACCATTTGATCGGCAATATTGTCGCGCATCTGGGCAATGCCCAGAAGCGAATACAGCTTCGCCAGACGGCTTTGTTTTATAAGGTTGACGCCGATTACGGGCTGCGAGTAGCCGCCGGACTGAAACTGAATCCCAAGGAGGTTGAGAAACTGGCAGCCATGTCGCAGCAGGAAAGAGTAAAGGCAACGTCGGCGTGAAACACCGCGATTTGGGAATTGAAAACTCATGAACCACTGTAGTTGAGAAGGAGAAAAAATGTGCACCGACAATCGAATGCCGTTAATCGGCGAAAAAGCCCCCTCTTTCAAGGCGGAGACCACCCAGGGTCCCATCAACTTCCCGGAGGATTTCAAAGACAAATGGGTCGTTTTCTTCTCGCACCCGGCCGACTTCACGCCGGTCTGCACGACGGAGTTCATGACGTTCGCATCCATGGAGCCCGAATTCGAGAAGCTTAACTGCAAGCTGATCGGACTGTCGATCGACAGCACCTACAGCCACATTGCGTGGCTGCGGACGATCAAGGAGAAGATCGAATACAACGGAATGAAGGACGTCGAGGTGAATTTCCCCGTCATCAGCGATCTGACGATGGAGGTCTCTAAGGCATTCGGCATGCTCCAGCCCGCCGCCAGCAGCACACAGGCCGTGCGTGCGGTCTTTATTATGGACCCAAAGGCTATCGTCAGGGCAATTCTGTACTATCCGCTGAGCAACGGCCGAAACGTGGACGAGGTCATGAGGCTGCTGGTCGCAATGCAGCACAGCGACGAGCACGGCATAGCAACGCCCGCCAACTGGCGTATCGGCGATGATGTCATTGTGCCGCCGCCCGGCTCCTGCGGCACCGCCAAGGAACGCGTCGAAAAATCTGACAAGAAACTGAAATGCCTCGATTGGTTCATGTGCCTCAAGGAATGCCCGCATGGCTGAAAGTGAGCCTGCAGAGTCATCGCAGGCGCCGCCGCCCATGAACTATGGGGGCAGGAAACACGCGATGACTGAGATCTAAGGGATTGCCCTATGGATTACAGGGGATTTTCCTATAGACGTTGAACACCGGGCGGACTATTGTTCTTTGGTGGGCTGTTTCAAATTGGGCCAAACCGGCCTTAGTCTCAACTGAACCGGTACATCGAGATGGCAGAAAAAGCCGAAAAGAAGCAAAGCAGGCAAGTAATTTCAGGAGATTGCACAATGGCGGCACAGGAGAAGAGTTATAAAGAGAAGGTTTTAGCGGTTCTGAACCAGGCGCGTGCGATGGAACTGCAGGCGATTTCGCAGTATATGAATCAGCATTACGTCATCGACGACATGGACTACGGCGAGCTGGCGGGCAATATCAAGCTCATCGCGATTGACGAGATGCGCCACGCCGAGGACCTCGCCGAGCGGATAAAGGAACTCGGCGGCGACCCGACCACCGATCTGGCGGATAAGGTGGTTCGCGAGCAGTCGGTGGAAAAGGCCTTCGCGTTCGACGTCAATCTCGAAGACGATACTATCGTGAGATACAACGAGTTTCTGAAGGTCTGCCGCGAGGCCGGCGACAGCACGAGCGGCAAGCTTTTCGAGAGGTTGATCGACGAGGAGCAGGAACATCTCAATTACTTCGACGATATCTCCGAACATATCAATTCGCTGGGCAATGCATATCTGGCGAGAATCGCAGGGACTCCCTCGTCGACCGGCGCGGGCATGAAGGGTTTCGTCACTACCGGTGGCGGCGAGGCCTGATCCAAAGATAATCACGCCGGAACGGTATCCGATAAGCGTAATTGGGCGGGCCGCGAATGATAGACACGTTAAAGGAGGTTCACAACGCTTATTGGTTAGGTACTCTCGGCGACCTGCCGGGACGAATATCGAGAAAGCTGCGCAGCAAATCAGGAGGTAAATAAACCAGAGGTTGGAATGCGAATTGGACTTGCATACAATTTGCGAAGAGAAGAAAGCGAATCTCAGTCGGAGCTGCTGACACAAGAAGACATAGAGCGACTGTTGGAATCGCTGAAGCGTCTGAAGCATACGGCGATTCCAATCGAGGTTACGGGGACATCCGGTGAAATTGTGGAGCGTATTGTTTCTGCGCGTCCGGAACTTATATTCAATGTGGCCGAGGGAGTCGGCGGAATGGCGCGTGAGGCTTATTATCCGGCCATGTACAGGATGTTGGGAATCCCGTTTACAGGCAGCGATGCGTCGACTCTGTACGTGGGACTGGATAAGCGTCTTACCGAAGATATACTGCTGAAGCACGGTATTCACATTCCCCGCGGCGTTTTGCTAAACCGCGAAAAACCGAAATTGCCCGATGATGTCGAGTTTCCACTGATAATAAAACCCAATTACGAAGGTTCATCGAAGGGTATTTCTCAGGACTCGGTTGTAGAGGACCGGGCCGAGGCTGAGAAGATCATTGAGGAATTGCTGGAGGAGTATCCTGCGGGGCTTACCGTGGAGCAGTTTATTCGGGGCAGAGAGGTTACTGTTCCCTGGCTCGAAGCATGGCCGGGAGGGCTGCTGGAGATAGTGGAGTGGAAGATTTCGCATCCGGGCGAGCACGATATACTGGATTACGATATAAAGCGCGAAGACGGCCGGAAGGAGGCGGTGAAGTCCGAGTGTCCGGCTCAGTTGGCTAGCCAAGAGCGACAGGCGGTTCTGGCGATGGCGGATAAGGCCGTGCAGATTATGGACCTGCGCGACCTGGGACGTGTGGACGTGCGTTTGAGCGAAGACGGCACGCCGTATCTGCTGGAAGCCAACGCCCTGCCGGGGCTGAGGCCGTCGTTTTCGATGATGGTAGCGGCGAAGGAAAAGGGTCTTGATTTTGACGAAGTGATAGCCCTTGTTATCCGCTCGGCCGCCAGACGGTACGGTTTTCATGTTACACCGTCACTTGCGCCGAGAGGTCGCCTCGCAGAGGAGAGAAAACCGGCCAGGGACCTGGGAGTCAGTGTTGGCCGCTTTCCTTCCGGCGAGCATAATGCCATTACGGACGTCGGCGGTGTGCATGTGGGGCATGTTACACATATCGAGGACAGGATCGACGCGGACGGAGAGGAGACGGCTGTGCGGACGGGTATCACGGCGGTTGTTCCCAGTCCCGGCGATTATTTCAGCAATCATCTGGTCGCCGGCGGGTTCATACTCAACGGGATCGGGGAGATGTCCGGCCTGACACAGGCGATGGAATGGGGCTGGCTGGAAACGCCGATACTGCTGACGAATACGATGTCGATCGGGTCGGTACATCGGGGCATGATTGATTATATGCTGAAGCATCATCCGGAACTTGGCAGAAAACTCTCGGTAACAATTCCGTTGATAGGCGAGACGGATGATTCGTTTCTGAACGACGTGAGACTGGATTCGAATCAAGCCGCGGATGCTGTTGCGGCAATCGAGAGTGCGACGGACGGGCCGGTGCGACAGGGTTCGGTTGGCGGAGGGACGGGAATGATATCGTTTGATTTTGCCGGCGGCATCGGAAGCGCCAGCCGGGTAGTTCCGCGCAAGGCCGGAGGTTATACGCTGGGGGTTCTTGTTCAGTCTAATTTCGGGCGGATGCGAAATCTCACGGTCGAAGGCAAGGTCGTGGGCAAGGAGTTGGACGGGCTGTATCCGTACGAGACACGAAGGGTGTCGGATCGCGGGTCCGTGATCGCAATTGTGGCTACGGATGCGCCGCTTCTGTCGAGCCAGTTGAAGCAGATTTCCAAGCGGGCGGCGCTTGGCCTGGGGCGGGTGGGGACCCACGCAGCGGCGACCAGCGGTGAGATCGTATTTGCTTTTTCGACCGCAAACAGGACGAGCCGCATGGCAAAAGAGCGGACGCAGCACCTGAATTTGAGTTTCGTTGCGGGCACCAGCATAGACTACCTTTACGAGGCCGCGGTGGAGGCGACGGAGGAGGCCGTGCTGAATGCGATGTTCTGCTCGGAAGGAATGGACGGACGCATCGGCCGGGCGGCGCCGGCCCTGCCGACCGATGCGGTTCTCGATATGCTGGATGTCAGGCCCGCCGAAACAGCTTCCAAAGTGCCGTTTTAGCTGCTAATTGCCGTATTGTTCTGCGTTGGTTTCACTGGGTAACTGCAAAGCAGGGGATTTTCAAGTGATCATCACAAGTGAAAATACGAGTTTGCACGCTCCGACGTACGGGTGGAATTACGGTCATGCGGGCCCATATATGGATCGCCGCGAGAGGGTCGAGCGCATCCTGCGGGAGGTTCGGGACCGGGGATACGGAGAACTGATAAAGGAGGCCGGGAGTCACGGTCTTGGGCCGATACGGGCGGTGCATGATATCAAAGTGATCGAATTTCTTCAGGACTGTCGAAGTCTCGGCGAGGATGAGGGGGTTTATCCTTACGTGTTTCCTTATGAGCCGGAGTTCGCTTCGCCACGCACGGATTTGAAGCAGGCGGGGTATTACTGCTTCGATGTGGGCACGGTTGTGCGCCGGGATACTTTCGTATCGGCGGCCTCAGCTGTGGACACGGCTGTGCAGGGGGCGAAGTTCTTGCTCGAGGAGAAGGCGGGGCAGGTTTTTGCACTTTGCCGACCACCGGGACATCATGCGGACCGGTATGTTTACGGGGGGCTGTGCTTTTTTAACAACGCTGCGGCCGCGGCGAGGCTTCTTTCGGATTGCGGGCGGGTTGCCATTCTGGACCTGGATTTTCATCACGGCAACGGGACGCAGGGGATTTTCTATCGCGATCCGCACGTGTTCTATGTTTCGATTCACGGCGATCCGAAGCGGCATTTTCCGTTCTTCTGCGGGCATGCGGACGAGACGGGGGCGGATCTGGGCGAGGGAACGAATCTGAACGTACCGCTCAAGCCGGGTACGGGTTTCGAGGAGTACCACGGGCATGTGAACCGGGCGATGTCGCGGATTGCGAGGTTTGCGCCGACTTACCTGGTGATTTCCATGGGCTTCGATACGCTGGTGAAGGATCCGCTGGGGGATTTCGAGCTTAGCTATGAGAGCTTCTATACGCTGGGCTCGCTCGTCAGAGACGCCGGATATCCGGCGCTGGCGTGTATGGAGGGAGGATACGATCTGGACAGCCTGGGGACTACGGCGGTGAATTTTATCGAGGGACTGCTGGATTTGAGATAGTCGCACCGGGAGAATGACTTCAGCGTAAAGGCGCAAAGGCACGAAAATTCTTCTGTTTGTCTAGTGCTCCGTCACAATTAATAATTTGGGTATTGAGTGCCCAAATGCCGATG
>CAYOTO010000049.1:0-23303 GCA_964406945.1 uncultured Pirellulales bacterium
AAAAAGCAATAAAAAGCCACATGTTCGGCATAGACTACATCCTCCTCAAAAAACTGCCCTGACCCACACTCCCATTCGAGTTTTCGCCCTTGCCCATGTCATGCTGAGCAACGCGAAGCATCTGGCCACCGCATTAGATATCACCCTGGCCACCGAATTAGACGTCACCACAATAACCCCCAAACCCCTCAGAACGCCAAACCATTTTGAATTTTTACTTTTTACTTCTAACTTGCCCCCATGTGCCATCATGAACAACGCGAAACCCGCGCCCTGAGCCTGCCGAAGGACATCCGCCAGTAATCAACAAGAATTGAGATAGTACTTTCACTCATTTGATGCTGATTCCTACCGCAGGCCCTGATTCGCGGCGTCCAGCGGCGTCGACTTGAAGCCTGATGTCAGCCATTCGCTCATTCCCCTTTATTCAATCAGACTCCGAAGGATCGGCTTCAAGGCTAGCGTTGTATGACTGGATGGCTTCCGAGTAATTCCGCAGGTCTTCGTAGCAATAGCAAGGATATCAAGCACCTTCTCGGCCATGACCTAATACGCCACAAACATCTCGCAGCATTCCCTGGTGAATGGGTCAACAACCGCCGCAATAGCCGGGCTACGCCCGTTTAAGCACGAACCCCGCCACCCCGACTAACTTACGACGTCCAAATCCCTTCTCCACCCCCCCGGCATCAACCATCCATCCAATTTCAAGCATCCAGCATCGAGAATCCAGCATTCCTCACCTCAAGACGTAAACCAAAACCCCCACCAGTGTCCCGATCGCGCCGGTACACACCCCCATCGCCACCATAAACACCCAGAAAAACCGCCGGCTCTGCTTCCGCATCATGTACTTGAAATACCGGTCGCTCGCCGCGAACGTCCGGCTCAACTGGCAGATACTGTCCGTCTGACTCGCGGCCGTATTGCTCAGAATCTCCAGCGCCCCGTTAAACTTGCCGAAACTGTCCGCCATCCTCGCCTCCGTCTCCGCAGACGCCGACAGCCGCCTGTGAATATTCCGCAGCGACTCCGTCTGCTTGGCCGTCTCCTCCGGAATCCGGTCCACCGAATCCAGGAACTGATCGCTCTTGGCCACCGCAATCGCCAACTGCTGCAGCATCTGCTCGGTCAAAATCCGCTGATTCTCAACCATCCCCGGAAAGCTCTCCAGCACGTCCGGCAGCTTTTCCACGCGCTCCATCAGCCGCTCCTGCTGCGCCATCTGCTGCGAAAGATTCGCATTAATCCCCTCCAACTGCCCCACCAGCTCCCCGAACGCATCCTGCAATTTCTCAACCGGCTCCCGCCTGTCCACCGCCTCAAGTTCCCCGCCCTCACCGTATTTATACTCCCGCACATCCCCCTCCGGCGAAATCACCTCCGCCATAAGCCCGCCCTCACGCACTTCCGTTTCACAACCGCCGCGAGAACCCAGCCACCTGCGGGTCCTGCCCAAAAGTTCCTTTATAGCCATCGATGACCCCTGAAATACCGCCCGGCCGCCGCCGGATCCAACCCGCCGCGCCCGGACACCCGAAACCGAAATAACTTAACCCTGGCACTTCCCCGAGTTTCTGCTAAAATCAACTAATCAGTCCTAAGCCTGTCGAAGGACCGATTCCATAATTTCGCATTCTAATTTTTGATCTTTGCATTTGAATACATCATGAAGCTCATAACATTCGAAAAAGACCACACAACTTCTATCGGCATTCTCACCCGAAATGGTGTAATCGATATTCGCCGCGCCTGGCCCGCCGGCCCCGAAAACATGCTCGAAATCCTCGCCCTCGGCCCCCCATGCCTCGAAAAACTCGCCGCAATCGCCCAAAACACCGATCCGAACCTCCCCCTCGACTCCCTCAGACTCCTGGCCCCGATCCCCCGCCCCGGCAAACTCCTCGCCCTCGCCGGCAACTACGCAGAGCACATCAAGGAAGCCGGCCACGAAAAAGGCTTCGAACTCGGCCTCAGCGAAGCCCCCCGCAACACAACCACCCCGCGACCGTTCATAATGCCCTCCACCGCCGTCCTCGCCCCCGACAGCGAAATCCCCTGGCCCCTCTACAGCGAGCAGATCGACTACGAACTCGAACTCGCCGTCGTCATCGGCCGCGAATGCAAAGCCATCCCCGCCTCCGACGCCCCCGCCCACATCGCCGGCTACACCATCGCAAACGACATCTCCGCACGCACCGTAACCTTCAAAAATGGCCGAAAACCCCGCCCCTGGGACGAATTCTACGACTGGCTCAACGGCAAATGGTCCGACGGCTTCTGCCCCCTCGGCCCCGCAATCGTAACCGCAGACGAAATCCCCGACCCGCAGAACCTCGACATGCGCCTCACCGTCAACTCCGAAACCCGCCAGAACGCCCGCACGGCCCAGATGATCTACCCCGTCGCAGACCTCGTCTCATTCATCAGCCACCTCATGACCCTCGAACCCGGCGACGTAATCTGCACAGGAACCCCCTCCGGCGTCGGCGTCGCAACCGGAAACTTCCTCAAGCCAGGCGACCGAATCGAAGCACACATCCAACACCTCGGCACACTCACCAGCACCATAGGCCCCAAACCCGACTCCCTCTACACCCCCCTCAAGACCTGACCCAACTCCCCATTCTCCCACCTCCCCCACCAAACTCGCGCCCCACCCCCCTTTTTACTTTTACCTTTCTAGTTTTTACTTGACCAAAAAAAAAGCCCCGCAAACGCGAGGCTCTTTTCTGCAAATAAACCCTCAGTCAAGGGTTTACAGTGGTTTGACATTCGTAGCACACGGGCCCTTCCTGCCTTCTCCGACCTCGTACTCTACGCTACGCCCCTCATCGAGCGTCGCATAGCCGTTGCTCTGGATTTCCGAGAAGTGCACGAAAAGATCTTCGCCACCATCGTCGGGGGTGATAAACCCATAACCCTTGCTGTCGTTAAACCATTTTACTTTGCCTGTACTCACTGCCTTACTCCTTAGCACCCCTGCACGAGTCCACCGTCCCGCACAGAACCGCTTTCAACACTGTCTCTCGCAAATATTCTACAAAAGGTACTCTGGAGAGACGTTCAGCAATACCTCAACCAGCAATTTTACAGGTCTGCCCAGCCGAAGTTCAAGAAAATTTAAAAAAATACTGACGGGCCATAATAATTGCCCCAGCCGCGAACAACAGGATCGAGTTCCTTGCTGGTAAAACAAGCCAGATTCCGCCCCCGGCCACGACTTCCATGTTCGGGCCTTCAGCCGGGTCGAACTATCGGCCTACGATGCCCTCTGCTGACTTCTGCACGGCCATCCCGTCGACTCTTGCCGGCGGTAGCTCGTGGCAACCGTACAGATCTCCCCGGGTAATGCACACCTGCCTTCCCGCCTATGCCCGCCGCATATACGACCATGCCTTCCGTGCAGCTATTGGACTTTGAAGATATGCGCCTTCTTATCCGACATGGCCGCCTCGTATGTGATTCCTGTTCGCCAGGCCGGCATTTTGCCTGCGGCTTCCTTCAGACCCCGCCTCGCGGCGGACGCCCTTGCCGTCCGGCTAATGGTCTCCCGCTGCCGGGCCCACAGAGGACTTGCACCTTCAAGCAGGTGTGCCCCGCCGGGCACATGCATTAAAAAACCCCGCCTTAAAGACGGGGTTTCTGTTTACAACCTTGTTCTCTCGGTCAGACCGGGCTCACGTTGGTTGCGCACGGGCCTTTTTTTCCCTCGCCGACTTCGTACTCGACGTTGCGGCCTTCGTCAAGACTGGCGTAACCGCTGGTCTTGATCTCCGAATGATGAACGAAGAGATCGTCTCCGCCATCGTCCGGCGTTATGAAACCATAACCTTTGCTGTCATTGAACCATTTAACTTTGCCTGTAGCCACTATACTACTCCTGGTCCGTACCGGACCACAAAAACTGATGCCTCTCGCATTTAATAAATGGAAGTAAGCCCCTGAGAGGCCAAAGGGAATACCTCGCACACGACAATACTACGGGCAGTCGGCATGAAACGGCAATAAATAAATAAAAAACCCGGCAGATTCTTTCTGCGCCGGGGTACGTCTGGGAGACTCGGAGGGCACAATAGGCCGTTCTTACTCTAAAAACGGCAAAAATCGCAAAAACACCGCCTCGCACAAAATGCCAAAGTTTTCCTTCCGTTGCGTAGCCGGTGGTGTTCGATCACGATATGCCGGCCTATGTAAAGGGTCTTATTCGTTTAGAAAACCAATACGCCCCGGTAACCGATCCGCGTATGCGGTTCTGCTCAAAGCCCACGAGAGCTACGAATCAGGCTTGCGTGGTCATAGTAAGGCATGATTGCGATGGGCGAGAAGCTCTGACGGGAGTGCTGCTTAAGGACATAAATGAACTGGAGCCCCTTGCCGGCAGCACTGCAAGCTCGCAAGCCGGGGGCGAGAGCAGCGTTAACATGTACTTTTTGCGTGAAGCGGCCAGAACGCCACATGCCGCCGCACTATTAGCGGAGATACCCAGACAGGCCCTCAGTACGATAAGGACAACTAAACGGCCGCAGAGGCAAACAAACAACTCCGCATCCGGGGGTGCGGGCATGTCCGCTAACAAAATGCCGGGGCCCCTTTTCAAACGGAATTATCTCTTCGGGGTTTCCTAATTCTATGTGAAGAACCCACCAGCCACCCACTTCAAGGAGCCGAGGGACAAGTCCACAACTGAATCCTTCGGCTCCTTACTCACCCAGTCTACTGAGGTGCAGCCTGTATTCGTACTTGTGCAAGCTAAACGCAAGCACGTATGTTGCGATGTTAGGCCTGTTCGAGCATTTTCAAAGCCGTCTTGTCCTGGTGCTTCAGAGCAAACTCTCTGAGATAATCGCGGTGCTCGGCAAGTGTTCGAGAGTAGCGGGGGTCGGTTGCCAGGTTTGTCATCTCGCCGGGGTCTTTTTTCATATCAACAAGGGATTCACGTCGGTCGCCAAGGCTGTAAAGGCAATATTTGAATCTGTCGCTGCGGACCATTCGCCCTTCCGGCTTTAGCATAACGCCGTCAACGGCTACGCACTGCACCATGTGATTGGAAATAATAAGATACGGGCGTTCTTTGTCGGGCTTATATCCGAGGGCCTGAGTCTTTATGCTGCGGCCGGGCAGTTCGTTCGGAATCGGAATGTTCGCAAAGTCGCAAATAGTCGGTATCAGATCGACGCCGGTGTGAACCAGAGATTCGCAGGTACCGGCGGCAGTTCGGCCCTTCCAGCTTACAATGAAAGGCACCCTTGCTGATTCATCGTAAAAAACCGTCTTCTGATTCCAGCGATGAGCACCATGGCAATCTCCGTGGTCGCTGAGGAAAACAACCAGGGTATCATTCTCAAGGCCGGCATCGCGGATTGCATCCAGCACGGTTCCTACATGTCTGTCTACTTTTTCCACCAATCGATAATAAGCCCAGCGGTACTGGCGCCATTTGCCGTCAGTGAAGTCCCCTACCGGAAACAGTCTGTGGCCCTGATACGCCCGTCGCATATGGCTGATTATGTCAGTTTCGTTTGCGGGTGGATCGGCGTTGGGTTTAAGAGGCGGGCACTTATCGGGCGCCGGCGGCTCGCCGACTGGGCCTCCGGGCAATTTCTGACCTCTGGCCCATTCGCAAATGTTGTGCGGGTTCATAAAAGATGCGACGGCCAAGAAAGGCTTCTGACGCTTCTTCTTGATAAACTCCGCTGCCGGTTTGCCGCTGTAAATACAGTCGCGACCGAGGTATGTATCGAAACCGTGTTCGGCGTTTCTGCCCTGGCGCCACGGCATATGCCATTTACCGAAGAATCCGGTATCGTATCCGTCATCCCTGAACAGGCGACCCATACAGGGATATTGCCAGGCATCCAGCTTTTTGCCGGTATTCGTCTGGATTTGCACCTCATGCGGGTACCGCCCGGAAAACATGCTCGATCGGGAGGGTACACAGAGCGGATTGGCGCAGTAGGCCCGCTTAAAACGTATGCCGTTGGCTGCAATGCGATCCATATTGGGCGTGTGAATGTGCCGTGAGCCAATTGCGCAGCTCATCGCGTCGGCGAACTGCTGGTCGGTTATGATGACGACTACGTTAGGCCGTTCACCAGCTTTGGATACAGCCTTCAAGCCACGGCCGCTCAGTGCAACCATGCCGGCGGCTTTGAGAAATCGGCGTCTTTTCATGCGCGAACCTTTCGGAAATTACTCCAATCTGTCCACGCATGGTAACACCAACGCACTTTGGAAGCAACGCTTTGTAAGCCCGGCGAGTTAGTTCTGGCGGCCGTTGCCTCGCAACTGGTATCTGCCAAGTCCTCGCTTCTCGCGCCCGTTGTTGTATACGCCTCTTGCAGTGAACCACATCCTCATATTCAGATTTGCCCTTCTGCCGACCCTTGCTCTCATCGTGGTTCGCATGCGATAAATATTGATGGTATTTATAGTGACATTCGTGGCGTGAAGCTCAATCTGGTTCTTTAAGAAAGTTTCCAGAACACCGAGATCCCACGTCAGGGTTATGCGCGAGCCACGGCCCTGCGAAAACGTTCCGGTAAACACGTTGCCGTCGTGATCCGTAGCCTGAAACTGGTTGTCCGCAAGGCCCTGTGCCGCATTAGGTCCGAAGACGAGGTCCAGGTTGCCGAAACCGCGTTGACGGACCCGGCCGAAGCCTCCAACTTGCAGTTTTACACGAGTTCGCGAGAGATCCCAACTGGTTCCAGCAACCGCCCGGGCGGTCGAAGTTCCACCAAAGAGCATCAAACCTGCACAAACCAGAACCACACCAACCGAAATTCCTTTTCTCATTGTTCGACTCCTTTACCCTGACCGCTCGCGGTATGCGCCCGTCGGCGGCAACCATAATACGTTGGCGTCCTGACATGTCCAGAGCGGATCATTAAACCCGACCCGTCAGCCACCCCACTTAAATGGTATCGGCAACCCACGCCGATTTCCATTGGATTTCCAAGAAAAAACAAATAATACTCTTTGTTTAGATGATTACGCTCTTGCGCACGAAAGGGCAATCGTGCTCTGCATTCTCTTGGATTTGCACTGCGTATGAACGCCGGGTGTTGATGTCCGGGTTCCAACCTTGACATCAATCAATAGTCAGAAGGCTCGCCGAGGCCGCGTAACTGGTACCAACCCCGGGCGGTTTCCATGTTACCGTTATACAGGCCGGTTGCTTCGTAACTTACGACCATGGTTAGTTGCATTCGGTTTCGCGGCCGTGTTTGATGTTGCGAGTATTTACTTGTCTGAGCCCCTCTCCAAAACTCAAGCACCGGCCTCCTATTCCGGGATGATCAGCATTCGTTTCGATTTTAATGGGGATCGACGCCACGGGTCGACCCCCACTCGATGATTAATCGGAAGATCGTCAGAAGTCAGAGGGTTCTGACGGCACGGGGCCACCGAAGCCGCGCACCTGGTACCAACCGCGGGCGGTCTCCTGCTCGCCGTTATACATTCCGGTAGCTTGGTATCCGAACACCATTACCAGATTGAGTCTGTTTCGCCGCCAGATCAGGTTTACTCTGGTTCGTTCACGCAGAAGTTCTACTGTGACGTTTGTGGCGGTCGAAACGGTCTCAATTTTGTTCGCTATGAAGTTTTGCAGGACGTCATCGTCCCAGTCTATGCTGACTCTTCCGCGGCGGCTGACTGTGTAGTTGCCCGTAATCGCACCGCCTTCGCCGTCAACGGCACGTACTCTACCGGGCCCCAAGCCGCCGTTTTCACCGAAAGTGACGGTTAATTCGCCGAACTGGCGCTGCAAGACCCGCCCGAATCCCGAAACCCTGCAGTTTATTCGCGTAGGGGATATAAGCCAGCTTGTTCCTGCCAGTTCGAGAGGCCTGCCCATGCTCGTGCCAGCGCACAGCAGTCCCACTCCCATTGAAATCAAGATTGCGGTTACAGAAATCGTCCTTGTCATGATAGTCTCCTGACCGGCCGCCCGCCCCATAAAATCAACCGGCGGCGTTAACAAAAACATAAAACACTGCTTAAACAGTATTTGAAGGTCTACCCAGATTAGCTATAGCCAAAGAACGCCCTGGACGCGGAAACTTCCCTGTTGTTTGAATGCTGCCCCATGACCACATTTCAGTGACCGGTGGTTATCCACCCCATTTGTTTTCGTATCGGCAAAAGCCGCCAATTTTCATTCGCTTTTTTTTGGTGCTATTGAAAAAAGTGCGATGTTTGACTCTGGGTGATTTCCAGACGGATTCACAGTCGGCGACGCCTGTACAATGGCCTCCTGGCTGCGATTTGCTAACTTTTGCGGCTGTAGGGGATGGCAGGCGCGCAATGTCCGCACGTTCATAGATGCGACACGTCGGCCTGAAGCGAATGGCTCCGAGCAACCACCACCCGAAGGGCGCGACTCGATATATTGACGTACTTACATACAGTTGAAGATGCGGTTATCGCAAGTCGGCCAGTGTTTTCTTTTTCAGATTCGAACAGTAACCTCCGACCCGCGGCGGACAGTTCTTTGGCCTTGCCGGCAGTTGCTCTATCCGGGCTTTTGCATGTTTCGCACGTTCGTCCATAGCGTCGAGGGCATTGAACGCCAGCATGGACACAAACACGCTGTGCTTATTCATGTCAGCAAGGCCCACCAGAGCGTCCACGACTGCGGAGGCGTCCTCGTCGTTTCCGTATTGGCCCAGTGCCTGGGCGGCGATGACTCTGACCGACGGCGACGGATCGGTCTTCATGGTTTTTTGCAGGATTCTGCGTGTTTCTCTGACGCCGGTTTCTTCCCGCATGAGTATGCCAAGCGCAGCCCAGTATCTTACGGCACTGTCCTGGTCATCCATAGCCCGGATCAATTTCGGCAGAGCCTGCATGTCCAGCATCGAAGCTGTTTCGGCCGCGGCCATTATCTTCTCCATGGGGTACTTGTTCCTGTCGTGACCCATTTCGTACGGCGTCGATCCCTCGGCGCGGCTGTGAATCTCATCCTCGGGCAAAAATCCCAGGTCGTGTATCGAAACCGCCCAATCCTGTTGGGCCTGCCTCAAGCGTTTGCGAATGTCCTGATGTTCGGGGGACCGGGCGAGGTTGTGCACCTCGTCGGGGTCGTTTACAAGGTCGTACAGTTCCTCGGGCTCCTTCTTCTCCCAGAAGCGGCTTTGCGCTTCATTTAGTTTGCCCCTGTCATAAAGTTCCTTCCAGACCCTGGTGGTGGGCGTCTGGAACATATATTGTATGTACTGGCCGTAGATTTTGTGGGGCTTGTAGTGCCGTATGTAGATGTACCGGCCGTCAGTGACGCTGCGGACCATGTCGTAACGCTCATCCATCCGGCCCCGGAATCCGAACATGAACCGGGGGGGTTCTGTCTGATACTTACCGGCGAATGCTTTTCCCTGCATCCAACTCGGCGGCTGTATACCCGTGATGCTCAACAATGTAGGCGCAAGGTCCACGAATCCGACCAGCCGCTCTGACTTGCCGCCTGTCTGGTACTCCTTCGGTGCCAGATGCTTCCATTTTTCCGGGAAGTGCACAATCATCGGCACGTGCAGGCCGGAATTGTACGGCCATCTCTTGCTCCTGGGCATGCCGCTGCCATGGTCGCCGTAATAGAAAATTATTGTATTGTCCTCGAGTCCGTCTTCTTTAAGCTCTTGCAGGACCCTGCCGACCCGCTGATCCATTTCCGTTACCTTGTCGTAATACTGAGCCCAGTCCTGTCGCACTTCGGGCGTGTCGGGGTGGTAGGCGGGCACGGGCGCCTCGGCCGGGTCATGTACGGCTTTATGCGGCCGCTTTCGTATCTGGCTCTCGTGCGAGGTTGTGAAATTGAATATTGCGAAGAAAGGCCGGCCGTTTGCGCGGTTTCGCCAATGGGCTTTTCTGCTGGACTCATCCCAGACTTTACCGGGTTTGGCGAGATTGTAATCTTCTTTGGAATTGTTCGTGCAGTAGTAGCCGGCTTCGCGGAGGAACTGTGGGTACATCTTCATGAACGGCGGCATTTTGACCTGGCTCCGCATGTGTTGGGAGCCCGTGGACGGCGGATATACCCCGGTGATTATAGTAGTTCTGGCCGGAGCGCAGACCGGAGCCGTCGACCAGGCCCGTTCGTATATCATTCCCCTGGCCGCGATGCTGTCTATATTCGGCGAATCCGCATAATCGTCGCCATAGCAGCCCAGTTCGGGGCCGTTGTCCTCGCTTGTAATCCAGAGGATGTTTGGTCTTTGCTTTTCGCGGCCCCAGGCGGCGGGACCCATTGCCGCACAGGCTGAAAAAATGCCGGCCGACTTGATAAACTCGCGTCTTGTAAACTGTCCGCTCATCACGTATTCTCCATCAAAGAACAGGGTAAACAGGCCGATACCACAGTCAATTACGCCACAAGTGTACCTGATTGAATTGAAGATCACAAGTGCTGTATACCGGCGGCTGTCGCCGGCAACCTGTCAGGGCGGTGTTTGGGCGCATCCGGTTTCCGGCACTTTTCGGCCGCCCGGCATGTATGATACAATCAAGCCACAGGACAACTTCGAAGAAAGGCACAATACAATGAAGCGAAGATTATCAGTTGTAACTCTGATCGCTGTCTCGCTGTACGGATCAGCCGCAGCAGCCGACGACGGCAATCTGGCTCTTACCCCGCCCATGGGCTTTAATACATGGAACGCTTTTCAGGCTGATATAAATGAGCCGCTGATAAAAGCACTGGCGGATGCGATGGTGGACTCGGGCATGCGCGATGCCGGATACGAATATCTTGTACTGGATGACGGCTGGATGGCTAAAAGCCGCGATGTGGACGGCAATCTCGTCGCCGATCCGAACAAGTTTCCGAGCGGTATGAAAGCGATCGGCGATTACATACACAGCAAAGGACTCAAGTTCGGCATCTACGAAGATCGGGGCCGAATGACATGCCAGCAACTGCCCGGCAGTTTCAAACACGAACAGGCCGATATGTCTCTTTTCGCCTCGTGGGGAGTTGATTACATTAAACTTGACAGTTGTTTCGCCGAAAGCAACGGCAGGCTCAGCACGGAAGACTACGCAATCTATCGCGATTGCATCACGCGAACGGGCAGGCCGATCGTGCTGAGCATATCCGATTTCGGCAACGGGGCCTGGGCCTGGGGCGGAAAGGCATGGGCCCAGCTCTGGCGAACCTCAAATGACATCTACCCGTGGATGGGCTCCGTATACAATTGCGCCGAAACATCAGCGGGCGACCGCTGTATCCATCCGGCTTTCAACGGGCTGGGGCAGTTCGCAGGGCCCGGCCACTGGAACGACCCCGACATGCTCCAGGTCGGCAATCTGAGAGAACCCGTCGGCAACAAAGCACACTTCAGTTTGTGGTGCATTCTGGCGGCACCGCTGATGGCCGGAAACGACCTGCGGACAATGTCCGACTCGGTGCGGGACATCCTGACCGCGCCGGAAATCATAGCGGTCAACCAGGACCCGCGAGGTATTCAGGGTTATAAAGTGTACAATAAAGACGGCCGTGAAATATACAACAAGCCGCTCACCGACGGCACGACGGCGGTCCTGCTGCTCAACAAGAATTCAAAATCCGCGGATGTCACCGTGACCTGGGACATGGTAGGGCTGCAGGGGCATCAGAAAGTGCGGGATCTGTGGTCGCGTAAAGACCTGGGCCACTATGATAACTCATTCACGGCGCGAAATCTTGGCCAACATGGCTGCATGATGCTCAAGGTGGGTTCAAAAGGCCGACCCCTGCCGGGTCCCAAGTCTGTGCCGCTGAATAAGTACACCGTCACAAAGGCTGGGGTGACTTACCTCAGCGATCTCTATTACGTCTGGAACAGAGGAAACCATCCCGTCGCGGATAAGAATTATGCCGGAGCCCCTATCGTTGTGGCAAATCGAACGTACGATAAGGGTCTGGGCTGCAAGGCCCGCGCGAGAGTAATGTACAAGCTGTGCGGAGCCGCCGACAGATTCCACGCTATTGTTGCCCTGGATCCCTCTTACAACGGCGACGAAACGGGCCGATTTCGAATCTATAACGAGGACTTCTTCGGCAACAAACTTCTGTACGACAGCGGGAAAATGAGCAAGGACAGCCCACCCAAAACAGTGGATATAGACGTCTCTGAAGTAAACGTCCTGATGCTTGTCTTCGACGGCAAACACGTCACGGGTAACTGGGCTGACGCAAAAGTAATCAGCAAACACGAATCCGCTCGCTAACGAGCATGTTGACATCGTCGGCCTTTCTGAAAAAGAGCAACCGCTTTTCGGTTGCATGAAGCGTTTTGCCCGCTATAATTTCCGTTTTTAAGTATATTACAGGACCGATCTATGGCTCAGCCGATACATAAACAGATTGAACTTCTCAAGCGCGGCGCCGTCGAGATTTACACGGAAGCCGAACTGGCTCAGAAACTCAGTCTTGCCGCGAAGGCGGGCGAGCAACTGCGTATCAAACTGGGCCTGGACCCCACAAGTCCGGACATTCACCTGGGCCATACGGTCGTGCTGCGCAAGATGCGGCAGTTTCAGGATCTGGGCCATAAAGCGGTTCTCATCATCGGCGATTACACCGCCAGAATCGGCGATCCGACCGGCCAGAACACGACCCGGCCGATACTCACATCCGAGCAGATCAAGGCCAACGCCGAGACGTATTTCGAACAGGCCGGCAAGATACTCGACACCTCGGAGGATAAACTCGAGGTTCGCTACAACGGCGAGTGGTTCGAAAAGATGACGCTTATCGAAATGATTCAATTAGCCGCTAAAAAGACCGTCGCTCAGATGCTCCAGCGGGATACGTTCAAGCAGCGTCTGGCCGCGGATGTGGACGTGTATACCCACGAGTTCCTGTATCCGCTTATGCAGGGTTACGATTCAGTTATGATAAAGGCGGACGTGGAACTTGGCGGCACAGATCAGACCTTCAACAATCTGGTCGGCCGGGACATCCAGCGTGCTTCCGGTCAGCATCCGCAGATTGTTATAACGATGCCGATTCTCGTCGGGCTCGACGGCACGGAGAAGATGAGCAAGTCAAAAGATAATTATATCGGCGTCACTGACGATCCCAATGACATGTTCGGCAAGGTAATGTCGATTTCCGACGATATGATGGAGAACTATTTCACCCTGCTGACCGACATTGGCGCCGAAAGAATTGCGGAACTGACCGATCCGTCAAAAACGCACCCGAAGGAAGCGAAAGTCCTGCTGGGTAAGACAATTGTCGGTACGTTCTATAATGAAGAAGCGGCGCAGGTCGCCGCCACCGAGTTCGAAAAAATATTCGCCAAGAAACAGCTTCCGGAAGAAATGCCGGAAATGAAAATTTCGGCCGAGCCGATCGCCGCGGCCAAATTGCTGCTGGCATGCGAGTTGGTCGCAAGCGGCGGCGAAGCCAAGCGGATGATCAAACAGGGCGGGGCTTCCATAGACGGACGTAAACTCTCAAACCCCAACGAAGAGATAACTCCGCAGACCGGTCAGGTAGTGAAGGTGGGAAAGAGAAAATTCGCCAAACTGCAAACTACCTGAGGCAGACCATATAAAATTCACTTGCCCGCTATCTCGAAGGTGCCGGTATAATCCCATGAATTATTGCCGTCGCTGGTCCGCACTCCAATCTCGATCGTTTCTGCAGTCATCTTCTCATCGAGGCGGTACTCGAAGCGGCAGCATACGGGTCCGCGGACAAAATTGAGTTCGTTTGTACGACCATTTATCGTCAGGATGAGCTTATTTACGTCTCGGCCGGGATCGTAAAAGGCGCCTTTGACGGTATCGCCGACCCTTACTTTGGAAAAGTAGCGTGGGTAGTTCAGCGTTATGCTGCGTTCGGACCCGGTAGCCCTGTAGAAGGAATCGACACCTTCTTTCATCACGCTCACGATTCTATAGCCTTCGGTGCGGTCCTTGTCTGCAAAAATCTGGGACAGCGATCCACTGCTGATAATCTGCGTCCGACCAATCCGGTGGATTCTATCTCTGTGGTCGTGGCCTTTGAAGACACACTCAAATCTGCCGGTCTCAATCAGTTCATTCAGAGCCTCGCCCTCCGGGGAATGAACAAAAAGAAATACTCTGGTGTCCTCCGGCAGTCTTTCGAGATCGCTCTCGAGCCAGCGAACGGCTGATTCCGGGACGCCCCACTGCCAGCCGCTGTCATCCTTGTGATTAAAGTCAATCCCGACGAAATGTATGCCCGCATAATCGAAGCACCACCGAAGCGGACCGACCCTGCGGGTAAATGCCCCGTAGCCGTAGAACGGCTCGGTTCGGTCGCGGCTCTGATCTCCGTCGCGCACCCCTGCAATGTCGTGGTTGCCCGGGATACAGTAGAGCGGCACGGGAAAATTGGCAGCATGCTCGGCGAAAAAATCGTACTGCTGTTTTCCCTGCGCATACGAATGACTATCGGCCAGATTCACCAGGTCGCCTGTAAGGATGCAAAACTGCAGTTCGTCAGCCAAGGCCGCCATGTCGCGGCGAAAGCCCAGGAATTTTTCCGGCCCGCCGCGCGGCACGTGGCAGTCGGTTCCGTGAACGAATGTGAAAGGCAGTTTCTGCTCCTCCGATACCAGCCGGAAATCAGCTCCGAGGCTTCGGTTGATCTGATCAATCTGATAAAACCATCCAGATACGACGCGATAGCCGCTGGGCCGGCAGACAGACAGGGTTCGCAGGCCTCCGTCGGCCAGAACCGGATCATCCTGAATTGTGATCGCGTAATTTCCTTCGCTGTCGGTAAAGGCAAACCCGACGCCGTCCGTTACCGCCACCTGGGCCAGAGGCGTATCGGCCTCGTCATAAAGTCCGTTCAGGTTGGCGTCGCAATAAACACGTCCCCGAATATTTTCGGCTGCTACCGCCGCAGTAGACCAGGCGGCCGCCAGACAAATCCAAAACAACCATCTGCTGTTAATCATATAAGGTATCCCGTAATTGAGTTATGCAGGTGAATTTACACACAAAGATAGGCTATTCTAACAAATGCCGGCGCCGAGAACATCCCTCTTTTTTTCGGAACGCGCCTTTCACCGCGGTTGACGCAACCGCCGATGCAGCGTACATTTGCCGCTATGAGCGACGAAACACGAATTGAGCGGAATCTGGGGCCCCAGCCCATAGCGGCTATCATGACCGCGAACAATCTAAAGCCTCACGACCTTGTGAAGGCCTCTCCGCATCAGATAACCCACAAGATGATAGCAAGGGCCTGCAAAGGGCGCAGATTGACCGAAAACTCAAGAAACAAAGTTCTGGAAGCCTTGAACGCGGCATCTGCAGAAAGTTACACTATGGAAGAACTCTTCAACTACTGATAGGATATTTCAAGTTTGAGGCCGATCAAAACGATATGGGCGGTACAAGACCGGTTTTTGCGTGCAAACTTCGGTTATTGACGTATAATAGTGAGCTATGAAATTGCCAGAACTCGAAAAACCTGAGAAATACGTAGGGCTTTATGTAGTCGACTTCGGCGATAATGTCGGCGTGGGATTCACAGCCGAGGAAGTCGGCGAACTGCTCGAGAGCGAAAAATACGCCGATGTGAAGGTCTACAAGATTCACAGGGCCTCTCCGGAAGGTCAAATGGAGCTGAAAGGCGTTCCCGGCAAGCGGTTTCAGCTCGAATCGGCGATGCTCTTTTATGCCGGCAGCCAGGACCGTGCACAGGCGGATTTCAAGAATCTGATCTCGCTGGCGGTATCGACGCCTCCGCCCTGCCGGGCAAGGGTTCAGTTGGCCGACTTAGGCGGTGAAACATTTGCAACCGCCCTGATCTACCCGGCCGAATATGAAGATGAGGTTAGCGCATGGCTTATCGGGGGAGACTACAAGACCGTCGGCGGCGCTGAAGGCGGGCCTTCGGCTCTGCAGAATTACTATGACCGGTCACCCGAAATATTGGACCGCCATCAGCTTTTTGCAGGCCAGGGAATCGAAAGCCGAAGCGGACAGGAGCTGCTGGAAAACTTGAAGGTTGCGGTGCAGCGATAAAGGCCCGCGTCCGCGCTTGATTGGCCCGTCAGTTTTTCCTGAGCAGCCCTGCCGTACACCGATTAAAAAAGGCCGCGAGCATTCGCCCGCGGCCTTTATAGTTGCTGCCATTAACCCTGTGACAACTACATCGCCATCAGGTACCTGGCGTCCAGGGCCTTCTTGATCTGCTCCGACACATCTTTCAGATGTGCTCTGGTGTAAGGATCGATCTTGCCTCCGTTGGAATTAAGGGTCTTGTCAGCAGCGACCTTGATACGCCTCAGCTCCTGAATCGCAAGGTCAGCAATCGGCTTGTAAGCGGCCGAACCTCTGGAACGCGTTTTGGTCAATTCCATCAGCAATGCCACATGCTCCTGCTGCAGATTGCGACGCAGACTGCTGATCATCGGCTTACGCGCGGTAGCCCGTTTCTCGAGCTTCTTGTCGACCTCCCGCCAGACTTCGTCGCTGATCGTATCCAGCAGTTCTGGCAGCGTCAAAGCATCCTTGTCGGCCTCGACCATAAACTCGTTGTCATAAATCCTGCCCAGAGTGGACGGGTACATGAGCATTGCAAGTGTCGAAGCCTGAATACCCATGATCCGGTCGTGAACGGGCCATGCCACATCTTCAACGATGCTGCTGCGGTCGTCGAACCACTTGTCCACCGTCATACGTCTTAGAAGGTCCGGGGTTAAGCCGTAAGCGTCATCCCGAAACGTATTCTCAAGTACGAAGTCCAGAGCCTCCCGCTGCTTCTCGGCCTGAACCACCTCGATAGGAAGCCGTGCATTCGGGTCGCCCTTCTTGTCGCGATGCACGAATGCACCGCCCAGCCAGTTAGCCATCATGCTGACCGAACGCAACTGCATCGACAGCGTCATCTCATAGGCCTTGCGAGCCTTCGACCAGCTCTCGCCGTCCTGAACGTACTTCTCGAGTAGCTTCTCACGACTGTGTTTGACGATATCCATCTGGCTTCTGGCATATTCGAGCGGCTTGGCGCTGAAGTCATAACGCCTGGCCAACGGATCGGGCCCCAGAGTATCTTCGTCGGTGGCGTACCGCAGTTCGGGTTCGGCCACGCGGCTCAGTATCTTGGGAAGCTCGCCGTTGTTGGGAGTGTACCCATATTCTATCGCCCACTCATCGTACGGGCCGATTCCTATCATGGCGTAGTTGCCCTGAACCTGTCCGTTTTCGGTTTTGATATTCACAGGCAGATAGTCCATGATCGAGCCGGCAAACGGCTTGCTATCTTTGAGCTGTTCGCTGTTGATCTCCGACAGTTTGTATACACTCGAAGCCTTGAAGTTGTGTCTCAGCCCCAGCGTGTGACCGACTTCGTGACAGGTCAGATCGGCAATCAACGGACCGATGAAGGATTCCGGCATACCGTCAATCATAGAGGCCGACTTTTCAGGTTTTTTGGGCTTATCCTTATCTTCTTCCTTAGCCTCATCCTCGCCTTTTTCCTTATCAGCCGGCTCGTTGGGGTCGTTGGCGTCGCATTTTTCATCGCTTTCATTGATATCCTCGCCGATAATGTTCAGCATTCTGAACATTGCGACGTCGAACGCCCTGCCCTCACTGAGCGTGCACATACCGTTGATCTGGCACGTCCTGCCGGCGAGACCGTCGTATTCTTCGTCGCCTATTAGGCCTGTCTCAGTCTGTGCAATCGGATGCCCGCCGTAGGCCTGATGCCCATGCTGAGCCAGTTGCTCGACGATATGTTCCCGCTGAACCGGAGGCGCCAATCGAACGCGCGGGTCCCAGTTGGGATGGTCCGCCAGCCACGCCAGCGTTTCAGGACTTATCCCTTCCATGGCCATCTTGGGCATGACCTTGTGATAGGTGCTCCAGAAGTGACGAATCCAGCCGTCGGTAAGAATAATGTCCGCATCCAGAATCTCACCGGTTTCCGGGTGAACCCGGCTCGGACCGATGGCCGTTCCCTGATTATTAGTCAGCCAGCGAATGAAATTGTAGCGCACATCTTCGGGATCCTTCTCCATGTGCGCGCCGCTTCGCTTGTCCTGATAATAGACCTCGATAGCATTGCTGATGCCGACCTTCTCGAACGCTTTGTTCCAGTACAGGATGCCCTGACGCACCCAGCGACGATACCTGACGGGCGTCGTGTGCTCAATGTAGAAGACGATTGGCTCTTTCGGAGGACTGAGTTGCAGCGACGGATCGGCCTTCTCAAGATTCCAGCGGTTGATGTAACGCACCTTTGTATCATCTTCTTTGTACTTGCCGAAATCGCTGTAAGTGGTAGTGAAATAACCGATTCGCGTATCAGCTTTGCGCGGACGATAACCGCTGCTCGGCGTAATGTCGCTCAGAGAGTAGTGAAGACTCTGAAGTCGGCCCGAACTTGTGGGAACCTCGAAGGCGATTTCGACGTTCTTCGGAAAGGCCTTTGCCTTGGCGATCTTGACGAGTCTCGGATTTGATACTCTAACCGCTCCGGAGAAGAACTTGCTTGCATGGCCCAGCAGCAAAGCATCCATATCGATAACGGGCGAACCCCCTGCCATTGTAACAATCGGCACATCCAGTATCACACGGTCTGTAAACAACCGCTGAACCGAACTTCGCGACTCGGCGTCGCCGGTCGATTTAATCTCGATGTTCGGCTCCATTAGAGCCAGTCTTTTATCGTAGCGCTTCCAGTACACGTACATATCACCTGCCTGAAGACCGGCATAGTCTTCGCCGCTGGCGACCGTCATAGCCATAAAGAACTTCTTGCCGTCATATCCCGGCGGCAGCGCCGCCAGCATCTGACCGTCTTTTTCGCGGGTCCACAGCGTATAATAGCTCCTGGCGCCGTCCGCAGTCGACACTACCTTGGTGTACCCTTCAGAGACCTTTTCGAAAGGCGGAAACTGAGTCCCCGGTGCGGCCGTGGCGATCGCCGAGCCGGCGAGCATCACCAGTACAGCCAGAAGACAAGCCGCGGCCCTTGGTCTGAAGTTTCTCATCTCATAACTCCTTAAAAGAACTGAAATTTCTCATTTTACAGTTTTCCAATCGCACGAGCGTCCCTGCTCGAGGCGATAATTATACCCTCGAAAAACCCACAGGTCAATCGCACCGCGACCGTGTAAACCCTTCAAGAACAAGTGTTTGCAGCGGTAAAACGGCCCTCAAAAACCACCCCGTCCGATAAACATCGGCATGAATTGCCCGTGTTTGTGTTTCAATTATACCGGCCGGCAAAAGCAATTGGCTATTCGAAATCGCGCGACATCTTAAAAAAAATACCTGCAAAAAAACTACTGCCGGTCATTCTTCCCTGCCCGGTCCGTCCTTTCCGGCCTTTCGTGCTTTCCACAGATGATCGACCGCCAGCAATGGATGTCTCTTGAGCATTCTCGGGCCCGAGTATCTCATTACTTTGCGCACCTTTTGACGCATGTCCGGTTTATAACAATGTACTGTGCATGCTGAGCACGGCCCCTTGTTGTCGGCACATGAAGAAACCAATCTACTTTGACGCCCTTACGACCTGAAACCTCGATTCTGCACTGTGGAGCGGGCCCGGTGTTACGCCGAGGCTCGTACGTTTTATTATCGTACGTATACAGGTCTGAGCCTTTACATGTTCGCACACCCGCACCGGCGGGAAGAAGCGTCTGGACGAATAACCGGCCCTTGCCGTTCGAGATGACGAGTCGGTCATCGGCCCGCTCGGGAGGGTTTATGGCCTGGAAAAGCCATTTTTTCTGATGATCGGCGTTCTTCGCCACAACTCGATCAAATATGACAAAGGCGCCAGTCCGCACAAGAACAATCTGTCGTACAAACACGCTTCCACGCCTGGTCGCGTTCCTGGGCCAGACGCTTCAATCGACTGCGGGAGCCGAACAGACGAGGGTGCTCGCGAACGACATCGTGGCGATTGGAATGAAATTGCGAACCCCGGGTGCTGTGGAAAATGAGAAGCAGAACGATGGGTGAAAGCAGCAGCCGTGCGGTTGGTCCGATCTTTCCTGATTCGTATATGTTAGATGCGTTCGTTGCTTTACTGGTAACAACTGGCCAGCCAGTACTCGGCCATTATTCTAATATCCTCCAGATCGACCCGGCCGTCAAGGTTAAAATCGCCTTCGAGTGCCCGGCCTTCGGTCGACCAGTTGCTTGCCAGCACGGCCATGTCGCCGAATGCAACGATGTCGAGTGCATCGAGATCGGGACAGTCCAGATCGCAAATATTGCCTGTGCCGTCAGAATCGGCATCCGACTGCAGAGGGTTGGGCACGCCTGGGCAATTGTCCAGATCGTCGTTTATGCCGTCCTCGTCCGAATCGACACACCCCACCGTTTCCCAGGCCCACGCGTACATTCCCCCCACCATATCATAGACCTTCGTGAAACCTTTCGAGTCCAGAAAGTTGCTGGCCATATTGCTTCTGCCGCCGCTCTGGCAGACCACGAGAATGTCGGAATCGACAGGCAGTTCGGTGTATCTTGCTGCGAACACTCCGCCCCAGTACGGGTAGTTAAACGCACCCGGAATATGGCCCCCGTAACAATACGAGGAGCCCTCGCGGACGTCGATGACAAGAAGTTCGGGCATCGTGCCGATCATATCTTTTGCCTGAGACGCGCTGACATCAGTATGAGCCGCGGCCGTGTGCACAGCGGAAAGTACAAGCAGCAGAACGAGCGCCCATATGGCATGCAACGTCGCAAAACTTCGATTCTTCATCCCCTTCGCCTCCAAGCGGACCTGAACTTCAAGGCGGTCTTCGAATTGCCGGACAGGTCCTGGTTTTATATGACCTGTATTATACGAAAACCGGCACTCAAAGTCAAATCTGAGCCCGAAACGCCCAAATACCAATCACCGCCTACAACCTGAAAATCCCCCCTGAACCCCCAGAAACTGGGACAAGCCAAAGATATCCGTCAGCGGACCTATTCAGCGTTTTGGGACGATTCGTCATTGTGTTTGTGTTTCGCTTCGGCCGGGCCGTCCACGCCCTCATCAAGTTTTTCAAGCAGAAGCTCTTCGAGTTGTTCGATACGCTCCTGCAGATTGCGAATCTGCTCTTCCATAACGTGCTTGAAATGGTACTGCTCCTGGAAGATTTTGTCCCAGTTGTATTCATGCGGCAGATCCTTGAGAGCATCGAACGGCATCTGGCGCCAGTGATCCGCATTAACGCTTATCTTTGGGCATAGCGTGATCGGATGGTTTGAGACCGGTTTTGTGCTTGTTGAAACCGATATGGTTCGGGTCGTATTCCCCGACCAGGTCGACATTGCTGTTCGGATCGATCTTGTCTTCCATCTCCATGGCCCAATAGCACGCATTCACAAGCAACCTGCGAAAATTCTCACATTTGAGGTCGTCGCCATGGCCCATGGTGGTCGTGAAGACCCGGCAGGTATTACCCTTCCGGCCCGTGTAGGTCTTCGTCCATGCGACCGGCACCGGCTCCTTATCGGGATTCGGATCATCTTCGCGGTCCATACCCTTCAGCACAAGGCCCATGATCAAAGGCTTGCTGTCTCCGGAGAGGGCAGTAATGCCGTAAACATCGGACGGTCCCCAAATCTCTCCGACCCCCTTGACGATGGGATGATTTTCCATGCCTTCGGCGATGACACCACGGGTGCTCTCCCTCTGGTGACCGCCGTAGTGATTGATCCAGGTTTCGCCCAACACCTGCCGGCCGTAGCCGCCTTTGAACTCTTTGTCGCGAAAACTGTACTTCGCGTACGGACTGTCCATGTTTCTCTTATAGAAAAAGGCATGCGTGGCCGTTCTCAAACCGATAACGGGTTTGCCCGCTTCGGTATAGTCTATTATATGCTTCATCTGCTCGTCAGGCAGTTCGCGAAAACGGGTAAAGAGAACCATAAGATCTGCATCGTCGAGCGCCTGTAAGCCCGGAATATTCGTCTGTTCCTGCGGATTGATCTCGCCGGTCTTCTTGTCTATCGCGAAAAGCACGGTACACTTGAAGCCGTGGTGTTTTGCCAGAATTTTGGCCAGTTGCGGCATCGACTCTTCGCTGCGATACTCCTCATCCCCGGTAACAAACACGATGTGCTTGCCGTTGCCGGGTCCCTCATCCGGTTCGTATGTGATCCACTTGTCAGCACTCATAGCAGCACCGGCGAATGCCAGCATAATAATAACTCCTGAAATCACAGTCAGTCGAACACCGCGCATGATAAACCCTTTCAATAATCTTGGAAAACAAGCCTGATACTTTGCTCGAAGTTTATCAAAACGCGGTGCCGATCACAAGCCCATTTTTGCCGGGCACTGCTCCCGCCGCCGCATCAGTCAGCCAGATCCTGCGCGATTTCAGCAGCCACTATTGTAACCGCCCTTCGCATCCGGTCAGTGTAGAGTTCCGGGTTTTCAACCAGATATTCGAAACTTCGGAATCGGTACTTTGGGTCCTCGGGAACTTCTTTGCAACCGGCATGCAGACTGTCACCGTAAGAAAATCCGCGTCTGTATAGTACTTTCTCATCATCAGGCCTGACCAGCCGAACCGCAACCGTCAGCCACGGACGAGTCGTGCTCTGCCCGATATTGACATCCTCGTAGCACCCGGCCGACACGACCGCCACGTCAAGATAGGCTTCGGATCCGCAGCATACGGTTTTATAATCCTCAGCGAAGTACCGGCAATCATCAACCAAACGCCAAGAGCTATTAACAGTCCCAAACGCTTCATGGTCGCACCCCCCCAAGTTAAACCCGCTGTTGTTCTTCCAACTCTTCATACTCTCGGCGGGTTCAGCCGGTTCCTGAATTCAGCAACTTGTGATAGCGATGGAATGAAACTAAAGCGAGTTACGGGTCCATCAGTTTGTACAATCGCAGCATAGCCGGTTCCGGCAGCGGCGGTTTGTGGGGTCTGTCTCGATTTCTACCCAACGTCTCCCATCTGAGCACATATCGAACACCCTCTTGCCCGGAAGTCCCGGAATCTCCACACCATCGCACCTGCAAGCCGGGATGGTCGCCCTTGGGCCTGGAAAGAGCTGACGGAAACCGCCGCGGCCTGGAAGTCTCGCCAATCGGCTTGAGCGTCCGCTCATCGAGAATCCATACACCCGAGCCCAGTTTCTTATGCCCGTACTGCTGAACCAGTCGCACCCCGTCGTCGGTCCGTTCAACCCTTACCGGATAGACGCGGATTTCGAAGTCAATCGATCCGCCTCCGCCAAAACGCCATCTGTAGTCCCAATCGCTGGTTTGGTAGATCCTCCACTGGCGATTCTCGAGTCTGGCGCACTACTGTCCCGTTAAGGATTAGGTAGATTGCTGTAAGTAGTGTAATATCATA
>CAYOTO010000050.1:0-21536 GCA_964406945.1 uncultured Pirellulales bacterium
CAATTATATGCCGGTACCGAGACTGAATTGCGCCAATCATTTTTTCTATAGAAAGGGTACGTAATGAAAGTTACGACTAGAATAGGTTTGCTGGTTTTAATTCTGATTCTGTCGATCAACGCGGTCGGACTCGCCGGACGGGCGGGCCTGCTGAAGATACCGGAAGTTTCGCGGGATGAAGTTATCTGCTTCGCGCTTTACACGGTTCAGGACAACACACTCAAACTCACCGCCCAGCTTTACCCTCTCAAGCAGGGCGAAGACCGGTACTGCATTCTCGAGGCCGACAGCCCCAGCGGATGGAAACGCGTCGACAGGGCACAAGTTAATGAGAAAGGCTGGACGTGTTTGTTCCGCGTCGAGAACTGGGACAGCAGCCGCGACGTTCGATACCGCGTAAGACACGGAAATTCCGCGGAGTATGAAGGCGTTGTAAAGAAAGACCCGGTCGACAAGGAAGAAATCGTCGTGGCGGCGTTTACCGGCAATTCGATTTACCCCGGTCACGGCGGCGATATTCCCAAAGACGACATAATCAAGAATCTCAAGCACATTAAGCCGGACCTGCTGTTCTTCTCGGGCGACCAGGTCTACGATCATAACAGGCACTACGCATACTGGCTCAGATTCGGCAGGGACTTCGGCGAAGTGATTCGCAACACACCCACCGTTACAATCCCGGACGATCACGATGTCGGACAGGCCAATCTCTGGGGACACGGCGGCAGGTTGTCGCATACGCGGGCCGGCCACGACGGCGGATATGCCGCACCTTTAGAATACGTCAAGGAAGTCGAGCGGGCCCAGACCAGCCACCTGCCCGATCCCTACGATCCGATGCCGATTGACAGGGGTATCGGCGTCTACTACACGGACCTGACCGTGGGACGCGTAAATTTTGCAATTATCGAAGATAGAAAATTTAAAACGGGCCCGCAGGGACTCATTCCCAAGCAGGGTCCCCGCCCCGACCACATTCTAAATCCGGACTATGATCCGAAGAGCGTGGACGTTCCCGAAGCCCGGCTGCTGGGCGAGCGGCAGTTGGAATTCCTGGAGGATTGGGGGACGCAGTGGAGCGATTGCGAAATGAAGGCGGTCCTTTCACAGACGATTTTTGCAGGGGGCGCGCATCTGCACGGCCGCCGCAACAATCGGCTCCACGCGGATCTGGACTCAAACGGCTGGCCGCAGACCGGCCGCAACAAAGCACTGGCCGCGATTCGCAAGGCTTTCGCAGTACACATCGCAGGCGATCAGCATCTTGCGACAATTATCCACCACGGAATCGACGACTGGAACGATGCCTGCTACAGCCTCTGCGTTCCGTCCATCGCCAATCTGTATCTGAGATGGTGGATGCCGCTGGAAGAGGGCAAGAACCGCGAGCCCGGCATGCCGCCTTACCTGGGCGAATTCAAGGACGGCTTCGGTAATAAGGTTACAATGCTCGCCGTCGCCAATCCCGATCCCGAGGAAAACCACAACAAGCTCACAACCCGTGCTGCGGGATTCGGTGTGGCGAGATTCAATAAACAGACGCGCAAGATAACTCTCGAGTGCTGGCCGCGAAAGGTTGATGTCTCCGATCCGAAGGCCAGGCAATACCCCGGCTGGCCCCGAACAATCGACCAACAGGATAATTACGCCCGCAAACCCGCCGGTTATCTGCCGCAGCTAAAGGTATCCGGCATCATCAATCCTGTGGTACAGGTCATCAGGCAAAGCAGCGGCGAGGTCATCTACACGCTTCGAATCAAAGGTAACACTTTCAGGCCTAAAGTCTTCGCCGATGGCTCGTACACCGTCAGGGTAGGTGAGCCCGCGGATGACAACTGGAAGACCCTCGAAAACCTGGACATGCTGCCTGGAGACCAAAGCAAGACTGTAGACGTCAGATTCTGACTTATCCCGGAGCGGTACTCACCATCTGACAGTCGCGGTAACAGGCGATAGATCGGTATGTACGAACAAACCACGGAAAATGTCTATACAGAAGTCATCGGCAGAATAGATGCTCTTATCGCCGGCCAGAGCGATTCGATAGCGGTAATGGCGACCGTGGTTTGCGAACTGCACAACAGTTTCGACTATTTCGAATGGACCGGCTTTTATCGAGTAGTTGAGCCGGGCCTGTTGAAGGTCGGCCCGTACCAGGGACCGCACGGCTGTCTGGAAATTGGCTTCGATCGCGGAATATGCGGAGCTGCCGCCCGCGACGGAAAAACCCAGATAGTCGCCGACGTCGCCGAGCGGCCCGATTATATCGCATGTTCGCCCACAACGCGGTCCGAAATAGTGGTGCCGGTGTTTGACCGCACCCATCGCGTTAGGGCGGTTCTGGACATAGATTCAGACAGAGTCGCCGCGTTCGGAGAAATTGACAGCCATTATCTAAAGCGAGTTTGCCAAACGGTGGGAGCCGTTTTGCAGGTATGACCGAATGTATCTAATCGATGGACACAATCTTCGCTGGGCCATACAGACCATGGACGACGAACTCGCAGGCATAACCGACCTGGACATCTGCAGATCCGTCGGCTGCTATCTGCGATACGTTCGCGACCGCGGCCAGATAATATTCGATGGCATCGGACCGCCTGACAAAACCGGCCTGAACGATGCTTCGCGACTTGATGTGATCTTCACCGGCAGGGATATTGACGCCGATTCCGTGATAGAATACAAGATAGCATACTGCCGTTCGCCCCGTAAGCTGGTTGTGGTCAGCAGCGACAGACGCGTTCGCAATGCCGCCCGCAAGGGCAAGGCGACTTCGATTGCCAGTGAGCAGTTCTGGCCCGTGGTCGAAAAGGAGATAACCCGCAAAAGGCCGCCTAAAGAGCCTGGTGCTAAAAGGCGCGGCCTGACCGAGAGCGAAACCGAACAATGGATGGAGTTTTTCGGTATGGACGATTGAAATCACTCGGAAGAACGTCTCCGAGAATGGGAAACGATGGGGGCAACGCTGCACGCCGATTTTATCATTGCCGATTTTATCATTTGCATCCCGGCTTTGACATCCGGCGGTTAATTAAGCCAAAATGCCCTTGAAACGCCCAAATTGAGCCCATATTCGGTTGATTTTGATTTGCGATGCGGCCGCAAAAGTAGTATAAAGCGTTTTTCCAGGGCGTCTGAAAGGCATTGGTTAAGACGCAACCTCAGGACCTGCTTTCCAGCAGGCCCGACTCGAGAAGGAAAACGGCATGGAGGCCCGGCGGAGCAGGGTTTTCCGATAAGTTATTGGTAATCTTTGGTTTACAGGACATTGGAGAAGTTATGACTCGCAGAATGGTTACGATTGATGGCAATACGGCTGCCGCACACGTTGCGCACGCGGTAAACGAGGTAGTCGCGATTTATCCGATTACGCCCAGTTCACCGATGGGCGAAATCGCGGACGCCAAAAGTGCCGCCGGGCAGACCAATATATGGGGGACCGTTCCGTCGGTTACGGAGATGCAGTCCGAAGCCGGAGCCGCCGGAGCCGTACACGGAGCTTTGGCCTCAGGCGCCCTGACGACGACTTTTACCGCGTCTCAGGGCCTTTTGCTTATGATCCCGAATATGAACAAAATAGCCGGCGAACTGCTGCCGACGGTTTTCCACGTTTCGGCAAGGTCGCTGGCCGCCCAGGCGTTGTCGATCTTCGGAGATCACTCGGATGTGATGAGCTGCCGTCAGACGGGCTTCGCAATGCTGGCTTCGTGCAACATACAGGAAGTTATGGACTTCGCATTGATAGCTCAACAGGCCACGCTCGCTTCGAGAATGCCTTTCCTGCACTTCTTCGACGGATTCCGCACCAGCCACGAAGTCCAGAAGGTCGAAGAACTGACCTACGACGACATGAAGGCGATGATCGACAACGATCTAATCTTGCAGCACAAGGCCCGGGCTTTGAGTCCGGACCATCCGATGATCAGCGGCACCGCACAAAACCCCGACGTCTACTTCCAGGGCCGTGAAACGGTAAATAAATATTACCTCGCCACGCCGCAGATCGTCCAGGAAGCGATGGACAAATTCGCTAAGATAGTCGGCCGCCAATACAAGCTGTTCGACTACATAGGCCCCAAAGACGCCGAAAAGGTCATCGTTATCCTCGGAAGCGGCGCCGATACCGCTCAGGAAACCGCCGAATACCTCGCCGGTAAGGGCGAGAAGGTCGGCGTCCTCAAGGTACGACTCTTCAGGCCGTTCAATACAGAGGCCTTCATCGATGCTCTGCCCAAGACCGTAAACAAAATCGCCGTTCTGGACCGCACGAAGGAACCGGGCTCGCTGGGCGAACCGCTTTACCTGGATATTCGCACCGCCGTAGGCGAGGCCATGGCCAACGGCATCACCTCCTGGGACAGGTACCCGATTATTGTCGGTGGCCGCTACGGGCTGGGCTCGAAAGAATTCACCCCGGCGATGGTCAAGGCCGTTTACGATAACCTCGACGCCGACCAGCCCAAGAGCAATTTTGCGGTCGGCATTACCGACGACGTCACCGGCGCGAGCCTCGATGTCGACGCCCGGTTCGACGTCGATAATAAGGGGCTGTACTCGGCAATGTTCTACGGACTCGGCTCCGACGGCACCGTGGGCGCAAACAAAAACTCTATCAAAATCATCGGCGAGCAGACCGACAACAACGCCCAGGGTTATTTCGTGTACGACTCGAAGAAGGCCGGCGCTGTGACGATCTCTCACCTGAGATTCGGCGAGGCCGAGATACGCAGGCCGTACCTGATCAACAAGGCCGACTTCGTCGCATGCCATAATCCGAGCTTCCTCGAAAAATACGATATGCTTTCCAACGCCGTCGACGGCGGCATATTCCTGCTGACAAGCCTGCACGGTCCCGACGAGGTCTGGGATACGCTGCCCAGGGAGGTCCAGCAGCAGCTTATCGACAAGAAGATGAAGTTTTACGTTATCGACGCCATTTCTCTGGCCGAGGAACTGGGCCTGGGCGCTCGAATCAACGTCATCATGCAGACCGCATTCTTCAAGATCAGCGGTATAATTCCGCTGGATACCGCGGTTGCTGCCATTAAGGATGCAATCAAGAAGAGCTATGGCAAGAAGGGCGATAAGGTCGTCCAGATGAACAACGACGCGGTCGACGGTGCTCTCGACAGAATTTACGAGGTAAAGATTCCCGATAAGGTTACCAGCACAATCGAAATGCCGCCTGTCGTTCCGGACGATGCACCCGATTTCGTCAAGGAAGTTACGGCCGAGATAATGGCCCGTCGTGGCGACGAGCTGCCCGTCAGCAAGCTGCCCGAGGACGGAAAATATCCCACTGGAACTACAAAGTATGAAAAACGGAACATCGGAGTCCATATTCCCGTGTGGGAGCCGGACGTCTGCATTCAGTGCGGAAGGTGTTCGCTGGTTTGTCCGCATGCGACCATCAGGATCAAGGCCTACGATGCCAAACACCTGAAAGATGCACCCGAAACGTTCAAGAGTGTCGATGCAAAAGGCAAGGACTTCAAGGACATGAAGTTCACCGTTCAGGTCGCTCCGGAAGACTGTACCGGGTGCGGTGCCTGTGTTGTGAACTGCCCGGCGCTCGAGAAGGACGAAAACGGCGAGAAGACCGGCAGACATGCCATTAATATGGAGCTGCAGGAGCCGATTCGGGGCCGCGAGCGTGAAAACTACGAACACTTCCTGGCGATTCCCAATACGGATGCTTCGCTGTTCAAGGCCGGAACCGTCAAGGGCAGCCAGTTGATAGAGCCGCTGTTCGAGTACTCCGGCGCATGTGCCGGATGCGGCGAGACAGCGTACGTGAAACTGATGAGTCAGTTGTTCGGCGACCGGGCGATGATCGGCAACGCCACCGGTTGTTCGAGCATCTATGGCGGTAATCTGCCCACAACGCCGTACACCAAACGCGCAGACGGCAGAGGCCCCACGTGGAGCAACAGCCTCTTCGAGGACAGCGCCGAGTTTGCGATGGGTATGCGGCTGACCGTCGACAAGTTCAAGCAGTATGCCGCTGAGCTTCTGGCGAAGGTCGCCAAAGCCGGTTGCGTCGAGCAGTCACTGGCGGATGAAATCGCCGAGGCCGTTATTGCAAATGACCCGGCCCAGGATGAAATCGAACAGCAGCGGGCCCGAATAGAGAAACTCAAAACCCAGTGTGCCAAGAGCGATTGCGACGACTGCAAACAGCTCCTCGGAGTGGCCGACTACCTGGTCCGCAAGAGCGTCTGGGCTCTCGGCGGGGACGGATGGGCGTACGATATCGGATACGGCGGCGTGGACCACGTGCTGGCCAGCGGCGCCGACGTTAACGTGCTCGTGCTCGATACGGAAGTTTACTCCAACACAGGCGGCCAGATGTCCAAATCCACGCCTCGTGCGGCAGTGGCGAAGTTCGCCGCCGCGGGCAAACCGGCCCCGAAGAAGGATATGGGCCTGCTGGCGATGACTTACGGCAACATTTACGTCGCGAAAGTCGCGCTGGGCGCCAATCCGAATCAGGCGGTAAAGGCCTTCATTGAGGCCGAGGCCTACCCGGGTCCGTCGCTTATTCTGGCGTACTCCCAGTGTATCGCTCACGGCATCAATATGACTACCGGCTACGAAGAGCAGAAGAAGGCGGTTGCCTCGGGCCATTGGCCGCTGTACAGGTTCGACCCGCGTCTGACAGAGCAGGGCAAGAACCCGCTGCAGCTCGAATCCAAGGAGCCTTCAATCAACTTCGAAGAATACGCGTACGGTGAGAACCGTTACAGATCACTGAAGAAGTCCAAGCCCGAACAGGCGGCTGAGCTGATGAAGCAGGCTACCCGGGACGTCTCCCGGAGGTACAAGCTCATGAAACAGCTTGCCGAACTCAAATGCAACGGGTCCGAGGACTGATCGGCGTTAAGCTTAGCAGGAAGGAGCAGGTGTCGGATGTTGAATCGGTTGCCGAAAATTGTGTGGCTGGTTGCGGTGACGGCTTTGGTCGTCGGCGGTTGCCAGGACAATGAGAGCAAAAAAGCCTCTGTTTCCGTAGGCCGCAAGGTCGATGCTGTGGCGGATCCGGACCGGTTCGCAATCGAAGCCATCGACGCGACCGGAGGCCAAAAGGCATGGAACAACTCGCAGAACTTCGTCCTCGATACTGTCTTGACCTTCTATCGATCGGACGCAAGCACGTACCTGACCGAGCATAAGTTCGACGTACATCCACATTCGGACTCGGTCGTTGTCTCGGCCCAGGAGCCGCTGGGTAGATTCGTCTGGCTGCTGACCGGGCGGCAGTTCTGTGTGATCGAAGGCCAAAACACGCCTGATGTATCCGGCAGACGCGTGTCCGTCCGCGAATTGGCTGATGCGGTTCTGCTCATTACGACCGCGCCCGTGCGATTGCTGGACGCTTCTGCCGTGCACAGCAGGGACGACGAAGCGATCAAGATGGAAGGCAACTGGTACTATCCGATAAGCCGCAGCCCTCTGACCGCCGAGGCCCCCAAACCGTACTGGTCTTCGATAGTTCTTTATCAGAACAGGGCCAACGATGTGATAGACACTATCCACCTGACGACAAACGGCCGAATGCTGGCCGTTCGCGGCTACGATTACATGAAGACCAGACGCGGCGGCGTAGCGGTTCCGACCAAAATCGAAATCTTCGAAACCGACGCAAACGGCGTGCTCAAACAGCGGCTGGTCACCATAGACGCCGGGTAACCATTTTTAATTCTCAACTGCAGAATCAGGCGGCGGCTCCTTTTCAGAATCGCCGCTTTTTTATTTACCTGCCGTTTGTACGTTCACTCGTTCCCGGGGCCAGCGAAGCTTCTCTGCAACAGACCCGGCGTATCGCCAGGCTGATTCCTCGGTCTGTTTCAATGTGATTGGAGTCCGCTGAGCGGCCATTGCCAGCACTTCGGGAATATCCGTGTAGCGGTTCACGTTCAAGAAGACCGGCCCGTCTACGTGCCTGTGCTCGGGCGGCAGCTTATGCAGTTCAATTGCCGATATCCCCTGCTCGAACAGCGACGCGTAAAGGGCAATTGCTCCGATTTCCTGATAGCCGATTATTTGCATATCCGCATCAGCCAGCCCATCCATGCTCTTTAGAGCCTGCAAAGCCCGTCTTACATCCCAGACCCGCATCGAATCCAGTGTTTGACCCAGCAGCATGAATCTGCGGCGTATCTGTATGTACTTGCGGTTGTCAAATTGCCACCAGTGCGGACCCGTGCCGCGCGGCGCCACCCACGCAAAAACCGCATTCGAGCCGACGATCTGCTCTCGCAGCTTCTCAAAAGCGTCCTTGCCCGGTAATGATTTGTAATCGCCCCGCATCTGATCTTCGAAAGCTGCTCGCATCGCACTGAGCCACTGACTCCAGACGCGGTCGTCCGTCATTTCGACCCGCAGATGTTTCGGTTCATCCAGACCGGTCTTGTGGGCCATATATATTCGCAGACGAACGTTCGGCTGACTGGTGAAATCCACCGCCTTCAGGGTTATTCCCTCGGCCTGAGCTTCAAAAGCGGTCGCAAGGTCGAGCGGTCCCGCGGCCTTTTGCGAAGGCCATCCGGCGAAACACTTCCGCCGCAGTGTCTTCATCAGTTCCTGACGACGCTTGCGCCATTGCTGCCGCGACTCCGGAATTCGGGGCGCACGGGCCTTGGGAACGAACACTTCGTGTATCTTCGTATTAATCTCATCGGCAGGCAATTCGTCGAATACCTTTAGTTGCTCGGGTTCGAATAACGCCACGGCCGGCGAATCTATAAGGCTCGCATCGTCTTTGAGAAAACGATTGAACCAGACAAACGCATGCACTCGCAATTCCTGCGTATCATTGTGCGGCCCTTCGGTTATATGCAGGCCGAGATATCTTGGTTTCTCGAACATATCGTAAAGCCGCGCGACCTTCTGATGCAGCCGGTAAACGCCGTCCAGCGGGAAAATGCCGTCCTTATCGCTGTTACTGATCAGCAGAGGGCGCGGCGCAACCATGGCCGCAACCTGCGGATAGTCCCAGCGATAAGTATTGACCATGAACATGCAGTCGCAGTGGCCCTCGACCGTACCGTCGACGACATGATTCTCCAGATCGGTAATCCCGGCCACCGGAACCGCCGCCGATATGCGCTCGTCAATCGCGGAAATCCACCAACTATAAGCGCCCCCTCCGGACCTCCCGGTTACGCCCATGCGCTTGGCGTCAACCTCCGGGCGGGTCTCAAGATAATCCAGTGCCCGCACGCAGTTCCATGCCTCAACACCCGCCGGTGTGTAACCGCGATTGTTCCACCACCACATATCGTATCGGTAAGTTCCGTGATGAATGCTCTCTATTTCGCCAAGCTGGAGCGAGTCGATGGCCAGACACACGTACCCGTGCCTTGCGAACCACGCCCCATGGTGCTGATATCGAACCTTGTTGCCGTAACTGACGCCGTCTTTCTTTACGCCGCCGTGACCACAGACGTACAGGATCGCCGGCGCCGATTTGTCGAGATTCTTCGGGATGTAGAGATTGGCTGTTACGTACAGATGCGGCTGCGATTGAAAGTGCAGATTCTCAACCGTGAACTGCTCGTGGTCGACTTTACCGGTAACCACGGCCTTCAGCTCGGTCTTCTCAGGCAACGGATCCAGCGACAACATTTCAAGAAGCTGGGTTTTGTACGTGCCGCGTTTGCTCCGCCAATCCTCCACGGTCTTTATGTCGGTCATGCAGCGCCGCTGCAGCTTCATCGTCTCGGCCTCGAAGTAATCCCAGAGCATTTGCTCCTGGTCGCCCGGAGCAGTGGACCTGGTCCTAGCCGGGCTCGGAACCGCCGCAAACATCGTTGCAAGAGCCGCGAGCAAACACAATGTCTTCAAAGATCTGAACATGATTACCTCCAGCTTCGTCTTTTGTGTACGTTGATGCGAGCCCGTTCGCATCGCCCGTCCTGTTCTTCTGCTAACCCAACCATTCATCGAGATGTTCGGCCACAAAAGCGTCGTCTGTTAGATGCGGATAGTCGCGTATGGTCTGGTCAATTCTTTCTGTCTGGCCCGGCGAAAGGCGATCCGATGGATCCAGCGTCAGACTGTTCGCAAGCAGGCCTTGCTTCTCGAGTACGTAGCTTATGCCCGGTATGCAGCCTGTGAAACGGTTGTCCGCATCGAAAATGGCCTTGTTGGCCAGCGTCATTTGAGAGGCAAGCGTCAGAAGTTCACCGGGTACCGCCCGCCCGGATTCTCGAATAGTCAGAATGCGTTCCAATTGCTCGACCGCTCGTTTCGTCCAGCATGCCCACTGGCCCAGAAGCCCGCCCGCTATGCGCACCGGTACAATTCTGCCGTCAACGTTGAATTCGTAACAGGGGAGCAGATCGACTATTATGTTGTCGTCATTGCCTGTATACAGAGCTATGTCGTCAGCTCTGCCCGATTTTGCGACCGCATCGAGTACATCCAGGCTTTGATACCGATTAAAAGGGGCGATCTTAATCGCCTTAACGCCCGGAATTTCCACAAACCGCCGCCAGAACTCGCCCGGCAGAACCATGCCGCTGATCGTTTCCTGCAGATAAAAACCCATTACCGGGATTATCTCAGCCACGGCTCGGGCATGGTCCAGAAGCCCATCGATCGATCTTCCTTTCAGAGCCGTCAGCGACAGCAATCCCATGTGATAGCCGAGTTCTCTCGCACTCTCAGCCTCTTTACAGGCCTGCTCGGTATCGCCCAGCAGACCTGCAATCATAATCGGTTCTTCGCACCGACCCGAAGCAGCATAGTCATGCGCGGTTTCAACCGCCAGCCGCAAAACCTGCTCGTAAAGGCCCGTGTTTGTGTCGTGAATAGCAAACTGCGTCGTATGAACCCCAACCGCCAATCCTCCCGCTCCCGCATCCAGATAGTACCGGCTGAGCGCCCTTTGCCGCCGCTCCTCCAGTCTCAGGTCCTTCGTAAGTGCGAGCGGGTGTGCAGGAATAACGCAGCCGCGATAAAGTTTCTCGCATATATCGTCGAACGGCATACAATCTCCAGAGTCAGAATTTGCCGCTTCGCACATCGTATTTCGTAGGTTTTCCCAGAGTTTCTCTGCCAGAGGCCACCCACTCGACTATCTCATCCAGCATCGATTCCAGCGGTATAGCAGGCGGCTCGAATGCATCTACACAGAACGACGAGTCCGACAGCAAGGCGGTGGGAGCTTCACTGCCGATGAACTCGGGCGTCTTGCCCAGCTTCTCACCGATATACGCAGCCAGCTTTCGCACCGAAAGCACCTCCGGCCCGGCTACGTTCAGCACGGCAGGGGGGCTCTGGGCCAGAGTCAGGGCCTGTGCTATGTAGTTGTTTGCATCGGCCTGATGAATCAGATTCACATGACCCATCGTAAGGTCGATTGCGGCCCCATCTGCAATCTTCCGCGCCAGGTCCACGACTATGCCGTACCTGGGCTCGTTGGCATAATTGAGCCGTATGAGCACCACTCCCGTTCCGTATTCCCCTGAGAAGTACTGGAAGATCCGCTCCCGGCCCAGGCACGACCAGGCGTATTCACCCACCGGCTCCGGCGCAGTTCGTTCGGTCGGGCCCGAGCCGGATACTTCAGTGAATGGGTAAACATTGCCCGTACTGAAAGCGACTATCCGTGCATGGCGATATCGCCTGGCGACGACACACGGCAAATATGCGTTCATTGCCCAAGTAAGAGGCTGTTTGCCCGAAGCTCCGAACTTCATACCCGCCAGGTAGAACACGTTCGGCACATCCGGCAAATGCGAACAGGCGTCCTCGTCAAGCAGGTCGCACGCAATTGTGTTGACCTGCGCATCGTCCAGTCGTGCTTTCACGGCCGCATCGCTGAAACGTGATACCGCATAGATTTCCTTCTGCGGCGCGGCCTTCTTAAGCAGCATGCTGAGCGTGGGGCCCATTTTACCACCGGCGCCCAGTACGACTACATTGCCATCAATACGCTTCAGTCTCTCGACGGTTGCGGGCCACGGCTCGCTCAACCTCGCTTCGAGTTCTCTGATATATCCATCGTCCGTCATTTGCATTCCGCCGACAATTCGGTCAGCTAAGCTTGAGAACAAGAATTATCAGCACGCGAATCGCCATGAATAGGACGACGAGAAAGCCGATCACGCCCAGTATATTCAAGATCAGCGTATTCCGCTTCTCGCCCATTATCTTTTTCTGGTTGGCCAGGTACAGCAGAGCGGCCGCCATGAGCGGGTTGCCCACAACCGTAAGCGCCTGGCCGAACACAATCGCATCCATCTTCTTGACCGGTGTGTTCAGCACGATCATAGCCATGAACATGCCGATCAGAAGCACCACGACTGTCAGCTTTCGCGGCCACGGATCACTGAGTCTCGCCGGCTGACCCAGGCCGTCGGCCAGAATGCTTCCGCCGATCATCGCGTTGATTACGAAGGGATTCATCGCCACCGCCAGTAGCCCGATGCAGAAGATAATATGTGCGGTGGTGCCAAGGAGCGGCCGAAGCTGCGTCGCCAGCACGCTGATATCACTCAGTTCGCTCGGGTCGGCGCCCGCCTTGTAATACAGCACGCTCGCGCTGGTAATCATTATCATCGCACTGACGCCCGTCAGCACAACAACCCCGCCTATCGAATCGCCAATGCCGTAGTAATAGTCCTTCAGCGTCCAACCCTTTTCCCGCACAAGATTCCCCTGGTAGAAAGCCCCCGCAACCGAAAAAGTGGTGCCAAGAAGCCCGGCGATCAGCATGATCGGATCGTACAGCGCCCCGCTCTCGGTTTGCTTGGGCAGTCCGATGGAAATGCCCTCCGGAAGACTCGGGACAAGCCCTTTCAGCAGCGCAGCTAACTGCGGCCCGGCCACGAACAAATTCACTAGAAAACAAATCAGGATGATAGCAACCATAAACTTCATGACCCGTTCGAGGCTGCGGTAAATCTGCTTGAGCAGGAAAACGAGCGCAATAATAAGGGCGTTAAACGCTATCAGAACGCCGCTGTTTATTAGGTTGTGCGTCTTCTCGGACATCTCTTCGGGGTTGCCGAACAGGGCGGGAATCCCGAGTGTATCGGCCGCGGCCGCAACGGCGAGATTGTTGGAAAACTGAAACGCCGTGCAGATCAGAGCCAGGTTGATGCCCACAATCGCGGCCACAGGCCGATTGATGCTCCGCGACAGAAGCGTGCAGGGCGTACCCTGGCCGACCACGCCGATCCTGGCAGCCATCGACATATAAGTGCCCATCAGCACGCCTGTGATCACCAGCATCCAGAGTATTTCATAGCCGTAAGTTGCCCCGACCTTTGAGCTTATCAACAAACTGCCGGGTCCGAAGACCACGCATGCGATAATCAGTGCCGGACCGACCGACTTGTACCACGGCGGTCGTTTAACCAGTACATCTGCTTCCGAGACGTTCGACATTTGTATCTCCATGCAAAAGTTCTAAACGTTTTCCGGCACCACGAACGGCTTGCGGTAATCCTTTGTCGCCAGTCTGTTGGCTTCGGCCGCCAGTTCACCGGTAAATCGCTCGGTCTTCGGGTCGAGTGTGAGCCGCGGACCCAGTATGCGCGGCGTCTTTTCGAGATCGACTCCGTTGACCAGCAGATGTTCCTGAAACCGCCCGAAGCTGTCCATCATTTCGCGGTTGCCCCCGATGACGTCCATGATGTCTTCTCGATTCGCTTGTCGCCCGAGTCTATGCGAAATATTGCCCATGTGGCACAACCCGCTCGAAAGGTGGCCGTCCAGAATTTCAGCGTTCAGGTCCGAAGGCTTTCTGCTCCTGATTGCTTTGATGAAGTTGGCGTGATGACCGCTTCCGCCGGTGCGATTGAACTGTTTCACCTTTTTGCCGTCGTTGTCGTACGCCCAGCCGCCGACGAAATATCCTCCCTCGCAGTGAACCACCGTTCCCGCACGCGTGCCGAAGTAGTTATCCATTGCCGACTCGCTTTTCGAAGCCGGAAGCCCCCGCAGTTCGAAAATTACCGGCGCGGGCTTGTAATCCAGCAGCACAAGTTGGGTGTTCGGTGTCTCGCCGTCGTCGATATACCCGAATCTGCCGCCGATACTCATAACCGCCGGCGCAAGCTCGTTCTGATCGACGAACCACCGGCATATATCCATGAAGTGGATGCCGTTGTTGCCCAGATCGCCGTTGCCCGTCGGCCAGACCCAATGCCAGTCATAGTGCAGGTTCTTGCGCATCAGGGGCTTCTTCGGAGCCGGCCCGCACCACAGATCATAGTCGACGCTCTCCGGCACTTCTTGAGGTCCGTCCACCTTTCCTATACTGCCGCGCCGAACGTATATAATGCCGCGAACGCAGGTGATTTTGCCCAGATGCCCCTCCTTTATCCACCTGTACGCCTCGTGCAGCCCCATATCCGAGCGTCTCTGCGTGCCCGACTGCACTATCCGGCCGTACTTGCGAGCGGCCTTTACCATCTGCCGACCTTCCCACAGCGTATGGCACACCGGCTTCTCCACGTATACGTCTTTGCCCGCCTGGCATCCCCACACAGTCACCGGCGCATGCCAGTGGTTCGGAGATGCAGTGATTACCGCGTCTATGCTTTTGTCCTCCAGCAGCTTGCGATAATCCCGGTAAGTGTCCACTTTTTCGTTTCGGCCGGCGAACGCCTTCGTTTCTCTGTCCAAAAACGTCTGATCCGGATCGCAGACCGCCACCACGCGAACACCGGGTATTTTGCGGAACCAGTTAATATGGTTCCCGCCCTGATTGCGGATGCCGACCACGGCGACTCGGACGTCGTCGTTGGCGCCCAGTACGCGAGAAAACGGTGCAGAGGCCGCAAAACCCGCCGCCACAGAGGTTTTGAGAAAATTACGACGATTCGTGCGTTGCATTTTGCGACTCCTGTAGTTTGCTTTGTCCTTTTTCACAGGCCGTGGGCGGCCAGACGACTCTTCAGAGTCCGCAAATCAGTCCGCATGGCCTCGAAAACTTTTGCGCCCGTGCCTTCTATTTGCCGCCTGCCGTGCTCAGCCCCGCCCAGGTCGTACTCCAGATGCAGTGTGGACGGGACGACCACGCGATTTTGCTTGAGAATGGAAAAATAACGTTCGAAATCGACCATGCCATTACCAAGCGGGCAGTTGTGCGGCTGCCATTTGTCTGCGCTTCGTCGCCAGAAGAAATCCTTGGCGACGATGGTCCTGATATGCGGCATTATTCGCCGCAGGCTCGTAGGCCAACTCATGCCGCCTTCGACCGTCGCATGGCGGATGTCGTACTGAAAACCGAGTCGATCCGAGCCGATCTCATCGAAAACTTCAGCAATATCCCACAGAACCGCCCCCACATACCCGTTGCCCGCGTGATTTTGATAACCGCATCGAAGACCGAAATGCCGGTTCATTGCATCCAGGTCCCGCAGTTTTGCCTTCGCCTGGGCCAGCGTCTGCTTGACGGACCTGGATTTGTCGTACTTATAATAGCCCATCCTGTAATCGGTAACTCCGACAGAACTCGCTGTCTTGAGAATGGGTTCGGTGTAAGGATGGTCTGGATCGTTCACCCGTGTAACGATCATCTTTACTTGGATTCCGTGCTTTTTCGCGGCCTCCACCGCCCGCGGCAGATCGTCCTCAACCCTCTCGCCAAGGACATGACCGCCGGGCCTCACCGTCAGATCGATTCCGTCGAACCCCGCCCGAGCAGCCGCCTCGGCCATGTCGTCATAATCCAGAAATTGCAGCAGCTTGGAAAAAACACTCACCCTCGTACCCGTTGCCGGTAGAGATGCTCCGCCGGACGCTATTGCACCCGGCATAAAAGCCGCGGCCGCCGAAAATGCCGAAGCCGCCAGAAACCCCCGCCTGGTATACCGCTCTGAGGCCATGCTCATATAGTAATCTCCGAAATCCGTACCGCTCGGAGACTACCACCTTTGGGGGCATTTTTCAAGACTTTCGACGCACAGTAGGATATTCCCGCCGAAAAAGCGAGCTCGATGGTGTATACGCGTGCTCCCCTGCATTCCGACGCCCGACAGGGCCATCCTGCCCCAATCCTGTTATCATCACGACCGCCGCGATAAACAGCGGACGTCTCTGATTGAATCTCATGCTATTGACTGCCCTTTATCGCTGGTTCAAAACCATCGAACCCCCCGGCTGACAGGGCCGGCGAGTGCCTGGGCCCGCATAACCCCCATACCTGAACACTATAGCAATTTGCTGCAAAACTAGAGCGAGCAAAAATCTTCTACCGGCAGCCCGCCCGGGTCCCCGCCACAAAAAGGCCCAAAAACCCGCCACTGTGGCGAGCCGGTAACTGCGAAGGCGAACGTCCTGTTTCAAGCTTACCGTTGACTTTTTATCCTTGCCGTTTATAAATAGGCGATTGAGTCTTATTGGAGGTGAGCGTAATGGCAGGCAGAAGGTGGTTCTTACCTGGGTTCGCTACAGCAATGACTTCCATGGTCCTGACGTTCTCCGGGTCCTGCGGACGTACCGACCCCGGACCGCCGCCCAATCTGCCGCCTGAAGCACCGGTTGAGGGTAATGTAGAGCCGGCCCAGGCCGCGACTTCCGTGGAGCAAACTCGACATTCCGCCTTTGGCGAACGCGCAGAAGACAGACGGCGCATGGTGCAGACCCAACTCGAATCACGCGGTATCGACGACCCCAATGTTATCGAAGCGATGCTGCAGGTGCCCAGGCATTTTTTCGTGCATCCGCGCTACTCGGCTCTCGCGTACGGAGATTATCCGCTGCCCATAGCCGCCGGCCAGACAATCAGCCAGCCCTACATCGTCGCCTTCATGACCCAGGCCTTGAAGCTCGATTCGGACTCGAAAGTGCTCGAAATCGGTACGGGCTCCGGCTATCAGGCCGCCGTCTGCGCGGAAATCGCCACACAGGTCTACAGTATCGAGATTTTGGAAACACTCGCCGTCTCCGCCGAAGAAAAGTTGAAGGAACTTGGCTATTCGAATGTACACGTCCGCGCCGGCGACGGGTATTTCGGCTGGCCCGAAGAAGCCCCCTTCGATGCGATCATTGGAACAGCCGCTGCCGGCCATATACCTCCGCCGCTCGTCGAGCAGTTGGCCCCGGGCGGACGCATGATTCTGCCCCGCGAGGCTCAGGACGGTGCTCAGTACCTGACACTGATTACCAAAAGTCCCGACCACGCAATCCAAAAAGAGGACCTGGCTCCCGTTCGCTTTGTGCCTATGACCGGCAAAGCAATGACGCCTGTCGATTCCGAGTAGCCCTTTTAAGCCGGTTGTTCAATTCTCACTGCGCAGGGCTTGTTTCAATCGCCCCTCGGCTATCGGCAATACCACATGCGAAGGGCCTTCCGCGTCGAAATAAACGGTATTGATCGCTGTCGGCGTCTTCTCATCCGCCCCGCTGACCCTGCCCGTATTGGGGTTGGGCTCAAATCGCGGGGCATTGCTTGATGAAATGCCAAAAGCGAGCGAAAGCTTCTTTCCGCACACTTGGGGTCTTCTCGGATCCGTATTAACTACCTCTCAACTTGCGCCTTTCTTATTCTTTCGAGCGACAAGGCCCCTCGCGAACTTATCCTGCTTGCAAATATCTGCAGGCCGCGGATTTTCCCCCTGAACTGGCGATCCAGTCCCGCCCGCTGCAGGGTCTTGTTGAAGTTGCCGATTACCAGGTTCGCCGCAGCCTCTCCGACGGGCCCGTTGTTGTAGCCGGTCTTTCGATCCAGCCGCGCCGGCGTATCCTCATCGCCGAAATACCAGCACACGCTCTCGCTCGCCTCGCCGCAGTCGTAGGTAACCGCAAAAAACACCCACTTGCCCTGGCTAACCCTGCCCGCGGAGCTGTCGTTACGGATTCCATCAGGCCACTCGTTCACCGCAAGCCGCATTCTGCCGTCGGCGTGATGCACCAGATCTATGCCCGAACGATTGTAATTGAGTGAAAACAGGATGCGGTTGCCTCCGGAGCCGATCTTCATGGCTGATGTCCTCAGCCAGCCGGTAATTGTAAAGGACCTGGCCCCTCCCAACTCCTCTATAGGACCTTTCCCGGACTTGATCCACTTGAACGGCTCGCCCGAACCGAAATCATACGAACCATCCGAGTCTCTGGGGACTTTACCGCCGTGTATGCTGACATCCGGGTAGTTATTCTCCTCGAACCCGAATCGCACCACGGGCTCGCCGGACTTGCGGTCGACCGAGATATTCATTATCGCCGTTGAACTGCCACCTTCGGAGTCGGTAACCGTGAGCCTCACCGGATAAACGCCGGGCTTCTCGAATGTATGTCTGACTTTCGAATCCGATGCAGTCGTTCCGTCGGCGAAGTCCCATTCGCATTCGTGTCGCCAGGGCGTCGAAAATTCCACCGTCAGCGGGGCGATCCCCTCGGTCCTGTCCACAGAAGCCTTCGCCTGGGGCCTGATCCGCTCACCGGGCTTGTATCTAACAATGCGCAGCGCATATCCCGGCCCCGGCGGCTCAAATGTAAATTTTCCCGGCGACGCCGAACCCAGCGGCAACATCTCCATTTCCCATGTGTCGATGCCGTCGACTTTGTAAGGCCCCCCGTCCGGCAAGTCGACTTCGATCGGCTTTCCCGCGGTAAAGTAAATCAGATAGCATTGCCCCTCCGCCGCAAACACGCAAATCTCCGGATAGCTTTCGAAGTCTGGCTGCATCCCCTGATAAGGCAGCCCCTCGATAATATCCTTCATAAACTGAATCCTCGCGGGACTCTCACCGTGCAGCACTCCGCCCTTCGCCCACCATAGAATATCCTGCGGATGTTTGTACGTCTCCCCGTGCCCGACGTAGCAGCCCGCAAGGGATCCCATCCAGAAGTTCTTCGTCATCTGCTCGGCGCTTATATTGCCCCAGCCCTGCGGCACATTTCCTTCATATCTGCACTCATCGTAGATCACCGGCTTGCCGTATCTTTCGCGGAAATCAGGAGCATCCTGGAAATTGCTGCTCTGGATACTGCAGTGGGTAACCCAGGGTTTTGAGTGATCGTACCAGCCGCGGCAGTTGTGTATCCCCCGCAGGTGATTGTAAGGATCGATCTTCTCCACGAGCTGCATATACTCATCCCAGTGCTCCATCGGCCACTTAAGAAGATCGTATTCGTTGGCGAAAGACCACCACACGTTTCGGAACGCCCCGAGTCGCGCCACCAGATACCGCAGATAGAAAAGATTGTTCTCATGCCCCATGCCCTTGAAGCCCCACCGATCGTAAGGGTGGAAAATAATGATATCCGATTCGATCCCCATGTCTCGCAGTTGCCGCACCCGTTTTTCGAAATGCCGCCAGAAAGCCGGATCGAACCTCTTAAAATCCCAGTCCTTCAGCGGCTCACCCCGGTAGGGATAAAACTGCGGCTCGTTTTTGTTATAAGAGTACGACTTTGGGAACACGCACATCCGCATCTTGTTAAATGGGGCGCTCCTGAGCGTTTTCAGCGTCTGCTCCTCTCTCGCATTGCCCTGATGCGCCCATGCATAGCAGGTTGTGCCCACGGAAAAATGCGGCGTGCCGTCCGCATATGCAAGTTTGAATTTTCCTTCCACACGCACCGGTCCGTGATTGTCGCCGCTTGCCTCGCTGCACAAGAAACTGCCCGTCCTGTTGTTCAGTTCGCCCCGATTACTCCTCGTCTTGTACGTCCATTTGCCGGACGAATCCGGCATGAATCGTACTTTATAGACACCGCCGCCGTCGTAGAACCCCTCCGGCTCGTAAACCCTGCCGTCCTTCTCAAATCTGCCGCTGAGCCGCACGTCCGTAAACGGATTCCCTTCGGCAGGGCCCTTCAGCGTCAATTCAAATACATCCCAGCATTCTACCTTTGTTTCCGCAGCCGATAATGCCGGACCGGCCGCAAGAGTCATCGCTAGCACAAACAAACAGAGTGTATTTCGTGTATTCATAGCGTCCTCACTGATTGAGATTTACCAATAGGCCCCTGAACCACGGCGCCGCACGTGCGTCAATATACCACATTCGGCATCCCTGCTGAACTTTTTATTACTGCATCCTGCTGCCAAACCCGCTAAGATAGTCCGGAACAATCGTAAGAGAAATACAAAGGAGCGGCTATGAACTCAGGTACAATTTCCAGACGCGGTTTTCTAAAGGGCGTTTGCGCAGGCTCGCTGGCCCTGGCCGGCTGCGGTTCCCAATTACACGCCGTGCGATCCGGCAAAAACAGGCCCAATGTTATTCTCGTAATGACGGACGACCAGGGCTACGGCGATCTCGGCGCTACCGGAAACAATCTTATCAGGACGCCCAACATCGACGCCATGGCCCGGCGCAGCGGCAAAATGGAAAACTTTTACGTTTCACCGGTTTGCGCTCCAACCCGCGCCTGTTTGATGACCGGCCGCTATAATTACCGCACGCGCGTTGTCGACACCTATATCGGCAGGGCGATGATGGAGCCGGACGAGACGACAGTCGCCGAACTGCTCGGCCGCGCCGGCTACGCAACGGGAATTTTCGGCAAATGGCACCTCGGCGACAACTACCCGATGCGCCCGATGGACCAGGGCTTCACCGAATCACTTGTCCACCGCGGCGGCGGTATCGGCCAGCCGTCGGACCCGCCGGGAGCCGAGGGCAAGTACACTGACCCGATTCTGATGCACAACGGCCGGGCCAGACAGTACCCGGGCTACTGTACAGACATCTATTTCGACAAAGCCATGAACTGGATGGCCGAATGCACCGCCGAGAACAAGAGTTTTTTCGCCTATATCCCCACCAACGCCCCGCACGGTCCGTTCCACGATGTGCCCGAGAAACTCTACCGAAAATACGAGGCGATGGACCTCGGCAACGAAAACTTCCCGCAGGACAAGGGCCACAAACTCCCCGATGACAACGACCCCGACAAACGCGCCCGAATCTATGCGATGATCACCAACATCGATCAGAATATGGGCAAGCTGTTCGAGAAACTGGACCAGCTCGGCATCACCGAAAATACGATCGTCATATTCCTCGTCGACAACGGCCCCAACGGCCGCCGCTACGTCGCCGGTTTCAAAGGCATGAAGAGCCACGTCCATGAGGGTGGAATACGTTCGCCGTTCTTCTTCCAGTGGCCCGGCGTCGTCAGACCCGGCGCCTCCTCGAACCGTGTCGCGGCCCACATCGACATTCTTCCGACAATTATCGAGGCCTGCGGCGTATCCAGGCCGAAAAACCTCAAACTCGACGGCCGAAGCATTCTGCCCCTGCTGCAGGGCAAAAGAATCGCCTGGCCCGACCGCACCATCTACATTCAGGCACATCGCGGCAACGCTCCCGTCCCGTATCATAATTTTGCCGCACGCAGCCAGAAATGGAAACTGCTCCACGCCAGCGGCTTCGGCCGGGAGAATTTCAAGGGCGAGCCGAACTTCGAGCTTTATGACATGGAAGCCGATCCTTATGAAATGAACAATCTCGCCTCCCAGCTCCCAGACGTCGTCGAAAAAATGAAAGACGACTACGATAAATGGTTCGCCGACGTCAGCGGAACCAGGCCCGATAACTACGACCCGCCCCGCATCTACATAG
>CAYOTO010000051.1:0-21518 GCA_964406945.1 uncultured Pirellulales bacterium
AGCCGCAGGATGCGGCGGAAGCAGAAACGGAGTAAGCACGATGTTAAGCATGGATTCAGAAACTATGGAAGGACAACTCTTATTGACGCCCCGGAAGGCTGCGAAGATGTTGAGCGTCTCTGAAAAGACGCTTTACAACCGGACCAAATCCGGCGAAATCCCGGTTGTGCGGATCGGCAGGGCGGTCAGATACGACCCCAAAGACCTGCGCAGCTACATCGAGGCCATGAAAGAAATTTCTGAGAAAAACTGAGTTTGCACTTGACTTTATGTCGGGCGCGAAATAATATCAGGGTATGGCTAAGAAAATGGGAAGACCGCCGATACCGAAATCAGAGCTTAAGGCCGTGAAGGTATCATTCCGCATCACTTCGGACCTGTACAGTTCTCTAATGTCCGCCGCGAAGCGGGAGGGCGTTTCGATAACCAAATTTATGCGCGATACTCTTCAGGACAAAGTGAAGGGAGGCAAATAGCATGGCCTCAGTATGTAAAGACGGCGGGGGCACAAAACGAGTGCTCTTTGTGGACGAGCAGGGCAAGCGCCGGACGATCCGCTTAGGCAAAACGACGATCAAACAGGCTCTGTCTTTCAAGGTCAAGCTGGAAGACTTGATGACCGGCAAGACCACCGGCAGCATTGCCCCGGATACGGCAAGATGGGTTGCGGACCTGCCGGATAAGATGCACGAGAAGCTTGTCGAGTTTGGCCTTGTTGATCGGCGGCAGAAATCGCAGAGCGTACCGATGGGCGAGTTTGTGGCCGGTTATATCGCAAGCCGGATCGATTTGAAGCGAAGCACTGTACTTGTGCTGCGGCAGGCCGAACAGAGCCTTATGGACTATTTCGGGCCAGACAAGCCGTTGGACGAAATCCACGAGGGGGATGCGGAAAGCTGGCGGCTTTGGATGGTTAAGCAGGGGCTGGCCGAAGCGACCATACGCAAACGCTGCGCCAACGCGAAGCAGTTCTTGGCGTCGGCCAGGAAGCAGAAGTTGGTTTCGTCGAATCCGTTCGCGGATTTGAAATCGTCGGCTGTCAGCAATAGCGAGCGGCTGTATTTTGTCAGCAGGCAGGAAATCGGGAAGGTTTTCGATGCTTGCACTGACTGCGAATGGCGGCTGTTGTTCGGTTTGGCAAGGTTTGGGGGCCTTAGAACGCCGAGCGAGAGTTTGGGTCTGCGATGGGCTGATATTAACTGGTCGGAAAACAGAATGCTTGTAAGAAGCCCCAAGACGGCCCATTACCCAAACGGCGCTTCCCGCATTGTGCCGATATTTGCCGAGTTAAAGCCGTACCTGATCGAGGCTTTCGAGGCTGCGGAGGAAGGGGCGGTTTACTGCATAAGCCGATACAGGCAGGCAAGCTCAAATCTGCGGACGCAAGCCCACCGGATAATCAAGCGGGCGGGCCTGAAGCCTTGGCCGCGAACTTTCCAAAACCTGCGGGCCTCCAGAGAAACAGAACTGACAGACAACTTTCCGCTCAAGACCGTTACAAGCTGGCTGGGAAACTCCCCGACAATAGCTCTTAAGCACTACTGTAGCGTACGAGAGGAAGACTTCGAACGCGCGGCGCAGAATCCGGCGCACTTGGCGCAGAAAGCGGCGCAGTCAGGGGCGGTACAGGGTAGCACTGAGCAGCAAGCAAACCCCAGTAACGCTATGAAAAACGCCGATTTGCTGGTTGGTACGGGTGGGTACAGCGTGGTACAAAATATGTCACTAGCCCCAAGGGGATTCGAACCCCTGTTGCCGGGTTGAAAACCCGGTGTCCTAGACCTGCCTAGACGATGGGGCCAACCCTGATTATTCCATTGAGATTGCTTCTACGGGGCAGGAATCCACGCACACACCGCAGTCGATGCATGCTTCGGGATCCACAACGGCCTTGTCCTCGGCCATGCTGATGGCCTGACTCGGGCACTCGTCAACACAAGTCTCACACCCCGTGCATGTTCCGGCATCCACTTTCGCTGGCATCTTACAACATCCTTTCCTAGTAACTCTTTATATTGCGTCAAGTGAGTCAGAGAATGTTACAGAAAAGTAGTAACATTACAAACACTTTTTCGCGTTTTTTTGCAAAATATTAGGCCAAAAAAGCCGTTTGTGTTCGTTAAATCAATCCGAAAAAAAGCCACTTCATTCCGCTGGCTCGCATCGGTCAGAGTATCGACTCGTGAGCCGCCCTTACTTCACTTCCGCCGCCGAGGCGTTCGTTGATTCGACCGGCGAGCCGCCCAGGGCAACAGCCATGGCTCGGACCGCATCGTCTTCGTCGTTCTCAGCGACCCAGTTCAGAACCTTGCTGAATTTGCCGTCCGGGTCGTCGCTCAGAAGGTAAAGGGCCGCAAGTCTGACCGGCCAGCGGGGACTGCTCAGATTCTCCGAAACCGCGGTCCTCAGTTCAGAATCCAGCGGCAAAATCGTCATTTCCGCCATCGTATGGACCTTTGTTATCCATCCCTCAGTGGACGTATTCCTCAGAAGCCCCGAATTGTGCAGCAGCGCCGATTTCAAAAGCTCGGGCATCCAGTCGGCGTATCTGTAGCGGTAGAGAGGCCGTCGTCCGGACATGATATTCTGCTCTTTCAGCAGACCGACGAAAAGCTCCGCCGTCCTGATCTTCTGGCCTTCCCGCCCAGTGGAAACCGAATTAAAGCGGCTTCTGAGGTATTTGCCCGTAAGTTCGACTCCCGGGCGTTTCACCGCAACAACCGTCGGCTTGACATTCACGAGCCGGTTCACCGTTTCGCCCTTGGCGTTGGTGACCGGATCCAGATATAGCGTAAACTCCAGATTCAGTGATGCCTGAGGGTGGCTGCGAAGCAACTCGCCAAGCTCTCCTGTGGCCAGTTTCACGGGCGTCAGCAGGCTGCGCCCCGGCTCCACAATGTAGCTGGTCCGCACCCGCCTGGAAACAAGCTTCCGGATAGTTCTGCGCAAATCGCCGCTTACCCGTACATCGATTCTGATATTACCTCTGAAAAGGCTCCTATCGCTTATAATCAGCGGCTCTTTGGACCTGTTGACTACCGCAATCGTGCCGCCGAAATCGCTGCCGTAGGAGAATTTATTGCCCCGCAGGTTGAACTGCACCCCTATAATCTCCTCCGGTTTCATGAATTTCGGTACCGTCTTGTCAAAGTTTGCGTTCATTACAGCCTCAACGGCGTCAGGGTCCACCGCAGGCACATACATCGCCCCCAGATCGGCAAGCATCCCCCTGGCTTTTTCCGCCGCCAGAGAGCCCGGATCCCGATCGACCGCTTCCTTGAGCGTGGTAATTGCCTGATCTTTACGACCCTGTTCCATCGATATCCTGGCCCTGACCAGGGCGGCTATCTGATTGTCCGGGCTGTTCTTGATGTAAGACTGGGCCCATTCCAGCTTACCGTTTTCGGCCAGGGCGTACGCCAGAATAGCTGCCGCCGCGGGGGAATTGGGCTCGGCCGAGTATGCCATATTGGCCCACTCCAGCGCCTTTGTACTCTCAGGCAGCGCGAAGCAGTAAAACCATGCAAGCTGTTTGGGCCCCAGAACGCCGCTTTTATGCTGCGAAGGCGAATCCAGCAGATTTTCAGCCTTTTGTGCCGCCGTTTTGAGGATTTGCTTGGCTTCCCGGGCATTTCCCGTCTGTTTGGCCGCTTTGCCGGCTATGGCTTCGAGCAGCAGATCGAATCGCCCCCGTTTGCGAATAACCTTTGCTATTTGCAGACAAAGTCGTTCGTTGCCGGTGCTGTTATATGCACTGATCGCCCAAGGCAGGTATATATTCGGAGGCAAAGGCTCTGACGGATACAGATATACAAAAAGCAATGCCGAATACTGATAGGCTCGAATGGATATATCGTACAGTTGCAGGTCCTCGGCAAACTGGGCGAAATTCATCGCCGCATCGATATCCATGGGGTTCTCACGCAGCCTCAGCCTCAAATCCCGCAAATACACCGGCGTCTCGATCCGTTCGGGCATGATCTCGAGCATCTTTTTGAAAGCTATCCTGTTGTAATTGTTGGCCGAATATGCCGAAGCGAAAAGGGCCTTTGCGTTTGCGATATCGGATTTCTCCAGCTTGAGGGCGCCCAGCAGAGTAGCCAGTTCTGAGCCGAGAACCTTGTTTTTGGGTGCAAAATCTGAATACAGCCGCGAAAGCAGGCGCTCCCTTTCCGCGCGCGAATTGAACTGGTCGAGCATGTAGGTTATTGCATTGCCCGCGATTCCCAGATCCGCCGACGAGTCCACATACCCCTCCAGCAGCCGGTAAACATCCGCGGAATTGTCTTCGTGCGGATTGCGGCAGAGCAGACGCAGCATCATCGGCGTGGCGTAGTCGGCCCCGGAGTCAAGCCGACGGGTCGCCCGCAGAAAAACCAGTGCCTGATCGACCTGGGCCGGATTTGCATTCTCCCCGGCGAGTTCATAAGCCATTTCGTAGAACCTGCGAGCAACTGATGGCGAGAAAAGTGTATCGCTCTTTTTCGCCGGTTCCGCGGGCACAGCGGTCGAAGACCCTTGCGAATCTGAAGCTGCCGGCGATTCCTCCGGCTCGGCGTTTTCGGCCACTAAAACCACCGGCACGGCGTAAGCGACGAGAATAGACAGCGTCAGGACGATTAGTTTTTTAGTCATTTTAACTCTCCAGGCAATCTTCTCCAGGCCGCTGAGCAGCCAACGGCTTATAGCGGCTGTACGTGGTTCTTTCAGATAGAACCCGACACACCCGCCGATTATCAGGAATCCGCCGTCCGATCACGTGGTCTTCGGCAATCACATGTCCGCGGCTTTCCCGGACTCTGTTCTACGGGTTGGAAGGCCCTATGGTTCTGCCCGGGCGGGGTTGGTGCGGTTGCATTCCACACCAGCGACAGAGCAGATGAGATACGCATTTGCACCCAATACCCAATACCCAATACCCCTTACACCCGATTACCTCATAACGTAATCTGCCCGGCCCGGCAGTTCTGTTAAAAAGCGTCGATCTGGCCGTTCAGCCGGGTTTGTATCGGACGACTGAATAGTACGTTTATAGTACGTTTTCAGGTAAAATCGGCATTTACAAGCCATTGTCTGCAACCAAAATGCGGCTTAGGACCTTGGGGCTCGGCCTTACAGGCCTCTCTCGCGTCCGCGACTGGTCAGCAATTGCAGCATCTCCACTTTGAACAGTCTGGCCGATGACAGATAAACTCCCCCGCAAACCGGCACAATAACCGCCAGCCTAAGCAGGTCCGCGACGAAGGCATGGGACAATCCCCTCAGAAGATACCTCAGAAGCAGCCCGACAACCGCCATTACAGCCGTCGAAGCAGCCGTTCCCATGAATGCATGCCGCATGCCTTCAAAGAGATTCGCCCCCAGACGCATCCGCAAGGTGCCCACGAGAATGGTTATTTGAATGTAAGAGCATATCGCGGTCGAGCAGGCTAGTCCGCCGGTTCCCAGCACCCATATCAGCGAAAGGTTCAGCACGATATTGGCCGCAACCGCAATAAGCGCGCTGCGCATCGGTATTCGCGGCTCATGCATTGCGTAAAAGGCCCTGGTCGCAATCTGCTGTACGAAAAAACCGGTCAGACCCAACGCATAAAACAGAAGGGTGGTCGCCGCCGTGTGAGTATCGGCGGCGGTAAACTTATCTCCGTGCTCGAAAGCCGCAGCCACCAGCGGCCTGGCCACCAGAAGCAGCCCGACCGTCGCCGGAGCCCCAACGAAAAGTGCTGCTTTCAGGCCCTTCGATATGGTCCTTGTAAGCCCGTTTAGGTCGTTTTTAGCCGCTTTGGTGCTCATCAGTGGGAAAATAGCCGTAGCCAGCGAAATCCCGAGCACCCCCAGCGGCATCTGGTAAAGCCTCTGGGCGGCATTAAGATATGAAACGCAGCCTCTTTGCAGCGGATATGCGAATCTCCGCCCCATAAGGGTGAAGTACTCGCCTTTCGCCGGAGAACTGGAAAACCACCACGCGATCAGATCGTCGAAAAGCGTATTAATCTGGGTCGCAGTCAGCCCGATAATCATCGGGCCCATCATAGCCAGTATGTGACCGAAAGCCTCCGAACGCACCTGCCAGGCCGGCTTCAGCGGCACTCCGTTGGCCCTTAGAAAGGGGATTTGCATCCCGATCTGCGCCAGCCCGGCCGCGAGTACTGCGACGGCAACCACAAAAAGCATCGCCGCACCCTCCAGCCCAAACACAAGACCGGCCGTCAGAAGAGATACTATTATAAAGATGTTGAGCAGAACCGGGGCCGCCGCCGGAGCCGCGAAATGGCCGTGCACGTGCAGCAGACCGGCCATGATCGCCACCATACATATCATAAGCATGTATGGCAGCATGATCGAGGTCAGCGACAGTATCAGCCGGGTATCCGGGTTAATATCGGACAAAGCCGCGAAAAGCCACATTCCGCCCCACCCCAGCAGCACCAGCCCCGCGAGTATGACGAATATCACCGTCAGCACCGTCCGCGCCAGCAAACGTGCATTTTCCGGGTCTTTGTGCAATTCACGGCTGTAAACCGGAATCAGCGAAGCGGCCGCGGCCCCTTCCCCGAACAGCCTGCGGCTCAGATTTGGTATCTTGAACGCGATAAACCACGCGTCCAGCAGGCCGCTGGCGCCGAAGAAGTAGAAATAGGAAATATCGCGGACCAGGCCGAACACCCGGGAAAGCACCGTCAACGAAGCAATTTGCCTGAAGCCTTTAACCATGAACGCCTATCTTCTGGTGGGTCTGCTGGAGTTGAAGTTCAGAGTCGCCTGGGTCTTGCGGGCCAGGGTGAACGGACGGCATCGCCCCACGTTGTTCAAGAGTCCGATCGCCGCCAGACTGACCAGCAGGCTCGAACCGCCGTAACTGACAAAAGGCAACGTCAGGCCCGTTATCGGCATCAGACCGGTGGTCATGCCCACGTTTACTACCACCTCCACCGCAAACATGGCCACTATACCCACCGCCAGCAGGCGCCCGAAGGGGTCGGTATTGCCGACCGCAATTTCCAGACCGCAGGTTATGATCGTGGCATACAGCCCGAACAGCAGCAGAGAGCCCCACAAGCCCCATTGATGCGCGATTGCGGCAAAAATGAAGTCGTTATGACGTTCGGGCAGGAAATCGTACTTGATAAAAGGCCCCTTTCGAAAGCCGTGGCCCAATCCCCCGTTCGCACCCCCGGAGGCCACGGCGTATTTGGACCTGATCAGGTGGTAGCCCCAATCGTTCTTCCACAACCGCTCGTTGAATTCCCCTCCTACCAGCAGTCTGGCCAGAAAAGGGCTTTCCTGGGCCTTCTGGCGAACCCAACTGCTCTGCAGAACCACGCTGCTTATCCTCTCTCTCTGGTAAGGCTCCATTTTCAACCACAGCAGGGGGCTTACAAGCAAAGCCATCAGCACGATAAGAGCGAAATGCTTAACCTTGGCCCCGGCCACGAACAGCATCGTAAAAAGTACCGGCATCATCAGCATGACCGTGCCCAGGTCCGGCTCCAGGAGAATCAGCACCATAGGCAGCACCGTAAGCGCAAAAGGTCCTATAAGGGCTTTGAATCTGCGATAATTGCTCCTATATCTCAGATACCAAGCCAGGGCCATGATATAGACGATTTTGCACAACTCCGATGGCTGAATGGATATCGACTGGCCCGCGAGGGAAAGGGCGATCCACCTTCGCGTACCGTTTTTGACCGGGATCGTAACGAAATTGCCTATTCTGAGATTCACGAAGCGGTCGATCAGCAGGGCCCCGAGCAACACCAGCACCCCCGCGTAAAGCCAGTAACTAAGCTCGCCGAACCGCCGATAGTTGACCAGATTGACGAAAACGAACGCCATAAGCCCGATTACGGCGAAAACAAGCTGCTTTTTCCAGAATATCTGCAGGTTGTCCGGCGGCCCGGCAGGACTTTCTTCGGCCGGAGATCCCACCGCGTAAATGGTTGCAACCCCGATGCCTACCAGCGCGAGCGTGGCGATCAACAGAGTAATCCTTACAAGAACGAGCCTTCCCTTGAGAATGTTGATCATAGCGCGAGAATACCACAGATGGCCCCGATTTCCATAGTCCCTGTTTGAAAAAATACACAAAAATTGCATCCGCTACAGGCCGGTCAACCCGCCGCCGACAGGGCCTGAACGGCCTGCTGCCGGAAATTCGTGTGTGTTTTTCAAGAAAAGCAGCTTTTTGCCCAGTGAGACAGCGAGGCTTTTTGCTTGCTTTTGGCGTTTTATAGGACTAACATGCAGAAAGGCTTTCGCCCTGTCGACTGACAGTCTCGAACGCCCGAAAACTGCTAATTGCGATGTTCGAGAGACATCTGGAATTTCTCTCGAAAACTCAACCTTTTTAGCGTTATCGGCATTTTTTTCTTGATTTCAAGCACCCATTGTGCTAAATTACAGTTAATCTTCACCAATGTTAAACCTGTGCGTATAGTTGGATGTTAAGCACGCTTTGTCGCCAACTGGCGAGAAAGGAGGAGTCTCAGGAAGGTATGAGGGTTACTTCCGGCTTGTTTCGCCGGCCGGACCGCTACGCACGGTGAGATGCTGGGCCTAAAGGCCAATAAGCCGTGTAAGCGAGCCAAAGGCAGTTGTTTTGTCAGGCGAAAAACACCAAGATTGTGTGGACCTAACCAATCCGCACAACAAGAAGAAAAGAAGGGAGTTTAATTATGAAGAAGTTAGCTTTGTTGCTGGCAGTAGCGTTGTTCGCTGCTCCCGCGATGGCTGTAACGGTCTCGGTGGTCCCCACCGATCCGCTGACTGCTGAGATTCAGTATGATGCAGAAGGCGAAGACATTGCAGCTTTCGCGCTCGACGTTACGGTCGATGCCGGCGTGATCGAATCGGTTACGCCAGCTAAGGTCGGCGTCAGTGTTGCAGGCGATGAAGGCTTCGGCATTTTCCCGGCGAACTTTGACAGGTTCATCACTGTCAATGCTCAGGGTGGTGTCGATGACTGGAACGTGACCGGTTACGGTCCCGTCGCCGATGTTAATGATCCCGGCGCAGCCGGTGGCCTCGGTTCCGATGCCATCACGATCGAACTTGGCGCACTGTACAAAGGCGACGGCAACAAGCCCGCTCAGACCGGTACGCTTTGCACGATCACCGTTTCGGAAGGCTGCACCATGAGCCTGGCTCTGAACGAACTTCGCGGCGGCATTGTCACCGCAGGTGCGGGCGAGCCGGCAAGCACCACGCTTGTAGGTGCCGACATTCCCGGCGTTATTGATGAATGCCTCTCTCCGGACGACCCCGGTTACGACGACTGGGTAGCTTTCGGTAAGCCCGACTGCTGGTGCTATGTAAGGCAGTGTCACGGCGACGCCGACGGTCAACTCGAAGGTGGAGGCAAGATTCCGCTGAGAGCTGTCGGTACGGCGGACCTGAACGTGCTTATCAGCGCTTGGAGCGTTCATGAGCCGGATAGCCCGGTACAGCCCGGCCCCGGTATCATGAGTGTTGAAGGCGCCGTTTGTGCGGACTTCGACCACGCCGCCGAAGGTGGAGGAAAGATTCCGCTCAGGCGCGTAGGTACCGCGGACTTGAATATTCTTATCGAGAACTGGACCAAGCACGAGCCTGACAGTCCGGTACAGCCCGGTCCGGGCGTTCCGAAAGACTGCCAGCCCGAAGGCTATGGTATCGATCTCGACTAAGAGCCAGCGGTGTCAGTGTTTTAAAGGTAAGTTTCAATTGAGACTTAAAATGTGAAACAAGCTGGTTAACAGCTTAAAGATTTTATTCTTACGCTTTTTATCGGAAAAAGGGTGTATTTTTCAGGAAGGAGATAGATGATGAAGAAGTTATTAGTTCTTGCGTTGGTTCTTGGTTTGGCCGGTGCAGCGAATGCAGGGCTGGTCGAAGTCGACGCGACTAAGATCAATCCCGGCGAGACTGCGACGTTCAGCGTTGTCAGCCCCGAAGGTGAAGGCAATTGGGCAGGCTGGCTCGAAATCAGCACGACCGGCACTGGCGATCTCGGTCCGCTGACTCTGACCGCGAAAGCCCCCGTTGGTGAAGCTGACACATTCGTGAAGGGCGAGGCGGAACTTGGTTACGGCGGCTGGTATCAGTTCTCGATTGTTAGCACCAATCCGGGCAACCAACCTGTGCCCGGCGTTCAGGCGACCATGACATTCTCAGGCGCCGAAGGAGATACCGGGACGGTGACCCTGTGGGATGCCACAGGCGCTGTCGCCATCCAGGATCCTGTTACGGTTGAGGTTATTCCGGAACCGATGACTCTGGGTCTGCTGGGTCTTGGCGGTCTGTTTCTGCGTCGTCGCAAATAAGACCGAGTGAACCAACGGTTCATCATTTGTTAAAGAAAGGGCAAACCTCCGGGTTTGCCCTTTTTTATTTGGTTCTTTCAGTATGTCTCATTTATAATGGAGGAGAGCAGGTCTCGGCGCTCTGATGGTCGTTCGGCGCAGTTAGACAGGTCGAACAACGATGCGAATGTTGCAGTAATCAGGTTGAGGAATCTTTTGTATGAGAAACTTTTTTATATCCATGATGCTGTTGGGCGCTGCTATTGCTGTGGGGGGATGTCCGAAGGATGGGCCGAATACGGGGCAAAGCGGCACTATTGTTGAGCCGAATACCTCAGGCGCCGGAACGATTGCCCCCAATGCGGCCGAGCCAAACAGACCCGGACCGGACATGCTGATCGCCGTAGACGGCGAATTCCCCGATTATATGGTGGGAAGATGGGTGGCCGACGAGGATGGCTGGCAGTTTATAATAGACCCGAATGGCCGGATCACATACGCCAGGATCAGCATGGGAAGGGTCTGGCTCAAACCCGGAAAAACTACCGACGTTCCCATGAAGGAAGGGGGCCAGGGCCTATTCCAGCCTGGAACATGGCATTTGCACTTCGATAAGGAATCGCGTGTACTCACAATCGGAATAACGCTGAAGAACCTGGCAATCAATGTGCCTGATAACCGCCTGAAGGGCTCCAGTAGAGATACTTTTGTAGGTGTGGTGGCCGAGGATAACAGAACCTGGGAGGCTACCTGGACCAGCTTCCCCAAATACTGGGCCTATACCGACGAGCACCCCGAAGGCTTCTATCTAGGAGTCGACGACCCGGTCTACGGCGCCGAAAAGCAGTTAGTCTTTACAAAAGTTCCCATGGACTCCCGCATCGCGATTGATTCGCAGAAGAAAGCGGGCGAGAGCACTAATTAGCCGAACCCTTCTTCTGTCGCAGATGTGCTAAGTACGTCTTAAACCGAGCCGCCTCGTTCGCATTGCCAGATTCGGTCATAGCCTTTATGGCCCTTGCCATGGCGGCAATCGCCTCATCGTACCTTTTCTGAAACTCCAGCGCCCGCGCAAGATTAAAGTGAGCCGTTGAATTTGACGGATCGAGTTTTACAACCTCTCTAAAAGCTTCGGCTGCAGGCCCGAGTTGTCCGATCGAGGCCAGTGCATCTCCCAGACGCATATGCAGTTCCGGCTCGTCCGGATTCTGACGAATGTCTTTTCGAAAATCGGCAATGGCAGTATCGAAGTGGGCCTTAGCGTCCGCCGGCCGATTTAGACGCTGCATGCATATTCCTATGTTGAAGTGTACGCTGGCTATGGCAAGGTTATGCTTCTCCGTCGCCGTACTGTCGTATTCAACGGCCTTTTCGAAAGCTTCTACCGCCTTTTCAAACTTGCCCTGAGCTGCGTACATCAGTCCCATCTGGTTGTACGCTCGGACGCTGAGTTGGGGGTAAGCCAGTACCGCCTTTTGATATGTCTCAATACTTCGGTCGTACTGCTCTTTTTGAGCGAAATCCCCGGCCCTGCTGTAGTATTTCAGACCCGAGAATTCACTGGCGCTGTTGAGCACCACAGGCGCCAGCATATTTTCCACGGGAGCATAATCATCGGTCAGGATGAAATTGTCCGATCTTGCCTTGACCGTCTGAATCTCGGATGAGTTGAGATACCAAACATCAAGCTGGCCCTTGTACTTGCCCATCATTGCGGGCAGATCCAGCTTTTGTTTGGCGCATATAACCACGTACGTATTTCGCTGATCCTTTGGGCTGCCCTGCTCCGTAGCCACGTAGACGTAAGGGAAAGTCTCTTCCAGCGTCGAAACAACGGCGCCCATGAAGAGACTGGAATTATATATATCAATCAGATTGACCAGATAGACCCCGTCATCAGCCAGAATCTCGTATGCCTTGTCGTTGAACTCCTTAGTAACGAGCTGAAAAGGCACGGAATAGTCATTGATTGCATCCTCGAATATGATGTCGTACTCGACGGTATCTTTGCCCAGCCGCCTCTCGTGCAGCAATTCGTCTACATAGTTACGGGCGTCCATATTAAACGTATTTATGCTGGTATCTCGCGGCAGACCGAAAGCCGCCATCGCCGCCTCGGTAACTCCCGGGTCGATCTCGATTACGTCGATTCTACTGCCCGGATAATGCTTTTCGAGGTACTGCGGGAAAACATACCCGCCACCGCCAATCACCATGGCCGATAGCTTCTCCTTGTCCAATCCCGCCGTTACGCCTGCGTAAATATGTGTATAGAAGTACTTCAGCTCCTCCAGATTATCCATCACAATTTCGCTGTGCTTGAGCTTGTCCTGCATGAACTGCCGCACATCGGGTTCTTCCGAAACCTGCCTGACCGCAATATAGCAGTAAGGGCTCTCGTCTTCGTAAATCAGCCGAGGATCCTCGGGCTTGCGAAGTTTCAACGCAGCCCCGGCTTCCTGGCACCACTCAATAGGCGCAAGAGCCAGAAACGAAGCGCCGATTATTACCACGGCCCAAACGTGCACCAGAATCGCCCGCATGCAGTACAGCACCGAAAGAATCGCCATACCTAACGCAACGGCGATAACAATCCGCTGAGTTCCCCACCATGCTATCAGCCAGAACCCCGCGGCAAATGTTCCTGCAATACTCCCGGCGGCCCCGAAGGCGTAAATATCCCCCACCGTGCGTCCGGGCGGCAAACCCTGATCCAACGCCATCTTAGCGACCACCGGGCTTATCATGCCCAGCAGCGTGGACGGCAGCAGAAACACTATCGCCACGTGGCTGAACACCCGCACCGGCCAACTGAGCTTCCACAGCCAAACCCATTCCCCAACGATATTGTTGAGCACCACTATTATTATGCAAGAGGCCGAAGCCAGCCCAAAAAGCAGCGCAAGAGTCTTTTTCGGCCGGTACTTATCCGCGATTCGTCCGCCCAGATAGTTGCCAATAGTAATCCCCGCCAGCACAACGCCGATTACGCTGGTCCAGGTATACAACGAGGAACCCAGAAATCGCGCTATCAGACGCCCCGCGACCAATTCCAATATCATGATGCATGCGCTGGATAAAAAAACCGTCAGTCCGGGTATAAGTATCGCAAACGGCTTTGAGGATTTGCTCATGGGCCTTTTCTTCCTAACATGCTGGGAAAATGTAAATGCTTATTATAACAGATGCGTGCCGGTAGGCAAGCTCATTGCGGGCTGAGCCGTTGCCCGATATACGAGTAGAAACGCCCTGGCACCATTGATTTTCTATATCGGCCCGCACGCGCGGCGGACTTTTACCCAATCGCTTCATAAGGGAAGATTTGGGCCGCTTTTGCATGTTGATACGCATCGCAGATACGGCGGTTCGGATGAACTGTCTGTAAGGGTTGTTTCATAATCGACAGCCCGTATAATAGCTTTTCAGGCCCCGAACGGGTATAAAAACCAGCGGCCGAGCCGCCATCGGCTTCGACTTAAAAAGGGCACTGATGATGCGCAAAGCTACATTCATACTCGTCGCAACAATACTGGCCGCCTGCTGTACGGCCGCAAACAGGCACCTGGACGGCTGGCTCAGAACCGGCGAACTGCCAAGAACTCCCAAAGCCGTAACCGCCGATTACCCACTTTCGGACCAGGCAAACCGGGGCCGATGGACCCTTTACGAGCCAATGACCGACGAATTCGAGGCCGAGAAACTCGATTCGAACAAATGGTGGCCCAAAAACCCGCGATGGAAAGGCCGTCAACCGGCATATTTCTACGAGGGTAATGTCAGCGTCAGCGACGGCGATGGGTTCAAAACACGCACTGGCACCAGGAACTTACGCTCAATTTTGACAGCGAAACCATGCCGAAGTGGTTCGGTCTTCCCCAAAACGAGGACCTGCCCTCGACCTACAGCATCGAATACGTCCGGGCCTGGAAAAAGGCCGATCGATCAGAATCCCAGGATTAATGCCGCGTCGCCCATGAAGCACGTCAATATCGAGATCAAGGCCCGATGTGCCCGTTCTTCGCCAGCCGCGCCGTTCCCACCGCATCCCCGGCCCCGGTTCGTGCGATCACATGAACACACTGCGAATCCTGATCGTCAACTTCGATCTCCTCCGGCACCTTCTGTTCTCGCACGAACACAGCCATCCTGACGGCGACCAGCTCCGCGGAATTCTCCTCCCGGGATGCAATCGAGATTGCGATATCTTCGTCCATTTTCAAGCTGAATCCGACTTCACGCCACCGTAGGCCAGTCTTTTCGCGAGTTCTCTGTAACCTTCGATCTGAATAATTGTAAGCTGATGATACTGCCGCAGCGCAACGAGCCTGTTCGAGTACAACAGATGGGTCCGGGCCGCCGACTCGATCTCGGCATTTATCGAAGTGTTGTCTAAAGGCTCTTTGCAGCGCATGAGAGCTTCTTTCAAGCCGTTCTTGTCTATATGCATCGCTATTCTAACCGCCCTGAGAGCTGCTTTGTCGGTAAGAACCCCCTCGAATTCGTGCGATTTCATATGCTCCATCAGCCTGGCGCCCTCACGGCGGGTCCGGTCGGCAAAAACGCCCGCTCTCTGGATGTCGGCAGGGCGGTAATCAAATCTTTTCAGATCCGACACCAGATCGCTCACAACAGGCCTTCCAGTATCTTCCGCCGTGTGATTCAGCGTCCCGTCACAATATTCCGGGTCGAAATCTCTGCGAAGCTGCGTGGCAAACTCGAACGACGGCAGCAGCATGCGGTCCAGTACGTTCACCGCCGTCTCGTAATCCGGTCCAAGCGCCCCGGTCATTATAGCGCATCGCTGTTTGAGCAGTTCTATCGCGGCGTGATCAAATCGCCCCAGCCATCCGGCGTATTCCTCACCGGGCCAGAGCAGAACCTGGGCGTTGAACATATCCGTGCCGTACTTTTCGTTGAGCGTCCTGACCGCCTTGCCCGTAGAAATTGCAATCTTTCTGGTAATTAAAAAGAACCAGAAATCCCGCTTGAAAGCGGTGGGGATCTGTCCGAGCGAGGCGAGACGACCAGCGCAAACGTCGCTCTTGATATCAGAAATCGTGCTGTTGCCGATATATTGTTCCACCAGCTTCACATCGCTGGAATCGAAGTAAGCCCCGTCTCTGAAATCCTCCAGCAGATTCAAACGATAGCCTATCTGCGCCGCCTGCGTGGACTGGGCAAGAGCATGCGTCAGCCCATACGACGATGAAATCAAAAACCCTTCGCGTGACTTTTCCACATCGTTCGAAACCGGCCTCTCCGCCATCACCGCCCGCGCAAGATCGTCCACATCCGAACTGCTTTTTACGCCCAAACGCCCCAGCAGCGACCTGTTCCATTGCCCGATCCGCCCGGCTATCTCGTCTTTGTCAGCCAGAATCCGGCTGCGTTCGTTTTGCCTCTCGGCAGAGGGGTAAAGCAGGGCGGATTCATGGAAGAACACGTTGTCCCAAAGCACGTTCAACTGCTCGATCAGTTGGGATTTTCTGTAATCCTCCATCAGATTCAGGTCATTCGCCTCGGCAATCGCCGTCAGACGTTTGGAAAGCGTCATCGGTATGTACGCAAGAGCCGCCCCGGTCGTGAACATGCCGCCGCCCACGATAATGGGCGCCGCAATCGCCTCAGCCGGCGTAAACCCCGGCAGACCCAACTGTTTTGCCAGCAGCCCAGAGGAGGTAATCCCGATGGTCCACAAGGTAGCCCGCACGCTTTTGCGCATCATGAATATGCCGGCTCTGCCAAGCAGATCGTGCGCGCTGGCGAGTCTCAGAAAGTCTCTTAGGGGTTTGGATTTGCCGTTCTTACTTTTGTTCACAACCGCCGCCTTCGAATCCGTCGTCAATCCACGTTGAGCTTGAGCCGCAGCGTCTTGAGATTCACCACATCCTCGCTGTTATACGTCAGCAGCGTTTGCAATGCGTCCGTATCGTTATCATTGAGATACCGAAACCACAGCTTCACGGCCATGAAACCGTCCATATCCGCCAGTTGCCGTGCAATCTGCAGCTTGCGTTCGACGGCCTTGAGCCCGCCTTTGAGTTTCTGCGTCCAGCACGCGTACATCAGATCCGTATGAGCGGTCAGCTTCTTTACGTCCAGATCGAGCTTGTTTTTGATAAAGGGCAGATCGAATCGCGAGCCGTTATAGGTGTACACTTCGTCAACCGACGCCAGAACATTCGCCAGCGCATCGCCCGTAATCTCGTCGCCTACAAGCTGAACGGTCTCCAGTTCTTCTCCGGTTTCCGTGGCAATTCCAATCACCGTAAGTTCGCACGCATGGCGGCTAAGACCGGTGGTTTCGATATCCAGGTAAGCTCGTTGTTTCATTGCACCATTATCGACAAACGGCGCATAATCGCAAGAGCGTTTTATCAGCGGCGGTGCGCAGTACGAAACCCACCGTCTGCGCGGTTGCGCATAATCGTATTTGGCGTTGGATCATCGTTAGAACGGCGGCGGCTCGGCGGCAAGCCTGGTTTTCGCTGCGTCGTAATTCTCGTCCCGGTAATAGCCGGTCACGAACCTCTCGACTACTTTGCATTTCTCGCGAAGTATGCGGTCCCTGCGACGGTTCGGATCGCCCGTGCTCAGGTACACAAAGCAGGCCGCTGTATCCTCGAAATGATGCGATGCCGCGTAAAGATCCACCTTCCCGGGCACGGGTATTCGGTCCGCAAGAGGCACAAGCATGCACAGAACCACCACCGGCGCCCCCAGATAGTCCTCGTAAGTCGTGTTGTCCACCGCATGAAAATCATCGTAAAAACGCTTCCACTCCGAATACCGCGTAAGCGCCGCCCGGAACTCGAAACTGTGAAACGCCTCCTCCAGGACTGTGTCGCGCGTTCCCAGCAGCAGAATATGCGGCGGACAGCCCTCTTCTTTCTCATCTACATATCCGGCCGCCATGATTGAAATCGGACTGATCGGTTCGACTATCACGTCTCCGATGTTTTGCGCCAGATACTCCGGGCAATCGGCGATGATAGAATCGGCATGCTGTTTGCTCATACAGCCGCCGGCGCACGCGGCCAGCAGAACGACGGGGAAAATGCGCTTCGGATACATCCTTGCCTCCTTTCCGGGGCCCCAGCCCGGCAAGCGCAGACATTCTCTACGCCGGAAATGGCCTATCTCCGACACTGCTGCGGATTTCGGGTTGCGCCAAGGTCAGACGGACAACGACTCCGCTCTATCTCGCTCGTGACCTCAAATCAGTCTGCTTTTTGCTCGATGCTTGTACTGCCCCCATTTGCGCGAGCCTCCTGACTCGCATGTTAACGCTGATATTATCGGCACATGGCCGGTTTGAGCATCAGCAAATAAACCCGGTGGAAAAAGAATTTTCAGACGGTACAATAGACCTTCGACACTGAATTACTTTACTTTGGCAGGATCGTGTATGCGTTCGACCGTACTCCAATTTCTCTTGTGCTGCTGCACCCTGGCTTTGAGTTCATGCTCCAGCCAGTTCGCCGATGAACCTCGCGAAGCGGCTTTGCGGTTCTCAATGAAACTGGACCCGCAGGTTTACAGCCGCTCGCAATACAAGAAACCGCCGCAATTCGCGGTCTGGATCGAATCACCTGACGCCAGCCTTGTCCGCACCGTCTGGGTAACGCAAAAGACCGGCAAAGGCAGTTGGGGCGGTAAAACCACAAGACCGGTTTCCCTGCCGTACTGGGTCGGCAGATGGAACGTCGAGACCGGCTCCAGGGGCGATCCCACCCCTGAAAACCCCGTGATCGACGCCGTTACCGGAGCTACCCCAAAAGAACAACTCCGGGCAAGCATCGAAGTTCGGGCGAATAGCGAGCTGGTTTATTTCGTCGAGGTGAACGTCTCAGGCGACTACAACGAAGCATTCGACAAAGACAGCAAAAATTTCGGGCGAATCTTCGTACGCTTCAAACACTGACACCCACTAATATGCTGACATTTGGAGAACGAATATGAAGAACAGAATGAACTTCTTGTGTATCTGCACAATGCTGACGGCCTCCTTCTCTGCATCGATTATGGCTTCGCATAAAGCGGCCCCGGCGTTCGAGACTCGCACAGTCTCCGAGAATGCTCAAATGTGGTGGGCACGAGCACTGGTCGATATCAACGGCGACGGCCTTTTGGATATCGCTCTGCAGAACAACAACGCCCGCGGCGGCTGGCTCGGCTGGCTCGAAACCCGCCCCGGCCTCGAAGACTGGAAACTCCACATAATCGCCGAAACCGCCCCGAACGGCGAAACATTCGCCTGTGGCGACCTGGCCGCCGGCGATATAGATAACGACGGCGATGTCGACATATTTGCGTTCGCCCACCCCGGCGAATGGGACAGCGGCGGCGCCGCAACCACCGTGTACTGGTGCGAGAACCCCTCGTGGAAGATGCACAGAATCGGGACGTGCCCGGCGTTCGTAAAAGATGTCGAGGCGGCCGACTTCAACAACGACGGCAAGATCGACCTCGTCGCCATCACCTACAATGCAAACAGCATGCACATTTTCCGCCAGGACGCAGCCGACAAATGGACGCAGGTTCAGACCCTCAAGATAGAAAACCTGCACGAGGGCATGGACTTGGGCGATATCGACGGCGACGGCTTTATCGACGTAGCCGCCAACGGCTACTGGATACAGAATCCCGGCGGCGACCTGACGAAAACATGGACGGTTCGTACAATCGACCAGCGGTACAACAACCAGAGCGGTGACTGGTCGAAAAACGCGACCAAAGTTTTCTGCCGCGACGTCAACGGCGACGGCAAAGCCGAAGTCTTCATCTCCCATTCCGAACGCACGGGCTATCCGGTTGCAATGTATGAATCCAGCGACCCGGCAGCCGGCAACTGGGATCGCACCGTAATCTGCGAAGACCTTGTAGCCGCACACACACTCCAGGTGTTTGACTTCGACGGCGACGGCAGCCAGGATGTGCTGACCGGCGTCAACAAAAACCGTGCAAAAGGCCTCGGATCGAAATCGTTTCCTGTCCTGCTCATCACCAATGCCGCAGATCCCGAGCGCCGCCGCAAAGTTGTCCTCAGCGAAGACGGTATTTACAACGGCCAGGCCGCCGACATCGACGGCGACGGCGACATCGACATCCTGCGGCTGTCCACGCACGACGCCACCGCCATTGAAATGTGGGTGAATCGGACCAGCGAAAACAAGCGCATCGGCGTCGGCGCCGCTGCTTGCGAAGACGCCGCAGTCCTTATCGACGGCACGCCCGAACTGCTCCATGACAAATGGACCTACTGGCAGGGGCCGCGTTTCTCATCCTCGCTGCCGATCAAGTGGAAACTGGTCGACGACCCGGTCGACGACGGCAAGGTCTTGATGAGCTGGGACCCCGCAGCCGCCGGCGGCAAATACGGCGCCGCCGATATTGTCACCAAGAAAAAGTACCGCGATTTCCGGTTGCACATCGAATTTCTCGTGCCAGAGCCACACGGCAACAGCGGCGTCTACCTCCAGAACCGCTACGAAATCCAGATTCTCGACGGCGACAAGGGCAAGCACGGGATGGCCGCCGTCATCAACGAAGCCGCGGGCCCTTACCACGCCTATCGCGGAACCGGCAAATGGAACGCCTATGACATCAAGTTCCGGGCAGCCCGCTTCCGCGACGGCAAACTCGTCGAAAAGGCCCTTGTGACTATTTATTTCAACGGAGTCAAGGCGCACACCAACCACCGGATTCAGAAGGTCTGGGGCGGCAAAAACTCCGGAATAGACGGCGGCAACCAGGGCGGCACCGGAATAACCGACGTACCCGGAGGACTCAAACTTCAATGCGAAGGTCACGAAATCCTCTACCGAAACGCCTGGATAAAGGAACTCGACATCCAAAGACCCGACACCGATTTCTAACGTGCATTGTACTTGTTGAGAAGATCCAGATCAGGAGAGCATCATGCAATGTGCCGGATGTGGAACGCAGAATTACGATGGTGTCATGAATTGTGCCAATTGTGGCCGCACGCTTCCGCCCCCTCTTCCTCCGCCACCGCTCGGTGAGGATGGCGGTATCCGTGCGCTGCTGCCGGTCGGCAGATCCGGTCTGGCGATCGCGGCCGGATACGTTGGGCTTCTGGCGATACTGGTTATCCCCGCTCCGGTTGCTCTGTTCCTCGGCATCCTGGCGGTAAGAGACATCAGAGCGCACCCCAGAAAGCACGGCATGGGAAGAGCGGTATTCGCCATTATAATGGGCATCCTGTTCTCGATACCGCTTCTGCTGTTGCTGCTGGCGCTGCTGACCGGCTGATGCATGCCGACGCGTCTGGCACGCGGCTTGGCCAGAAAGACGCTATGTTCGGACATTCGCGCTCAAAAGGGATACGCGGGCGATGGATAGGTGCCCAAAGACCCGCACAACCGATCGCCCTATAAACTGCACGGCGATTCTGAAGAAGATGGTGCGTCCTGTCGGCAATGCACAACAGGTGCATTCGTGCCGGCTGCTCAGCCGCTGCCTTTGCAGCCGGACAACGAGACGGCAAAGAACACACCCAGCAGCACCCAAAACAGAAAGGTCTTCATTGCGTTAATCTCCTTATCGAAAACACCCAGTATACATAGGTCTTTGGCCAAATACAAGATTTTCCCTCCATACCTGAGCCGGTGCTATTAAAACTGTAAGAGCCCATTATTATTCGGACCAAAATCCTCATAACCGGCCCGTCGACCGGGCGTCTGAGCATCGGTTGACAATTCGCCCGGACCCGATCAACACGCCGCAAATATTTCGTGCACCCTGATCATTGCCCGGTCGATAAAAAGTATTGACAGGCCTTCGACAAATGATATAAATACGAGAGCTTAACCGCGGGCGTAACTCAGTGGTAGAGTGTCAGCTTCCCAAGCTGAACGTCGAGGGTTCGAATCCCTTCGCCCGCTTTTGCCCCACCCGCCAAAGTCGTACCGCCCTCAGCCTTCTTCTACCCATTTGTGAATTCCGGCTGACCTTCCGCCTGCTCTTGGTAGTACTTGCAAAAAACCTTCACAATTGGGCTCTTCGACGGAATTTGTGGGTCAACCGCCCAGGCATCCGCCTCGGCTCTGGATCAAAAGGGGCTTAATGAGCCTCGATAGTTTTGCTTATGCAACTACAATTATTTCAGTTACCCACAAATTCTGTGGAGGAAAGCACGATTGTACGATGGATACGGTTTTTGAGCAGGAATCTATTTCCAAACAGGCACTGAAAAAGGAGTCTTCACATGGCGAC
>CAYOTO010000052.1:0-21465 GCA_964406945.1 uncultured Pirellulales bacterium
ACCGTGAAGTTATTTTCGCTGCCTAAACTGCTCCTGAATCGCCCGCCCGGCATCAGTCAGCCTCCGGTTAATACCGTTCTTGAGAAGTTACCTTCGGGTTTGCACTATTATAACATATCCTCGGCCCGCACCAAAATTCACAGCGACTTCGCCTGCCCCACCTCGCCGCAGTCAATCCGCCACACCACCGCGAAAACCGAAGCCAAACACATCAGCGTCTTTGAGCACGAATCTCAGACGAACAGGCCTGCCCGCCAGCGTCCCCGCATCCGAACCGACCCACTCAACCACGCGATCCGGTTCGTCGCCGAAAATCTCTCTGCAATCCGACAGCCTGTAACCCTCTATTGCCTTCCCGCTCGCGTCTTGAATCGCAATCCTCACGGATCCGGCCGCCGAACTCGAGAAATTGACAACCAGCTCGCTTCCTTCGAACACAATCGGCCTGGTGGTCATCTCGCCGCCGGCGAACGAAGCATGAAGCGAAACAAATCCGTCCACCCGATAGGTATACCGCCTGGTCCTCGCCGCCTGCCCCTCGTAGTAACCCTCGTTGCTGTAAATCGACAGCTCTTTGCCCCCTCCGGGCAGACCCGATTCCGTCTCGACCATGCCCAGCCAGATGTAATTGCTCCTGTTCTGCCATTTGCTTCTGTTTGGCCCCGGCCTCAAAACCGCCTCCTCCCAGCGCGTAAAATTCTCGCCGTCCCTGCTTGCCATCAGAAGTCCTTCGGTCAGCGAACCCCGTTTCGGCATATACCTCGTCGGAAATCCAATCAGGATATGCCGCGACCGGTAGTAGGGCAGTATCTGATTCGTATAAAGATGCTCTTTCGGCGCATCCCCGTAATTCAGCCACTTAGGCTTGCTCCAGGTCCTGAAATCCTCACTGGTCGAAGTCTTGATATCTCGATAGCCCTCCCTGAAATCGCGAAAGTAACACCTGTACTCGCCACGCACCTCATCCCAGAACGCCAGATTCTGCGAATCGAAAGCTCCGTCCGTAATAATCGGCTCTTTCCGCATCAATTCCCAGTGAATCCCGTCCCTGCTGATAAACGCGAACAGTTTGCGGTTGTCGCCGCCTTCTCCCCTCGCAACCGCCTTGTACAACTCCGCCTTTGGGCAATCGGGATTGAAATCCTTGAACGGCGTGAAATTGTGAGTGCCGAACCCCTCCAAAATAACATTATTGTCCCTGCTGCCCTCGAACTCCACCAGTCCCAGGCTCGGCTTCTGCCAGTTTACGCCGTCCCGGCTTTCGGCATAACACACCACCGCCGGATGAAGCTGCTTGCGATTCTCATCGTGTCCCCACCCCCGGTAGTACATGCGGTAAATGTCCCCGTCCTTGAAAATCGTGTTGTATCCACACGTATTGCCCTCCCAGGCTTCGTCATGTACCAGAGCCACTTCCCTTGCAACCGGACTGTGCAGACGAAGCTCGATATCCCCCTTCATCTGATCCACCAGATAGCCATCGACAAACAACTCCCACCGGTCCGCAATATCGATAACCTCCTGCCCCCGGCCCACACCCGCAATACAGAACATCCCCAGCATAATCCTTGCCGTTTTAGCATGCATCCAGCTCATCTCCTTTTTACTCTAATACCCACCGTTACGTCCCACCTTCTCGATTCGCGTAAACATCGCATCGCCTTTCGCCGCACATCCGGGCCCCAACTGCAGATTCCGCCAACTCTTTCGCGTTGTCTCATCTGAATAGAGCACCCCTCCCTCGCGAAAGTTCCGCAACTCGATTCCCGAGACAGTCACCCCTGTTCCGAAAAAACAGTCCAGTCCCCGAGGAAGCCCGTCGAACCATTCGAATCGCTCTTCAGCCTCCGGATGCCTGCTCAGAACCTTTTCTTCCCCGCGGGACCCGGCAAGAGGCCGTAAATCGAAAGAGGTCCTGTCGCCGATGCCGTTCGGAACGTAAGTCAGCACGAGCCGGGCGTTGTATCCGTCTGCTGAATAGCTCCGCATTGCACTGCCATCGAGAAGCACCAGCGCAGGCACCCGCCTTGACTCCCGATGTTGCTCGTCACTGAGGCCCTTGAATGTTGCATTCGTATAATTCTTGAACGAAAGACCGAACGTGCAGTTTCGCCTCAGAGGACGATCCGGAAGACCGCCCAGAATCCTGCCTCCCTGAACCGTCATATCCGGAATACCGAAGTCGTTGCACCACTTGCCGAAAAACGCGCCGTCCAGAAGAGCAAGCGTGCCGTTCGCATAAATCCTCGGCGACGCATGCCGTCCCGGCCGCAGCAGACTGTCCCGCCCGACGATCACAGTCCCGCTGTGAATCCTGAACTCGTCCGAAACCGTAACACAGCCTCGGAATTCCACCGAAGCACCGCCTTGCTTATTGAACGTGAAATACTGCGAACATCGCCTCCCGTCCCGACCGTCCTCGGACCCGGTCAGATTATCATTGCGGAAGAACGTATGCCGATCTCCAACCAGATTTGTGGCGCCCTGGGCGTACATCGCCCCTCCCTTCTTGACCCACACATTGCCGTATATCGTTCGGCCGCGTCCGTCTCCTCCCCCGATAAACTGTGCCCCCGACTCCACCGTCACATGCCTGAATACCTCGCGAATATCCGTGGTGCGAAAGCCCACCTGATAGGGCTTCTCGCTGGCCGGCAGCAGCAAATCCGCATTCTCATCGAATACCAACTCTTTCGCCGGCTCTCCGTTAACCAGCCAGTTATTCGGGTCCGTCGGATCGCACGGGCTCCGCCGCCGACCGCGATGCAGATTGCCCGTTTCCCCCGGACGCGCCCATACGTAAAGCCGCCCCGGCCCCCATTGCTCTTCGAGAAAATACTCCTTCCCCGAAAGATTCGGCCACAGTCCTTCGTCAGCAAATTCCGGCTGATGCGCTGTCGCACCCTTAGCCGGGCACGCCGAACAGAAAAACAAAACAAATATCAATCCAAAGCTTCGCCGTCCGAATCGCTCAATCTGCATAAACACCTCGTAAATCCCGGCCACTTTAATAGAAACAACAGGCCTTCCATTATAACGCTCGCCGTCGCCGGTGCAAATATTGTCTGCCGCCTCTGTTCGCAGTGGTGAACTGAGCGGGGCGTCTTGTCGTCGAATGACCGCGCGGACCAGGCGGCCCTGCGCCTCGAAATGCCGCAACTGTCTTGCGAAAAGTTCGGCAATCTCTCCCCGCCGTTATCCAAAGCGCCCCCGTAGGGACCCGCAACCGGCAGATTCGAACCGTACCTCGCCTCGAACGCACCGATATCTCTTACTACAAGCACAAACCCGCCGGCCCCAAGTTCGTAGCTGCCGAACTCAAAATCCACGCCGTCTGTTGTATATCTTATCGTTGCGCCGTCCGTCGCACAGCTTATTATCAGTTCGAATGGAGAATAGTAGCCCGGCCGCTGTCTTCAGCCTCCTGCCTTTCGTGCCGCATTAAAACTGGCCGGACTCACTCATTTCTGCTACAATGCGGCTGATACGAAAATACATTCGGAGAACCTCATGCCCGGCAGGCGCGAAAGTATGCACAGTGCGTTTCGAGTCATCCTCCTGATCGCCCCCTCACGCGCTTTCGATCGCGGACTGCTCCGCGGCATCTCCCGGTACTCCAACGAGAAGGGGCCCTGGACCTTCTACCGCGAACCGCCGCACTACCGAAACATTGACTGGGACAGGAAAGTCTCCGACCGCCTCCGCTCCGGCAACGTGGACGCAATCATCATGCGAGAGCCCGAGCGAATCGACGAAATCATCGAGACAGGCGTTCCCGGGATATGCGCTCCGGTCAGCAGACATACGGTCGACGGCTTCGTCAACATTACCATCGACAACCGCGCAGTAGGGCAAATGGCCGCCGATCATTTGATGAACTGCCGTTTCCGGCATTTTGCTTTCTGCGGCTTCGAAGGCGTCTACTGGTCCGCCAGGAGAGGCCGCGCATTCTGCCGCCGTATCCGGGAATCCGGTTATAACTGCCACATTTACGAGCCTGAAAAGGGCATCGACAGCCTCTGGGAAAAGGAGGCCCCGGTAATGATCGAGTGGCTCAAATCCCTCCCCAAGCCGGTCGGAATCATGACCTGCAACGACGACCGGGCCCAGCACGTACTCGACGCATGCCATGCCGCGAAGATTCACATGCCCGCTGAAGTCGGAATAATAGGCGTCGACAACGACGAATTTGTCTGCGAACTCGGCAATCCCCCTCTGACCAGCATTTGCCTCAATCCAGAACGTCTCGGCTACCAGGCCGCCCGGGTACTTGCGAAAGTCATGTCCGGGCGAGATCCCTTACGAAAAACCATCGTAGGCGGGCCGACCCACGTTGTACCCCGAAGAAGCACCGACATACTTCTTCTCGAGGACGCCGAAATAGCCGACGCAATCCGCTTCATACGCGACAATTGCGACCAGCCGCTGCGAGTTGATGATGTCGCCGACGCCGTCGCCATGTCGCGTCGCACCCTCCAGCAGCGTTTCGCAGGCGTCGTCGGCATGAGCGTGCACAAACAGATACTGACCGAACGCGTCGCCAGGATTACCCAGCTTCTCGTTGAAACCGATTTGACCGTTGCCCAGATTGCCGAGAAGCTCAATTTCTCCAGCCCCAAGCAGCTCGACCGCGTGTTCATCCGGCTCAAAGAAGTCGCCCCGACCGTCTACCGCAGCCGCTACCGGGCAAAATAGTTTTTTTTCGGGCGATATCGCACCCGCCTGCGCGTTTTGGGGCGAAAGTATGCCAATAATGGCATTGCCTGATCCGTTCTGGTCCGGTATCAAGAAGGCAGCGGGTTTTTACTTCACCTGCCCCGGCCCACGGCGATAGTATGCCGTCCGGGTGCGTAATGGTCGAAGTCGTGCCCGCTTACTGATCGCAAATTTCTGCTACACTAAAAACTGGAAATGCCCTCAATGACACACAACTACAGAATTGCAGTTGTTCCCGGCGACGGGATCGGCCCTGAAATCGTCCCGGCTGGATTAAAGGTACTGGCCGCCGCCGCCACAAAGCACGGATTCGAAATAGAAACGCAAGACTATCCCTACGGTGCGGGCCATTACAAAGAGACCGGCCGCTTCATGCCGGAAAACGCACTCGAAATACTCCGCCCATACGATGCCATCTATTTCGGAGCCGTCGGCCTCAACGACGTCGACGATACACTTCCGGCGAAACTCTTCACATTCAAAGTCAGAACGGGCTTCGACCAGTACGTAAACTACCGCCCGGCAAGGCTGCTCGAGGGAATTACCGGCCCGCTCAAAGACAAAAGCCCCCAGGACATCGACTTGGTCGTCATCCGCGAAAACACCGAGGGCGAATTCGTACAGTCCGGCGGCCTGATTCGTCCCGAATTCCCCGAAGGCATGGCCACAGACACCAGCATATTCACACGCAAGGGCATTGAACGAATTGCCGGGTACTCCTTCGAACTCGCAAGGCGCAGACGCAAAAAAGTAACTAACGTCACAAAATCCAACACCCTGATCCACAGCCTCGCCTACTGGGACAGCATTGTAGCCCAAGTAAGCGCAGAATACCCCGACGTCCAGTACACAAAAATGTATGTAGACAACGCCTCGGCCAATTTCGTCCTGCACCCCGAAAAATTCGACGTCATAGTAACCACGAATTTCATCGGCGATATCCTCAGCGATCTCGGCGGCGCAATCATGGGCAGCCTCGGACTCGGCCCCAGTGGCAATATCAACCCCGAAAAAAACTACCCGTCCATGTTCGAGCCAATCCACGGCTCGGCCCCGGACATCGCCGGACGCGGCATTGCAAACCCCATCGGAGCTATCTGGTCGGGCGCCCTTATGCTCGAGCACCTCGGCCGCACCGAGGCGGCAGATGATATCGTCGCAGCTATAGAATCGGTTGTAAAGAATGGAATTCTGCCCGTAGATCTCGGCGGTTCGGCTAAGACGCAGCAAATAGCCGACGCCGTCATAAGCAGGATCGAAGCAGCTTGAGGGTGCCATGGCCCGTATAGTCGATTTAACATTGACCCTTGACGACGGCGACAGAGGCGTAAGCTTCGAAACCGCCAGAACGCTCGCCGAGAACGGCTGGAACGCAAAAACCCTGCACCTCTACTCACATTGCGGCACGCACATGGATGCCCCCACCCACTTCGGCGTCAACGACTTCGCCATCGACCGAATCGACGTCCAAAGACTCATCACCCCCGCCCGGACAGTCAATCTCGAACCCGCAAAACCGAGAATGCTGATCGAGCCGGGCCATGTCACTGGCCCCGCCCGGGACATCGAACCCGGCGAAAGCCTCATAATCCGCACCGGCTGGAGCAGATACTACGGCCAGCCCGCCTATCGCGACGAACTGCCCCGCATCAGCGAAGACCTTGCCCATTGGTGCGTCGACCAAAAAGTTGCAATGCTGGCCGTCGAGCCGCCCTCGGTCGCCGACGTAAACGACAGAACGGAACTCACCGCCATCCACCGGATTCTTCTCGCCGGCGGGGTTGTCATAGTCGAAGGACTGACGAATCTCGAATCATTGACCAAAGACCGGGTCACGTTGATCGCCTTGCCGCTCAAAATAGCCGCCGGCGACGGTGCCCCGGCAAGAGTCATGGCAATTGAAGATCAAAATCCGCACTGAAGGGCCGAACGAAAAACGCAAACGAATTCAGACTAAGAGGAAGCGTCATCATGAAACAGGGCTATTTTCATCGCGTCAGAGCACTGACGCCCACCAAAATGTGGATCAATAACGTAACCACCGTCGAAGCCGACCTCGCCATCGACGCCGGCGCCGTGGGCTGCACCCAGAACCCCTCCTACACCTGGAAAATGCTCAACCACCCCGACTACAAAGACGAAGCCCTCGCCATGCTCGATGCAACCCTGGCCGAGACCAACGACGACAACGAGGTCGAATGCATCCTCCAGCGAAAGCTCGTCAAACGCATCGCCGAAAAATTCATGCCCGTCTATGAAAAGACCAACGGAGCCTGTGGCTACGTCAGCATCCAGGGCGACCCCATTCACGAAGAAGACCCACAGGTAATAATCGACGAAGGCCGCAAGAATCGCGCCATGAGCCCCAATATCATGATAAAAATCCCCGCCACCACCGCCGGAATCGAGGCCATGGGAGTCCTCATCGAGGAGAACACACCCCTCAACGCCACCGAAGTCATGGGCGTCAGCCAGACCGTCGACGTCTGCGAAATGTACGACAAGATCACCGCAAAAACCAAAAAGAAACCCGTCATGTACTATTCCCTCATCACCGGCATCTACGACGAATGGTTCGCCAAAGAAGTCGAAAAACACAAAATCGACCTCTCCCCCGACATCGTGTACCAGGCGGGCATGGTCATCGCCAAAAAGGTCTATAAGCTCGTTCGCGACCGCGGCTACCAGCTCGGTTTCATCGGCGGCGGAGTCCGCGGCCTCCAGCACTTCACCGAAATGGTCGGGGCCGACGTATGCATTACCATGAACTGGGTCGGCCACGCCGAAGAGCTTATTAAACTCGATCAACCGGTCGTCTCGCGATTCTTCAATCCCGTCCAGGAACAGGTCCTCGATGAACTCCTCGCAAAGGCCCCGCAGTTCAAACAGGCCTACATGGAAGACGGCCTCGAGCCCGAAGAATACGAAGAATACGGCCCCGTCGAATACTTCCGCGACATGTTCATAAGCTCCTGGAAGAACACACTCGAGATTATCAAAAAACGCCGTGCCGCTTCATAAGCCGGAAAAAGCAATAGATACGCGACTTCTGCAAACCCCGGGAATCCTATGAAGAAACCGCCAACTTTCATGACTCGTCAGCGATTCGTGCTGATTTCCATCCTGTTTTTCCACAGCGTCAACACCTACATGGACCGGGCCTGCATCGCCTCGGCCGCCAAATACATTCAGCAGGACCTCGGCCTGACCAAAGAAATCTTCGGCCTTATCCTCGGCATCTTCGCCGTTGGCTACGCACTGTTCCAGGTCCCCTCCGGCTGGATCGCCGACAGATTCGGCGCCCGCAAAGCCCTCGCCGTGGTCGTTACCGTCTGGAGCACCTTCACAGCCCTCACCGGAGCTGCCCGAAACGCCGTACAGATGCTCCTTTTCAGGTTCCTCTTTGGAATGGGAGAAGCCGGAGCCTTCCCCGGAGCAACCCAGGCATTCTTCAGGTGGCTGCCGGTAAAGGAACGCGGCCTGGCTCACGGAATAAACTTCTCCGGTAGCCGACTCGGAGCCGCCTTCTCGCTCTTTCTCATGCCCTGGCTCATCCGACTCATCGGCTGGCGCTGGACCTTCGCCGTCAACGGCCTCATAGGCGTAATCTGGGCCGCGGTCTGGCTCATCTGGTTCCGCGACAACCCAAAAGATAACAAAAAGATAAACGAGGCCGAACTCGACTACATCGAAAAAGGCCGCACCAGCGAATTCACCACTGCTGTAAAAGCCAGCTTCGCCGAAATATTCACCTCCCTCAACATGGCCCTGGCAATGCTCCAGTACTTCGCCAGCAATGTGACCTTCTTCATCACCCTCTCCTGGCTGCCCAGCTACATTCAAAGCCAGTGGCCCGACGACCCCAACGCCATCTACTACTCCGCCATCCCCCTCATATTCGCCGCGTTCGCCAACTGGATCGCCGGCTCCATGGTCACCGGACTCTACAACCGGGGCTTCCATGTCGGTTCCCGCCGCGTTACCGCCATCATCGGATTCTCCCTCGGAGTGATCGGCCTTATCCTCGCAATGCAGGCCAAAAAACTAGCATTCCTCGATACCGACCAGGCCCAGCTTTACTGGTTCGTATTCTCCTTTGCCCTCGCCACCTTCGGCGTGGACATGACCCTCAGCCCCAGTTGGGCGTTCTGCAACGACATCGGCGGACCAAACTCCGGCGCCGTATCCGGCTCCATGAACATGGTCGGCAACGTCGGAGCCGCACTCAGCGCCATCATCTTCCCCCTTATGCTCAACAAGACCGGCAGCGCAAACAACTTCTTCATGGCCGCCGCCGGACTCAACGTCATCGCCATCGGCGCATGGCTCTACATGAACCCCAACCGCAGTGCTAAAAAGAAGCTCTCGCCCGGCGCCATTCGAATGCGGTTCATTGCCGTCCTCAGCGGCCTGGTGCTCATAACCGCCGCCTCCGTCGCCTACAATATCTACAGATCCATGCAGAAATCCACCGTCGAAGAAACCCCTACCCGACAGATCGACCCCAACAGCGTCACCGAAGCCGATACTCAACAGTAATCACCGGAGATCAGCATGAGCAAGCTAAAGGCCGTGGCCGTCGGAGCAGGATATTTCAGCCACTACCAGTACGATGCATGGCGGCGCATACCCGAAGTAACGGTAACCGCCTTCTGCAATCGCGACCCCGAACGCGCCAAAATCATCTCCGACCGCTTCGAAATACCCAACCACTACACCGACTACGCCCAAATGCTCCGAAAGGAAAAGCCGGACTTCGTAGACATCATCACACCGCCGCCCACGCACCTCGAAATGACCCGCATCGCCGCGGACATGGGCATAAACGTCATCTGCCAGAAACCCCTGGCTCCCACCTTCGCCGAAGCTCAGCAAATAGTCGAATGCGCCCAAAACGCAGGCATCCGTTTCATGGTGCACGAAAACTGGCGTTTCCAGCCGTGGTACCGAAAGATCAGAAAAATCCTCGACTACGGAGCGGTCGGCGACAAGATCCATTCCATCTACTTTCGCTCCCGGATGGGCGACGGCTGGGGCCAAGACGCCTACAGACCCCGCCAGCCGTACTTCCGCGAATACCCCCGCCTGCTCGTCTACGAAAACGGCGTCCACTTCATCGACACCTACCGCTACCTCGCCGGCGAGATTAAAGAAGTCTACGCCGTCCTCAAAAAGCTCAACCCCGTTATTGCAGGCGAAGACAGCGCGGCCGTCATCTTCAATTTCGAATCCGGCGCAACCGGCCTGTGGGACGCCAACAGATACAACGAGTGCAACTTCGAGAATCCCAGGTATACCTTCGGCACGATGCTCCTCGACGCCAACGGCGGATCGATCCGGCTCTACCTCGACGGCCGCCTGACTGTCCAGCGACTCGGTGAAAAGGAAACCGACCAGGACTACTTCCACGAAGACAGGGGATTCGCGGGCGACTGCTGCTACTACTGCCAGCGACACTTCACCGACAGAATGCTCGACGCAAGACAATTCGAAACAAATGGAAAAGACTACCTCAAAACCCTCGCCGTCCAGGAAGCAGTCTACAAATCAGCACAAGAAAAAGCCCCGGTCCAACCCCAACTCTGATTCCCGCACTCCGGCTAAGGACCGGGATACTGGTCCGCGGGCAGCCCGAAGTGGTATGGCGTTATTTCCATTGCATCGATGGTTTCTGAGTGCCCGTCTACGAACACTACATTAATCTTCCCACGATGACGATCCTTGGCCACTCGTCGCTGGCCGTTTGTCGAACTGGGCAGATGGTTTTCCTGGTATATGTCCATCCAGCGTATCTTATCCGGCATAGTGCTCCAATTGTCGTCTTTCGTGATGATCTGCACGTCTCGGGCATCCACCGGATCATAAGTAGCATAATCGGTCATGTAGATTGTAGTCGCTTTTCGCGGAAACTTGTCAAGTTTCGTCGGACCGTGTTGCTCCTGTGCCGCCTTGTTCCCTCCCAGTGGAACAGTCCAGTCCCATGCATTCATAATGTAATCGACCGTCTGCTCCTTGTCGGGATAACTCGGACAGTTATAAATCTTAACCTCATAGTAGTTCTGAGCTAGATCCTGCTTCTCTCCCAGGTACGGCATGAAAACCTCGAACCAGTAAAGTCCGACCTTGCCGTTTTCGAAGCGTTCATCACGCGGCACTTTATTATCCCAGTCCGCCGCATACAGGTGGGCCGTCAGACCGAGTTGGCCCAGATTGGCTCGGCACGCCACCGCTCGCGCCTGCTTTCTCACCGTATTTAATGCCGGCAGAAGTATCCCCATCAGAATGGCGATAATCGCTATTACCACCAGCAGTTCGATCAACGTGAATGCCGCTCTGCGTCTTTCGCACTTCACATACGACTCCCTGATTCACAAACGGGTTGTTAGCTGGATGGGGCTTCTCTGCTATTATGATACCTATCCACCGCCGAATGTCCCATACCACAACGTGCAATTCTAAGCCATAAGAACCTCCTGAATCCTCATCAGATATCCGAAAAACCAGGTCCCGACCGCCTCCATCGACAACCGCGGCCGCCCAACCACCCTACAACAAAACCACACAGGCGCCAACTCCTTTTCTTTCCCCGTAATCTGTGCACCAAATGCCGCCGCTGAGCGTCTTCTGCTGCCAGGGTGCCCGCCCCCACCCTGTGTCTACTCCCATCTCCTGTGCAATTGCGATTGACCGAACAATAGCCGCGCCTGATCAAGTTCGTCGCCGTGATGGACGAACAAAACCGTGTAAATGCAAAGAATCTTCCGCCGGTAGGGGGGCAAAGACCTGTGCATCCCGTCGATTACGTATCGATAGCCATCGGAGCGGCCGGTGTGGTCGTCATCTGCTGGGGCGTACTTCTCAACATAGTGCGGCTCGTCCGCCTCGAAATCCGCACGATCGAAGGCATGGAACAATGCCATCTCAGAGAAGCCGTCAGACACAACCTCGGCTCCTACCTCCTCCTCGGCCTCGAAATACTCGTCGCCGCCGACATCGTAAAAACCATCATAACCCCAACCCTCCGCCAACTCGCCATCCTCGCCTCAGTAGTCGCAATCAGAACCGTCCTCAACTACTTCCTTAGAAAAGAAATCGCCTCCGGCTCCTGCTACACCGACAACGAATCCTCGGAAGAACCCTCCCCATAACCGTCCCCTTCGCCATTTTCCGCGGAAACTGCTGCGGCGAATTGTACAGCCTATTCTCGTAAATCGCCTGTTTGACCGCCTCCTCCTGCATCACATTCGCAATCAGCTTGAAGAGCGGATTCGTCAAATCCATACAGGTCATCCCGATCTTCCCCCTTAACCTCCTCATCCGATCCCCCAGAACACCCCGCAAGCCCGACAACCAGAACCGCCGCGACCATACACCCCGCGAGTAACCGCACAATACCTGCGCCACGTCTCCCTGTCACGCTGAGCGAAGCGAAGCATCTGGGCTCCGAAGGAGATTTCCAGCCGAAACCCGGTCGGTATGCTACAAATTATTAGTGCACCCATTGAGCTTGTTCGTGGTCTGCAACTTGTCACTTGAGGATTCGCATCATCCCTTTCTATCATACGGCTTATCCGGGGTTCTCATCAATCCCGCCATTACTGACATAGAAATGCATTGCCTGAACGTCGACCGGGGAGCACAACAGCAGCATGGTGGGGATGCTACGCATCAAAACTGCCAGTTATTGCATGATATTCTCACGTCACCTTTTACCCTTCTTCTCCCTTCTCTTCTGGGCCGGCACGACGAATCCAGGTTTGAGCCGGGCAAAGGTCTCAAGATGCGGTCTGTACTCTTCCATATCTCGCCAGAAGGCGCTTCGCTGCGGCTGAAGCACTTCGCCTTCCGGGTAGTCTCTGCCTTGTGCACTGGCTTCTACCGAACGCATGACGGCTTTCGCCTCGGCTTTCATCTTCTCAAAACGCGAAGGAAACTCCTGCGAAATATCATTCGTTTCACCGAGATCACGGCTTAGGTCATACAACTGCCAAGAGTCATCCCTGGTCTTGTTCTCGCTCAGCAGTTTGTATTTCCCATCGATCAGGGCCATTTTCTTCAGAAAAACAAATGGGATCGGACGATTTCGCTTTGGAATCCCTCCGTCGAAGAGAGGTAAGATGCTCTCGCCGTCCCGTACCGACATCATGGAATCTTCGGGCAAATCCAGCATGTCAACGATCGTGGGCATGATATCCATCGTTGAGGCAGGCACGTCCGTGATCATCCGTTTGATGCGACCGGGCCATTCTACAATCCCAGGAACCCGGATGCCCCCTTCGAAGACGGAACCTTTGTGTCCCCTGAGAGGACCACAGGAATCGGGATCAACGGTGAGTCCGCCGTTATCACTGGTGTACCAGACCAATGTGTCTTCTTCGATGCCCAACTTCCGCAATCCCCGTCTCAAAACGCCAATGCTGCGATCAATAGCCACAATTTCTCCGAGTTGATCGCCGTATTTCCCTTTCGGGAATCCCTTGCGGTCTTCATCTCGCGCTCGAAACGGAGCGTGCGGGGATCCATACCATATCACTGCGAAGAATGGAGAGCCGTTCTGTTTCTCCATGAACTTGAGAGCCTCGGCCACTATGACCTCTGACGAGTCGCCCTTGAAGTATTCGAATTGGCCGTTGCGGCTCATCAACGGATCCATATCGAAGTAATTAGTGACCGAAAGCCACACATCGAACCCGTAATGGCCCGGATGGTTTCGATCGTCGGCCAACACGGGAATACCGTTACCTCGCACGCCATTGAGATGCCATTTGCCGAAGTGGGCTGTCGCGTAACCGGCTTTCTTGAGGGCTTGCGGAAGGGTCTTTTCCTGAAGGCACAACCGTTTCCCATGCGTCGGCACCCCCGTTCGATTGTGGGTCCGGCCGGTCAATACCGATGCACGCGTCGGCGAGCAAACCGGTCCGGCTGCGTAAAAGCGGTCGAACCGAATGCCGGACGCGGCAATGGCGTCCAGGTTGGGTGTCTTCAACAAGGGGTGGCCGTTATAGCCCACTTGTCCCCAGCCCTGGTCATCTGCCATGACCAGCACAATATTGGGGCGTTTAGCTTCTCCGAACAAACCGGTACAGATGGAGATGCTCACTACAAAGATGAAAGTGTATTTCAGCCGGTAGATGGGTATGTGCTTGGAAGTTGTTGCCGGTGGAATCGTATTCATTCTCTATTCTCTTTAATAAGGGATTTACCATTTAACGCAATGGACTCTACGTTCAGGAGCAGAGCGGTCAACGTCAGTACGACTAGCTATTTCATTAAGCTCTCCCTTGCATCAGGCATTCAGCGCGGCGAGCCCATACAGCAGAATGCCCAAGCCTGCCGGGAAGACTCCAAGTCCAACCGGCGAACTCCAACTGAGCCAAGCATCTCTTCTGTCAGCAATCAAGATAGCCTCCTTTCTCAGTTGTAGATTAGAATGTGCTATGTCTAAATATCTGTTGCTCCCTGTGGGCCGGCAAACTCGAAAGATAGCCAAATTGGCATGGTCACCATCCCGTAAGTCAATTCTAAAAGGCCTTAGTGACCGAACACGATACAGATACAAATACAGTAAATTGGTATTCATGCACGCAACTCAGTTAACAATATCAGAATCAGGGCCTCCGTTTCAAGGTGTATGTTCACCAATATGGCCGATATGCCCCCCCAGAGAGGCCTCAAAACACGCCTATTCACCTAAAGTCCATCATTTCGGACATTTTTCGACGCCCCTCGACTGACGCATTACTTGGGCAATCCCGGATCATTCGAACCTTCGAAGTTGTTTCGATATTCGGACCTCGAATTTCGCGCTTCGGGTCATTCTTACAAGTCCATCCCTCTGACCCGCCCGAGTTCTTCCACCAGCTTCCGCGTAACCTCCGGCTCTTCCTCTATCAGATTCCTGCTCTCGGACGGATCTTCCGCCAGATTGTAAAGTTGCCGCGTCAAGTGCTTAAGCGTCCCTTTCTGTCCCTGCGACCACGCCTGCGGCGCAGCATCGTCGATATATTTCCAATTGCCCATGCGAATTGCATGCGCCCCCCGCGCATCCGCCGTAACCATCGACTCCCGCCCCCGGGCGCCGCTGTCCTGCCGCAGACAGCCCAGAAAACTCGAACTGTCCGGCGCAACCTGCCTGGACTCCGGCTGCTTGCCGTCCGTGATATCGCACACCGTCGCAAATACATCCACCATATTGATCGTCTCATCGCAAACGGATCCGGCCTTGACATTTCCCGGCCACGATACGATAAACGGAACCCGAGTCCCTCCCTCCCAGATGGTGTGCTTGTCCCCGCGCAGATCCCCGTTGATCTTCAGCCCCAGATTCTGCGCTTGAATCTCCGGCGACTTGGGCCTCTTCAACGGAATCTCCCCCCCGTTATCACTCGCAAACACAATCAGTGTATCCTCATCCAGGTTCATATACTCCAGCGTCTCGACAATCCTGCCCACGCTCATATCCAAATCCTGAATGAAATCCCCATACGGCCCGCAATCGCTCATGCCCCGCATCGCATCCGACGGCGTAATCGGATGATGCACCGCCACCGCCGCAAAATAGAGAAAGAACGGCGACTTGCCATCCTGCCCTTTAAGCCAGTCAACCGCATTGTCCGTCAGCACCTCCATCACATCCTTGTTAACCCGCTGCGGCGCATCGTATCCCACATACGGCGGCCCGTAAAACGTCCGCGAATACGGCTGCACCTTCCTGCTCCTCAGTCCGTATATGCGATCGTTCTCGATATAGACCCCGTGCATGTCCCCATGATTCTGCGGCACCCCGAAATGATAATCGAACCCCAGATCCAGCGGCCCCGGCGTCAGCTTACCCGTGAAATCAACTTTCGGCCCCTTTCCGTAGCCCAGATGCCACTTCCCGATGCACGCCGTATTATAGCCCCGATCCTTAAGCCAGTCCGCAACGGTCACCCTCTGCGGATCCGGCAGCAGCGGATCCATCGGATTAACCACCCCCGACTTCATCGAAGTCCGCCACGGATAACGCCCCGTCAGCAACCCGTACCGCGTCGGACTGCACACCGACGCCGGCGTATGGGCATCGGTAAAACGCATCCCCGCCTCAGCGATGCTGTCAATGTGCGGCGTACGAACCAGCCCCTCATCCGCCCCGTAACAGTTCACACTCCCATACCCCAGATCATCCGCCAGAAAAACAACAACATTCGGCCTCTCCCCACAAAACCCGACCCCGCCCGCAAAAGCCGCCACAAACACGCAACAGATCAACTTCATCCTCATCATCGAATTACTCCATCAGTCCAAAAATACACCTTTATGTTCTCACGATTACAACACCACCCTGATCATCGGACGCTATCTGCGCCAGCCGTTTCTCTCATTCGAACCTTACCCATACGCAAGCAAACACCCTGAAACAAAATCGCAATCCATGAACCGCATTCTACCCCATCTCCCGCTCAAACACCACCCTTTCCGGCCCATTCAACCCTTCCGCCTGCAGGCGGGTCCTGAGATACCTTAGCCGCAGAGCAGCGAAAGTCCATCCAGTGCTCGACAAGTTTGGCCGGATCACTGTTATCGACCTTATTGTCTCTGGTGAAGTCCTGGAAGATGGTCCTGCCCGGCGGTTTGAAACCGTCGGCAGCAAGCCGCACACCATTGTAAGCGTAACAGCCGAAAGGGCTTTTCGAATCGACCGTACCGGAGCGACCGTCAAAATAGCCAACCTCTGTGGTGCCTCCGAAAAGTTTGCCGTAATTGCATCGAATGCCGTCGATATTATTCGATGAGAAGCCGTATTGGTGGGCAATTTCGCTTGCGGGGTCATAGCCGGCGGCCTTCTCCTACTCCCATTCAGTTGGCAGTCGGTAGGTGCGATTCACCCGCTCGCTTAGCCAGGCGCAATAGGCGACGGCATCATTGTACGAGACGTATGTGACCGGGTAATGCTTTCTTATGTTGCTTACACTGTATGCATATCCGTCGCGGACTTGATTGAGTTCGATCTCCATCCTCTCGCCCCACGAGCTGTCCTGGCCGCTGGAATTCAGGTATTCACAATATTGCTGATTCGTGACTTCGTACTTGCCGATCCAGAAGGATTCAACCTCATCCATCGTTATAAACCCCAAGACGACGCAGGATCGCAAACCGACCCAATTGCACGATTATACCAGACAGAGTGACAAAAAACAATAATTTGCCTCGTAAGAATAATCTGTGGGCCGATTGCGGGTAAATTTGTGCATCTGGGGCCCCGAACTGTTTTTCCGAGTCAATTTCGCTGAATTCGGACCCAGAGATTTCTTCGAAGAGCCTACGAATAAAAAGGGCAGGCGGCCCCAGCCTTGGCTTAAGGCAAGGCCTCGCAAAGAGGATCAGCAAGAGACCGCCTGCCGCCGTAATGCTACACCGACCAGGCAGGATTGCATAGCGTGGGAACTACGGGATTTTCGTGGCCGGAATGTCTTTCTGAAGTCCTTCAGGGCTATGCCGAAAATCGCCGGTATCTTGACAGCCGCCTGCGCCGCTGCTACAGTACCGCAATGTCAAAATCACTCTACATAATCGACGGGCACGCCCACATCTACGCCGCCTATTACGCCCCCATGGGCTCGCGCCTCACAGCCCCCACCGGCGAACCCACAAAAGCCCCCTATATCTTCACCCAGGCTATCCTCGGCCTCATGGAACGCCGCAAACCGGAAATGCTCGCCGTCGCAATGGACAGCATCGGCCCGACCTTCCGCCACAAGATGTACGACCAGTACAAAATGCACCGCCCCCCCATGCCCGACGACCTGCCCCGCCAGATCGACCGAATCGAACAAATCCTCGACGCAATGAAAATTCCCATCCTCCGAGTCGACGGCTACGAAGCCGACGACATCATAGGAACCCTATCGAGAAAAGCCGCCGCCGAAGGGCTCGACGTATTCATCTGCTCCGGCGATAAGGACCTGCTCCAGCTCATCGACGAACGAACCAGCGTCTACAACCTCAAAAAAGACACCGTCATTGATCTTGCCGAAATGCGCGACCGAATGCACGTCACCCCCGAGCAGTTCGTGGACTGCCTCGCGCTCCAGGGCGACGCTTCCGACAACATTCCGGGCGTGCCGGACGTCGGTCCCAAAACGGCCCTCAACTGGATCAGCAAATACGGCTCTATCGACAACCTGTACGAGCACATCGACGAAATCAAGGGCAAACGCGGCGAAAATCTCAGGCAGTTCCGCGAGCAGCTTCACCTGAGCCGCAAACTAGTCACTATCGATTGCCAGGTCCCGCTCGAAATCCCGCTCGAGGAGCTCGAATCCGCACCGCCCGATTCCGAGCGGCTGCGGGCCATCTTCACCGAACTGGGATTCAGCCGCCTGCTGGACCGCCTCGACCTGGAACCGGCCGGTTCCGATGCCGGTTTGTCGCCCGGCAGCGCCGGTGCGACCGCAGGTAGCAAACCGCAGCCCGGTCGGACCTGTCCGAGTGGGCCCGATTCGCTCAAGACCGTCGAACACGATTACCGGCTCATCGACACGCCCGAAAAATTCGACCGCTTTTTCGCCGAACTTTGCAACCAGAAAATTTTCGCGCTCGATACCGAAACGACCTCGGTGGCCGCAATGCGTGCCGACCTGGTCGGCCTCAGTTTCGCCTGGGAGCCGCACAGGGCGTTTTACCTGCCAGTCAAGGCCCCGCTGGGAACCGGGCACCTCGATCTCAACATCGTTCGCGAACGGCTCGGGCCGATTCTCGCCGATCCACAGATCAAGAAAATCGGTCAGAACATCAAATACGACCTGCTCGTGCTCGAAAACGCCCGAATGCCCGTCGCAGGCGTCCATTTCGACACGATGGTCGCATCCTACTGCCTCGATCCCGAACGCCGGCACGGCCTGGATGCTATGGCGCTGTCGATGCTCAATTACCAGTGCGTACCTATCGTGACGCTTATCGGTAAGGGCAAAAACCAGCTTACGTTCGATATGGTCGATACCGCCCCGGCCGCCGAATACGCCTGCGAAGACGCCGATATTACATGGCGGCTGTACGAGTTGCTCGCAGCGCAGCTCGACGCCGAGCCGACGCTGCGAAAGCTGTTCGACTCGCTGGAAATGCCGCTGGTGCCGGTGCTGGGGCGGATGGAGCATAACGGCGTGGCGCTGGACGCGGCCGTGCTGCGAAACATGTCCAGCGAGCTGGCCGAGACTCGCGAACGGCTTACCGAAGAAATCTACGAGCAGGCCGGCGTGCCGTTCAATATCGACAGCCCCAAACAGCTTGCGGAGGTGCTTTTCGACCGGCTGGGCCTCGAATCGCTCAAGGCCACCAAAACCAGCCGCAGCACCGATGCGGGCGTGCTGGAGCGGCTCTCGGCAGAACATCCGATTGTCGAGTTGATCCTCGAATATCGAACCATTACCAAGCTGCAGAGCACGTACGTCGACAAGCTCGGAACGCTCATCGACCCGCGGACCCGCCGCGTTCACGCGTCTTTCAACCAGACGGTGACAACCACCGGCCGGCTCAGCTCGTCGGACCCGAACCTGCAGAACATCCCGATCCGCACCGAACTTGGCAGCAAAATCCGTTCGGCGTTTGTTCCGGCCTCGGACGACTGCTGCATTCTGGCGGCCGATTACAGCCAGATCGAATTGCGATTCCTGGCGGCGTTCAGCGGCGATAAGGCCCTTGGCGCCGCATTCGCCGAGGACAGGGACATTCATCGGTTCGTCGCCTCGCAGATTTACGGGGTCGAGCCTGATGAGGTCACGTCCGAAATGCGGGCCAAGTGCAAGGCGGTGAATTTCGGAATCATCTACGGCCAGGGGGCCTACGGGCTTTCGCGAGGCACCGGAATGAGCGTGGGCGAGGCCAAGCGGTTTATCGACGACTATTTCGCCCGGTACAGTTCGATTCGGGCGTTTATGGACCAGTGCATCGAGCGGGCCAGAGATTGCGGCTACGCCGAGACGATTCTGGGCCGTCGCAGGCGGATCAGCGGGCTTACGGCGAAAAACGCCGGCAGGCGGGCACTGGCCGAGCGGCTTGCGGTCAATACTGTTATCCAGGGCTCGGCCGCGGACCTTATCAAACGCGCAATGGTCAATATCCAGCGGCGAATCGACGCCGAATTTGCGGGCGTTAAGATGATCCTGCAAATCCATGACGAACTCGTCTTCGAGCTGCCGCAAAGCGAGATCGACACCCACCAGAGCTGGATCCGCGACGAAATGACCGGCGCTATCGAACTCGACGTGCCGCTGAAGGTCGATATGGGCTGGGGTGCGAGCTGGCTGGAGGCGAAGTAGGGCGTCCGGGGACGGGGAGTGCTCGGGTGGAATCTTATGCGGGGGCCAGATCCTTCGGCTTCGCCTCAGGATGACATTTTCGTCGTATTTTGTATGGCGTATGTTGAATCGCCTGTGGCGATGAGGGTTCATGGCCCGCCGTTGTAACGGCGGGTTAAATGGCGAGTTCGGGGGATTTGCTCGTTGTGGGTTCCTTCGGCTGGCTTCGGGACAGACTCTTCGGCTGCGCATTTCTCGAATCGCCTTCGGCGATGCTGTTTCCTGGCCGTTCGGATGACCGCCCGGGCAGGCTCGGGGGTTAATGGAGGGGGGCGGCTGATTCGTGTTGTGTACCGCGTATTGCGTATTGCGGGGCAGCGCTGTGGATTTGTGGTGGTCAGTGGGGTGTGGGGAGTGCTCGGGTGGAATCTCATGCGGGGGCCAGATCCTTCGGCTTCGCCTCAGGATGACATTTTCGTTGTATTTCGTATGGCGTATGTTGAATCGCCTGTGGCGATGAGGGTTCATGGCCCGCTGTTGTAACGGCGGGTTAAATGGCGAGTTCGGGGGATTTGCTCGTTGTGGGTTCGTTCGACTGGGTTCGGGACAGACTCTTCGGCTGCGCATTTCTCGAATCGCCTTCGGCGATGCTATTTCCTGGGCGTTCGGACGACCGCCCGAGCAGGCTCGGGGGTTAATGGGGGTGGGCGGGCGTGTGGGGGAGAGGAGGGATTTGAGAGACTGGAGGAGGCGTTTGAAGCAGGGCGGGGGTTTGGGGGGGAAGTTCAGGGCGGCGAAGTCGGCGTGGTATTTTTTTGCGGCGCGGTCGTAGGCCTTTGCGGCATTTCGTTCGAAGTGGTATAGGCCGAGGTGAAGGGTGACGCCGTCGATTGTTATTGATGCGTGCCAGCGGCGGGTGCGGCGGTTGAGGTGGACGCCTTTGTAGCGGGAGGTGCATTTTTCGGGATTGGATTTGGCGCGGTTGCGGGCGTTCTGGGCGGGGGTGGCGAGGCGGAGGTTGGCCCTGCGGTTGTCGAGGGGATTGCGGTTGATGTGGTCGACGAGGAGGTGGTCGGGCGGGTTCATGATCGAGCGGTGCATCTTTATGTTGCGGCGGTTGTGGGTGCGGCAGGCGTAGAGGCAGCCGGAGCCGGAGAGGGACCATTTGTATTTTGCGAGGGTCCAGTAGTCGGCGGGATCGACGATGGCGGACCGGCCGCGGGTGAGGCGGATGAGGCGGTACGGGTAGCCGTGGCGGATCAGACGCCAGGCGAGGACGGGCAGAACGGCGACGCGCTCGAGCCAGTCGGGGAGCATGACAGTAATTTCCAGCAACCTCTCTCCTTCTTGCCATCGTGAGCGCGAGCGAAGAATCTGGCACCCGCTCAGGATGGCAATTCCCAAATAACAAATCAGAAATTTCGTAAGATTTTAGCCGAGTGAAGCAAAAAATTTTGACAAATCTTTGAAAAAT
>CAYOTO010000053.1:0-21210 GCA_964406945.1 uncultured Pirellulales bacterium
AGGCCAGCTGCCTTACCCTCGCAAGTGCAGGCATGAGGATACCCATCAACAGAGCGATGATCGCAATAACGACCAAAAGCTCAACCAGGGTAAAACCTTTCTTCTTCATCCTTTTCTCCTTTCGTCAACCTTCGAGATTCGCAGACTCGACCGTTCCGCCAGTCCACGTTACAACACGATTTTACTGATGAGTGCTTCCCCGCATAAGATGCAAGACATGCCACCCTGTTTCTGCCACGAATCTCATGTTAAATTAGTTAAAATTCTTCTGCCCTGGAACGGTCGTTCGAAAACAATTAAACGTTTGATTGAGATTCCAACGTCCAATAACAATCAAATATTGCCGTAAAACGACGAATCAAACATACTTCTTTGGGCAGGCAGGTCTAGGGTATGAATAAAACGCAAGAAAATATGATGACAGTCTAACAATATAATAGGTACTGCATGAATAAACCTAACCTGTCTGTACATAAATACTAACACAGGAATAGACCGAATGTCAAATGAAATTCGTCAATTTAGCCAAAGTTTCTTGAAAAAAACCGCTCGGAAACTAATAATGGTGTTTTCCAACCCTCAGAAACCGATAAGACTTACATCATGACCAAAGACATCGCGTTCGAAAAGACCAGGAATCTACTAGAGAAGTACAATCAGCAGCAGTTGCTCGCATTTTGGGATCAACTCGATTCCGCCGGCCGGGAGCGTCTTTTGAGCCAGATACAGCGGCTCGACCTGCCGCGCATAGATGAATGGATCCAGAAATATGTGCTGGATTCATCCGAGCTGGCGGTCCACGCCGAGCCTGAGCCGGCGGACTATTACAGGGCCCGCCCCCGCACCGAACAGCAGGCAAGATACGATGAAGCCGCCGATCTGGGCAAAAAACTGCTGTCGCAGGGCAAGGTGGCCGGTTTTGTGGTGGCCGGAGGCCAGGGAACCAGGCTGGGTTTCGACGGCCCCAAGGGCAATTACCCCATAAGCCCGGTCAAAAACAAGACGCTTTTCCGGCTCTTCGCGGAATACATCGCCGCCGCGAACGCCCGCTACGACTCCGTATGCCCCTGGTACGTCATGACCAGCCCCCTCAATCACGAGCCGACCGAGGCCATTTTTCGCGAAAACGACTGGTTCGGCCTGCCGGAAGACTCGGTAACACTGTTTCAGCAGGGCACAATGCCCAATTTCAGCTTCAATGGTAATATCCTGCTGGCCGAGAAGGACTCCATCGCCTGCTCGCCCGACGGCCACGGCGGCAGCCTCAAGGCCTTATACGACAGCGGAGCACTTGACGACATGGCCGAGCGCGGCATCGAATACATCAGCTACTGGCAGGTGGACAATCCACTGATTAACATCTTTGACCCGCTTTTCATCGGGCTGCACGCAATGGATGACTCGGATATGTCGTCCAAAGCCGTAATCAAGACCGGCCCGTTTGAGAAAGTGGGCAACTTCTGCCTCATAGACGGCAAGATGAGTGTGATCGAGTACAGCGACCTGCCGGACGAACTGGCAGAAAAACGCAGCCCCGACGGCTCGCTGGCATTCGAACTGGGCAGCATAGCAATTCACATGATAAACCGCAAATTCGTCGAAAAGCTCAACGAAAAGGGCTTTTCCCTGCCCTGGCACAAAGCGATTAAGAAGATACCGCACATTGACGCCCGCGGCAACCGCATCGAGCCGGACGAGCCAAACGGCGTCAAACTCGAGAGTTTTATCTTCGATGCTCTGCCGCTTACCGACAAATCCATCATTCTGGAGACCGTCCGGGAGTCGGAATTCGCACCCGTGAAGAACGCTAAAGGCGTAGACAGTGCACCGGTCAGCCGTGAGATGATCACCGAACGCGCCGCCGACTGGATCGAGTCCGCGGGTGTGAGTGTGCCGCGAAAAGACGACGGCTCGCCCGATTGCGTACTCGAAATCGCCCCTAGTTTTGCGCTCTACAAGGAAGACATGGCTTCAAAAGCCGATCAGATACCGCAGATCAAGCCCGGCGACGAGGTCTACCTCGCCTGACCGTCGCTGCTATCTTCGCGAACGCGCGGCCTGTGTCCTACCTGACGGAGAACTTATGTACGGTCCTGGACTCGAATTTCTCCCCGGGCCTGAGCACAGTGCTGGGAAAGTCCGGCTTGTTTGGCGAATCTGGAAAATGCTGCGTCTCCAGGCACAGCGCACCGTGCTTGACGTAGGGCTTGCCGGATTTTCCGACGGTCTTGCCGTTGAAGTGGTTGGCGGTGTATAGCTGGACGCCCGGTTCCGTCGTGTACACGTCCATAACCCGCCCGCTGTCGGGTTCGTAGACGGTCGCACAGTGCTTCATTTCGCCGCTTTGGCCCCTTAGCACGTAATTGTGATCGTATCCGCCGCCGACCTGATCGATTCTGGAGCCCACGGTTTTGGGCTGCGTGAAATTCATCGGGGAGTCTTCTACGGAGCGAATTTCTCCGGTGGGAATCAGCCCTTCGTCGACCGGAGTGAAGTGATCGGCGTAGATCGTAAGCTTGTGGTCGAGCACATCGCCGTTCCCTTCGCCCGCCAGATTGAAGTAGCTGTGATTGGTCAGGTTCACTACAGTAGGCTTGTCGGTGGCGGCTTCGTAGGTTATCGCCAGCTCGTCGTCATTTGTCAGCGTGTAGGTAACCCAGCAATCCAGGTTGCCGGGATAGCCTTCCTCGCCGTCCACGCTGAGATAGTGCATCTTAACCCAGGCCTTGTCGTCTTGCGCGGCTGCATCTTCGACCTCCCACAGCACCTGGTCGAAGCTCTTTTTGCCGCCGTGGAGATGATTTTCGCCGTTGTTTGCAAGCAGCGTGTATTCAGTGCCGTCGAGGGTGAATTTTGCCTTGCCGATGCGGTTTGCATACCTGCCTATAGTAGCTCCGACGCAGCCGCCGCGCTTGATGAAATCCTCGGGATCGCTGAAACCGGTGACGATGTCCGCTGTTTCGCCGTCCCGGCCTGGAACCTCCAGCGAAACCAGTATCGCACCGTAATTAATGACCTTCGCGCGGATGCCGTTGGAGTTTTCCAGCGTGTAGACATGTACTTGCCGGCCGTCCGGCATACTGGCAAAAGATTCCTTGCTGAGACTCATGGGTTTGACCTCCTTGTTTTCTGTGCCTGCGTCGGTGGGCTTGTTGTCGCCGTCGGCCTGCTCATCGCACCCTGCCGAAGCAATTGTAACTACCGCCAGAACTGTAACAGCCAGTAATGATTTGGACTTCATGTCTGCCTCCCGGTTCGCAGGAATGTCAGTAATGTGAATGAATTACAACTGGAGACTATAGTCGCTCGATGCGTACCTGTCAAAACCTTTGTCTTGGTCCCGGTCCGGCCATTTTTTCGTTACCTCACCGCGTGCGGAGGCCTTTTATTTGTAGTAATTGCGTCAGTTTTGATATCAGCTTGGAAATCCCGGAGGTGCATCATGCGTAAAAGAAGGGTTTTTCTTACCGCGGCGGCTGTATTCTGCAGCATCGGCCTGATTTCGTCTGATATCTTGGCAAACGCCGATCCGCAGAACCACTGGCCGCGGCGGCCCCGGCATCCGCGTCGCCCGTATATTTACACCGACTGAATGCTCTTGAGATACGCGGCTGAGAAGCCGATATAGGCAATGTTTACAAAATTTGGTCCGTCTGCGTCGAAAAAGGCTTGCAATTGGTCTTTTGCGTCGTAAAATGTGTGACATAATGAGCGCAAATGAGACAATTCGTTATCCCCACGCGGGCATTCTAAGCCTGCTTGCGCTGCTCTTGCGCCTTTAGGCGCAAGAAAACACTCCCTCTCAATCCGAATATTTCCTTCGTTTTTAAGCTGAACTATTGGCAAATCAGCCTTTTAAGGGCATAATCAGCCCGAATCAGGCCCGATTTGGAGTGCATGACAATGTCAACGGAAAGAATCTTGATTTTCGATACCACCTTACGCGACGGTGAGCAGTCGCCGGGCGCATCCTTATCGATAACGGAAAAGCTCGAGATCGCCCATCAGCTCGCCGCACTGGGCGCAGACATCATCGAAGCGGGCTTTCCGGTATCCTCGCCCGCTCAATTCGAGGCAACCAGCCGGGTCGCCGAAGAAATCTCCGGTTCTACCGTCGCGGGGCTGGCGCGCGCCAACAAAGGCGATATAGAATCGGCCGGCAAGGCCCTCGAACCGGCCGCGAGCAAGCGTATACACACCTTCATCGCGACCTCGCCCATCCACATGAAGCACAAGCTCAACAAAAGCCCCGACCAGGTGCTCAAAATGGCGGTCGAGGCGGTTTCATTCGCCAGGAGTTTCACCGACGACGTGGAGTTTTCGCCCGAAGACGCCTGCCGCAGCGATATGTCGTTCTTGATTGAAATATGCTCGGCCGTGGTGGAGGCGGGTGCAACAACCCTGAATATTCCGGACACCGTGGGCTATATTCTTCCTTATGAGTACGGCCAGATGATTGCCGAACTCAAAGCCAACGTAAAGGGCGTCGAGAATTGCGTACTCAGCACCCATTGCCACAACGATCTGGGAATGGCTGTTGCGAACTCTCTGGCGGGCGTGCACAACGGGGCCAGGCAGGTCGAGTGTTCGGTCAATGGGCTCGGTGAACGCGCGGGCAACGCGGCTCTGGAAGAGGTGGTAATGGCGATTCACACCCGCGCGGACTTTTTCGGGCACGGCGACGTCAAAACTGCGCTGCCGAATATCAATACCAGAGAAATATACCGCACGAGCCAACTCGTATCGCGGCTAACGGGGTTCGTTATTCAGCCCAACAAAGCCATTGTCGGGGCCAACGCCTTCGCACATGAAGCGGGCGTCCACGTCGACGGGATCCTGAAGGAACGCTCCACTTATGAGATTATGACGCCCGAGACAATCGGTCTGACCGGTTCGCGCATGGTCCTCGGCAGGCACACCGGACGCCACGGATTCGCCGACAGATGCAAGCAGTTGGGTTTCACGCAGTTGAGCGAACAGGATGTCGAGCAGGCTTATCAGAGATTCCTCGAGGTCGCGGACAAGAAAAAGGAAGTTTTCGATGAGGATATCGCGGCCCTGATCAACGACGAGATACATGTGGTTGAAAAACACTACCAACTCAAGTATCTGCACATTGCGTGCGGCTCGGGCCCCCTGCCGACCGCCAGTGTGCGAATCGTTGCCGGAGATGAGGTATGCGATGCGGCCGCGTTGGGCGACGGACCGGTCGATGCCGCATACGAGGCCATAAGACAGGCCACGGGAATGTCGGTAGATTTGGACAGCTACTCTATCAAGGCCCTGACCGGCGGCAAAGAGGCTCTGGGCGAAGCAACCGTCAAAATACGCCGCGAAGACCGCATACACATAGGCAGGGGCGTATCGACAGACATTATCGAGGCCAGCGCGAAAGCCTACCTCGACGCCATAAACCGGCTTGTCGCCGTGCAGAAGAAAGAGAACTAACGGCAATTGCGCCTGACGGCGTTTTGAATATAGATTCGTGAATAAGGTGTAGACAGCTATGGCAATGACAATAACCGAAAAGATACTTGCGCGGGCCGCCGGGCTCGAACATGTCGAGCCGGGTCAACTGGTGGATGCCAAGGTCGATGTCGTTTTGTGTCACGATGTGACGACGCCGCCGGCCATTTCGATGCTGGAGGCGCGCGGGATCAACAAGGTCTTCGATCCGGACAAAATCGTCGTAACACCGGACCATTTTCAGCCGGGCAAGGATATAAAGAGTGCGGAACTGCACAAAAGGCTCGACAAATGGGCCCGCCAGCAGGGTATCAGGCACTATTACAAACTCGGCAGAGCCGGCGTATGTCACGCGATTTTGCCCGAGCAGGGCCACGTCCGACCCGGCGAGGTGATAGTCGGCGCCGACTCGCACACCTGCACCCACGGCGCACTGGCGGCGCTCAGCACCGGAATAGGTTCGACCGATCTGGCCGCCGCCCTGGCGACCGGCGAGTTATGGTTCAAGGTCCCCGCATCGATGAAATTCGTGCTGAACGGTTCCCTCGGGCCCGGCGTGTACAGCAAAGACGTGGTGCTTGCGGTGATCGCGAGAATCGGCACCGATGGGGCCCTTTACCGGGCGATGGAATTCGTCGGTGCGGCGTTGGCCGAGATGTCCATGGAGGCCCGCATGACCATAACCAATATGGCCATCGAGGCGGGCGGCAAGAGCGGCATCATCGGTTTCGACGATGTTACGAAGGCCTATCTGGACGAGCACCTGAAGAACAAAACCGATTACATGGTATTCGAATCGGACCCGGACGCCGAATACGCCTCGGTCGAAGAATTCGACTGCTCGGCGCTGGAGCCGATGGTCGCACTGCCCCATCTTCCAAGCGGCGGTGTGCCGATCGGCGAATGCGAAGGCAAGGCGATGGACCAGGCGTATATCGGGAGCTGCACCAACGGCCGAATCGAGGATCTGCGGATTGCCGCTGATATTATCAAGGGCAGAGAAGCAGCCATACGGACGATTGTGGTGCCCGCCACGCCGGTGATCTGGAGGCAGGCGAAAGACGAAGGCCTCTTCGATGTCTTCTACGATGCCGGCTGTGTGATATCGGCCCCGACCTGCGGCGCATGCCTGGGCGGTTTCATGGGCGTAATGGCCGCCGGTGAAAAGTGCGTAAGCACGACCAACCGCAACTTCGTAGGCCGAATGGGACACCCGGAAAGCGAAGTGTACCTGGCAAGTCCGGCAACGGCGGCGGCGAGTGCAATAGAAGGAAAACTGACCGATCCGAGGAAGTACCTGTGACGAAGTACGAAATTCGAACATTCGAAATCCGAAACAAGCACGAATTTACTAAAGAACGGCAATGACAAAAACGAACGCGCGTGACCGCTTGCAGCGTTCAAGAGAGACGGAAGAATGAGTACAGACAGCAGTGACAAGAAGTATGACTTGGAGGATCGAACGGAGGCGTTTGCCAAACGAGTCCGGGCTTTCGTCAAGGAGTTGCCCGGCAGTGTTGCAAATAGCGAGGACGGATGCCAGCTCATTCGATCCTCTGGTTCGGTCGGCGCTAATTACATCGAAGCCAATGAGTCCTTGAGTAAGAAGGATTTCTTGTTTCGAATCAAGATCTGTCGAAAAGAATGCAAGGAATGCCGCTACTGGCTCAGGCTTGTGGATGCAACGGATTCGTCGGAGCCAATCCGGCAACAGTTGGAGAGCGAAGCCCAGGAATTAATGAACATATTCGGAGCGATCTTACGAAAAGCGGAAAGCTGATTTTTGTGAACATTCGAGCATTCGAGTTTCGGTCATTGTTTCGGATTTCGAGATTCGAATTTCGAATTTTCTTGTAAAGGATTTTTTATGCCAAAAGCACACGTATATAAGCGCGATCATATAAATACGGATGAGATCATTCCTGCAAGGTATCTGAACACCGATGAAGAATCGGAGTTGGCCAGGCATTGTATGGAGGATCTGGACGCGGAGTTTATGAAGAAAGTCGAGCCCGGGGATGTTATTGTTGCGGGCGACGACTTCGGCTGCGGGTCCAGCCGCGAGCACGCCGTCTGGGCGATTCGCTGGGCACAGGTCCAGGCCGTAATTGCCAGAACGTTCGCCAGGATATTCTATCGCAACGCAATCAACTGCGGGTTTTATCTGATCGAGTCCGACGACGCGGTCCAGAAAATAGCCGACGGAGATGAGATCGAGATCGACTACGACAACGGCTTGATCAAGGACAAAACCAGCGGCACGGACATCGAGTTCAGGCCGCTGCCCGACTTCGCCGTCGAGATTATCAAAGACGGCGGCCTGCTCGAGCACATAGCAAAAAAGGCCGGGAAATAGAAGTATTACTAACCACGGATTCGCACCGATTAACACGGATTTGAATTAGGCTTTGGGATGGCAGAGTCGGATTTGGTGTATAATGAACTGACGAGGCACGTAATTGGCGCCGCCATGGAAGTTCATTCAAATCTCGGCCCGGGTTTCCTGGAAAGCGTATATGAAGCGGCCGTGGGTATTGAATTCGATTTGCGCGGGCTAGTGTATGAGCGGCAAAAGGCCGTCTCAGTGATGTACAAGGGAAAATTCGCCAAGGAGTTTTTCTGTGACTTCCTGGTTGACGGTAAGGTGCTGGTGGAACTCAAGGCCCTGAAAACTATCTCGAACTGCGAGCAGGCACAGGTCTTGAATTATCTGAAAGCCACAGGGCTCAAAGTAGGACTTCTTATTAACTTTGGTGAACGATCATTAAGATACAAACGAATGGTTCTGTAACATGAGTGATTGCCCCGGGTTTTTGCAATAATCCGTGAAAATCCGTGTCAATCCGTGGTTCATTATTAAGAAAGGCAAAGATGAAGACGTACAAGATTGCTGTAATGCCCGGAGACGGGACTGGTCCGGAAGTAACGGTCGAGGCTGTAAAGGTATTGAACGCCGCGGCTGATAAATTTGGTTTCAAAGTAGATTTGACCGAGTTCGATTTCGGCGGCGAAAGATATAAGAAGACCGGCGAAACGCTGCCCGACAGCGGTGTCGAAGAGCTTCGCGGCTTTGACGCGATTCTGCTGGGGGCAATCGGCCATCCGGACGTCGCCCCCGGCATCCTTGAGAAAGGAATCCTGCTCAAGGCCCGTTTCGAGCTGGACCAGTACATCAATCTCAGGCCCGTGCGGTTGTACCCCGGCGTCTATACGCCGATCAAGGACAAGGGTCCGGACGAGGTCGATTTCGTGGTCGTCCGCGAGAACACCGGCGATCTGTATACCGGCTGCGGCGGCTTTTCAATGAAGGGAACGCCGAACGAAGTGGCCGTCCAGTCGGCAGTCTACAACCGCCACCAGGTCGACCGCTGCCTCAAGTACGCATTCGAGTACGCCAGAAAGCACGGCAAAAAGGCCCGCGGCAAAGGCGACGCCAACACTCTGGGGCTGTGCGGCAAGACAAACGTCCTGACCTACATCTACGATTTATGGGAACGGGCATTCCACGAAATGGGCGACGCCGAGTACCCGGACATCGCGCGCGATTACTATCATGTCGACGCCACCTGCATGTGGATGATCAAGAATCCCGAGTGGTTCGACGTGCTCGTTACCGGAAACATGTTCGGCGACATTATTACGGATCTCGGGGCGATGATTCAGGGCGGAATGGGCATCGCCGCCGGCGGCAATATCAATCCCGAAGGCGTGAGCATGTTCGAACCCATCGGCGGCAGCGCTCCCAAATACACCGGCATGGGCGTTATCAACCCGCTGGCGGCTATTTGCGCAGCGGGCATGATGCTGGAGACCCTCGGCGAAGAAGAAGCGGCGGTGAAGATCGAAGAATCGGTCAAGTTCGTCACAGCCAACAAACTCGAAAGCCTCCAGGCCCGAAGAATGGGCTATTCGACGAGCGAAGTGGGTGATCTGGTGGCGGAAAAAACCGCAGACTAGAGGCAAAGTAAAAAGAAAAACGTAAAAAGTAAAAAAGGCATGGCAAAGCCGTGTGATATACTGGACCGCACATTTGATTTCGCTGTCAAAGTTGTGAAACTGGCGGTGCGAATTGAAGACCGGTCGCAGACTTCGCGCGTTTTGGTTCGGCAGCTTGTACGGGCTGGGACGGCGGTCGGCAGCAGCCTCGAAGAAGGACAGGCCGCGGAAAGCAAAGCCGATTTCATTCACAAGTACCGTATTGCATTGAAAGAAGCACGGGAGGTCAGGTATTGGCTCAGATTGCTTAAAGCCGTTAACCCGGCCTCCGGCGCTAAATTGGACGAACTGATAAAGGAATCCGAAGAACTGGCGCGTATCATCGCGCAAATCGTAGTGAATGTCGCTAGAAGCGCACCTGAGTGAACCCGGACAGCAGTTTTTTACTTTTGTCTTTTTACTTTTTACTTGAGTAATCGTGCCTGCTAACTTAACGCCGGAATATTTGAAGGCCGACAAGTGGTATCGCAGCGCCACTACGCCTGAAGAGAAGATCATGGCGCTGGAGGAGATGCTGCGCGTTATTCCCAGGCACAAGGGCACCGACCACATGCGGGCCGATTTGCGTCGCAAGCTCAGCAAACTCAAGGACGCGGGCTCCAAAAAAGGCGGCGGCACAAAGCAGGTCGACATATTCCACGTACCGGCCAGCGGCGCCGGACAGGTGGTTTTTATCGGAGTGCCCAACTCCGGCAAGAGCACGATACTCTCGGCCCTGACCAACGCGAAGGTTACGACCGCGGCATTCCCCTTCTCCACCACCGCGCCGGTCCCGGGCATGATGGAATACGAAGATATTCAGATACAACTGGTCGACATGCCGCCGATCTCCGAGGATGTGGTTATGCCCGGTCAGGTCGGCACATATCGCCATTGCGACCTGATAGGCATAGTAATCGACCTGTCGCAGGATATTGGCGAGCAGTTCGAAATCTGCCTCGACTTTCTGGAATCTCGGAAACTGCTGGCCGAAGGCTATACACCCGCGGTCGACGACCAGGGCAACCAGCTCGGCAAGAGGGCTTTCTGCGTTGCCACTAAGGCCGATATCGCCAAACCCGGAGCCTTCGAACAGGTCCGGCGGGCGTGCGAGCAGCGTTTCGAATGCATCAAAATAGCGGCCGAGGAGTTCGAAGGGCTGGAGGAATTCGCGTCGAAAGTTTTCGAGATGCTCGATGTAATCCGCGTCTACGCCAAACCGCCCCACGAACAACCGGATATGGAAGACCCGTTCACTCTTCCGGCCGGTTCAACCGTTATAGATATGGCCCGGGCAATCCATCGGGAACTGGCCGAGAAGCTCAAATCCGCCAGAATCTGGGGAACGGGCGTCCACGACGGCCAGAACGTGCAGCGAACCCATGTCCTGCACGACAAAGATATTATCGAATTGCATTTCTCCTGAGCATGCCTATAATGCCCGTAAATGGTTTTGGGCGAACTGTTTACAAATTATTAATCAAACTGAAAGGGCTGACATGCTCCAATCACGTCTATTGCAGGGTTTACTGGGCGTTTCAATATTACTGCTTTCGGTGGGCGCATCTTCGGCAGTGGAAAACGCCGTACCGAATCCATCATTCGAAGAGGTCGACGGCCAAACACCGGCGGACTGGTCCCAACAGCAATGGGACGGTCAGCCCGATTACGAGTATGTAGAAGGCGGGCGAACCGGCCAGCGATGCGTGATGATAAGCAGCAGCGAGGGCGCCGACGCCGCCTGGCAGACATCGGCGAAGGTCAATCCAAACTCTCGCTACAGACTCACCGGCTGGATCAAGACCGAAAACGTGCAGATCTCCACCGGGCGAGGCGCACAGTTCAACATCCACAATATCCAGTCCGCCCGTTCGCGCGCTCTTCGGGGCGATAACGACTGGACACTGGTGAGTATGGAATTCGATACGGGCTTAGAGAGCGATATTCAGATTAACTGTCTGCTCGGCGGCTGGGGCCTGGCGACGGGCAAGGCATGGTTTGACGATCTGAGCCTGCAACTGCTCTCGACCCGCACGATGAAGCCGGATATCACAATCGACGCCGGGGCCACCGGTGAGCCGGTTTCGATTTACATTTACGGCCAGTTCATCGAGCACCTGGGCCGCTGCATCTACGGCGGAATCTGGGCCGAAATGCTCGAAGACCGCAAATTCTACCGGGCCGTAGGAGCCGACCGCTCGCCATGGAAGGTAATCGGCGGCGAAAACGTCGTTAAGATGGATACAGAAGAGCCGTACGTCGGCGATCATACGCCGGTCTTCACAGCTTCCGGCCGCAAGCCCGTCGGCATGGTCCACGGCGGCCTGGGTCTGGTCGAGGGCAAAGAATACGTCGGCCGCATCGTAATGTCCGGCTGCGCCGACTCGGATTCGGACAAATCACTGGTCGATCTGAGTTCCCTGTTTGGCGTCAAAGGCCTTGGTCCGGTAAAAGTCAGCCTGGTCTGGGGCGATGACGCGGGACAACGCGATACCGTCGTTTTCGAGAAGATAAAGAGCGATTACAACAAATACCCGTTTAGGTTCACTTCCGGCGGCAGAACCGACGAAGGCAGGCTCGAAATATCCATAGAGGGCAAAGGAATCGTCAAAATTGGCGCCGTTTCATTGATGCCGGCGGACAATATCAAGGGTATGCGGCCCGATACGCTGGCCCTGCTGAAAGAACTCGACGCACCGATCTACAGGTGGCCCGGCGGCAATTTCGTCAGCGGGTACAACTGGCGCGACGGGATCGGCGACCCGGACAAGCGTCCGCCCAGAAGGAACCCGGCATGGCAGGGCATCGAGCACAACGACTTCGGAATCGACGAATTCATAGCTTTCTGCCGCGAGATTGATACCGAACCGCTCATCACCGTGAATACCGGCTTTGGCGATGCCCATTCGGCCGCCCAGGAAGTCGAATATGTCAACGGCGCCGCCGACACCCCGATGGGCAAATGGCGGGCGAAAAACGGGCATTCTCAGCCGTACGATACAAAATGGTGGTGCATCGGCAACGAAATGTACGGAAACTGGCAGCTCGGCTACATGTCGCTAAATCACTACATCCTGAAGCATAATCGCGTAGTCAATGCCATGCGGCAGGTTGATCCCGATATAAAGCTAATCGGAGTCGGGGCCGTCGGAAGCTGGTCCGAAGGAATGCTCGCCAACTGCGCCGACACAATGGACGCAATAAGTGAACACTTCTATTGCCAGAGCAAGGACAACGTACTCGCGCATGCCCGTCAGATTCCTGACGCCGTCAGAAGCAAGGTGAGCGCCCACCGCCGCTATCGCGAAGAAATCGACGCCATACAGGGCAAGGACATCGACATAGCTCTGGATGAGTGGAATTACTGGTACGGCCCGCACCTCTACGGTGAGCTTGGAACCCGCTACTTCCACAAGGATGCGCTCGGCATAGCGATGGGCCTGAACGAAATGATCCGCAACAGCGAGTGGTTTTTCATGGCCAACTACGCCCAGACGGTTAACGTAATCGGCTGCATTAAGACGACGAAGACCGAGGCTGCATTCGCAACCACCGGCTTGCCGCTGAAGCTTTACAGGCGGCATTTCGGCACAATACCTGTGGCTATGGAAGGCGACGGATATCCTATGGACGTTGCCGCGGCGTGGACCGCCGACAAGAAAGCTCTTACTCTGGCGGTGGTCAACGCAACAGACGAAAAGCAGTCGCTTCCTCTGACCATAAACAACGCCACTCTGGCCGATGATGGCACGCACTGGTTAATCCAGAACGATGATCCAATGGCGTACAACGAACCAGGGAAAGCACCGCAGGTAGTCATCAAGAAAAACCCTGTAACGGGCCTTGGCGACAAGCTCATTATCGCCCCGCTGAGCATCAATCTATTCAAATTGCCCGTGAAATAGCTTTACGAAAAGTCCTAAAAAGGTTATATGTTTAGGGCGCAACAGGCAAACTAACATTTATAGGGGAATATTCTGGCATGGCTGAACATAAGCACCACGAGCTTACCGGCGAAATAGTAAGTTCGGCACATAAAGTTCACAATGCAATTGGTTATGGTTACGACGGCAGAGTCTATTATAAGGCGATGCAGTTGGAATTGGCGGCGAGGGATCTCGATTTCGAATCCGACAAACTGATCGAAATCTCGTACGAAGGTTCTGTCGTGGGCGATTTCACCGCCGATCTTATCTTCGGCGATAAGGTCCTCGTTGAAGTCATTGCGGATGAGGATTATAATAAGAAGCTTGACGTTCAGCTCCGCAGCCACATGAGAGCAATTGGAGTGGACGTTGGGATGATCCTCAATTTCGGGCCTTCGCTTCAGATCAGACGACTGGCACAGCGGCCTCCCAAACCGACCAGGGAGGAGCGCGCCGCGGCCGCAGAGGATACCGAGAACGAGAGCGAAGAACACCGAAGCGATTCGGTCAGCGACAGCGAGGAGTTTCAGGAATATGGAATGTAAGAAAGATCAGAATCTCGAAAAATGTAACTGTTCGTATCCGGGTTGTCCGCGGAAGGGTGTCTGTTGCGACTGTCTGAGCTACCATCTGGCGGCGAAGCAACTGCCGGCATGCTGTTTCCCCGATGATGTGGAAAAGAGCTATGACCGCAGCTTCAAGGCGTTCGCAAAAGCCCACGGACTGTAGAGGGCCGGCTTGGAAATAATCAAAAAGGCCGGGCGTTTAACCCGGCCTTTTCCATTTGCGGGCATTGCGTGCAATCCGCTGTTGTGGCCCGCAAGCAAAGAAGCTATCTCAAAGCCTGCTAAGGTGTATAGCATTCTTTGTCGCCCAAAAAACCGACTCCCGGCTTGTAATAGTGCGAATGTCAGCGGGCCCGGAATGCAGTGGAAATCCGGCTGAAGCTTCTATAAGCTGGAATTCTCCAGCCAAAACAATCAATCGAAGGAGTACGGATATGCAGGGTCTGAGCAGGCGCGATTTTCTAAAAGCGGTCGGAGCAGGTGCGGCAGCGGCGGCATTGCCTTTCAAGTCACAGGCGGGGCCCGCCGCCAAACCCAATGTCGTGCTGATAATGGTCGACGATATGGGATTTTCCGATCTGGGTTGCTACGGCGGCGAGATAGAGACGCCGAACCTGGATAAGATTGCTTCGAAGGGCGTGCGTTTTACCCAGTTTTACAACACGGCCAAATGCGGTCCCACGAGGGCATCGCTGCTGACCGGCTGCTATCACAGGGAGGTGCAGGAGAAGAAACTCACCAACTGCATGACTCTGGCCCAGGCTATGAAGCGGGCCGGCTATACTACGCTGATGACCGGCAAATGGCATCTTCAGTCGAATCCGATCCGGAAGGGGTTCGACCGGTACTTCGGACATCTGAGCGGAGCCACGAACTTCTTCACAGGCGACAACACATTCAGGCTCGACGAGGAGAAGTTTGACGTACCGAAAGAGGGGTTCTACACGACGGACGCGAATACCGACTATGCGATTCAGTTCCTCGACAAGGCGGCAAAGAAGGACGATCCGTTCTTCCTCTACATCGCCTACAACGCCCCGCACTATCCGCTACAGGCCCCTCGTGCGGCTATTGAAAAATACCGCGGCAGATACATGAAAGGCTGGGATCGCCTGCGAAAGGAACGCTACAGGCGCCAGCTTGAAATGGGCCTGATCAAACCCGAATGGAAGCTGTCGCCCCGCGATGAGGTCGTACCCGCCTGGGACAGTCTCTCTGAGGAGCAAAAGCAAAAGGAAGACCTCACAATGGCTACGTTCGCGGCGATGATAGATGTTGTCGATCAGAACATCGGCAGACTCATGGCAAAGATCAAAGACCTCGGCGCTGCGGACAACACGCTGTTTCTATTCCTGAGCGACAATGGCGGCTGCCCGTTCCAGCGGACCAAAAACGATATTCCGCCATGGAAGCCCGAATCGTTCCTGACCTACCACGAAGGCTGGGCGCAGGTCAGCAACACACCTTTCCGCCTCTACAAGCAGAACCAGCATGAGGGCGGCATCTCCACGCCGCTCATTGCTCACTGGCCAGGCGTCATCGAGCCGGACACAAAGACAGATCAGCCCGGCCACCTTATAGACATAATGGCTACCCTTCTGGATATCACGGGCACCAGCTATCCCAATAAATTCAACGGCAGCAAACTGCGCCCCCTGCGCGGCAAGAGCCTGCTGCCGATCTTCGAAGGCAGGACAAGAAAGCCCCACGATGAGCTTTTCTTCGAGTTCGGCAAATATAAGGCCTTCCGCGCGGGCAAGTGGAAGATTGCCTGGCGGTACGGCCCGTGGGAGCTGTATGACGTCGAAGCCGACCGAACGGAATTGAACAATCTGGCGGATAAGATGCCGGGGAAAGTCAAAGAGTTGGCGGGGCGGCATGCAGCGTGGTTGAGAAAGTTGAATACGGGCCGTACGTCGAAGTAGAGCGGCGCGGGCGAGAAGGCTGGGCGCGAGAATCACGCCAACCGCGCCTGTGGATGGTGCGGCATTTGACAGTTTTGAGAAAAAGCAGAAATGTCTCGGCCCAGGGGTGGTCAGCAGGGTCTTTTGGCGGTTCTTGCCATGAGCCACAGGGCCGCAAGAGCCGAGACCAGATAACCCGGGACGGCAAAGCGAAGAAGGACCGGCTGGGTGCCGATTCGGTCTGCGACCGGAGTCAGGGCCATAAATGCCACCACGGAAACGCCCCATGTTCCGCCTATTATGAATCCCATTCGCCTGCCCAGGTTAGGGCCCTTCGCATGTCGCGCCAGTGTTATCAGCAGTATGAATGAGCCCATGGCGGTGAAACCGCAGCCGAAGAGCAGAATGATCGCCGCCGAGAACCTGGTCAGCATCAGGTAAGTAAGAGTCAACGGTCCGGCGATGAACAGAGAAACAACAACCAGCTTCATTTCATCCCATCGACGGGCGGCAAAAGCCAGCAATAAGGATCCCGTCGCAGCCCCCAGGCCGAAAACCGTGGACGAATAGCCGCCCCACGTAAGAGCAAAACCCAGTTCCTCCAGATGTGTGGGCAGCAGCATGGAGAGGGTCGTCGTTGAGATACCGGCGGGGATGGCAACGCCCATAATGGGCCAGAACGGTACGCTCTTGTGAGCGTATGCCGGCGGCTCCATTGAATCCACTGCTTCCACTTCGGCGGCGGTCTCAACAGCCATGCGCAGCCGCGCCAGAATCGCCAGCAAAACAGCCGCCGCCGGAAACAGGGCAATCAGCCAGAGCCCCTTAAGGTCCCATTTCGATACCGCGGCGGCCGATATCGTGCCCCCGAAGGCAAAGCCAACGTAGCCGCCTACCATAAAAACCGCGGTGCTGATGCTGGATGGAATGTTTTCGAGCCGGTGAACCGCCCGCAGCCCTTCTGGATGCACCATCGCAATGCCGGCGCCACTGAGACCCGCCAGCCCAACCATCATCCAGATGCCCGCACTGTTTTTTGGCAGCAGCGGAACCGAACACAGCACCGCTCCCGTGAGAAGCCCGACGTACAGAAGCACCGGAACGGTCTTTTTCTCCCTGGTATGGCCGGTAACCATCTGAACCAGGTTGCTTGTGAGCAGGAACATGGCCACGGCGATCCCGCCTACCGTCAGGCTCATGGAGAACTCGTCGCGCAGCACCGGCAGAACTACCGGCAGCACATTTCCGAACATGTCCGCAACGAAATGCACCCCCGCGAGCACCAGAAGCTGCAGCCACTGGACTGTTTTGGAATCCTCGTTCACCCGCTGTGCGACTCCCTCGCAGCGCCGAAGGTCGGCCGCGGGTCTTGTGTGTCGGCTTCGCGCTCTTCCAGCAGATAGCGGACCCGGCGGCCGAGTATACGATTGTTAGTGGACAGAAGCAATGCGCAGCCTACGAGCAGAACGGCTGCGCCCGCGGTCATCAGCATTTGCCTGCCCATGTGGTAGCGATCGCGCATTTCGCTCAGAACCGACCTACCCACAATCTGTTCGACCTGGCTTTTGGGCACATCGGCGAAGTATTCCTCGCCGAGTTTTTCGACTCGACGATTTGCTTCGGCCTGCACCAGCATGATCGTTTCGGCGGTATCCATCTCCGGATGGGGATAGAAAGAGAAACCGATGTATGCACCGGCCGCGATCGCAAGACCCGAGATCACAAGAACGCCCCCGAGCACCTGCGAAAACCAGGAACCTACCGTGCGTCCGACCGAATCGATATTTGGCTGCCTGCTGTTAATGCTTTTATTCCTCTAGCTTTTGGTCCATCGAACGGCATCAAGATCGTTTGCCGTGTGCAAACTTCAGTCTAAAAATCGAACTTTTTGCCGGTAAGTTGCTCGTAAGCCTCGATATACTTTGCACTGGTCTTTTTCTGGATATCCTCGGGCAGCTCCACGCCCGGACCGGACTTATCGAAGTTTATCTCTTCGAGGTAATTGCGTACGAATTGCTTGTCGTAGCTTTCCTGGTCGCGGCCGGGTTCGTACTTGTCGGCAGGCCAGAAACGCGATGAATCCGGCGTCAGCACCTCGTCGATCAGAATAATCGAACCCTCCGGCGTTACTCCCCATTCGAACTTCGTGTCCGCAAGGATTATGCCTTTGCTCTCGGCGTATTCGCCGGCTTTGGTGAATATCCCGATGCTCTTATCGCGAACGTAAGAAGCCCTTTCTTCGCCGATGATTTCGGCAGCTTTTTCGTAGCTGATGTTCTCGTCGTGCTCGCCGAATTCGGCCTTGGTGGCGGGCGTAAAAATGAACTCCGGCAGCTTCGAGCACTGGGTCAGACCAGCGGGCAGCTTGACTCCGCAAACCTGCTGATTCTGCTGATACTCCTTCCAGCCCGAACCGGCCAGATAGCCCCGAACCACACACTCAATCGGCAGAACTTTGACTTTTTTGACCAGCATGCTGCGTCCGGCGAGTTGATCGGCGTGATCGCAGAAAGGCTTCGGAAACGTCGCAACATCGTCGCTGATGAAGTGATGCTCGATATCGGCACCGAGAAAATCGAACCAGAACTTCGATATTTGCGTCAGAACGATGCCTTTGTACGGTATTCCGTTCTTCATGACCACATCGAATGCACTGATGCGGTCGGTGGCGACGATCAGCATCGTCTGGCCCAGGTCGTAAATATCGCGTACTTTGCCGCGACTTGGATTGGTTCCGGCAATGTTGGTCTGAAGGATCGGCTCCATGTTTAATCCTCATTTTTGATTAGCATTTGGTCGAAAAAGCACCCGATACTAAGGTCGCGATGGTGCTCAGTCAATACCTAATTAACCGCGGCGGTGTTTGCTGATTTTCGCAAGTGGATTACCGGCAAGCGATTTTGCTCTGCCCCCCGGACCTTGGGCGATTCTTTCAACCGCCAATGCGGGCATTCACATAATAACGTATTTTCCGCCCCACCGCTGCAATTTCGTCGGTCCGGGGCAGGAATTCCAGCAGGTCATTCAGAAAGCGGCTCTCGCTGAAGCGTCTGAGCGTCGCGTCGAAATTCATGTCGTAAACCCAGCCGAGGTGCACCAGTTTCATGTCATTTACCGTGGTCAGGCTGTGATAATCGCTCTGCCTGGCGGCCAGGACATCATGCTTTCGAAGGACTTTTACACCCAACGATCCGTGGCAAACGCTTTTTGGCGTCGTAATAAGTTCCGTAATTCACAAATTGCTCGAACCCGCCCACATCGTGGAACAAGGCCACCGTTTTGGCCAGCAGCGCCCGGGCACCGGACAAATTCAGAGCGTTGATGAGCAAACCAGTCCTGGAATTCGTCATACTGCTGCTGTTGCATAATTATCCGATCCTTACGATCGACCCCCAGAGCACGCGGACTAACCCGACTAACCGCATTTGCCCAGCGCCAAAAGCGAAAAATTCACATCCCGCATTTCAAAAACCGATTCATCACAGTATAATTGCCGCAATTTGACAGCAAAAAATTAGTTTCGGAGCGTATCAAGATGCCGAGTATAGAAGATGTAATCGTCCGCAAGCCCAACGAGCAAGAAGAAAATATGTGCCGGCAATGGCCCCTCTGGAGGTGCGATGTGAGCACTTTTGACTGGGCGTATACCGAAAAGGAAACCTGTTTGATAGTCGAAGGCAAGGTAACTGTCAGCAGCGGCAAAGGGAGCGTAAGTTTCGGCCCGGGCGATCTGGTAATATTCCCCGAAGACCTCGAATGCACGTGGCAGGTAATCGAACCGGTAACCAAACACTATAACTTCGGCTGAGTCACAGGTTTCGAGCACCCGGTTCGGCTTTGGCAGTATCGTGCAGCTAATTCGGCGGCAACCACGGATATTCGATTCTTGTTTGAAAGGTTTTATATGGCTTTCGGCCGTACATGGGTTCTGATTATCAGTATTTTTCTCGCCACGGGGGGTTGGGGGGCTGAGACCTGGCCGGACCATCACGGGGTCGGGCGGTTAAACAAGTCTTCCGAAACCGGGCTTATGCGACGGTGGCCACAGGGCGGACCTGCGAAGTTGTGGACCTACTCGGATTGCGGCAAGGGCTACTCGGGGGTGACTATTGCCGAGGGCAGGATCTTTACGGCGGGGGATTTCGGGCGTGAAGAGGTATTGACGGCGTTGGATACGGATGGAAAACTGCTGTGGAAGGCGAAGAACGGGAATGCCTGGCGACGATCGAGCCCCGGTTCGCGGGCGACTCCGACGTACAGCGAAGGCGCGGTCTATCACATGAATCCCACGGGAAGGCTGGCGGCGTATGAGGCAGAATCCGGCAGGGAGCTTTGGGTGGTGGACCTGGATTCGCGTTTCGGTGTGAGATACGGGATATGGGCCCTTGCGGAAAATGTGATCGTCGAGGGCCAGAAGGTGATCTGTATGCCCGGAGGGGATAAAGGCAGAGTTGTCGCGCTGGATAAGCGGACCGGCAAAACAGTGTGGGCTAATACGGAAATAGACGACTATGCGGCGTATTGTTCCGGAACGGTCGTTGATCTGGGGGGGGTGCGGCAGTTGGTTACGCTGACTCAGAGGCTGGTTGTGGGAGTTGACGTGCGGGACGGTAAGCTCCTGTGGTCGGCTGAATTTCGGCCGAGGTCGCCGCAGAATGCGCTGACGCCCGTGGTGCACAACGGGCATGTGTATGTGGCGTGCGGCCATTCGTCGGGTGGAACGCTTTTTGAGCCGGATCTTTCTACGGGAACGGCAAAGACCGTCTGGCATCGAGAGGACCTGGATGATTGTCACAGCGGGGCGCTGCTCGTTGACGGCAGGCTTTACGGAACATCGTGCCGGGTGGGCGGACGACAGTTCTATTGTGTCGATTATATGACGGGTGAGACGATCAAGGTTGACAGGAATATGGGCAAGGTGGGGATTACCTACGCAGACGGGATGATTTATGCGTTGAACCACCGCGGGACTATGTCATTGCTTGAGGCGAACCGGGACGGGTTCGAGATTGTCAGTAGTTTCGAGTTGCCGGCAAAGCCCACAAATTCGTATCTGGCTCATCCGGTGGTCTGCGGAGGGCGGCTGTACGTGCGATGCGACGATGATCTAAATGTGTTCAGTATTCAAAAAAGTGGAGCAGGCCGTAACTGAGACGAATTGAATGGGGCGGGTTTATTCTGGCCAGCCTGGTGATCTATGCACTGCTGTCGATTGCTTTCGGTAATTACGTGCAGCCTCTAGTGGTGATGACCCAGCAAGCAAATTACTTGATACCCATGGCGATCTCGCTTGGATTCGGGATTGTCTTTGTGACTGCGATAATCCTGGTGATCGTTCCCTGCCTGTATATCATGCAGGAAGATATAACTTCT
>CAYOTO010000054.1:0-21195 GCA_964406945.1 uncultured Pirellulales bacterium
ACCTTCATATCCTTCTCCATAATGGTGTTCGAGTTTCTAAAACCGTCTTTTTAGTGCATCGTGAAAACCCACGTGCTCTGCACGTGGTCAGAGTCGTTTGGCTCTGCCTGTACAGTGCTGTTGAAATCGCGGTGGCGAAGCCATGAATCGGGCGGGAAAGCCACGGCCTCTGGCCGTGGATAGCCCGATGCAAGCGATTTCTTTACTCGCATTCGAGGCCTACGTCGGCAGCAATTTCCCGGACCGCGGCGATTGCTCTGGAAAACAGTTCCGGACCTGTCTGCCCGCTGAACTGACCTCCGACCTGCAGATGCGGCTCCATTGTCATACAGCCGTCGTAATTCATCGCCGCAAGCTCGGCAAGCAGTTCCCTGATCTGGCCGTCTCCCTCACCGGGAACGCTGCCGGTGTCGGCGCCCAGTTTCCAGTCCTTGATGTGGATGTGCACTACGTACGGCTTCATCAACGGCCAGCTTGTTTCAATCGGATTTGTGTCTTTCTCGCCCCAGACGAAGTTCGCCGGGTCATATACCAGCCTCAGTTTGGGCGAACCGACTGTCTCAATCAAATCCACACAGTTCTTTGCCGTATGGCCGTAAATCTTAGCCTCGTTTTCATGCACCATGACAGCGTCGCTGCTCTGCATGGCGTCCACCTTGGCGGCCATCCTGTCCATTACTTCTTCACGATAATCGTCGATATTCTTGCCTTCGGGCGGATAATAGCTGAACATCCGAATGTAAGGCGCGCCGAAGAACTCGGCCAGTTCGACCGCATGTTTGAACTTGTCCAGATGCGGCTCAAAAGGTTCATCCAGCTTTACTTTTCCGATGGGCGATCCGATCGCACTGACCTTCAGCCCGTGATCGTCGATCATCTTCTTGACCTCTTTCAGTTCGGAATCCGGGAGGTCCATAATGTTCTTCTTGTCTATGAAGCGAGGCTCGATATGTCCGACCTTTTCACTCGCCAGATATTTTACCTGGTCAAGGAAACTATCGATGACTTCATCAGCAAATGCACTTAGCTTGGCCATATTTAACTTTCTCCTTCTGGGTTAAACCATATATGTCATCATGTAATTTTTTCATATTCCGCCGTCGGCGCCGGCAGGTCCCTGGTGATTTCATCGAGCCGGTAACCGAATCCCGGCCCTGTCAGCGTCGAAAGGTCCACGCACCCGCCGCGACGCCGATACAGACCGGGATGCACAGCCTCTTCCGGTTCAGACGCCGCGGGGTAAAACTGCATGCTGTTGGTTTCAACGCCCATGATTGTCTCGGCATGAGCGGCAAGACGAACGTGTGGTATCTGGGCGAGCATCGGATTGGTCAGATCCTGCACCATCAGCGTCATGCCGTGTGCCTTGGCCCAGCAAAGACTCAATATTGCACCGGTTTGCGTCTTGCAGGTCTTCAGTGCGACCCCCGTCCAGCCCAGACTGCGCCCAAGTCTGACAACTTTCCAGTCATGAGCGCTTTCGTCCATAAACAGCGGCTTGCGGGCTGAGACGCTGTGAACGTCTATCTGATTCTGCAGCAGATCGTACGGGAAAGGCTGTTCGACGTAGAGGATCATCTGGTAAATCCGCGGATACTCCACCATCAGCCTGTCCAGAATGTCGTTTACATACTGCGGATCGTTTACCGTGCAGTTAAAATCGCTGGTCAGCCAGAGCACTGCTTTTTCCAGGGCAATCCGGCCCACCTTAACCAGACGCTCGAAATCCCACGCAGCATCATTGCCCCGCAGTTTCACTTTCAGACATGTCAGATCGTCGCGATCTATCCAGTCCACAAGAAGCACCGGATACCCGTCGTCCGGCTCGTCGCCCGTCAACTCGGATTCGTCGAGTTTGTCTTTACCTCCGACCAAGTGCCATGCGGGCATTTTCGTCGGAGCCTGCAAATTCAAAAAATCGCACGGATACTTGCCTTCGAACGAAATCTCGGCATCCGCGGCCGGCTCGATCAAGGATGCCAGATCCTCATTCATGTATCTATCGCTGTAAGTCTTATACACATCCACGTCATGCAGTCTGCCGTAAGCATCGTGCAGCGCCAGATCAAACGCCGAACAGCAAACAAGCGCCGCCAGTCGCGGCATGCGGGCGGCCATGCTGCTGTTGAGTTGGTCCAGAATGACCGGAAGCCTCGATTCGAGAAAGCGGGCGCCGATTTCGATAGGGTGGCCGTAATCGGACAAATTCGCCCAGTCTTCGGCTAGCATCAGGCAAAACCGCTTCATGTGCTCATGCCGCTCCTGATAGGTCAGTTGCGCCGGCCAGGCCCACTGAACGCTCAACGGAGTCTCGCCCCAGCCGTCTGCGGTGCGGCCCCGGGCATCCTGCACCGTAATTCTGACTCGCGCGCAGGTAACGGAAGTGAGTGTCTCGGGTCCGAATTTCAGCGGCACCCGCGTCTCGACCGGAATGAAATACAGTTTTACAGCTAAGGGGCTTATATCAGTCTTCATATTCGCACATAATTGTAATTACTGAATTCGCCTGCTCCGCTTCCTAAAATACGCAACACGATTTATACAGGGTCCGACGCGATTGTCAACCCAAACCCCTGCCCCGACTGCATCGAGGCGGCTGCAGGCGGGCGAAAAAGGCCGCTTTTTGGGTTGCGTAGGCTCCATGATAGCTTATAATTCTGTTTCGCCCCTTTTTTCGGAGGCGGTGCTTTCAGGGGCGAATAAGACGTTAGATCGATTACAGGACAGGTTTGTCGAAAAGAGAATTTGAAAGGAGTAGGCATGACACTCGACCGCAATCTCAAAATGGGAATGGTTGGCGGAGGACCCGGAGCATTCATTGGCGAGGTACACCGAAAAGCGGCTCGCATGGACGGCGGCATCGATCTGGTGGCCGGTGCGTTCGATATAAACGCCCGCAAGTCCAAACAAATGGGCAAAGAGCTTAATCTCGACAAAAAACGCGTTTACAGCGATTACAAGCAGATGATCGAAAAGGAACTCGCTTTGCCCGAGGGCGAGAGAATCGACTTTGTTTCCATCACGACGCCGAACAACTGGCACTTTCCAATCGCCAAGGACTTCCTCGAAGCGGGCTTCAACGTAATGTGTGAAAAGCCCATGACGCTGAACGTCAAAGAAGCCAAGGATCTTAAACAGATCGTCAAGAAGAGCGGTAAGGTCTTCGGCCTTATGCACAACTATACCGGTTATCCCATGGTCAAGTGCGCCAGGGATATGGTCAAATCAGGCGAACTGGGCAAGATTCGCAAGGTCGTGGTTCAGTACCCGCAGGGCTGGCTGGCAACCGCCGTCGAGAAGACCGGCAACCAGCAGGCCTCGTGGCGGACCGACCCCAAACAGAGTGGCGGCGCCGGCTGCATGGGCGATATCGGCACGCACGCCGAGAACCTCGCCGAGTACATTACAGGCCTGAAGATTACGCACATCTGTGCGGATCTAAGCATCTTCGTCAAGGGCCGCAAACTCGACGACGACGGCAACTGCCTGCTTCGCTTCAATAACGGCGCCAGAGGCATTCTGCACGCCAGTCAGATCTCCATCGGCGAAGAGAATAACCTCGCTATCTGGATTTATGGCGAGGAAAAGAGCGTCGAATGGCATCAGGAACATCCGAATTATCTGTATGTGAAGGTCCCGGACGGCCCAATGCAGGTGTGGCGTCGTGGTAACGACTATGTGGCCGACAAAAGTGCGTCGGCCGGTCGTGCAACCAGGCTTCCCTTCGGCCATCCCGAAGCCTTCTTCGAGGCCTTCGCCAACAATTACGTCAATTTCGGCGATACGATCAGGGCGAAGCTGACCGGCGAAGAGCCGGACGAGCTTATGCTGGACTTTCCCGATGTTGAGGACGGCCTCCGCGGTATGCTGTTCATCGATACGGTACTGGCCAGCACCAACAGCAAACAAAAATGGACCGCCTTCAAGAAGTAAGGCGCCTGTTAAACTGTTTGCGTGTATGAGTATACAACGCTTGTCCTGTGCAGACGCCGCAGGGCAGGCGTTTTTTTGTACCATTATAGACTCGACGCCGTCTGTTATATTTGTTCAAAACGTTTTGTCGCATACTGCGTGAATGCCCATCTGTTAAGGAGTTGTATGATGAAAGAAGGCAGCAGCAATACCCAGGAAAGATCCAGCATGTCCAGGCGGGGTTTCGTTGCCTCTGCTGCAGTGGCCGCAATTGCCGCCACAGGCGCTGTCAAGAAGACCGCCGCGCAACCGTCGAATGCCAGGTTTAAGCTGAAATACGCCCCGAACCTCGGCACCTTCCGCCAGCACGCCGGCAAGGATCCTATCGATAATCTGCAGTTCATGGCCGACGAAGGTTTCCGGGCCATGTTCGACAACGGCTTTGCCCGCAAGCCCAAGGACCTTCAAAACAAAATCGCCGCCGAGATGGACAAACTCGGGCTTGAGATGGGTCCTTTTGTGCTGTACGCGGATTTCGGCAAGAAGAGCTTCGTTACACGCGATAAAGACGTCCGCAAGATGCTCATAGCGAAGATGAAAGAAGGCGTCGAAATCAAAGAGCGGACGCAGGCCAAGTGGGCTCTGGTGGTTCCCGGCAGATTTGATGAAGGGCTGGAATGGGCTTATCAGACTGCCAATGTCATAGAGAATCTCAAGTACTGTGCGGAAGTCGTGGAGAAATCCGGACTTATCCTTGTTTTAGAGCCTCTGAACGCCTGGACCAACCATCCCGGGCTTTTCCTGACGAAGATTCCGCAGGCATACCAGATATGCAGAGCGGTCGACAGCCCGTCTGTTAAGATAGTCAATGATCTGTACCATCAGCAGATCACCGAGGGTAATCTAATTCCGAACATCGACATGGCCTGGTCGGAGATTGCCACCTATCACGTCGGCGACAATCCCGGCCGAAAAGAGCCTGGAACAGGCGAAATCAACTACCAGAACATCTTCAAACACCTCTACAAAAGAGGCTATGATGGAGTTCTTTGCGCCGAGCACGGAAAGAGCAAGGGCGGCAAAGAGGGCGAGCGAGCCCTTATCGAAGCCTATCGCTGGGCGGACGATTTCGAAGTTTGATCTGCTAAAAGATCTCTGGCGAACAAAAGGCCGCATCGTATTGAGATGCAGCCTTCTGCAAATAAGCTTGTTTGTTCGCTCAGTCGACTATTTCCAAGCCCGTGAATTTCACCAAGGCTCCGCCGGTCTGCGGATGGGGTACGATTTTACCAATGAGGCCGACCTTCTTGTCCATATACAGATCAATATCTCTGTCCGTTGCTGACCCCGACGGAAGTGCATAACAAATAGTCTTTCCTGTGGGGTCGACAATGCGATAGTGCATCAGAGAAGCTTCGGGACCATATATATTCGAGGTCGTAAGCTGTCCGATAGCGGCGAATTTGCCCTTGTCTACGAACTGCTCGAGCCGGGCCTCCTTGACCGATTCGATGCGGGCCAGCGCCTCTTCGGTGTCCGCGGTTTGTCGGCCGAGTTCCTTGTTAATCTTGATAACCATTTCGAGCCGTTTAATGCGTTCCAGAGCGAAATTGGCGTACTTAGCGGCCTTGCCTGCGCCTTCGGTTGCGGCGATTTCGCCAAGCTGCTTCTTCAAGTCCGCATAATCCTGCAATTGAACCGGCTTTGCCTTCTCAGCGTCGATCTTAGCCTCAATTTCCTCATATTTCTCGAGCATCTTGGCTTCGATGCTTTCCTCAGGCTCTTCTGCGGACCCAACCGCCGCATCATTCGCATCGACAGGGGCTTCGTTGGCGTCTGTCGCAGCCATCTCATCATCCGAATCGGGCGCCGGTATGATTGCTGAATCCACCGGTTTTGTGTAATTGCTGCTGACCCAAAGATAAGCACCTTTGGGGGGCTCGATCTTGCAGTAGTCGTCCTTTTCGACACCCAGAAGCTTGACCGTATCCATGCGGTTAAGCTTTAGTTGCAGAGTCTCCGACCTGATGGGCTCTACGGATTCCGAACCCGCATAGACGCGAACGCGGTCGCCAGTTATCGTCGCAATACTGGGATCATCGATGCTTACGGAGATGTACCGCATGGGGATCCACGAGAAGCTGCCTATAGGCGGAACAATACGCGACCAGCCGAGTTTTTCGTCAACGACGGTAACCCTGTCGCCCTTGTCCAGTTGTCCGCAGCCATAATAATGTGTTCCCGGCCCCGACCGCACAAACACATCGTCTCCTGTGATTTGAGCCGTGTACGGAAAGCGTCCGCCGCCGGCGTTTGCATCGGTCGGCGGTGCAATTCTTACGGACGTGTCCATGCCCGGGCATGTGGATGCCGTGATTGCCGTGAGAACCAGAATTAGCAGGCTGATGTGAGATCGCATTTTATGTATCTCCCAAAACCAGATTATCATCCTTAATTACCGGTAGAAACTTGACGAACTTCAGGTTACCATCGCGCAGCAGGGCTGTCAACTTTATGTTTTGTAAAAACAGCGGCGGGCGTTTTTCAGCTCTTTAGCTGGTCCATCTCTTCCTTGCACATCCGCAACTGGCCCGGATCGCGCAGCTTCGCGGATGCTTTCTTGAGATGTTCCATCGCCCTATCTTTGTCGTTGAGATACCGCGCATATATGATCCCGAGCATCAGCTCGACCTGTTCGGCATGCTCATAAGTGGGGTAATGGTCGAGAAACTGCTCATAGGCGCGGGCGGACTCGACCGTCTTTTGATCGCTGGCCAGTTGGTTGGCGATATCCAGCAGGTGCTGCCTTGGCAGAATCTGGCTTTTATCTCGCTCCATAAGCTGCAGATACAAATCCGCCGCCCCCGAGAGGTTTCTCTCGCCGATACGGGCGCTTATAGCCGAGCGCAATCTGCTTACCTCTGCATCCAGCTCACGGCCCGTACGTATTTCTTTCGCATTTATGCGCCTGGTCTTCTTTTCCGGTGAAAATGGGTCGTAACCGGAGGAGACGACATCCCTGTAATGCCTTCGCCTGTTCCACCTTCTAAACATTGACCAGAGATCGAAATTGCTGCTGTGAACTATGTGAGTCGCCAGCAGAAAGAGGGTAAGCACGAATCCGTAAGCATACCCGGCCAGGTGCGCTTCATAGGCTACATGGGCCGGTCTCGATATCAAATTATCGATGAAGACCAGCTTTATGAGAATAAACCACAGGGCGGGCACTTCGATAGTACCGATGAAGAAGAACCAGTAAAGAACCGTGATCACGGTCTGAGGAAACAGTACCAGGTACGCGCCCGTTATCGCCGCTACCGCTCCACTGGCGCCCAGAACCGGAGCCGGCTGGGTTGGATGCAGCTTTGCATACCCGTAACCGCTGATAATGGCTCCGGCAAGATAGAAAAGAACATATCCGGCGTGCCCGAGTTTGTCGTTAACATTGTTGCCGAATATGTACAGGAAATACATATTGCCTACGATGTGCAGCAATCCCCCGTGCAGAAAAGCGTAGGTCAGATACTGGTAATATTGCGGATCTCTGGGCCAGAGCATAAACTGGTCCACCCAGGTTGGTTCTCTGACCCTGCCGGTTTGCGAAATAGTGGCGGTCTGAAGAAGAAAAAAGAACGCATTTATTCCAATGAGTACGTAATTGGCGTAAGGCGTTCGCCACGGTCTTATATTGGTACGGATAGGTAAAAGCACTGCGCGATCGGCCCATTCAATTCAAAATACAAAAATGTCCGGACATTCTAATCGGGTAATTTGCCTTTTACAAGGCATAAAAAAGACGGCTCGAACCGTCCTTTTGGAGAGATGTTGGACTTAAAAGTTGCTCTGTGCCCGCCAGAACCGGCGTACTCACTGGCCCGACCGGCCGGCCTCCCGGCCCTGTAATTCGTAACTGAGCAGAAGAAACAGTATCGAAAGCAGTCAAACTCCGGGCAAGAAAAGTCTTTGGTTTGGCGTCGCAGCGTGCTAATTACTAGCTGAAAAGAATTTTCGCACGTGGGCAGGATTTGCACCGATTATGGCTCAGGAAGTGATAAAGACGCGGCTGAAACATATACGCTGCATTATGCGTGATAGGAAAATAACGGCTTTACTGCTTACCAGATCCTCCAATGTGACGTATACGACCGGTTTTATGGGCGAGGATAGCTGGGCTTTGATAACCGGCCGTCAGGTTTACCTTATTACCGACAGCAGATACACCGAGCAGGCCGAAACTGAATGTCAAAGATGCCGCATAGTGGAGCGATCCGGATCGCTGGCTGAGAAGGTTGGTGAGATTATTGCCCGCTTGCAGTCGGTAAAGACTCTGACTGTGGAGAATTGTGCCTCTATCGGCCAGTTCGCCGACCTCCAAAAGCACGTGAAGGCCCGTCTCAGTACCGCGTCGGAAGTGATTGAGGCCGTACGCGTGATTAAGGACGAGGCGGAAATCGCTGCAATTAGAAATGCTGGCGGGATTGCAACAAAGGCTCTTATGGCCGTAAAGAAGTTGATTCGTGCGGGCATGGCGGAAAGCGAACTGGCGGGTCTGGTGGACTTCGAAATCCGGAAACTCAACTCGACGAACAGTTTCGATACGATAGTTGCCTTTGGGCCGAATGCATCCAGGCCTCATCACCAGCCGGGCAGGCGTAAACTGAAGAAACGCGATACGATTCTTATAGACTTCGGGGCAACTCACAAAGGCTACTGCAGCGATATCACACGATGTTTCGCCATCGGTCCCGCTTCCAGGCTGTTTTCGAAGGTATTCGACATTGTCGAACGGGCGCAGGCGGCGGCCATAAACGCGATTTGCGACGGCGTGGAATTGACAGTGGTCGATGAAGCTGCACGCAAAGTGATCGAAGAAAGTGCTTTTCCAGTTTACGGCCACGGAACGGGCCATGGCCTGGGCCTTGAAATACACGAGAATCCATTCCTGAAGGCCTCCGGCGAGGGCAGATTGCAGGCAGGCCAGGTAATTACAATCGAACCGGGCGTCTACATGCCGGGAAAACTGGGCGTCCGCATCGAAGACGATGTGCTAGTTACCAATAAAGGCGCCAAAATACTTACCAGCGCCTGTTCGCACTGGCCCCAATTGCCTCGCTGAAGGCGCCGGCCGCGCTTGTAATCGGAAATACCGCCGGATATAATACTTTCGTTCGTTTTCGTCATCAAATACGTACCCCAGGAGGTCATAATGAAGGTTTTAGCTGCGGCAACAGTGGCTTTGGTGCTTGCGACGGGTCTTTCCGTGCAGGCGGACGAGTTGAATTTCCAGAAGATTGTGCTCGATAAGACATTCAGAGCCGAGGGGGTGGCGGTCGGCGATGTCAATCGCGATGGCAAAATGGATGTCCTCGCCGGCGATGTCTGGTACGCGGCGCCCGAGTGGAAGATGCACGAGTTGCGGCCTGTTGGAGCCTATGACGGCACCAAAGGGTACAGTAACTGCTTCGCAAACTTTTCACAGGACGTGAACGGGGACGGATGGATCGATTCGATAGTCATTGGCATGCCCGGCGGGCCGGCTCTCTGGTACGAAAATCCTAAAAACAAGGCCGGTCACTGGAAAGAGCACCGAATTGTCGACAGCAGTTGCAATGAAACCCCGCTTTTTTTGGATTTGCTCGGCAATGATGAGCCGGTATTGCTGTTTGCCGTTCAGCCGCAGGGCGCAATGGCCTGGTTCAGCATACCGGACGATCCGACGGGACTGTGGAATATGCATAAAATAGCCCCGGGACCGAAAGCCCCCGGCACAGACAGGTTCAGCCACGGTTTGGGCGTTGGGGATGTGGACGGCGACGGGCGAAACGATGTCCTTGTAACCCAGGGCTGGTGGAAAGCACCGAAGAACCGCAAGAACGAAGGTTGGAAGTTCAATCCGGCCGGTCTGGGGCCTGGATGTGCGGATATGCTCGTATACGATGTCGATGGCGACGGCGATAGCGATGTTATCAGCAGCAGTGCCCACAACTACGGCATCTGGTGGTTTGAGCAGACAGCAGGTGAAAACGGCCCCGAGTTCAAGCAGCACGAAATCTGCAAGAGCTTTTCGCAGCCACACGCTATTCGCCTGGTAGACATGAACGCAGACGGGCTTTGCGATCTGGTTACGGGTAAGCGCTATTTCGCCCACAACGGCAAGGATCCCGGCGGCCACGAACCGGCGGTGCTTTACTGGTTCGAACTGACGCGGTCCGAAAACGGCCGACCCCGCTATATTCCGCACCAGATCGACGACGACAGCGGCGTCGGTACCCAATTCGAGGTGCTGGACTTCGACGGCGACCGCAAATACGACATCGTAACCTCGAACAAAAAGGGTGTACACATATTTCGCCAACTCTGAGCAAGCCGGTGTACGGGGTTGCCGATGATGGGGGCGGGTGAGCCGGAAATTGTTTGACTGGGCCGCGAGAGCGGGTTTATAATATTGGCAGTTCACTAGGGGTGGTCCGCTCTCGGGCGGGTCTGAGATAAACCCTCTGAACCTGATCAGGGTAGCCGATGTCGATCGGCGGCCTGCGTAGGAAAGTGATTGCATGACGAGGTCCTTGGCTTTTACCGAATCGCTTCCCTGCCGGAAGCGATTTTTGCATTTACGGAGTAATAATCTTATGACGACTCAACTTCAGGCCGCTCGCAACGGCCTGGTTACCGAACAAATGTCGGCTGTTGCGAAGACAGAGTCCGTCGACGCCGAATCGATCCGGGACGAAATAACGGCAGGGCGGGCGGTTATTCCCGCCAGTAAGAAACATCTCGGCATGGGTCTAAAACCCGCCGGCATCGGCAGGATATTCACCACCAAGGTCAACGCCAACATCGGCACCAGCAGCGTAAGTTCCTCTCTGGATTATGAAATCGAGAAGATGCAGGCCGCTTTGGATGCAGGCGCCGATGCAATTATGGACCTCAGCACCGGCCCGGAGCCGGACAGTACGAGAAGGCAGTTGCTGTCAAGATGTCCGGTTCCGTTCGGAACTGTGCCCATTTACCAGGTGATTCAGGGAAGAGATGCCGAAGATATCGACGTAGACACCATTTTGAGCGTGGTCGAGAATCAGGCAAGCCAGGGAGTGGATTTCTTTACGATTCACGCCGGTCTGCTCAGAGAGCATCTGCCGCTGGTGGAGAAACGCGTCGCCGGCATAGTCAGCAGGGGGGGCGCGCTGCTGGCCAAGTGGATGCTTCGCCATGGCAAACAGAATCCATTTTATGATGCATTCGATGACCTGTGCGAGATCATGGTCGAGCACGATATATGTTTTTCTCTGGGAGACGGACTTCGCCCCGGCGCTATAGCCGATGCCACTGACGAAGCCCAGATAGCCGAACTTCGAACCCTGGGCGAATTGACCGAAAGAGCCTGGGAAAGAGGCTGCCAGGTTATGGTCGAAGGGCCGGGCCATGTGCCGTTCGACCAGATACAGCGGAATATGCAATTGCAGGCCGAGATATGCAAAGGCGCTCCGTTCTACGTGCTCGGGCCATTGGTGACGGACCTGGGAGCGGGCTACGACCACATTACCTCGGCGATAGGCGGAACGGCCGCGGCGTTCTACGGGGCCTCGTTTCTATGCTACGTTACGCCTCGCGAACATCTGGGCCTGCCCGATGCCGAAGACGTTCGGGCGGGCGTAATGGCTGCCAAGATTGCAGGCCACGCCGGGGATGTTGCACGCGGCCTGCCCGGTGCCGCAGAGCGCGACAGACGCCTGAGCCTGGCCAGGGCGAACCTCGACTGGAAGACGCACCTGGCCGAATGCCTGGACCCGGTAACCGCCGGAAATATGCACAAGCAGGCCTGTGAGACCACCGGTCGCAAAGAAATGCATGACGCCGATTTTTGCTCCATGTGCGGCAAAGAATGGTGCAGCGTGAGAATAAATAAAGAAATACGCGATTCAGTAAAAGTCTGAAGCCGCCTAATACTCGAAAGACGCCACGGATAGCGGGCTCGAACAGTAATGTCAAGGGGCACCATCCTCATAGTCGAAGACGACCGAGATATCGTGCAGATGCTCGAGTTCAATCTGCAGAGTGAGGGGTACGACACCATTTCTGCGCTTAACGGCGAAGACGGATTGAAGCTCGCCAAAAGAGAAAAGCCCGATCTGATCATCCTCGATATCATGCTGCCCAGACTGGATGGTTTCGAGGTGTGCAGGCTGCTCAAAGCCGCCGATTCAACCGCCGAGACTCCTATCATCATTCTGAGTGCGAAATCACAGGAAACCGACAAGGTTCTGGGCCTGGAACTTGGCGCAGACGATTATGTGACAAAGCCTTTCAGTCCGAGAGAACTGATAGCGCGAACCCGTGCGATATTGCGAAGAGGCAGAAACGAACCGGGAAACGCGACCATCAGAAAGGGCGACGTCGAGATCGATTCCGAGAGGTACGAGGCGAAGGTCGGCGGAGAAGTCATTTCACTGACATTGACCGAGTTCAAGCTGCTTGAGTATATGGCCCGCAATGCGGGCATCGTGATGTCCAGGGACCGGATTCTGGATGCAGTGATGGGCAACGATTCGGTTGTCTGCGACAGAACGGTCGACGCACATGTAAAATCGCTCCGCCGCAAGATGGGGCCGGCCAGAGATTGCATTGAGACCGTGCGCGGCGCCGGCTATCGGTTCAGGGAAGCTTCCGGATGAGAAACAGTATTCTCTGGAAACTCTTCAGCGCCTTTTCACTCATCACCATTCTGGCGGTGTTCGTCCTCAATTTCTTCGTAAGTCTGCGACTGCGGGACCAGTTCGAGCAAAAGGTTACTGAAAAACTGCAAAGCAACGCTATTTCCGTTGGGCAGGTGATTCGCGGCGAGTTGATGGAGGGCGACATTTCCCAGGTAAGCCGGGAAGTGCATACCCTCGCCGAGAAGCTTGATTTGAGAATCACGGTGGTGGATCCCAACGGAGATGTTCTAGCCGACTCCGAAGAATCACCCGGAAATATGGACAGCCATGACGACCGTTCGGAAATAATCGCGGCCCTGGAGAACGGTTTCGGTCGGAGCAGCCGTTCCAGCGAAACCCTGGGATACAAGATGCAGTATGTGGCCGTGCGTATCGAAGACGGCGATCAGATGCTCGGCGTGGTTCGCTTTGCCGTACCCCTGTCAGACGTTCAACTTGAGATAAGGATGATATACAGAATTGTACTGATAGGAGCCGGTATCACTCTTCTGATTGCGCTGACCGCATCGTATTTTATATCCAAAAGCATAACTTCTCCCATCAAGGACATGACAGATACGGCCAGGAAGATCGCCACCGGCGACTTTTCAAAGAAAGCCCGCAGCGGTCGCCGGGACGAATTGGGCGAGCTTGCCGATTCTCTTAACGCCATGAGCGACGAATTGCAGCAGAAAATGGAGAATCTGCGCAAAATGGACAAGATGCGGACCGACTTCGTCGCCAACGTTTCGCACGAGTTGAAGACGCCGCTGACTCTTATCTGCGGCTACATCGAAACTCTTCAGGACCGCGCACTGAATGACCCCGAAATGGCGCCCAGGTTCATTGCTATAGTAAAGGACCACTGCGACAGGCTCTGCAATATAATCGACGATCTTCTGAGCCTCAGCGAACTGGAATTATCCACAGAGAGCATCAACGCAAGTACCTTCGATCTTGCGAGCCTGGCCGAGGATGTGACGCTCGGGTTCGGGCATGCACTGGACGGCAAAGATCAAACTCTGCGGATAGATACAATCGGAGAGAACTTCGAAATCACGGCCGATGCGGAGAAGATCGAGCAGCTTCTGGCAAATCTTGTTGACAATTCCATTAAGTACACCGGCCGAGCGGGCAAGATTAGAATCACCATCGAAGACAGAAATGACTCAATCCACATCGCGGTGGAGGATAACGGCATCGGCATACCTGAGCAGGATATCGACAGGGTATTCGAACGTTTTTATCGCGTCGATAAGGCCCGTTCGAGAGAAGCGGGCGGGACCGGCCTTGGACTGGGCATAGCCAAGCACATCGTTTTGGCTCATGGGGGCAGTATCCGACTGGAAAGCAGGGTTAAACGCGGTACGACCGTGCATGTAACTTTGCCCACCGGCCGGTAGCGGGCAGGCATTCTCATCATAATGCCGCGTTCACGAAAACTTCACATTTCCTTCATAGCTGCTTCACAGTCCGCACATATATTGCGTTCGAGGTGTATTATTTCGAGGGCAATATGAAGAACAAACTAATCGTTTTGCTCAAGCTTCTTGCAGTCGCGGGTTTGCTCTATTGTTTCTTGGTCAGCATCGGGCTGATGGGAGCCGCTTTCAAGGGCTTCGGCAAGGGATTTGCCGACCAACTGATCCAGACCACCACAAATCCGTTCGTCGGGCTTTTCATCGGAATTCTCGCAACCAGCATTGTGCAGAGTTCCTCTACGACCACTTCTATTGTGGTCGGAATCGTCGCTGCGGGCGGTCTCGATGTTGGTAACGCCATTCCGATTATAATGGGGGCCAATATCGGCACGACCGTTACCAATACCATCGTCTCGCTCGGGCACGTGAGTCGTCGCGATGAGTTCAAACGAGCGATTGCCGCCGCGACCGTGCATGATTTCTTCAACCTGATCTGCGTCGCTGTGATGTTTCCGCTGGAACTTGCGACAGGTTTTCTTTCCAAAACAGCCACATGGCTGGCCAACAGATTCGCCGGGGTTGGGGGTATCGAGTTGATCAGTCCCGTTAAAGCCGCCACCAAACCGGCAGTTAAAATGATTCAGCACGCCTTGGAATCGCTGACCGGTGTAGAGCAGGTTGCCTACGTTATCATGCTTATTCTGTCGTTTTTGCTGTTGTTTTTCGCTTTGTACTTTATTGTGAAGACGATGAAATCCCTCGTTGTCGAGCGTGCAGAAATAGTCATGGATAACGTCCTCAGCAAGGCGCCGATTTTAGGTTTACTTGCCGGGCTCATGTTTACTATCGTCGTGCAAAGCAGCTCGATAACAACTTCCCTGCTGATTCCTCTCGTGGCGGCCGGCATACTGACCCTGGAAAGCGCGTTTCCCATCACGGTCGGAGCAAATATAGGTACGACGGGGACGGCTATTCTGGCGTCTTTTGCGGCCGGTAACGTGGCGGGTATCACGATCGCTTTCGCCCATTTTTTATTCAATCTGACCGGCACTCTCGTAATCTATCCTATCCCATTCTGCCGGCAGGTTCCGATCAGTCTGGCCAAATCTCTGGGCAACCTGGCCGCCGAAAAGCGAAGATATGCCCTGTTCTATGTACTGGGTGCGTTCTTTGCGGTGCCCGGCTTACTCATTCTGATCTCCAAGCTTTTCTAAACAGGAGTATTCGATGTTCAAGAATTTGTTGAGTTTCTGGAAGGGCCGACATTTCCTGGATCAGGTGTTTACCGAGTTCAAGGAAATGCTCGACGATACCGAGCAGATGTTCACTATGGTCACCAAGCGGCTGATTGATAATGTGCAACAGCCGGATTTGAAGCAGCGGATATATTCGATTGACAGCCGGGTCAATGCACTTCAGAGGGAGATTCGCAGGAGGATTGTCGAGCATCTTACGCTTCAGCCGACGGTAAACGTAACCGCGTGCCTGGTGCTGATGAGCGTTGTCAAGGACGCCGAGCGTCTGGGCGACTACTGTAAGAACCTCGGTGAAGTCATCGCACTTCTGGAAAAACCCATCGAGCGAAACGACTACGCCGAGTACTTCGATGAACTCGACAAGCGCATTCTGTCGCTGTTTGCTCAAACCAGGGATGCGTTTGTGGAAGCCGACGAGGATAAAGCCAAGGCCACCTGGAATACCGAACGCGAGATTGCCAAGACCTGCGATTCGATCGTCAAGCAACTCTCCGAAAGCGACCTGGATACCAATCAGGCGGTGTGCTACTCCTTGATCGCCCGCCATTACAAGCGTATTGTCGCCCATCTGGTCAATATCGCGACCTCTGTGATACTGCCGTTGAGCGATTTGGATTACTTCGATGAAAAGCGCGTAATCGAGTGATTCGGTAGGTTAGGTCTTCATCGAATCGAGTTCGATGAATGCTATCGGCAGAAAGATCGCCACCGGAAGCCAGGCCCACAGCTCAGGCATTACACGATAGAAAACCACTTCGGTTGCAAAAAGCTTGCATACGAACGTGGTCAGGAAACAGGCTCCGGTAAGTGCAAAACTGACGGCCGTCGCCGACTTCATCGATCTGGGGTCGCGACAGACGAGTATAGGCAGGCTGACCATAAGCATTATGTAGTTGATCAGCGGATCCGTCATTCGAAAGTGCTTCTGGCTGTAAAGCTGCGCCAGGTCTTTGATCTTGGTGTTCCTCTTGGCAAGCTCCGAAAGCTGTCTGGAGCTGAGAAGCGTCTTGCTGTCGGCCTTGTGTCTTATGGGTATTTCCCTTGGCGTCAGATCGCCCGAATCGTACCAGTCGATCGCTTGAGCGCCTTGTTCGGAACCTGCAACCGAGTAGCGGCCGTTGACCAGCCGCCATTTGTTTTGGTCATAGTCGTAGACGGCTTTGTCGGCTGTAATGCAGCCGGTTGTCTTCCACACTCCGGGGCGTTCGCTCGCCTTTCGCGTTATTATCGTGGGTTTCACAAGTGTGTCGGTGTTTACTTCGAAACGTACCGACGAAATCAGCGAGCCTCTGTCATCGGTAAGAAACCATGCATCGTATGTTTCCTGGCCGGGAATATCGTCGTGGCGACGCGAGAGGTCATCGGCCAGACGAGGAATTATGATCTCCTGATCGACTACAAGAAGCCCGGTAAATATAAGCGCCAGAAAGAGTATGGGCCCGATCACGCGTTTGAGACTGACTCCCGAAGCCATCACCGCGACGAGTTCTCTGTTGCGAACCATCCGTCCGAAAGAGAAAGCCGCGGCAACAACCGTTATCATTCCAGCAAAATCACGGAAATACACCGCGCTGTTGACCGCATAAAACGTAGCTACGTTTCGAATCACATCCATGGTTGCCAGGTTTTCGTGCTCGGCGAATTCGTCAAGATTCACGAACAAGTCGATGATAACGCGCAGACCCATCAGCACCCCGAAAGCTATCAGGTAGCCCGTCAGGAAGTTCTTCGCAACATATCTGTCGAGTATCTTCATAAGTCTATCTGGCGAGAGCAGCCGCTGTCTCAGGTTCTGGTCAGCTTTCGAAGTATAATAACCGCCAGCAAAAAGAGAAATGCGAGTCCGCCCCACATGAGAATTAGTCCGTGGTCATTCTGTCCGCTGGGGTTCTCGGTCATCTGTCTGCCGCTCATGATACATATAATCAGCACCGCTGCCGGCACACAGCTTATGCCGAATGCACTTAAAAGATGACCGCCTCTTTTGATTATTCCAAGCCCGATCCCGATAATTATCATGGGTACGCACCCTATTCCGAATACCAGACGCGAATTTATCACGGATTTGATCTCCAGCAGCATCTTGTCGATAGTAGCCTGCAATTCGCGATTTCGCCGGGTCAGTATCGTGCTGGGTTCGGTATCGAGCCGCTCGATACCCGTTGCAAGCGCGCGGGGTTTTATGTCGCCGCCGGATTTGAATTGGTCCGTTATTTCACCTATCGAGCGGGGCAGGATCAGTCCCCGCACGATATGCCGCATCTTCAGATCGCCGGTTTCGCCCCTTCGCGCATTGTAAACATCGAGAGTAAGCGTAGGCCACAGTTCGTCGCCTTCGATGTGGAGCAGCGCTTTGGCGCTTTTGTATGTCTCAATATGTTCTCGGGTAAGGGCTTCGTACTCATCGATTACGACTTCTCCGGTCAGTTCCACCATTTTGCTGCCCTCGGGCAGGCAGTCGTTGGCGGTTATGTCGATGAGCTTTTGGCCGCTGTGGAGGCGATACGGCTTGCCTGCGTTGATGGATATCGCGACATCCTGTGCCAGCAGTTCCGTCATAAGCTGCATGTAAGTCTGCTGGGCCAGCCTCGCAACCGGATCGAATCGGATCGGATCGACGCGGATACGTTTCATTTCGTCGATCTTTTTGAATTTTATTTCGTCGCCGAACATCGAGCCGAATTCGAGATTAAGCGGCAGCCTTCTCACCGAGAAACCGAATTCGTCTTCGGGCCCCACCTGGACGGTGTTATATGCAACTATCTGCACCTCGTTGAATCTCTTGTGCGGCTGGAAATTGATCGTGGCGGCGTCGGCGGCTATCACTTTTTCGACACGCAGCTCCTTGCGGTCGAACTCCTGAATGACTATTCCGGCCAGTGTATTGTGTTCGTCGCTGACCGCATCTGCATAGAGCAGAAACTCGTTGGTAGGGGGCAGCCGGTAGTAGCCTTTGCGCTTAAGATTTCGGAACAGTATCTGTTTTGCGTCGGCCTTGAGCGACTTTTCGGCTCTGAGTACGAAAGCGGGCATTACGTGAAAACTGAGCATGAGATTTGCGATCGCAACCAGAATCGCGAGCACCAAGCCCGGATAAACCAGTGTAAGCAGGTGCAAACCGCTGGCGCGGCAGGCGTCCAGTTCGTTGTCGCTGGCGAACCTGCCGTATACGAGAGCCGCCGCGAACAGGGCCGCCATCGGCAAAACGAAAGTCAGCGTTATGGGCAGAAAGTAGCCCATGAGATGCAACACCTGCTCCGGGCCTACTCCGTATTCCTGCACGGGCGAAAGTATGCTCCCGAGGCTCAGCATCATCGTCAGCGCGATTGCCGTCGGTATGAACACCTTGAGCAATTCGCGGAAAACATATCTTTGCAGCGTAAATATCATATATGCCGGTAGTTCTCGGTTTGTCCTGTATCTGAATGCCCATCAATGATATTGCCTGGCCCGCTGTTTGCAACATAATTCAGGCATTCACCGCAGCGAAACCACTTTTCAGCAGGCGCACCGCCTGCCATCGATTATTGACTGAAGGCCGCGAGACCAAACGCGATATTCGAATAACATCCCTTGCAGAACGCCCGCTTGACTGGTCTAATGTCGAATCCAAATTCGAGTAGAACTCGCGGTGGCGTTGTCGATCTTCGCCGACTGTGGCGTATGTGCAGAGGTTAATTGTATGAGTGGAACAGAGAAATGCCCGGGGGTGATTTTCGATCTGGACGGGGTACTGGTCGATACCGGCTGGGCTCACAAGCAGTCGTGGTACGATCTGGCCGAAGAAGAAGGCTTCGAAATGGACGACGAGTTCTTCTATCAGACCTTTGGCATGCAGAACAAGTTGATCATCCCGAAGTTGCTTGGGCCGGGCGTTTCAGAAGAAGAAATCGAACGGCTCTCACACCGCAAAGAACAGCGTTACCGACAGATAATTGTCGAGAGTCTGAAGCTATCCGAGGAGGTTGGGAATTTGCTGGCTGATCTGCGGCAGGCCGGCTTCAAAATGGCTGTCGGTTCTTCGGCCCCGCGCGCAAACCTGGAATTGCTCCTGGAACGCCTGGAAATCACGGATTACTTTCAGATCCGCGTAACCGCTGAAGACGTTACAAACAGTAAGCCCGACCCGGAAACATTTCTCACGGCGGCCTCTAAACTCTCTGTCGAGCCCGGTTGCTGCGTCGTCGTGGAGGACGCGGTGCAGGGTGTTCAGGCGGGAAAATCCGCTTCAATGGCGGTGATAGCCGTTACTTCCACACGAAAGAGGGAAGATTTGTCGGCTGCGGGTGCGGACTTAGTAGTAGATTCTCTTGGCGAGTTGACTGTACGAGATTTCGAGCGGCTGCTCGGTTTTGGATAGCAGTAAACTTGTTCTGGATAAGCCAACGTCCTGTAACGAATTGTTTTTTTGCCGGTTTCAATAAATTCTTGCTGTTTCCATGCCTTTTTCTCTGCCATGCAGGGTTATTCCGTAGCCCCCTCAACATTTCGGCTGTGCGCCGATACAGCTTCCTGCGCTGCTTAAGCTGCACCTGTGATTTGTCGATTGTAACAATTGTTTCTGAAGGTGGAGGCATGCCGAGGATAAGGCATCATGCTAAGCTTTTGAAAAGGCTGGAGACACAGGAGGCATTTCAGGGTGGTCAGACGCAAGCCTATCGAAGTACTTGCTCCGGGAAAACCGGGACGCAGTTGTGAAGGAAACCGCAAGATTGTCGGGCTGGACATCAATTGGGCCGGCCGCAGCATTTGTGTCCGCGCCGCGGTATCGGACGGTCCTGCGACCCTGGGCGATCTCGTTCCGCTGGCCAGGGCTGTTTCCGATCGGATTGCCGCTGCGTCCGTCGAAAGGTGTCGCCGCGAAAAATGCCGCATACCCTGTCGGAAGGGCTGCTCGGCCTGCTGCGGCTATCTCGTTCCGCTGTCGGTGCCCGAGGCCATCCGTCTGGGGCGGGATATGCAGGATCGTAACGCGAGCGAGCACAAGAAGATGGTAAGAAAGTCTCTACTGGCGGCCCGGCGCATACTCAACCATCAACCGCCGTCCATAGGCCTGCAGGAGCCGGGTTCAGCATCGGATGGCACACTCCAGAGCATCAGTGAATGGTATAGTGGCATGGATATTGCTTGTCCTTTCCTTGCCAACAGGTCCTGTTCGATTTACGCTCAGCGTCCGCTGGCATGCAGGGAATATCTTGTGGAAGGCACCTCGGCCGCCTGCTCGGGCCGCAGCAAGGATGCCAGGATAGTCGAACCGCCGCTTCGAATGGTGGAGGTGCTGGGGCAACTGGCGGCCGAATTAGAGAATACGGCGGTTGAGGCCGTTGTCCTTCCGCTTGCGGTTGCATGGAACGATATGAATTCCGAGCGGGCTCGGCGTTGCTGGCCGGCGCCGATGATGGTCCGGCGATTGTTTCAACTCGTGGATGCGGCCTGCCGGGCCGAATCACGACAGTTTACCGCCTAAAATGATCTGCAGATTTATTCAGCCGTAGATCCTGCCTTTCTCATCGACATAGATCGTGCCCCTGGAATTCTGCAGGACTTCGACCGCCGCAGAAATTTCCTCCAGACTCGGCACTTTGAAAAGCCGTCCGCATTGCCCGCAGCGGATGCGGCGATCCGCGGCCTCCGCAACGAGTTTGGCGGTAGTGCTACATTTTGGACATTTGGCGATTATCTGCATTAGTCTCTGCCTCTAAGCTGCACCTGCGTTTTGCATCCGCCGGGGTTTTCCGTACCCCGGCCTTGTCAAAAATATTCCAAAACGGTGCCGATAACATCCCCTCTTTCTGGCCTGTAACACCGATAAGAGGCCGTCTCAAGCTTCGTCGGCCTAATTGTGTTGCATACGTCACTCTAATGCGACATAGAGTTCCACGGTCTATGACCGTGGTCAGAGTCTGAAGGCTC
>CAYOTO010000055.1:0-20663 GCA_964406945.1 uncultured Pirellulales bacterium
CAGGGGTAGGGGCGCTTTGTTCAGGATTACAGGCGCAGCTGAGATTTGTTCTGCATTACAACCATGTGAACGCGTCTGCAGATTTGTGGGGCAGCAGGACGACGTAAACGGGCGACTCAGTACGGCGGCGGGACCGCTCGGGTCAGAAGCAGGGTTAATCCCGGCATGGGTCTTCGGGCGATTCGTCATCGGCTGCCAGGGCGGCCAAGATACGGCGGGCGGTCTCGGGCGGCAGGGCGGTCGCAGGCGGCTCGTCGGCTTCCTGGGGAGCAGTGGGTTCTTTGAGTCTTTCGGGCAGGGCGATTATGTCCAGGCATGCTTTGCGTCGGGTCTCTTCCTTTTCCGAACCGGTCAGCTCGACCAGTCTGGCCGCGGCGACCGGTGCGAAGCGGGCGATGATCATTTCGCTGCGGCGGTACGAATCGGCGATGCGGGCCTCGAACTCGCCGCGGAAGGCCTCGCCGGTCATCCACTTCTTGAACAGCCGGCGGGTAACGCCGTATTTGTCCAGAGTCGCCTGCTCGTCCAGCTCGCCCGTAAACAGCTCGTCAATTACCGCCTGCTGACGTTTCGTAAGTTTCTTGCGCGACATTGTTTTTACTCCAAAAGAAGATAGTGATATTTGTTCGATTTATCTTTCGGCCCCGGCGCAGCCATGCTGTCGACCCGCCGACCCGAACGAGCGTCGATACCCCTGTCATCCTGTACGAAGCGTTACTACCCCTGTCATCCTGAACGGAGCGAAGCGGAGTGAAGGATCCGGCCCTTGTGCGAGACGTCATGTTCGCAACCGCGGCCGCGTTCTCCTTCGCAGCCCGGATCCTTCGCTGCGCTCAGGATGACAGTACGAGCGTTCCTTCGCATCCGCCTGTCATCCTGAACGGAACACTCCGTTCTCGTCGTCCTCAACTCGCTCACGCTTCGCTTGTCATCCTGAACGAGCGCAGCGAAGTGAAGGATCCGGCCCTCGCATGAGACGTCATGTTCGCAACCGCAGCCGCGTTCTCCTTCGCAGCCCGGATCCTTCGCTGCGCTCAGGATGACAGTATGGGCGGCCTGCGCTCAGGATGACAATGCGGGCGGTTTGCGGTGCCCTGAGGTTGGCAAATCGGGCGATGCCTGATTGTATTTAGCGTATTCGCCTGGGTCTGTTATGCTCGGGACTTTAGGAACTGTTGGGCGATTGTGGTCAGGGCGGCGGCTTTGGTTTTGGTGTTGCTGTCGGATGCGGCGGTCAGGGCCTGGTCGAGGGTTCGCTTCTGTTGGTCGCCGAGGAAGAATACTACGGGCGTTGCGAGCGGTTTATCCGGCACAGCGGCCGGGGCGGCGGGCGGTTCGAGGTTGACAAGCCTGTCGATCTGCCGGGCCGAAGCGGGCAGCAGCTTCGCAAGCTCCTTTGTCGAGCGTTTGGCAGTGAGCTTCTGCAGAAGTGCGATCTTTTTGTCCAGAACGTCCGAGCCGCACAGCCTGTTCAGCGTCGCCAGCAGCACCAGAGTCTGCTCGTCGTCGATGTCCCAGACGATCGCGTCGGCCTCGCTGTGTCCGAGTTTGGCAAGGGCTTTTGCACGGTGATGACCGTTGATGATCTGATAGAACCCGCGGCGGTCCCGATGGCGACGCACGACCAGGGGTTCGTAAACGCCCCTTTGTTCGATATTTCGCACGAGCCGGCCGAACGCCGCGGAACTCATCCGGTTCGGATTGTCCGGATGCTCCAAAAGCCGATTCAGGGCGATTCGTTCGATGTTCTTGCCCATATCCCACTCCTTTCAAGATAGATATGTATAATGTGCATAGCAGAAATCTCAAAAATAAGGCTCTTCGAAGTAATCTGTGGGTCCGAATTCAGCGAAATTGACTCGGCAAAACAGCCTGGGACCCCAGGTGCACAAATTTCCCCGTCAGGGCCCAAATTTGAGCATCTGTCCAAACTGAACTAATCGTTTCTGACAAGCATCTCAAAGCCTGACGCAGGCGAGTTCATAATGGTTTGATCCCGGGCGTTAGTGGTCCTCGCCATTGAGTTTTGCTCGAAGTCCGGCGTTACTTTTCCTTCGATGCCCAGATCCTTCGCTTCGCTCAGGATGACAGTATTAACCCGCACGGCAATTTATGCGATACTTCATTGCGCAAGGCGGACAGATTCAAACTCTCCCTTTCTCCACTCAATCGCCGGTGCCGCATGCATCCCGGTTCTGCCGCACGGGGTCGCGGTATGTGACTGTGCTGCTGCCGCGGCAGTCCTGTTCTATGATTATATCCGGGCGCAGTTGGCATACTGTGTCTCGATTGCTCGCGGCCAGGACGAAAGTGCGACCGGTGCGGCGGGCGAATTTTGAGATGTTGTGAGAGATCACCATTGCCGATATGCGATCCAGGCCCGAACAGTACTCGTCGGCGAATATCCAGCTTGCATCACTTGCCAGCCCCATCGCCAGCCGCAGTCGCCAGTGCTGGCCCTCGCTGAGATTCGCAGCGCGATTCAGCAGGCAGAATACGTCCGAAAGCCCCGCCTGCGAGAGCAATTTGACCCCGCTCAGCCACCGGCCCGGAATGCAGTCAATCACCGTCCGGTCACCGGGCAGTTCAATGTCATCGAGGTTCACCCTCTGACCGCGCGCAACGGATCGTTCGATCTGCCGCAGCAGCGTGCTCTTGCCCGATCCCGAGGGGCCGGTTATGAATACAACGTCGCCGTTTTCTATCTCCACCTCACAGCCGTATTCGCGAGAGTTCGTTCTGAGCGTATCCGCCGTGACTGAGAACATCCGCATGACCGCGGCCGCCTTGTCCGTGATGGGCCCGTGGCGGTCGAACTTCCTGCTGACAGAAATTGAATGCATTCTCTGGTCTCCTTTCTGACGGTTTCGTGTCGGTCTGCATTCGCCGCGGCGGCCAGTTCGCTCAGTTCACCCAAAGTGCGTCGAACCCTGTGGATGCTGCACCGTCGACGTCTGGCGATGTCCCGCAGCGGCAGACCCCGCAGCAGAAAATCGCGGATGATGTACCGCTGACGATAGTTCAGACGCCGGCCGGTCTGCAGCAGCAACACGAAGCGCTCATCGCCAAGTCGCCGCACGATCCGACGGAACCGCCGCGTCACTGTAGATTCGCTCAGGCCCGCCAGTTGCGCGATCTGGCCGAACGTGTTGCCGTGCTCGAGCCGCATCTGCATGATGAGCCGGTCCAGCCCGCCCAGCAGTGCTATTCGTCTGCGAACCGACTCGGCCGCCGCCCGGTCGAGCCGCCTGCCTGTGATTCTTGTGTGTCTCGCTTGATTCATAACTTAACTCCGCGTACTGGGTGCTTGATGCTCGTCATCCTGAACGAGCGAAGCGAAATGAAGAGCCTGCCCTGAGCTTGCCGAAGGGGTCCGGCCCTCGCATAAGACATCGTGTTCGCACTCGAAACCGCGTTCTCCTTCGCAGCCCAGATGCTTCGTTTCACTCAGCATGACAATTTGTAGGCCCCTTCGCTTCCTTGTGCGATCCGGAACAAAGCCACGCCTCGCAACGAGCGAAGCGACGTGAAGGGTCTGGCCTTCGTATGAGACGTTGTGTTCGCTCGCTGCGCTCAGGGTGGCAGCATGCGTTTGGAAGGCAACACCGGGGCGATTGGGCGTTATGTGCTTTTGTTTCTCATGGATTGTTCCTCCTGTCTCGCCAGGCGGCTGCGATTGTCCGCCTTCTATTAAATAGATTGCTCGTCGCCCGGGCGATGCCGCGACGCATCCGACCACCACGGGCCGAGCCTTATTGTTAGATAAATATCTAACAACTGCACTATGTTATATGTTTATCTAACAAAAACAAGCTGTTTCCGGCAAAAAATGCGTATTCGTCGTGTCAACACGACCTAAGTGTCGATGAGTCAGCACTTTACGTCCGGAAAAAAGTTGCGGCAAAAACTGCATTGAGACCGCAAATTGCACAGGTCCTCTACCAGGTTTGCACGTTTTCGCATTCTAATCGCCCGCCGAACCGGGGACGCGACAGCGCAGAATACAGCCTTAAACGCGACATTCAGTGGGTGCCCCGGCAGGCGTGGCGACAAGAACGCCAAAAAAATCTTCAGCTACCCGCGACTTTCGCAATTTTGGGCGTGCGTTGGCCACGGCGTTTTCACCCGAATGCTGCTTTGATGTAAATACTTGCTAATAAAGTACTTATGGAGACAATTTGTACGGCCGGGCACCGTTTTGTCGCGATTTGTGGACAAACTTCGCTACGAAATGTTCCGCAAAAAGGCAAAATAGAGAAGCAGTGACTTGACATTCAAAGTTAAATTGGGTAAGATAGGCTCAACATTGGGGGGTGCAACAGCCAAGTCGGTTGACCGCACCAAAACAAAATCTTGTTCAGTTTGTATTTGCAAACAGATTCACTGGGGGGTGAACAGATGAGCAGAACGACAAGCCTTTTCGCAATCGCAGTCAGCACCGTAATTGTATCTTTGGCCGCAACCGCTTCGGCAACGCCGGACCTGGGCGAGATCGTCAACATACCCGCGTTCGACGGCATCGAGCAGAGCGGCTATCATTACGCCGAGCTGCTCGGCAGCGCAGAGTCCGCCTCGGCCAAGCTGCTGATCGAGTTCGCCGGCTTCGCGGATACCAATAAGTTCGGCATATACGATCCTTCGAATCCGGACGAGAAGCTCGAGCTGTTCGAAGGCGGCGATTCACCGCTGAGCAACGTCACCGTACACTTCGATCCGGAATCGCATCAGGCATGGATCGACCCGGCCGAGAAGGCCGCGATAGGCGCGGTGTTCGGATTCTACCTGGACAGTTCTGCCAGGACCGACGACGGCGGTGGCGTATTCTACAGCAATCCCGCGCATAATACGGGCAACGACTACGGCGTGTCTCACGGGCTGTTGTTCGAGACGAATCCCGGCGGCCAGAACAGTCCGAATCCAATAGTAATAGCCTTCGAGGACCTTCGCATCGACTCGGCCGGCATCGCTTTCGACGGCGACTACGACGACATGGTCGTCAGGATGGGCGGCGTGACTCCGGTGCCCGAACCGGCGACGATAGCACTGCTCGGTTTCGGCTCGCTCACACTGTTCAGAACGCGTCGCGGCCGCTAACGGCGAAGCAACCACACCGAAAACGATTCACCAACCAGCATTACAGGCGGCAATGTAGCTGCAAACAGGGAATGTACGTCAGGAAATGACGGATCATAAACCCGAAAACATGGGGGTACGGAAATGAAGACTAATTTGAAGATGAGAATGGCAGAAGCAGCAGTAGCGGCGATGATTTTGATTGTGGTCGGGACGGCCTCGGCGGTCCCGCAGGGAACGGTGGAAATAGTCCACGACGGCTTCGGCGCCTCGGACGAAATGACAATCTGGGGCGGCGGATTCGACGGCCAGACGGTCCGGGCCGGCGTGCACCTACTCGATGCGAGCAACGGCACCGACTACGGCGAAATATTCGGCGAGTCCACGCTGAACGGGATCTGCATTGAGCTGACGCAGTTGGCGTCACCTGAGGTACGGCTGTACGTTTTGAACAGCGTCAGCGGCCTGCCCCAGCCGGACGATTTCATCGGCGTTGGTATCGGGTTGAGCAAGGCCCAGTCGCTGGGTGAGCTGTGGGGCAGATACTACGATCCGTCCTGGACCGGAGCCGGTTCGCACAGCGCCCAGCAGAATTCCGAAGCCGAAGCTTTCGCTGCCGCCGTCTGGGAAATCATCTACGAAGACCTGCCCGAAACGCCGGCTCTGTGGGATGTCGGTCAGGATGGTACGGCAGGCGACCTGGGCTTCCGTGCGATAGATCTGGACACGACGCTCGCTAACGGCATGCTGCACTCACTCGACGGCACCGGCCCGATCGCCGAACTTGCGGGCCTGACCAACTGCAGATACCAGGACTTTCTCGTCGAAGTACCCGAACCGGCGACGCTGGCAATGCTCGGACTCGGCGGCCTCGGCCTGCTGCGTTCGCGTCGCCGCAGGATTTGTTGAAGATATGTCTCACCCGGGAAGCACAAGGAGTAAGGGTAATCAGGGATGGAGTGCCATGCATAAACCTGATCGGATACCTGGATATACAGCGTAATTGAACATCAATATCAACGAGGGCCCGCCCGACGATCCGGCGGGCACTCCTGGAAGAAGAATTTTTCGCATGACGGCGGCGTCGCACGAGGATGACGACGCCGCCGGCCTCCGCACAACACGGCTCCGAAGCTGAAACTCAGCTCGGAGCCGTTTCTGTTTGCCTCTGTCTGTCATCACGAAGGCAGTATCGCAACACCTGTAACCCCGAACGAAGCGCAGCGAAGTGAAGAGCCTGCCCTGAGCTTGTCGAAGGGATCCGGCCTCGCGTGAGACGTCTTGTTCGCAATGCGGCTTGATTCTTCCTTCGCAACCCAGATGCTTCGTTTCACTCAGCATGACAATCCGAGAGCCCCTTCGCATCCGCTTGTCATCCTGAACGAAGCGCCGCGAAGTGAAGAGCCCGCCCTGAGCTTGTCGAAGGGATCCGATCTTCGCATGAGAAGTCATGTTCGCAAACGATGCCGCGTTCTATTTCGCTGCCCAGATGCTTCGCTGCGCTCAGCATGACAATTTTTACGGGTATTCGTAAAGGCGACGCTTGTCGTCCTGACAAAAGTGCAGCGCAGTGAGGGATCCGGTCTGCGTATGAGGTGTCGTGTTCGCAATGTGGCGTTGACGGCTTTCGACCTATTTGGCGTAGTCCTTCCACTGTTTTTCGATTTTTTCGGCGGGCCAGTCGCCGTCGTAGATGATTACGCGGAATTTAAATGAGGCGGTCTGGCCTTTTTTGAGTTCGAGCCCGAAATGTTTTGGGTTGTCAACGCCTTTGGATTGCTGGAATTTGTACTGGCCGAGCGGATTTGCGCTGAATGCACCGTAGCCGCGCGCGTGCCAGTACGTGGGATAATTGGTGCTGGTCGGGTGATTGAGAATAGCAATACCGGCGGTCTTATCGTCTTTTTGGCCCTGGATCCGGACCCACTTGGCGCGTTTGCCCCAGACGCCTTTTTCCCTTTTGTCGCCGTTGGAACTGAGGTACGAGCCGGTGCCCCTGGTGTACTTGCTGTCGGTGTTTTCGGTAAGCCACTGCGCCAGGCGGATCGCGAACATGCCTTCCTTGGTGTCACCGAACTCGACCTTGTCGGCAATGGCTTTGAACTCAATGTTGAAGTTCATGGCGATGTAATCACCCGCGGCTGTGAAGACGGTCTTGCGAATCTCGCGCAGCAGGGGCTTGTTGTCCTTGCCGATCCAGTGCATCTCGGTGACGAGAGTTCCGCTGCCTTCGCCGCCTGCCATTTCGATCGTTTTGACGTGCTTTACGGCGGGCAGCGGATTGCGGCTGTTGTTCCAGAAGGGATTGCCGTTGATCTGGTCGTACGTGAAGTACAAGCCTATGTGGTGCGGGTGGTCTTTTCGCTCGCCTTGGATGTCCTCGAATGGCCAGCCCCTTGTCACTGTAACGCCGTCCGGGGTTCGCAGCGGATAGAGAACGGGCTTGGTCAGCAGGACGTTGTCGGCGGCGAGGGGTTTGTCCGGGCTGATTTTGTAGATATAGCTGGTGAAGGGTTCGCCGCCGATTGTGACGTCGATGCGGCCGTCGGCTTTCTCGAATTGGACTTTTGGCGTGATTAGCAGGTATTGCGGGCTTTGCGAAATGTTGAGTTTGGGGCCGTTGTCTTCCCATGCGATTTGTTTTTTCTTGCCGAGCATGTTTAGGAGCGTGCCTTCGCCCGGCTCGAGGGGGATGTTTACTTTGTGATCTTCGGCGGTCGTCCAGACGGCCAGGGCTTTGGCGCGGTCTTTGTGCAGCAGAAGTGCGTAATCTTCATGGCTTTCGAGATCGAGTCGCTTGCTGACGGAGTAGCCTTCGAGAGTCGAGGTGAGAACCTTGGCGGCTTCGTAGGCGGGCTTGGGCTGGAGTTCGTGGGTGACTGTGCCGAAGTTGTGCTCGCGTTCTTTGGGGTTTGTGCCGTCGTTTTTCCAGTCGTACCAGATACTGACGGGTATTTTGCAGTAATAGTTGATGAGGAACTCGCGGACGAGGTAATTGGCCTGGGTTTCTCCGGACAGACGGTTTTTGTCCCAGTTCACGTTCGAGTAGCCCCACTCGCCGCTGATGATCGGGATGTTCTTGCCCTGGGGTGCGTATTTGTCGATGAGTTGACGGAGTCGCTTGTAGTCGGGCATGACTGTTTCGGGAGGCTGGGAGCGGTAGGGATGGACGCTGAGTACATCGACGTGTTCGAGCAATCCTTTTTTGAAGCATGCCTCGAACCAATCGAAGGGAATGCGGGAGGTGGCGCCGGCGACTACCAGGCCCGAGGGATCGGATTCGCGGATAGCCGGGGCGGCCTGCCCGACGAGTTTGCAGTAGTCGTCCACGCTCGGTTGGGGCGTCCAGAACTGCTTTATGTTCGGCTCGTTCCAGATTTCCCAGAGGATGCCTTTGCCTGCGTACCGTTTTGCGGCTGCTGCTGCGAAGCGGGTGTAGGCGTCTCGGCCGGTCTGGGTTCGGACCGAGCGATCGGACTCGTAGAGCCTGTTGGAGTAGTCGAGGATGTAGAGCAGGCGGATGCCGCGACGGGTGCAGCCTGCGGTCAGAGCGTCATAGCCGGTTTTCTCGAAGTCGTAGACGCCTTTGGCGCGTTCGACGGCGGCCCAGGTGAAATCCATGCGGATGAACGTAAAGCCGGCGTCGGCGATCATGTCGAGATCGACCGGGTCGTGGCGAAAGTGGATGTTTACGCCGAGACCTTCGGGGATCTTCAGGTCCGGCAGCGGCTTGGCGGCGGGGAGATTCGATGCTGCAAGCAGGCAGATTGCGACTGACAAGACTACACGTTTCATACTCGGCCTTTCGATATCGATTGTGCGTTTTTGATTATTGAACAAATCCACGTTCGATTATGCGAAACGACCGGGAAAAAGTCAACGGCCCTCGACGCACATACTCAGCCACGTGGAATGAGAATTCACGGCTCGGGCGTCAATAGCGCACGGGATTTGGCATGAAGACTCCGTGCTTCGGGCCGCTTATACATAGTTAAGATGGGTAAGGATTTTGGGGATTTGCGCACAAAGGCGGGGGTAGGCGCGCGATGATGTTCGTTTTTTTCGAGAAATTTTTACTGCTTGCCGGACAGGCAGTTGCGGGAGAATTTTAAGTCACGATATGGTTCGAAATTGTAACAAACACGCAAGTTCGTGCTGATTACGGAGGGCCGGGTGTTTTTCGGTCTTCTCGTTCGGCTGTCACGTACAACTGATCGATGCATGCGGGCCTGAGATTGAGGAGTCAGGATCGTTGTGAAGGTAGCGTCTCATTCGCAGGCCAGATCCTTCACTTCGCTGCGCTGCGTTCAGGATGACAAGAGTGGCGCGGCTGTGCCCGGCGCTGGCCGTTATGAAATTGTGCGAAAGTAGGGTTTGCTCTTAGGAGAGTGAGATATGGGATTTGAGCTTGGGATGTTTGGCATCGAGATTGACGCTGATTATCTGGACTGGCTGGTGGAAGAGCACTGGCCGGGGATTCAGCGTCACTTTGTGAAGCTCTGGGAGTACTACTCGAACCCCACGTACGAAGTGGGACGCGCCGGGGCGTCGGACCGCAAAGTGTCCGAGGCGGGCAGGTGCTACGTCCAGGCCCAGGAATACGGTCTGCCGAGCCGCATAACGGGTCTGGTCCGTACGGCCGGGGCGGGGATGTTCGGCGCCCGCGCGGTTAACGACATTCAGCGCAAGGAAGTTGTGATCGAGAACGACATCGCATGGCGGATAAACGCGGCGGTGGACTTTCTGTTCGGCAAACCCGTGGCGTTCGTTTCGCGTTCGCCGGACGGCCGGAAACGCAGAGAAATCGAACGAATCATAAAGGCTGTGTTTTCCGCCAACGGTGACATAGGGTTTTTTCAGGATATGGCAGTGCTCGGGAGCGTCTACGGCTTTGTCGATTGTATCGTCAGGCCTGGCGATGAAATCACCGAACGCACATCTTACAGCACGCCTTCAACATCACTCGAAGGTGCTGTGCGATTAGCGCAGACAATCGATCTGGAGTTGATCGAGGCGCCGAGAGCACTGCCTGTTCTGGATGAAAACGACTATCGCAGGATTGGATGCTACGTGCAGCATTTTCAGCAGCGGCGAAATTCACTCAGCACGAAAAACTCATTCCTGGGCAGGCTGCTGGGGCCGGCGGGCGGTTCGGACCGGCGGCAGGTGGTGAGCGTTACGGAGATCATATCGGCCGAGGGATGGCAGCGGTACGAGGATAAAGAGCCGGTCGCGGCGGGTCGGCTGCCGTGGGGATTTTTGCCGGTGGTGCACGTTCAGAATGTCGCCCAGCCCTATTACTACGAGGGGATCAGCGACGTAGAGCCGCTGATTCCTCTGCAGGATGAGCTGAACACCAGATTGAGCGACCGGGCGAGCCGGATTACGTTTCAGTCGTTCAAGATGTATCTGGGCAAGGGAATCGAGGGCTTCGAGGACAGACCCGTCTCGCCCGGGAGGATGTGGTACACGGACAATCCAGATGCGCACATCGAGGAGTTCGGCGGCGACGCCGCCACGCCGAGCGAGGGGATGCATATAGCCGAAATTCGCGAGGCGATGGACAAGGTCAGCGGGGTGACTCCGGTGGTTGCGGGCATTCTCAAGAACAAGGTTGGCAACTTGACCAGTGCGGTTGCGCTGCGGCTGACAATGATGGGGACGCTGGCCAAGACCGAACGCAAGAGGTTCACCTACAGCGAGGGGCTCAAGCGGATATGCCGCATGGTGCTGGCGATGCTGGACAAGGCGGGGGTATATGAGACGAGTAAGGCCGACAGGGAGATCGATGTGGTATTCCCGAGTCCGCTGCCGGAGAACACGATGGAGAAGTTGCGGGAGGCTCAGATCAAGAGAGAACTGGGCGTGCCCGGCGAGCAGGTGCTCAGAGAGCTTGGTTATCAGGATACGGCAGAAGCCGAAGTTAAATAAGGTTGTCCCCTTTGGGGCTGAAGGAGGTTGTATGAGTCAGGTACAGACGCAGGAAGTGCTGTCGGAGACAGAAGGTGGAACGGGTGACAATAATGAAAAGCTCGTTCCGGTGGCCGAGTCGATTCGCTATCGCAAGCGCGCCCAGAATGCCGAAAAGCAGGTCGAATCGCTGAGCGAGCAGTTGAGCGAAGCTCAGGCGGCGGCGAAGGATGTATCGGCAAAACTCGCTGCAGTCGAGAGTGAGAGCACATTGATGCGGAAACTCGCGGCGGCCGGGGCGGTTGACGTCGAGGCGGCGGTTCTGATCGCGCAGGCGAGGGTCAAGAAGGATCCGGAGGCGGATGTGGACGAGGTCGTGGATCAGTTGAGAAAGGAAAAGCAATATCTGTTCGGCGCCGCCGGTTCGACGGCTTCGCACAGAACGGGCGGGGTCAAGGATAGAGCTGCCGGTGCTCAGACGACGCTGGAGAGGTCGGCAAGCAAGGCCGCTGCAACGGGTGACAGGCGGGATGTGCATGAGTACTTGAGGCTCCGCAGGAGTGCGGGTTAGGTGAGAGCGGCTTCGATTGCGAGAATGATTTCTCGTGCGAAGGCCAGATCCTTCACTTCGCTGCGCTCCGTTCAGGATGACAGGGATATTGACGCTACGTGCAGGATGGCAGGGCTACTAACGCTCAGGAAGACAGGCGTAGGGTGAGTTCAGCATGACAGCCGGATGCGAAGGGACCCCTGGACTGTCATGCTGAGTGAAACGAAGCATCTGTGTGGCGGAGGAGAACGCGGCTTCGATTGCGAGCATGACGTCTCGTGCGAAGGCCGGATCCTTCACGGCGCTTCGCTTGTTCAGGATGACAAGCCTGGCGTGGCTACGTTCAGGATGGCAGGGGGCAGGTCAGGATGACAGGAAAGCATCGTTAAATTCCGGCTTCCAAAGTGGATTCACGGGTATTGCGGATAAATTGAAATTGGGCTGCCGCTTTGGCGGGGGCTGTTGGACTGGAAGGAGAATTGTTTATGGCTTTTACGGGTAAAGCGACTTATTCGGCGGGGACGACTCTGCCTGAGCTGGCCGAGGATGTCAGCGATTTGATTGGAATAGTATCACCGTACGAGACGCCGCTGCTGGATGCACTGGGCGATCCGCTGCGGGAGGCGACGAGCACACATCACGAGTGGCTCGAGGATTCGCTGCTGCCGAACAAGGATGCTATCAACGACAGCACTTACAGCGATCCGTCGGCCGACACGGACTTCGTTGTGGATAACGGCAGCCGGTTCAGAGTCGGTGACCAGATTCAGGTCGAGGGCAGCGAGGAACTGATGCTGGTGACTGCGGTCAACAGCAACACGCTTACCGTTGTTCGCGGTTACGCCGGGACAACGGCAGAGAACCTGGCGGACAATCAGGTGATCAACATCCTCGGCAATGCGGCCCTGGAAGGGGCGGACAAGCCGACGGCGCGGTTCACCAATCGAAGCAGGGTCGGCAATTACACGCAGATATTCACGGCGGCGGTCGAGGTCAGCGGCACGGACTTGGCGGCGAATCAGCTCGGTCTGGCCGATGAGATGGATTACCAGAAGCAGGAGCGACTGCGGGAGATGCTGCGGGATCTGGAGAATACGGTGATCAACGGCGGTCAGCCGGCGAGCAATCCGCAGGGCAGCGGTTCGGTGAGGCGGTCGATGAAAGGCATCGTTCAGCATCTTTCTTCGAACGTATTCCATACGGGCGACGGCGGATTTCCGGCTGGGACCGGCCTGGACGAGGACAAGATCAACTACGTGCTGCGGAGCATCTGGGAGAACAGCAACGGCAATGTCGATCTGATTGTGGTCAACGGTTATCAGAAGCGCAAGATCAATGCGTTCTGCTCGGCCAGTCGGACGTTCGGGGCCAACGACAAGACTTACACAGACATGGTGAGTCTGTACGAGAGCGACTTCGGAGTTTGCAGGATCGTTACGACGCTGTGGATGCCGAAGGATGCGGTGCTGCTGCTGGATTCTTCTCGTGTGAACGTGTTGCCGCTGGCGGGGCGCAGTTTTCACTTCAAGCCGCTGGCGAGCAGCGGTGATTACGAGTGCGGCGAGCTGATTGGCGAGTACACGCTGGAGCTGAAGAACGAGGGTGCGCACGGGCTGATTCGCGATCTGGCAACGAGCTGATCTGCTGGTTCTGCTGATTGATGTTCGAGGGCCGGACGTCCGGGATGCGTTCGGGGCCCGGGCGTCCTGTTCCAGGTAAAAAGTGAAAAGCAAAAAGGTAAAAAGACATGGCTTGTTTTTCGAATGATGCGGATGTGTTGAAGTATGAGCCTGTGTTGTTCGGTGAGCTTCATCTGCCGTCGCAGGTGATTGCGAGCGGCACGGCAGGCTTGCTGAGCGGGACGATATTTACTGTTGCCGGAGCCGACTTCGTTTCGGCGGGCGTTTCGACAGGGGGCGTTGTGTACCTGGTCGGCGGCGACGGCGTGCTGGACGGGGCGTTCGAGATTGTGAGTGTGGATTCGGCTGCTCAGTTGACGGTTTCGGTGGTCAGGGCCGATGATGCAGATGCGGCGGTCGCTCCGCCGGCGGCGACGGATGTTTCGTACCGGGTGAGCACGCTGAGGCCTCAGGCCGAGCAGGCCGCGTATGTTCTTACGGAGTATTTCGGGATAGCGCCCGGCGATCCGGATAGCGAATACGGCGCCGAGGATGTGCTCGACACCGAGGGGTTGCGGCGGGCTTCGGCGTTTAAGGTGATTGCGAGTGTGTATGCGACGTTGGCCGGCGGCGATGAGCGGCTCTGGGAAAAGAGCAGGCATTACGAGCGGCTCTATGACGGGGCCAGGGCCAGATGTAATGTGAGTGTCGACGCCGGTGATGACGGGGTCGCGGATCGGAGCATGGTCGGGGCCTGCGGCAAGCTCGTGCGGGACTGATTGAGAGGCGGGATCGATGGGAATAACTCTTGATGGAAACACGGTTTTCGATAGGGACGGGCTTTCGCTGAAGGTAGGCAATGTTTCGCGGGCTTGCGTGGAGCGGTCCGCGGCGGGGCTCGATGGTGTTTTGAGCATCGACATGGGTGCCCGGGGGCGAAGGCTCCTGCAGAGCGGGACGCTGCGGGCGGTAAGTGGTGCGGCCATGGACAGACGGATTGCTTCTGTGGATTCTTTTCGCGACGGTGCTTCTCACACGCTTGTCGCCGATGGCGAGACGTTTGAGGACCTGCGTATGGATTCGTTTGAGGTTACTCACAGACGCAGCATCGGTGCGGGTGTAGTCGTCGACTATGAGATTGTCTATACGCAGTTGAAGGTGTAAGGGCATGGGGCTGATAAGCGATGGAATAAGCAATGTGCGGGCGTTTGCAATCGCAGGTGGTGTGGCCGGGAGCGGACGGTTCGACGCCGTGGTCGGCAGGGCGCTTGTTACGTGGCGTTCGACGCACAGCGGCAGGCTGCACCAGGTGTACGTGAACGGAAAGCCTGCGGGGGTTACCGCAGACGCGGAGCAGCGGCGGCTGGTCGTTGCGGTGCCGGCTAGCGTATCATCGGCTGTGAGAATCGAAGTCTGCGCGGTTGCGAGTGAGGATGCGGACAAAGACTTTGGTGAGGAACTGGAACCGGCCGCGGCAGGCGGTGGGCGTGTTCGAATTGGCGTGCTAAGAAGCCAGTCGCTGCCGATTGGCGGCGATGTTCGGATCTACAGCGACGGTGATACGGGCACCGTGGATTATTCGAGTGTCCTTGCCAATGGCTCGGTCCGGTTGTGGGCCGCCCGGCAGGACAAGAGCGGGTTCGGGATGAGCTGTTTCGGCGGGTCCGACTTCGGCTACGACGGTGCTGCTGCGGTCGGATTCGGTAAGGGCTGTTTCGCAGAAGGTGCATTCGGATTCGATGCCGACAGGAGCGTGTGGGTCAGTGAGGCCCTGGAGAAGGGCGACTACTTGTTCGGTGTTGAAGTTAGTGATGCTGACGGAGTTGAGGGTGCGGCTGGTGAGATAGGGCCCGTTTTTGTCGGTGCGGCGGCGGCAGGCGCGGAGGAACTGGCGATAGAGTCTTTTGACCGGGCTGCAAACAGACTGGTTTTGAGTGTCGGATAATCAAGGTGATTGAGGCGAGTTCTAATTCGGAGGCCGGATCCCTTCGACAAGCTCAGGGCAGGCTCTTCACTTCGCTGCGCTCGTTCAGGATGACAAGAGTATTGTCGCTGCGTTCAGGATGACAAGAGTGCCGGGGCTTGCTTGAGGATGACACGCGGATGCGAAGGAACGCTCGAACTGTCATGCTGAGCGAAGCGAAGCATCTGGGCAGCGAAAGAGAAGTCGGTTTCGGTTGCGAAGATGACGTCTCGTTTGAGGGCCGGATCCTTCACTTCGCTGCGCTCGTTCAGGATGACAAGCGTGGCTTGGCTCAGGATGAAGAGGCTGTGAAGGAGGGGTGCTATAGTGACTATTTTGTTGAAAGGAGACAGCAATGGGTGAGGTTTATCCCGGGGATAATGATCTGCTGAATATCGAGTCGGATGCCGAGACCGGTGTCGAGTATATAGCGACGGGGACTGCTCCGTATTATCTGGAGTTTCGCAAGCTGTTGTATCGGCTGCTGCTGGCGATGCGGCGGGCGAACGATCTGCGTGTGTATGATGAGGGCGGACTCGATATCGGCGTAAAGGCGGGCAAGTTCTGGCTGGGTACGCAGTTGGTAACGTACGGCGGCGCGTCGCAGGTTACGCTTGCCGATGACAAGGCGAATATCTACATATACCTCGACAGTTCGGGCAGTCTGGTTTCGAACGAGTATTCTTCTTTTCCGGATATGCAGAAAACGGCGCACGTGCGACTGGCGGTGGTCGCGACCGCGGACGGCGATATTACCGCGATTGTCGATAACCGATCGGGGCATAACTGCATTGTTCCGCACGGGGCCGGGGGCGTTAGGCGTCAGATTGAGGCTCACACCAGCATGGATCTTCTGGAAGAGTCTGAATCAGGCGGTGTTCATACGAATCGCGGAGCGACGGGGACGGTTACGCTGATTCTGCCTGATCCTGCGACTGAGGGGACCTGTTTTACGTTCGCCGTGCAGGCCGGGCAGGAGTTGCGGGTTGACCCGGATACCAAAACGATTCGAGATGATTGCGGGCAGACCGCCGGCAAGTACAAGGCGTGCAGCACGATCGGGGCGTCTCTGGTGCTGGTTGCGGATGGAAACGGCGACTGGGTGACTATTGCCAAGAACGGCTCGTGGACCGAAGAGCCGTAAACGTAGTCACTGTTATCGGGGTCGGTTTGAGAATTCTGATTGCTGCAGGACGAGGAAATCAAAATGGCAAATGAGATTCAGGTGAATTACGCGTCGGGAAATGTTTTATATGCGGCGATACGCAGAGCCGGCGGTGATGTGTGGCATCCGTCGCAGCAGGGGTTCGAGGCCTGGGGCACCGACGGGCGGGATGCGGACGATTACGACATACAGCTTGCCGACAAGAGCGGCTCGCGTTACGTGGGCGACTTCGATTCGAATGTTCCGGCCGGCAGGTATGCGGTGCAGGTGTTCGTGCAGGGCGGTGCGAATCCGAGCGACGCCGATTTGCTGGTCGGCGGCTGTGAGATTGTCTGGACGGGAGCCGGTGTGCTGACGACGGACAAAATCCTGGCCAACAGAGCGATGCAGGATAAGAGCACCGGGGCGATCGATTATTACGACGACGACGGGCAGACGGTGATTCTGACACATACGGCGAACGACGGGGAGTTGAGTATCGAGCGGGGCATTGGCTGAGCGATATACGAGCTGCTCTATGCGAGTGACGCAAGTATGTTATAGCCTGCTGAGCGAAGCGACGCATCTGGGTAGCGAAGGAAAAAGCGGGGTCGATTGCGAACATGACGTCTTATGCGAGGGCCAGATCCTTCACTTCGCTGCGCTCCGTTCAGGATGACAGGGGTATTGGCGCTTCGTTCAGGATGACAGGGGTATTGGCGCTCCGTTCAGGATGACAGGGGTATTGGCGCTCCGTTCAGGATGACAGGGGTATCGGCGCTTCGTTCAGGATGACAGGGGTATCGGCGCTTGGTTCAGGATGACAAACGTGGCTGGACTTAATTGAGGATGGCAGGATAATTGGTATAAGTGACGAAAGGAGTGCTGATGGGTGGATTTTCGGATTTCTGGAAGGGGCGGGTGCTGGATCATCTGTTCGGCAAAGGCGCCTGCATTGCTCCCGACATCCATGTTGGATTGTCCTCGGCCGAGCCGGGCGACGACGGGTCCGGCCTGGCCGAGCCTGCGGGCGGCGGTTACGGGCGGGTGCGGACAACGGCGGCCGACTGGAATTCGGCCCAGGACGGGACCGTCAGCAATGCCGGCGGCATTCTGTTCGCACCCGCCGACAGCGACTGGCCGCAGGTGAGTCACGTTGCGTTGTTCGATGCTCCCACCGGCGGCGAGATGCTCGCCTGGGGGCAGTTGAGCGTTGTGCAGGTAGTGCGGGCCGGGGATGCGCCCGAGTTCGCGGCGGGGGATTTGAGTGTTAGTCTGGATTAGGAGTTCGAGATGGCGACGATAAAGAGAAGCTGGGGCGGCGACAGCACGATTATGAACGCCGTTGTGGTTACGACCGGTTCGTATTCGTCGGCTGTGGACCTGGCGGCCGACGGCTATGAAGCGGCGCACGTAACAGTGGATGCGGATTTTCCGGCGAGTCCGACGGACGATCTGGAAATCAGCGTGCAGGGCTCGCTGGACGGCAGCAACTGGGACGATACGCCGCTGACGGCGGTGATGCTGGACAACGGGACCGATCCGAACCAGGTGAGCTTCGTGGTGCGTGATGTGGCGAAGTTCAGGTTGTACTGCAAACGCAGCGGCAGTACGGATTCGATTACTGTGACTGCGAAGTACCGGCCCTGGCGGTATGAAGCCGTGGGGTAGGGGCGAACGAGGGACGAGGGGCGAGAGACGATGGACGATAGACGATGGATGAGAGACGGATGCGAAGGGACACTCGATCTGTCATGCTGAGCGAAGCATCTGGGTTGTGAAGGAGAACTCGGCTTCGACTGCGAACATGACGTCTCATGCGAGGGCCGGATCCTTCACTCCGCTCCGCTTCGTTCAGGATGACAAGAGTGGCGGTGCTTCGTTCAGGATGACAGGGGTATCGGTGCTTCGTTCAGGATGAGAGACGGATGCGAAGGGACACTCGATCTGTCATGCTGAGCGAAGCATCTGGGTTGTGAAGGAGAACTCGGCTTCGACTGCGAACATGACGTCTCATGCGAGGGCCGGATCCTTCACTGCGCTGCGCTCCGTTCAGGATGACAAGAGTGGCTGCGCTTCGTTCAGGATGACAGGGGTATCGGTGTTTCGTTTAGGATGACAAGCGTGTCGTGAGTTCAGGATGACAGGCGGATGCGAAGGAACGCTCGAACTGTCATCCTGAGCGCAGCGAAGGATCTGGGTTGCGAATGGAAAGTCGGTGCCGGTTGTGAGCATGGCGTCGCGGACGAAGACGGCCGGGCAAGGCGGGTGGATTTTGGTGTTAGGAGAAGATTATGGCTGGTGGTTTTAAGCCGATTCGAGGCAGTAGAATTATTACGGGACATCCGGCGGCGAGGGGATTGTTCAAGTGCTGGCTGCTGAATGAAGGCGGCGGCGACAGGGTTTTCGATGTCGTGGAGCGAACTGTCGGCTCGCTTGGCGGCGGCGTGTGGTGGAAGGGCGGCGATTGCGGCCCGTGTGTCGAGTTCGACGGAACCAGCGGCTATGTGCAGTTGGACGATGAAGACGAACGATACGTCAGCGGCGGCGGGTTCAGTTGGTCGATTCGTGTCAAGTTCCGACAGTTGCCGACCGAGGCGGACGCTCTGCCGATACTGCTCGATTACATCTGCGTAGGCGGGCACTGTTGGTATGCGACGGGTGCGCCCTGGAACGGCAGGCTGGCCGCGACTTTCTACAAGGCCTCCGGCGGGAACGTGGCCATTCACGGGCCTCTGGTAGAGGTCGGACGCTGGTATTCGATGACATGTGTTTATGACGGTTCGGATGCGAGTCTCTACGTCGACGGGGTGCTGTGCAATTCAGCGAATGTCGGCGCCGTGAAGACCGGCGTCGATGCTCTGCTGCGGCTGGGGCATTCGGTCGGTTACAGTCCCGAAGCCGAGATTGCATATGTCATGTTCTGGGACAGGCCGCTCGGAGCGGACGAAATCCGGCCGCTGGCGAGAGAACCCTTTTCGATGTTCGAGCGAAGCACGGTTCCACAGTCTTTTTTGCCGGTCGTCGGTATCTCGGGCGATTGCGGTGAAACGTCGGACGCCCTGGCGAGGCCGGGATTGTGCGAGCGGGACATCTGGACCGGCGGTTCGCTGGATATCGAGAGGGCGTGGCTGAGGGAGGCGCTGTTCGGAGGAATGGGCGACACGGGCTTCAAACTGGGAACCGTGCTGTCGGGCGGCTGGTTCTGGATGCGGCAGGCGGGGCTGGCGGCGGTGTATCGCGGGGTGCGGATGGATGGTGTTGATTTTGACAGGATTATAGCCGCCGGCGACGTCGATTGCCGGCAGTTGCAGCCGCCTGCGTACGTGCCTCATAATCCCGGCTCAACCTGGTATTACGTGCTGAGGCGTTTTAACGGGTTCGGCATTTGTGAGCGGACGTTCGGTGCGGCAACCAGGGTTCGGATCGGCGGCGACGGACGCTTGGCGGCCGGGCGGGCGAACGGTGTGTTCGGAGCGGACGGCGCACAAGTCACCGCAAATGCTGTTCGGCTGCGGTGGTTCTACGAGCCGCTCGGACAGGCCGGCGAGCCTGAGCGATTCAATGTCTACAGTGACGCAGACTCGGGACAGATCAATTATGAGGCGGTGGTCGGTTCGACCGAATACCGGGGACGCGGGTTCTATGAATGCACGGTTGAGTCGCTGCAGGCCGGGCGACACACGTTTGCCGTGGTCAGTCAAACGTCAGAGGGCGGTGAAAGCGATGCAGCGATAATCGCGGTCGCAGTTGGCACAGATGGCGTGCCTGCGCCGGACGTTGAGGCCCATGTGCTTTGAAGAGCAGTTGATGCGTTTGCGAATGGCGGCTTCGAACTGTCATGCTGAGCGAAGCGAAGCATCTGGGTTGCGAAGGAAAACACGGGGTCGCTTGCGAACATGACGTCTTGTGCGAGGGCCAGATCCTTCACTGCGCTGCGCTTGTTCAGGATGACAAGGGTAGCGTAGCTTTGTTCAGGATGACAAGCGTATCGGGGCTCCGTTCAGGATGACAGGAGTATCGGCGCTCCGTTCAGGATGACAGGAGTTGCGTTGCTCCGTTCACACTAACAGGCGGATGCGAAGGGACTCTCAAATTGTCATCCTGAGCGCAGCGAAGGATCTGGGTTGCGAAGGAGAACGCGGCTGCGCTTGCGAACATGACGTCTTGTGCGAGGGCCAGATCCTTCACTGCGCTGCGCTTGTTCAGGATGACAAGGGTAGCGTAGCTTTGTTCAGGATGACAAGCGTAGCGTAGCTTTGTTCAGGATGACAGGCGTATCGGCGCTTCGTTCAGGATTACAGGAGTTGCGTTGCTCCGTTCACACTAACTGGCGGATGCGAAGGGACTCTAGAACTGTCATGCTGAGTGAAGCGAAGCATCTGGGTAGCGAAGGAAAAACGT
>CAYOTO010000056.1:0-19470 GCA_964406945.1 uncultured Pirellulales bacterium
GAAAATTAGTCGACTCATACTGCTCTCTCTCCTCCGGCGAAAGCGTTCCCCGTTCCACAATCCTGGGCGTAATGAACACCACCAGCTCGCTCATCACCGTATCCTCGCCCTCGAACTTGAACAGCCAACCTGCCACGGGAACATCCCCCAGCAGCGGAATCTTGTTTACAACCTTATTGACGGTCTTCGAACGCATCCCGCCCAGCACAACCGTCTTGCCGCTCTCCACCAGAAGCGTGGTATAAGCCTCGCGACGGTCGATCACCGGCTGTGGAAAAGCCGAATCGCCGCTGCCGACCAGAACCACCTCGTCGGTCTTCAAACTGAACTTCGGCATAAGATCCAGACGCACCATCTGCTCTCGGGTCACATGAGGCGTAACCTCCAGTTCCACACCCACGTCTCGAAACGCCGTCGTCCCGATCTGGCCGCCCTCGCTCGATTCGGTCAACTCCTGATACGGTATCTCCTGCACGATCCTGATATTCGCCTTCTCGTTATCCAGCACCAGAACCCGCGGATTCGCCAGCAGCTTCGCATCCAGGTCGTTCTGCTGAGCCCTCAAAACCGCGTCTATATCCAGATGATCGGCCAGCCACCCGAACCGAAGCAGACCGGTCGTCCCCGTCGTCTTCCCCGTTGCCCCGCGAAAAACACCCGTCGCAAACGGCTGCACATCCCCGCTCGGATTGGTCCCTATCATACCTTTACCGGCCGTCGTATCCGGACTGTACACGGTCTCCCTCCCCGCATCCCACTCCACGCCGAAATCGAACCGGTCCTTGCTCGTAATATCGTATATCCGGACCTCCACCAGCACTTGCGGAGTCATCTTGTCGACCTGCTCTATGAAATCCTCCATCGCCCGCATCTTCGACTCGGTATCCGTGACGATAATATGGCTCGTCCCTTGATTGTGCGAAACCATACCCTGCTTCGAGCGTATCTTCTCCAGCGCCTTGGCCACCTCCGAAACGTCCGCGTACGTAATTTGAAACACCTTGTGCACCAGCCGCTCGTCCACCTGCTGCAGCTCCGCGATCGGCGCCACCCGGATAATATTTGTCCCCATGCTGTACCCGTAGCCGTGCGCAGACAGTATGCTGTCCATCGCCTCGGCCAGAGGGACGTCCGTCAGCTTGACCGTAACTTCACCCACCACCGTCGGACTGATAATATGATCGACCTGTGCCTGATCCGCCATCAGCCGAATCACATCCTGAATCGGGGTCTTGGGAAAATCGACCGATATCCGTTTCTGCATGCGCACTTCCAGCGACTGCTCGTCCGCCCCGGCGCCCGTCGTTCCGGACGCTCCGGCTGCAGCGCTGCACGCGAACAGAACGATCGCAAGTGCCGCCCGCAACAGAATATCAACACACCTTCCACCAGAGCTTGTCATAAAAACTGCTCCCAGAATAAATCGAAACGACCGCTTCTCTCGCCTGCCCGTACCGCCTCTACCGACGGACCTCCTCGGTCCAAACCGTCCCGTTCGCTTCGAATACTACACTGTTTTCATTTATTTCCACCACTTCCGCTCCGTCGATGCTGTCACCTTCGCGCACTATCCTGCTGCCTATCATCGCCGACGGATTGCTCTCGCTGTACACAATACCCTTAATTTCGAATCGCCCGCCCGGATTAGTCTCCCTTGTCTCCACCATCGTAATCTCGACCGGCTTCATCTCTTCCACCTTCGCCGCAACCATAGGATCTCTCATATCCGCCGGATACGGCTGCGGCAGCTCCCACTCTATCTCGTTACTCGATTTACTCGCCGTCGTCTCGTCATCCCTGTCCCTGGCCTTTGTACTCCTTGGCGATGTACCGAAAACCTGCATCACAACGTATATGAAAACTATTGCCAGCAGCGGAATCATAACCACCATAGTCTTCTGACGCGCCGGACTCACTCCCGGCTTCGGCTTCAGCAGTTTCTTCTTTATCCGCGCGATAGTCCCGCCCCTGGAAATCTCCACCACCTTCGGGCCCTTGCCCGACGGCGTCTGCGAGATCGGCTTCACCTTCGGCCTCGGCGACTTTGCCTTAGCCGACGTATTCACCGCCGCACCCCCGGCCTCCGAACCGACCACCGGATTTACCTTCTTAGGTCTGTCCGCCGTCGTCTGTCTCTTGCGCATCGGACGGCTCGAACAACTCTGCTTGGGCGTCGAAACCCCGTCGAAAATCGAAGAGATGTCCTTATGCAGTCCGTAACCGTCTTTTCTGCCGTTAGCCATTGCTTATTTCCTCCGCAAGGGCCCTGTACTGCGTCGCTCCCTTGCTCTTCGGCGAATAACTCAGAACCGGCTCCCCGGCTTCCATCGCATCGGCCACCGCCGGCGACTTGCTGATCTCTGTCTTAAAAAGCACCTTCTTATAATTCCTCTTCAACTTCCGCTGAGACTGCTGCACCGCCTTCCTGCGTTTATCCACGATTGTCTGCAGCAGCCCCCTCACTTTCACCGCACACGGGGCGAACCGCTCCTTAACGTGCTCCACCATGTTCATCAATTGCTCCAATGCCGCCTCCGAATGCTCGCCCACGTGAATCGGAACTATCACATCCTCGCTGGCCACCATCGCGTTTAGAGTCACCAGGCCCAGAAACGGCGCACAGTCTATCAGGCAGATATCGTATTTGCCCTCAACCGGGTTCAGCTCCTCACCGAGCACGAATTCCCGCCCCAGCACCCCGGCCAGATCGTACTCCGCCGCCGCCAGCCGAATGTCCGCGTCCACCACGCTCAACTGCTCGATGCCCGTTTCCTTCACAGCTTCGCCCATCTCCGCATCGCCGGTGATCACATCATAGAGTCCGACCGACTTCCTCGGCGCTTCCACGCCAAGGACTTCTGTCAGGACACCCCGCGGATCGGCGTCTATAAGCAGAACCTCGTGTCCTTCTTCCACGAGCGCCGCACCCAGATTCATCGCCGTAGTGGTCTTGCCGCTGTAAGGCTCCTGGTTAACTATCGATATTGTCCGCATAGTCCTACACCAAAATCTGGCACCCGCTGTCCCGGGGTGCTGTTACCTGATCGTTTTTGTTTTCATCACACGAGACCTCATCCTCCGAACTCTGTCCGTGCCCGCCGTCTTCCGGTTCACAGGCTCCATCCGACCCGCTGCCGTAAAGTATCTCACGCGCCAGAGCCGTATAGTCGCTCGCTCCTCGACTCTGTGGAGCGTAATCCGTTATCGGCTCGCCCGCGCTCGGTGCCTCGGCGAGCCTTACGTTCCTGCGGATTACGGTCTCGAAAACCAACCCGCCGAAGTAGTCTCTCATCTGCCGCTCGATTTCGCGGCTCAGCGCCGTCTTCTTCTCCACGAAGGTCAGCAGAATACTCAGCGAAACCAGCCCCGGATTGAACCTCTCGCAGACGATATTAACAGTCTCCAGCAGTTGCCGCAACCCCTCCAGCGCATAATAATGAGCCTGAACCGGAACTATCAGATCCGTACTTGCAACCAGGGCATTCAGCGTCAGCAGACTCAGCGAAGGCGAACAGTCGATTATGCAGATATCGTACGCCCCCTCCGCCTCGGCCAGGCACTCGGCCAGCACGTACTCCCTGTCCTGCATCCGCGCAAGTTCCAGTTCCCCTCCGCTCAGAAGTATGTTGCTCGGAATCAGACTCAACCCCTTCACTCCGCTGCCGATAATCGTACTAAGAAGGGTCCTCGAAGCCTTGGCCGCCGATTCGCCCGTCCCCGCGATGGCGTTGTAAATCGTCGCATCCAGTCTCTCCGGATCGAACCCAAGCCCGATCGTCGCATGAGCCTGCGGGTCCAGATCTACAAGAAGCACCCGCTGACCGGCCTCCGCTAAAGCCGCCGACAAATTCACCGATGTCGTCGTCTTGCCGCAACCGCCTTTTTGATTGGCTATCGCCACCGTTCGCATATCAAAACCCATCCGGGACTAAAGTCCCTGCATTAACTGGTTCTCATTGTCTGACAAATCCAACAACATCCATATTCACGCGATTGCCCGCCTCGTGCTCCTTGCCTTTCTCTATCGAAAAATTATCCACGAAAAGCACCGGCCTGTTGCGTTCCATAGCATTCAAAAATCGCGCGAACTGCTGAAAACTCCCGGTAAAACTCACCGCAATATGACTCTCTTTGATCGTATCATCGTCTTTATCGCCGCCAACAACGTCCGACTCGCTGCTGCGAATACTGAAAGACCGCAAATCATTGGCCTTGGCGATTTCACTTATGGCAAAAGTCAGATTCGCCGAATTCTCCGAATCGATCGCAAAATCCTGAACCTTCTGCTCCAGGGCCTCCAACTCTTTCTCCAGTTCCTTGCGATGCTCAGGCCGCGAAATCCGAACCGCCTCCCGATAATTCTCCTTCTTCTTCTCCAGCTTCACATTTACGCTGTGCATCTTCTGACGCTGCGGAGAAAGAACCAGCAGATATATAAAAAGACAAACGACACCACACGCCGTCCACACCATCGCAATCGTGGTCAAGTTTCTTTTAGCCTTCGGTTTCATCACTCAACAAAGCCCGAATCAGCACCTGCTGACCGACCCGCTGCCCAATCCTTATTTCTAATTTGTTACATTCTGGCTGAATCACCACGCCGCCGCCCTAACCCCAGGTCATGGCGATTCTCATCCTGAGCGAAGCGAAGCATCCGGCCATCGCCGCCTGACGCAACCCGGTTTGCCCAAAGCTGTCGAACCCCGGCGCACTGTCTATTCTTTCTGTCATTCGCACATTCGAATTTCGTACTTCCATATCACTGTCATGCTGAGCGAAGCGAAGCATCTGGCCCTCGTCACCTATTGCAACTCGATTGGCTAAATCCGCCCAACCCGGCGCCGGCCGTTTCTTGTTTCTGCCATTCACACATTCGAAGTTGTCTCGAGTTTCGACATTCGAATTTCGTGCTTCCACTATCACTGTCATGCTGAGCGAAGCGAAGCATCTGGCCGCCGAACGGGATTCAAACCCCATACATCCAAATCCGCCACAATGTCTCCACTCGCCCATCAGATTTCCACCTTGAATATGCAGTTGATTTCATAAGACACTATTTCCTCACCCTCCACAGTCTCCTGCTGCTGCGATACCTCGATATTCTGCAACTCCGGCCCCAGAACTTCCGAAGCCCACAACCGGTTGCGAAAATCCCGAACCGCCGCGTCCGTGCCGTTCTCCACGGTGCTGCTCACGCTCATCCGAAGATTTCTCACCGGAACCGAAACCGTAATCTTCTTGTCCGGATCGTTCTTCTTGGGCACCTTAGTTTTCATCGAACGCTGCTCAACCCGCATCTCCCGAAGAACCACCGAATCGGGCATGCTCTGAACCACCGTCCTGATCGCCTCCGACCACTGCTTGTGGTTCCGCAGCGAGTCCTTTATCTCCATAAGGCACAAACTGCACTCGGCCTTGTCCCGCTTCAGTTCCTTCTGCATCTCCGTCGCCACCGCCAAACGGTCTTCCTTGTCCTCGTACGATTTCAAAGTGTGCTTCTGAATCGAAAGGGCGATGCTGTTCCGCAGGTACAGCCCCGCTATACCCAGCCCGACCAGAACCGGCACGACAACCATCACCGCGATCACGACCGCCGTCTCAGGCCGAAAGCGAACCGGAATACCCTTGCCTTTTAGAAGATCTACTTCGAACATCTCAGATAGACCTCATTGCCAGACCCGTCGCCACCGCGAGTGCGGGTCCCTTCTTCGTTATCGTATCTTGACTGTAGCCGTCGTCTTCGCACGCCATTGTCTCCAGGGGATTCCACACAACCGCCTCCACCCCGAGACGATCCTCCAGCAGGGCTCTCAGGCCATGCGTCTGAGCGAAACCGCCGCAGACCAGCAAACGCGAAACCGGCTCCGATTGCTCCTGAGTGGCGTAATATCGCAGCGTCCGCGAAACGTCCACAATCAGCCTTTCCGCCGCTGCCGCAAGATTGGCCTCAACGTCGAAATCCGGAATCGACCAGTCCCCGCCAAGGCACTGCCGAACCACATGGGGCTCCGTCCCGTTCTCGTCGGCGATCTCCTGGATTATCGAGTCGCCCCCGAATGTAATGTCCCGAATGAACGGCAGCCCGTCATCGCCCCGAATCGCCAAAATCGTCCACGATCCGCCTATATTCAATATCGCCGTCGCAGCCGCGGCCTCGTCCTGCTCCCACGCCTCGTAACAGTTCAGAAGCGCCAGCCCGTCAATATCCATCAGCACACAATTCAGCGATGCTCGTTTGGTCACCTGCGACTTTTCATCTATCAACGAGTTGGTTGCCGCCACCAAAACGCCTCTGGTCTGCTCGTTGCCGTCGGAAATAACGTGATAATCGACAGTAGCCTCGTCTACGTTGAAAGGGCACACCTGCCTGGCTTCCAGCATCACTGCGTTCTCAAGTTCTTCTCCGCCCAGCGCCGGAAAACGAAAATCGCGAACCGCAACCTCCGATCCGCAGACGCTGCACACCGCTGCCTTGCTGCCGGCGTTGACCGTCCGCAGACAATCCTGTGCAGCGCGGGCCTTCGCCAGCACGAGCTGCTCGCCGTCGTCTTCACTCTGTTCGATCTCGACAACGCCCGCCGCGCGCACCGCGTAAGTATCGCCGTCCTTTTTCAGACGAACGAGTTTCACCGATGATGAACCGATATCCAGACCGAGCAAATCGCTCCGCCTCAATCTCAGTAGTCTTTTCAAATCCACCCGTCTGTGCCCCTTAATTTCTTGGCTGGGCCGTCAACTTCGCGGCCGGCACACCTCCGTTTGCGCGCAAAGCCCCAAAGACCTTCATATATGACCGTTTATCGGCTTTACACATTCGTTGTATTACCTGCAATTGATATTAACTTCCTCCGCCATCACGCCCCGCGACGATCAATTTGCCTGTCCCATAAGAGCACCTTCAACAACGCTCTATCCACCATCTGCCAATAATAAAAAAGCCGCATCCCCTGCGGCGCTCTCAACAGCATCGTCGACAAATCGCCCCCCGCTGCCCGTTATCGGCCCTAATTCTCCATCCCCCGCATCCCGCCTCTTACTCCACCGCCCGAAGAACCCGCCCCGATCCTGTCGAAACCCAGCCTTTGTCATCCTGAGCCAAAGGCGAAGGATCTGGGCCCCGGACTACATTTCCAGCCAACTCTTGTTCAATATGCCGCGCTTCCACCACCGCTGTCATGCTGAGCAACGCGAAGCATCTGGCCTTCGTCCCCTGACGCAAGCTGACCCCGCGAAGAACCTCCCAACCGGCACTAGCCCTTTATGATTCTTGTCATTCGAACATTCGAATGTGTTTCGAATTTCGTGCTTCAAATTTCGTGCTTTCCCCGTCCCTTTGTCATCCTGAGCTTCGGGCCAAGGACCTGGGCCTCGGATAACATTTCCAGCCCGACCTCCTTCACCTGACCTGCCGCCAGTTTCGAATCACGAATCTACCTCCCGGATCGTCTGCTGTATTCCCGCTGCCAAGGGCCGCATCGTAGTGGAAGTCGTGAATCTCCCTCTCATTTCCGTCCTTCTTCGTCTCCAATGTGACGTTCCAGCCTCCTATGGATCCGTATATGTCCCGGCTCCCACGAACCTCCACGTTAGCCATCGGAGCATAAATGCAGCCGTAAAAATCGCCCACCTCTCTCAAACTTATCTTATTGCAACTATCGACCCCGTATATCTTCAGACTACCCGCATTCTTATTTATATTCACAATTCCACGCTGATGGTACTGCGTCCCATCATCATCATCGTCGCTATGCCCACGCCCACGCCCATTTCCATGGCCGTTCCCACGCCCGTTTCCGTGGCCATTACCATTGCCATGACCGTCATCATCGTCATCGTCGCTATGCCCACGCCCACGCCCACGCCCGTTTCCATGACCGTTCCCACGCCCGTTTCCGTGGCCATTACCATTGCCATGACCGTCATCATCGTCGTCGCCGTCATCGTCATCATCATCGTCGTCATCGTCATCATCATCATCATCATCGCCGTCATCGTCTTCGTCATCGACATAATACTCTTCAAACGCCGACTGCTTCACCTCCAGCTTACCACCAATATATAGCGCAAGCGAAGAGCCTTCGGTAATTACAAGGTGTGCCCTGTCGTGTATCTTCAGGTTCTTCTCAACATAAATACTGCAGTTGCCGTTGATCTTCTGGACCTTGCCTGGCGTCAGATGAAAATGCTTGAACGTCTTTTGGCCGCTGAGCGTCTTGCCCTCCTTATACTTAAAGTTCTTACCTTTTCTGTCGAGACTATTTGGCAGCTTCACCGCCGGCAGCACCGCCAGGTCCGCCGCCGCATAAATCTCACCGTAAACCTCCGCTCCTTCCCTTAGTTCGACGCTGTCGTCCGGGTCCGCGCCGGGGCCGACAATTAGATCCGCATTGATCTCTACATCCTCTTCGAACTTCAGTGCCTTTTTGTGCCTGCTGTTCGTACGTATCGCAGTGCCTATATCGTCCGCACGCCTGTCGTCGTCACTTGAATCGAAGGCCGTTACGTTATAGCCCTTTAAGACGATCTTGCCGCCTTTGCCGGACGGCCGTGATCTCTCGGGCCACTTCGGACCCTTCGGATCATCCGGTGGGGCGTACCCAAGCGAATAAAGCGCGTACTCCCAAACCTGCCGCAGATGAATCGTACACGACACTGTTTTCACGGCCGCTCCGCACGTCCCCGTCGATGTAACCGTATATACGCGGTCCTTTGTCTGTTCCTCGATTTCGTAGTCGTAGCCCGCATCAACGTGCGACAGCGTCCCCGCCTGCTCCGATTGCACCTGAGAAAACTTCCAGTTATCGCCCGTGAAACCCTTGTTCATTTCGAACAATGCCTTTGTGAGCCCCGCGTCTGCCGCTGCCCTGGCCTGCATCTCCGCGATCTTGCGTGCTGTCCGAACCCGGGACGACGACCCCAGAGCCAGCAACGCCACCCCGCCCACAGAAAGAGTCAATACAATCGCCACCATCAGCGGCAGCATGAAACCACCGTTGCCACCTGGTCTTTGCCCGCCGTGTAATCTTCCAAGTTGCATGATTTGCCCCGGTTTCTATTCATTATGGCGTATCGCCGTACTCATCACCGTCATGGACCCGTTCTCATCTTCTATGATCAGAACCATCTGCACCGCCGCCCCCCATATTCTGAACTCGACATCCGATACGTTGTCCGCCAGAACTACCGTCTCCGTGCTCGTATGCATCTTATTCTGGCCGTAGCCGTAGCTTACGTCCCCGTACTCCACCAGAAGCTGATCTTCGGATAGGTACATCTTTGCATATTTATCCGGCTCGCTCGGATTCTCCCCGTCCGAGTGCGAATAGAGAATGACTTCTCCTTCATCGACGGCCCCATCAACAATGCTGGCGTGCCTGGCTATCCGGTCGAAGGCCGCCTTCGCCCGCATTGCCCCGACTCTGCGTTCGCCGTTGACACGACCGTACATACTGTTATACCCTCTCTGGCTGTCCACCAGCACCACGCCGGCTCCAAGCACAAGAACCGCTGAAGCCGCCATTGCGGCGATCAATTCCACGAGCGTACTGCCACGTCGCACCATATCCGTTCCCGTAAGTTACAAAGAAATGTATTTACAGACGGTTTTGTCAATCCGCTGCATAAGTGGTAAACGCAACACTCTGATAATCCCCGCCGGACTCCCATTGACCGTAATCTTGCATCCACGCCACACAGACGTAAAGTTCTCGCGGCTCGCTGTCTTCATCCTTATACCCCATCGTGGCATAATAATTCACCCCGTCCACCACGATCCGGTAATTCGGACTTGCCGTAGAATCCAGCTCCGTGAATCCCGCAGGCAGGGGGGTGCCGACCTGTTCACTCTGTGCCGCCAATCCCGGCGCAAGACAGACCGTGTCGCTGTCCTGAGGGTTATAATCGTTCGGATCGGTCGGGTCGTAATCCAGCGGATCCTCCAGTGCGTACCAACTGTAACCGGAATAGCCTCCGACCCCTTTCCATCCCTCAAGAAGCAGCATCCCAAGCCTTCCGCCCGTCAGTCTTACCCTGGCGCGCCGCGCCTCCAGAGAACTGTGATAGCGAAACGCCCCCGTCCCTACGACCGCCAGGCCGAGAACGAGGGTCGCCACCATCACCTCTATCAGGCTAAGACCGAGTGCCCTGCGATTTGTTCGTCCGGTCATTGAATCGCTCCTCCGTTGTAATTCTCCTGCGCCAACCGGCTTCCCGTGACCCCGCATGCAAAAATGGCGGCTTTGAACCCAGTCAAAGCCGCCGAATTTTGTTACGTTCCTCCTCGCCTTTTCGGACCTCTTCGAAAACGGCTCAGTCCGAGTGTATCACCTGGCGTTTATTCACCACCGTCTGAGCTGACAGACCACGATCCGTCCGCCGACAGAGTGCCCGTGCCCGAAGGACCTTCGTCATGGCTCGATGTGACCTCAACCGTGCACGTCCCCGCCGAACCGTCCACCGACGTGATCTCGTAATCTTCATGATTGAAATAGGCCCCGTCCAGATCGCCTGAACTGAAACCGACCTCCGAACCTACCGCATCGAGAGTACCCTCGATGTCGCTGTAGTCGTAGCTCGAACCCTTCTCGGCGATATAAGCTCGTACCGCGCTGCGAATAGAACCCGCCGCCGCGTTCGCTTCGGACCACTTCGCAGAATCGATTCGACCCCGCATAATCGGCACGGCGACCGCCGCCAGAATGCCGACGATGAGGATCACGACCATCAGCTCGATTAATGTGAAACCCTTGTTGCTTTTCATTTGCCTGCTCCTGTTAATTATGCAGTTTGACAGCAATATTTCCGTTATGTCATTACACTCGGTAAAATCCGTAACCGACTCCAACACCTTTGCACTTTTTTCGTACGTATATTTCAGCCTTTAATGTTTGAAATCGAGAAAATCGGCAGATACAGCGCCAGCACCACGACCAGCACTATCGCCCCAACCGATACAATCATAATCGGCTCCATCAGCCCCATCACCGTATCGATCGTCGAATCCACCTTCCTCTCATAATATACCGCCGTACGCTCCAGAACCTCGGACATCGACCCGCTCTCCTCGCCCACCTGCATCATCTTGATTGCCATGTTCGGAAAGAACCCCGCCGCCGCCATACTCAAAGAAACATTTGACCCGCCCACAATATGTTCCCGGGTTTTTATGATCGCCGACTTGATCACATTATTATTGGTCATTTCCGCCAGAATATCGAACACTTCCAGCACCGAGACCCCGGCCCCCAGCAGCGTCGCCATCGTGCGGCAGAACATCGCAATAAACGCCTGGCTCACAATCCTCCCGATCAGCGGCGCACGCAGAACCACTCTGCTGAAAAAAGCATTACCCTTGGGTGTCCGCGAAAACAAAACGCAGAATATGATAAACAGCAGCACCGAACCCGCCACATAAGCGATGTTAATCCGCACTGCATCATAAAACGCCATGAAAGCCTTCGTAAACCCCGGCAAATCGCCCCCGATCTGCGTGAATATCACCCGAAATCGCGGGATAATAAACGTCATGATAAAAATCACTATCAGAAGAATGAACGTCAGCACGAAGATCGGATAAGCCATCGCCCCCTTGACCTTCTTCGCCAGCTTGTCCTTGTTATCGTAATATTCCGCCAGCTTCCGCATCGTCGTCGACAGCGTCCCGCCAGCTTCACCCGCCATTATCATCGAGCACGCCAGCTTGTTAAATACCCGCGGATATTCCGAAACAGCCTCCGAAAACGGAGCACCGCCGTTCATCTTCTCAACGACATCCGCCAGCACCTGCCGTAGCGTGACATTGCTCGTGTCTTCGTTTATCGTCTCGATAGCAGCCGTTATCGGAATCCCCCCCTCGACCATCGTGGTCAACTGCCAGCAAAGCGCCGCAAGGTCCGCCGACTTCACTCGCTTGCGATTCGCCACCCGAACCGTTCTTTCGCCGCTGGTCTCGATCTCGTTGACGCTTATCGGAGTAAAACCCTGCGCCCGCAGCCAACTCAGCACGTCATTAGCCGACGCGGCCTGAGTAAGACCCTGCTTACGAACACCACCAACATCACTAGCTGTAAACTGATAACTCTTCATACCACCTCATATCATCCGACAACACCCAAACACCACCTCAGGCCCTTCCCTTCGCCACTGTCATGCTGAGCGAAGCGAAGCATCTGGCCTCCGTCACCTGTTGCAACCTGGAACCTACTCACCGTGCCCGCACTTTTACCCTTCAAACTATGCTTTTGCCTTTTCCACTTTCCACTTTAACATCACCGCATTTTGCCATCCGAATTTCGTGCTTCCGCCACCACTGTCATGCTGAGCGCAGCGAAGCATCTAGCCTCCGTCACCTATTGCGACCCGGTTCGCTTAATCCGCCCAACCCAGCGCCAGCAGTTTCGAATTTCTGTCATTCGCACATTCCAATTTGTTTCGAATTTCGACATTCGAATTTCGTGCTTACGCCACCGCTGTCATGCTGAGCGAAGCGAAGCATCTGGCCTTCGTCACCTATTGCAACCTGAAACCTGCTCACCGTGCCCGCACTTTTACCCTTCAAACTATGACTTTGGGTTCTTCGCTTTACACTTTCAACTCAACGCGTTTCGACATTCGAATTTCGTGCTTTGCTTTTCCACTTTCCACTTTAGCCTCATCAAACCCTCGCAAATGCCACACTCAAAACCTCCTCGGCCGTCGTCAGCCCCTCCTTCATCTTCTGCACCCCGCACTCCATCAGACCGCCGTACCCCGCCTTCCGCGCCGCCTTGCGAATTTCCGCCTCGCTCTTGCCGTTCACGATCATCTCCGAAATCTCCTCGTCCAGCAGCAGAAACTCAAAGATCGGCAGCCGCCCCAGATACCCCGTCTGACCGCATGCCTGACACCCGCCGCCCTCGTAAAACACCGGCTCCTCTCCGTCCTTACCGTCCGCAATTTCCAGCCGCCGCCGAATTTCCTTGCTCAGCTTCACCGGCTCCTTGCATTTCTCACAGATCCGCCGAACCAGCCGCTGCGCCACAATCAGATTCACCGTCGAAGAAAGCAGATACGGCTCCACCCCCATATCCAGAAAGCGGCTGATAGTACTCGGCGCATCGTTCGTATGAAACGTACTCAACACAAGATGCCCCGTCAGCGACGCCTTGATCGCGATATCCACCGTCTCCTTGTCACGAATCTCTCCGATCAGCACGATATCCGGGTCCTGCCGCAATATAGCCCGCAAACAACGCGCAAAATCCAGATCGATCTCCGATTTAACCTGTATCTGATTTATCCCCGCCAGCCGGTATTCCACCGGATCCTCCACCGTCGTGATATTCTTCGTAGGATTCCGCAGATAATTCAGCGCCGAATAAAGCGTTGTACTCTTACCGCTGCCCGTCGGCCCGGTAACCACCACAATCCCGTGCGGCAGAGAAAGCACGTTCTTGAGCTGCTCCAGCATATCCGATTCCAGACCCAGAGCATTCAGATCGTGATTCACCGACGCCGTATCCAGGATTCGCAGCACGACCTTCTCGCCGTATATCGTCGGTATGACCGAAACACGAATATCGATGTCCCTGTTAAATGCCCGTATCTTGAACCGGCCGTCCTGAGGTAGCCGCCGCTCGGCGATATCCATCTGCGACAGAATCTTGATCCGCGCAATAACCGCAGCCTGCATATTCCGCGCCGGCGGAACCATGTCCCGCAGCGCTCCGTCGATACGCATGCGAATCGACATGCTCTTCTCCTGCGGCTCGATATGAATATCGCTCGCCCGGCTCTTCACGGCCTGCCGCAGAAGCAGATCCACGAACCGGATCACCGGAGCCTTGCTTGCCGCCGCCTCGTTGCAGATATCCGTATCGTCCTCCTCCTTGACGACAGATATCCTCTCGTCACCGTCCTGCGATTCCTCAACCAGATCCCGCAGCCGCTGCTCCTCTGCGTCGCTGCCGTGATAAATCGAATCGATCGCCTGCTTGATCTCCATCGGCGAACTGATCACCACACGAACCTGGCTCTTCATCTTCAGCGTAATCGTATCGATGGCGATCACGTTCAGCGGATCCCCCATCGCAACCACGACCTTCCCGTCCTCCTCGCCTACGACCACTAGCGAAAACCGCTTGGCGATGCTCTCCGGCAGACTCCTCGCCAGTTCCAGATCCATCTTGCTCGGATCGTCCAGACTCACATAATCCAGACCAAGATGCTCCGCCAGCGCCTTTGAAACCTGCACATCCGTAAGCAGATTCAAACGAATTGCAATCTCCCCCAGCCGCCCGCTCTGCGTCCGCTGCGCGATCAGCACCTGCTCGAGCTGCGCATCGGTAAGCAGTCCCTTGCTGACCAGAAATTCCCCGAAGAACAAATCCGCTTCGGTGCCGGTCTTGCTTGTGGTCTGTGCGGCTTCCACCTGAACTGTTCCTGCCTCCGAACCCTACTCCTGATCTTAACCTGTTTAACCGCCCTCACCGGGCTTAGCATCACCAATCGACCCCAAGCCCCGGCTCCTTTCCATTTTCCCCCGAAAATGCCCCAATAATCCCCAACATCCCCCCTCAAGCCCCCCCAAACCACCCCTCCCAATCCCAACACCCCACCCCGCCCAAACCTTACCGGACCGATCCTGCCTCCCAACCCAGCGCCGGCCCAAACTTATTCAACATCCCGTGCTTCCATCAGTGCTGTCATGCTGAGCGCAGCGAAGCATCTGGCCTTCGCCACCTATTGTAACCCGATTGGCTAAATCCGCCCAACCGGCGCCGGCCTTTTCTGATTTCTATCATTAGAATCTTCGGATTTGTTTCGCATTTCGATATTTGAATTTCGTATTTTTCAACTCAGTGTGCCATTACACACTTGACATTTACAATCCGTTTATGGTAAAGTAGCTCGCGCTTAACAGCAGTATCCCCTACGTACTGCCGAAATTTGGGGCCAGGCAAAATGAAACACGGTTCGCCATTCTATGTATGGCTGCTGCCCCTGCTTTGCGGGACCTGCTCCCTCCTCCATAGCCAATACCCCGGCGACGAAAACGCCATGTGGATCATCGGCTCACTCCCTGGACTGTGGATCGCCCCGTTCGCCTTCCTCGTCCAGGACGCAAAATCCGCGGCGCCCCTCCTCATTGCTCTCGCACTGGCCGCTGCAATGCTCCCGGTCGGCCTGGCAATGGACTTCTTCAGAATCCGCAAAACACTCTGGGCCGTCCTGTTCGGTCTCTTCTCGATCGCCATCCTCCTGCTGTCCGTCCTGAGCTACCCGAGCATCGAACGAGCAATAAACAAGAACGGCTCCTGGTGGGCCTACATATTCTTCTCCATAAACTTCGGAGTATACACGTCCGTCATCATCTCCGCCATCCTGACCCTCTTCTCGAGACTGGTCAAATCTTAAGCTGAAAGGGACGGCCCTGTCCGGACCGCCCCGGTAAATCAAAATCGAAGGCTCAAAGGCTCTTGCCTTGAACCGGCTGACGCTTGAACTCCAGCGTTCCCATCAGCTCATTCGAAAGAGCACCGTACACCAGCCCATAAACCTTCATCTGCATCGTATCGCTGTCGATCTTCGAACTCAGTATACCCATCTCACGGGTCTGTCCGTCCATCTGCCTGGTCCGCCGTGTAGAAATAATGCCGTCCCAACCCGACTCCCACTCGCTCTTGACAATTCCGCCCTCACTGTCAATCCCAATCTCAACCACCCGCTGCTCATCGCCCAGACAGTAGATCATCCCTTGATAGGAATAGTCGCCCATCTCGAAGCAAACGCGGATCATGTTCTTTTTCACCTGCCAACTGTACGAAAGCGTGGCCTTCTCGCCTTCATCGCTCACTGCGGCCCAGTTGCCTGTCAGCCAGTCAGCGCCGCCCTCGGCCACCGTTCGCTCCAGCGCCGTCTCCGCATTCACCACACCACCAAGCAGAAGAACAGCCACAACCACAATTGTTTTTAGTGCAAATCCAAGTTTCATTTCGTTCACATCCTTACAAAAAATAAATAACATTTATCAATGCCGCCACGCTGCGGCATATCCGAACACTCGTCCAGATATACGCCCGCCCCCACCCAGAAGTTACACCCCCATGACAAAAAAATCCTCCCTCAAAACGCCAACCCGAAAAGCAGTAGGGGGGGTTGCGCCGAAGAAACGAGATATCAGCATGATCCTATACCTCTCCCCGTGTCTAGACCACAACTGAGGATTTCTTAGGTGGATTTATGCCCGTGGTTGTTACTGCCAATTCGGAGGGAACCCGGAGGGCGACCGGAGAACTGGCAGCGTAGCCGTACACCTCAGCCGGCGTTTGATAGTCCAGTGACTGATGTAGACGCTCGAATCTGCTTCGAATGTCGTGCTTTTTCCGTCCTTGTCATGCTGAGCAACGCGAAGCATCTGGCCTTCGTCCCCTATTGCACCCGGGTTTACGACTGACAGCCCGCCCCCGCGCCAGCCGTTTTGACTTTTGCATTTTGGTTTTGAGCTTTTAGCTTTACACTTTGCACTCCCCCATTTGTTTCGGATTTCGTGCTTCGAATTTCGTACTTTTTCCGTCCCTATCATGCTGAGCAACGCGAAGCATCTGCTATTGCAACCCGGGTTTACAAACAACCGCCCAACCCCGCGCCAGCCACCTGGCATACCCAACCCAACCACTCACCGAGACAGGCACTTCTCCTCAACCGCCCTAATAGAACATGCCAAAAGAGTTTTCTTGATTTATTTCCCTTTTGATTTTACCTGCCCGTGGGTGGTATAATACTGAAAAGCGCGTTTACTGTCCGTTGTGCGATGCGAATTTGTAAAAGCGATGAAAAGCAATATCGCGGAACTGAAGAATATTGGCCTCAGGTAGGGCGGCGACTCTCAGGCGGAGGCGTTTTCAGGTTCGCGCGCGACACGAAAATGGGCGTGTGGGCATGGCCGCCGTGGGCGCCTTGACCGATCAGAAGGCCTGTGCGCCGGCGTAGATCGGACTCGGCGTGCGGCTGCTGACCACGCTTATATGCCGGCTGTTAATTCGCTGGGTCGATAGTCTTGGATCAAATTCATTCTCTTTGCAATTTTGAAAAAGAGGTGCGAAGCAGGATGGTAGCGACAGAACAGAGTCTGCTGGGCGAAAAAAATGCAGTCGACGGCGGGGTGAGGCCGCACATGTTTCGCGAGGACGTACTCCTGTATGTTCTGGCGGGTCTGATCGGCCTGCTGAGCGGCTTGGCGGCCGTGGTCTTTGACAAGATGATTCATGTGGTTGACGGGTTTTTGTACGGCAGTTCGTCTTTTGCCGGACTCTACCGGGGAAGCGCTGTTCTGCTGTTTGTGTTTCCCGCGGCCGGCGCCCTGCTGGTCGGTTTGATTGCCCGATTCTATTCGCGGGAGGCCGTCGGCCACGGCGTGCCGGAAGTAATGGATGCGATCGTCCGCCGCGAAGGCAAGATCAAGTTTCATGTGGCCCTGGCGCGGATGCTGACGTGTGCACTGACCGTCGGCAGCGGCGGTTCGGCCGGTGCGGAGGGGCCGATCGTCCAGATCGGCGCCGCTATTGCATCGTCCACGGGTTCGCTTTTTGGCGTGGTGCGCCACCATTTTCCCATCCTCATTGCCTGCGGTGCAGCCGCCGGAATCGCCGCCATCTTTCACGCCCCGATTGCGGGTGTGCTCCTTGCGATAGAGGTTCTTCTTCGCGATATCAACCACCGGACATTGGCGCCGGTGCTGATTGCCGCCGTGATCAGCAGCATTACGGCGTCCAGCCTCCTGGGCCAGAGAATTGCCATTTTTCCCCTGGGCGATATGACGGTTTACCGGTTTCACTGGAATGAGTTGGGCAATTACATTGTGCTCGGACTCCTGTGCGCCGTAGTTGCGATTCTGTTCATTCGAATCCTTTATGCAGTCGAGGAATTCTTCGAAAGGCTTTCCGTCACTGTGGTTCTTAAACCGGTGCTCGGGGCTCTGGGACTCGGGCTTACAGGTCTTTTGACTATTCTGCTGATTCGAACCACTCTGCGAGGCGAGCCGATTATTTTCGGAAACAGCTATTCGTTTATCGGGTTGTGCATCGGGACGGCTTCGGCGGATCAATTTTCGGGTTTCGAACTGAGTTTCGGGGTTCTGCTGATCTTGCTGGTGGCCAAAATAATCGCCACCTCCCTGACACTCGGTAGCGGCGGCTCGGGCGGCGTTTTTGCACCGTCCCTGTTTATGGGCGCGACGACAGGCTATGCGTTCGGACTTGGAATGCGGCAAATCCCGATTTTTTCGGATGTCAGTCCGCAGACCTACAGTCTGGTGGGGATGGCGTCGATGATAGCGGCCTCGACCCACGCGCCGATGGCCAGTATCGTGATGCTGTTCGAAATAACGCACAATTACGCGATCATTCTCCCTGTGATGTTCTCCAGCACCGTCGCGCTGCTGATCAGCCGCACTTTCTCTGCCGATTCGATTGAGACGTTTCGTCTGCATCGTTTGGGTATTGAGTTCGGCATGCATGCTCGCACACGACTGCTTCGGCGGTATTCGGTTCGAGACATCATGCGACCGGGCGTGGTCACCATTTGTGCGGGCATGTCGCTGCAGAAGATTGTGCAGACAACGGCCGATAAAGAGACGTCGAACTTCATTGTGGTTGACGATAATGGATGCTACTGCGGACTGCTTTGTGAGAGGGATATGTGCAATGTGCTGCTGAATCCTGAGGTGATACCGCTGATTATAGGCGAGGATATGGTCCGGTCGGATGTGCCGATCGTAGCGGTTGACGAGACGCTGGATAAGGTCCTGGAACTGTTCAGTCGTGTGGAGGTCAACTGTCTTGCTGTCCATGACGCAGCCGAACCGACCCGGTTTGTCGGGATGGTAACACGGGCGGATCTTATGCGGCGCTATATGGATGCGTTGCAGGCGGTCGGCTGACTGCCGCATTTTCGAGATGAACGGCTGTTCGCAACCCCCCCAGCTCCGCGATACCGTTTCGGACTCGTACCTTTCCTGTGTCATGCTGAGCAACGCGAAGCATCTGGCACTCGTTCACTGATTCAAGCCAAGTTACATAAACAACCCGAGCTTGCGCCAGCCGTTTTGACATTTACATTATGGTTTTGAGCTTTTAGCTTTACACTTTGCACTCCCCCATTTGTTTCAGATTTCGTGCTTTTGCTGTCATGCTGAGCAACGCGAAGCATCTGGCCCTCGTCCCCTATTGCAACCCGGGTTTGCAAACAACCGCCCAACCCCGCGCCAGCCGTTTCGGATTTCAGTCATTTGCTCATGCGAATTTGTTTCAGATTTCATGCTTTTGCTGTCATGCTGAGCAACGCGAAGCATCTGGTGCTCGTTCCATGATTCAAGCCAAGTTACGTAAACAACCCGAGCTTGCGCCAGCCGTTTTGACATTTACATTATGGTTTTGAGCTCACTACTGTCCCGTTATAAGTCGAATAATAGCAACTGGTTACGTAAATCGCCCT
>CAYOTO010000057.1:0-17669 GCA_964406945.1 uncultured Pirellulales bacterium
GGCGAAGGTATCTATAACCTCCAGACCATCGGGGTTATCCGGCCACCTCGCGTCGTTGTACAGACTGCCGAGGTCAGCGTTGGTGCCCGCCCACCACTCGCAGGTCACCTCCGCGCGAGCCGCACCGTTTAGCATAAGTGCGACAAACAGTAAGAAAACAACCTTTCGCAACATACTGACTCCTTCAAGAATCAATTAATAAATTTTACCGATCCCGACATACGCCGGGACCCTCTATGTGGGGACATTCCCCACCGGGTAAAACGGCGTCGGCAAAAAGAACCGTTCCGCTACCCAGGACCGTTAGCAACAGGTACTTGAATCAGAATTCGCCCGTTCCCAGTGCGCAAAATTTGCGCAGCTTAGTAATTCAGGATGCTCCCTGGAATGAAAACAACCCCCGGAGCGGGCAAACAAGTTGAGTTGACATACCAATGCGCTTTCTAACCATTCTTTTCATCAATCGCTCGCTGCAAATCACAGAAGCACAACCATAACCTTCTCCATCCATCGGCGTTTCGGTTCACTTCTTCGACTTGCCGCCACTCGTGGTGAAATGGCAACGCCTTTGAAGCGACCGAGAACAACGATAACTAGCAGAATCATTTTTAGCAAAATCCTTATTCGACAGTCAAGAAAAAAACCTACAAACTGCAGGTATTCGCAAAAACGTCACGGCATTTTGCCGTTGGCTGGAGATTCAGATCCTTCTTTTTAGTCGTCTGATCGCGCGAATACGCTCGGCGCGCCTGATTCAGCGTGTTCTTCGTTAAGGTCCGCCGAATTGCGTTAGAAAACCTCCGCAGAAATTCGAATCAGCAAAGTTTTTTCGCGGTTTTTGCGTCTTTTGGAGGACCGGGCGGTAATTCTGGACCGTTTATCGGCCGCTGAACGGTGATTATAAGACGGTTTTCGACTTATAGGACAAATATTCGTCCGCCAAAAACCGGTGATTCGCGGCGAGACGCGGCATCGCCGTTATCAGTACTGGCGGGTGTTATGGTACCCCACGCCAACTGCCAAATCCTTGACAGTAGATCCTCTCCCAACCCGAGAATCCCACCCAAAATCATCCACCGTCCCTCCCTTTTTGACCCAACGGATTCTGACAACTATTTCCCTTTGGCGAACCCGGAATCACCCTCTCTCAGAGGCCAAAAACAAGGCATCAAAGCTCCTTTTCAATCGAAGTTTTGGTGCGTATTGGATTAAACCGCTTCGCGGTGGTGTTGGCGCTGGTGCTATTGCGGTAGGGAGACTTCCATCTTGCCTGTTCTTATGGAGGCGTTCTGCCTTATGCTCCTTCTGACGTACCCCGCTTGGTTGGGTGCGCAACGGCACTGAGTATTTACAAAGGTTCGGCGACAAGATGCCGCCGAGCCATCGACGTGCGTTCGAGGATATACTCAGATGCCGCACTCCCGTCATGGGCGGTCATGTGTTTGAATGCAACCAGTGCGGTCGGCGGCATTAGTTTTTGACCCATCGGGCCGAAGCTCTCTCAGACTACGGGTTCGACGTCTTCGTGCTGGACGACGGGGCTATTTAGTCCGGCCGGTCGCCGAAAAAGCCGCCGCTCGTCGCAGGCTTCACGCCCGCTGCGGATTTCGTCAGTTGGCGCGAACCGGGACCTGTTCGCAGCTATTGGCCCTGGTTCGAGGGGCTGTGGGGTTGCCGGTTGTCGTGGCCTGCATGTCCTGATGCTTGGGCCCGGCTTCGTTGATGGAATGATACTGCTCCACAATGCAGGCCAGCCTCCGCAGGATCTCGTGGCCCTGCTGAGTAGCCTCCAGGCCCACAAGCTGCAGGCCCAGAAATGCGCTCGAGCCGTTGCGGGTGGGCAGTATGTTCCTGATCTGCGCGCTCACCAGCAGAGGCTCTTCATACGGCACGGGCGTGAACTGCATGGTGATGAAACGGCCTTTTCTAAAGACCGGCTCGTTGTTCTTTTTCGAACCGCTCGACTGCCGCGTATCCGGAGACGGAGCCATAGTCAGGTGCTTCTCGACGGCAACCTGCGCGCCCCCGGCGGATATATCCACCAATCTGCCCTGATAACTCGTTCTGGATGGGTCCGGCTGTTCGCTCTTGCTGCTGCGATGCCAGATTCTCACGTCGACCAGCAGGGATTCGGGCACATTTACACGGAAATAGCTTCTGCGCTGCAGGACTTCGATTTGGTTCGGCATATCGAGCACGATTGAGCCTCCGGCACACGCGCTAGTCGGCGGCTCCAGGGCTTTGACTTCCGTATCAAGGACGAATTTGCCGCGGGTATGCTTGAACGACAATCCGACCGTCTGGCCAATTTGGATATTGATCGGCATCGGTTTTGCCCGTGTGTTGATGCACTCGACGGTGAATTTGTCCTGCGAAATAGCGGCTATCAGCACCTTCGCCACCCGCCATTTTCCTCTGGACTTGTATGTGAGGATCAACTGGGTCTGGGTCTTTGCCGCGGTTTCGAGTGGTGCGCTACACTGGTCTGCTCGGAGAATCATCACTTCGTTCATACGTCCTGCTCCGTGTGCCTTTTGATTCTGTGTTTTGCCCGGTTACTGATTATATTCGGCAGGACGGTTCCTCGCCGGTTCGGGCTGGATCAGGTGCTTATCACTATTTGCCCGTATTTCAGGTGATGTGTTCTTCAGCCGGCGCTTTCTTGGCCGCCCCGTTCACTTGCAGGATAACCGCCGGCGCGGGCGGCTACCCACTAAAAGTATATGATTTGCGCCGCAGCCGACCAAATTGTGCCTGATGCAGATGGGCCAAGTGTACGAGTTTGTCCGCCTGGTTTGGCGCGGTCTGACGAAACAGCATGAATGCTTCTGCAGCAGAGGGCGCCGGGGTTCCGATAACCTGCTATAAAACAGTGCAGGGCTAAATTTATTTGCAGAATCAGGCCGAAGTATGTATTAATCGAGTGAATCCGGGCGGTCTGCTCGACAAGATTTTCAAAAAAACAGCACAAAAATGTCGGGACCTATCCCTCGTACAGGCCCGACTGGCTTATGGCTGACGCTTATTGGTTCGCTCTTAAAGGTTTGCTATGTTTCGGGTCGTATTGTTCATTGTCTTTTTCAGCGCCGGCGCGATAGCTCTCGGCATTTCGGTCCTGTGCCCGGAAATCGAGGCCTATTATCACAACGAATCCATCGTCGCCGACGCCCAGGGTGCTGTCGACGAACTTATTGCGCTCAACGCCGATTACGATGCGCTTCTGCACCGTCTTGACAACGATCCGAATCTTGTGGAACGGCTGGCGCCTATTACAGTGGGCGTCGAGGCCAACGAGCCCAACACGGTCTATCCGCATGCCGAGGCCGAGCAGTTGGAAGCTGCCAGACAGGCTCTGGAAGAACAGGCAAAAATGGATGTGAACGACCCCGTAACGCCAGTATGGCTTAATAGATGCTCCAAACGGCGAAACGGGCTTTTCTACTCCGGCTCGGCGCTCATCCTCATCTCTTTCATTTGCTTCGGGCGGGCCCGGCCGATGATGAAAGACTGCAAGAACGACTGATTGATCCCGGAAGTCCGGACTGGATCCGCTTTTCGCTTGATCGCGATGGTTGGTCGGATGTTCGGGTTCGTCAGGCCTTGTCCGGTTTCAGACGCAGAAGATTGAACCCGGTCTTTGCATCGTGTTCCCTGGCGGCCGTTATTGATTCGATCTCCACGATGGTTACTTCAAGGATCAGGAACGTCTCGGCGCCGCCCCGCGGGCAGCCCACGACGCATTCGTCGCCTTTGCCGATGGCGGTATGTATGTGCATCTTGGGGCCGGACTCGTCGTGGTAAATGGTTCCGACGCCCAGGACCTCGCCGGGACCCTGAAAATCGCGGAAATTCGGGACGATTTTCGGCGTTTCGGTCTTCGGGCCGACCACAACATCGGCCTTGCGGAAGCCGCCGGTTATGAATACCGCGGCCGATCTGATGTCTTCGGCTCTCGCGATCTCTTCGATCGAGTCGTAGAGATTGTCGCCTTCGAACAGTCGGGCTGCGATAATCCTGCCGGGTTTGCCTACCGCATATTCCATCTGCCGCTCCGCAAAGTATGACCGACTCTAATCCGCAACTTGCCACATACTAACGTCGAGAGGGCCGTCGAACAGATCGTCCGCTTTGGCCACGAGCGCCTGCAGGTAAGGCATCGCGAGGTGCTTGTCGAGGTCTTCCCTGCTCTTCCACGTCTCGTAGAACATGAACCTTGACTGGTCTTCGGAGTTCTGATGAAGACTGTAGCCGATGCAGCCGGGCTCTTTGCGCGTCGGCTCGATCAGGGCTGTCAACTCGTTCTTTACCGTATCTTCGAGGCCGGGTTTGGCCTTGATCAATGCCAGAACTGTAACTTCAGCCATTTTGTGCTCCTGTGTCGTCTGTTCTGCTGGTTATGAATATATTTTCTCAGACGGGATTGTACAGGAACATTGCGGTTCGGGCAACGGTGGTTTTCGGAGCGGTTGCCTGCGGGTGCCGGGACTGGGCAAATGTGAAGGCAACAAGTCCTTGCGGAACCGGCTCTCGCGGATACTAACGTATCTGATGCTCAGTCTGAGCGGTTTAGAAAACCGAACTGGTTATAGACGACATCTTCGAACATTCGCATCCGCGAGACAATAAACTGTTCGCGAAGCCTCTCGAGCGTCCGGTCGGGATAGGGCTGGCCGTCGGGATGTTCGGGCGTGTAGTGAATCAGGGTTTTATCGACGTAGCCGAGCGTACCCAGCGGATCCTCATGGGGGTGCCTCTTGCCGAGACTGGTCCACCAGATCAGCCCGACCCAGGGCCCGGCCTTGCAGTTGTCGTAGTACCTGTCCATGGTATCTACGGGCGTCGTGTAGTGGCCCTCAAGCGAACTGGACAGGCCTATGTACACCATCATGGCTTTCTTTGCGCCTGCGAACCTGATGGCGTTCAGAAGTGCATGTGTATCGCTCCAGCACTCGGGCGTCCAGGTGGTCGGATCCTCGGCGTTGCGGCAGACGCAGGTTTCCACGCCTTCGGGGTAGTACAGCGTCCGTATTCTGTGCCACTCGTCCACGCGGGCCATGACTTTGTCCGCATTGGCCGGGTCGATGGGATCGAAGCCGATTCGGTCTATCCAGTAGTCGTACACATCCACGCCGATGAATTCGATGTTTGCCGGCAGCGGCTGTCGCTTGTGCCCGGAGACGTCGTTCGGTCCGCCGGCCCAACTGCTGCCGTAATTCCAGCCGGCCCAACCGACCATGTTGTACCAGCATTTTATGTGCCTGAAGGGCTGCCGGCCGTCCACGGTGCGATTTTGGACGCGGCCGGTGAATTCGTCGTAGATCCTGCCCAGGCCTGCGGTCCCCAGCGAGCCGAAGTTCTCATCGCCGGCTTTTACCATCAGGATATTGTTGATCAACTGCCTGCCAGTGGCCCGGTCGCCTTCCGGACTGGTGAGAGTCTTGTCCTTCGAGGCCCACAGGGTGTCCAAAATGTCCGTGGTCTTATCGAACGGCTCATGGTCGTCGCCGGGCTGCCAGTAATCGCGGAGGATAAAGAGCTGCCTGTGGCGGTAGGCCCGCAGCATGAGATTGATGATCTCGTCGCGGAAGTCCCTGCGGCGGGCGTAGAACATGACGGCCGTGGACCACTGCGACGCCAGGTCGATACGCCTGATGTTCTCGGCGTGAAAGGCCTCGAGCGGTTTGTCGCCCGACCACGCCATCAGCTCGTATTCGCACAGATACGGCAGGATGCCCGTCGCCTCCTCGATGCTCCAGTAGCGGTTGGGCACGTAAGAATAGCTGACGACGTCGCCGCGGACAAATCCCTTTCCGACGGCTTCGCAGCCGAAACGGCCGCCTTTCCCGATCGAAAGTCCAGGCACCACAGCCAGGATTAAAAAGGACAGCAGGCATTTCATCTTTTTCCCCTTTGCACGCTGTTCCAAACCGGATTGACGCAAAACCGTACACATCGAATAATAACGTATTTCAGTTCAGATTTACCGATTCGTAGACCAGCGGCGTAAATTTCTGGTTCAGCGTTGCTCTTCCGGTCGGGTGGAGTTGGCCGCCGCAGATGGCGATCAGTTTTTTGTCGGGATCGACGAAAAAGGTGGTGTACCAGAATCCGCCCCAGCCGTAGGAGCCCGCCATCTCGGGCGGTTGCCTGACCACCTGAACCCCCAGCCCAAAGCCGGCTCCGGGCCGCAGGTCGCCGACGTGGTCCCTGGTCATCAGTTCCACCGTTTCTTCTTTCAATATCCGCCTGCCGCCGAGCTGGCCGCCGTTCAGCAGCATCTGGCAGAAGCTCAGGTAGTCCTGCATGGTCGAGCAAAGTCCGCCGCCGCCCGAATAGTAGCGTTGTTTGCCCGCGTACGGATGGTTTGCGCAATAGCTGAAGGGTCCCTCGGTAACGACCTGATCCCACAGAGGCTGCAGGCCGCCGTTTTCTTTCGGTGCGTAGGCGGTTGCGAGGCGGTCAATTTTGTCGTCGGGCACGAAGAAAAATGTGTCGTTCATCTCGAGCGGCTCGAATATCCGCTCTTTCATGAACTGAGCGAGCGTCTTACCGGATACGACTTCTACCACCCGGCCCAGTACATCGACGCTTAAGCCATAGGTCCATTTTTCGCCGGGATTATGCAGCAGCGGGATTTTCCCGAGCCGCTTCATCTTCTCGCCGAGCGTGCTGTCGTCGCTTATAACGCCGTGCGTGATGCCGGCCTCTTTGTACAGCGGCCCCAGGTGCGGGTCCCACTGATACGTCAGACCCGAGGTGTGTGTCAGCAGGTCCTTTATCGTGATTTCACGACTGGCCGCCTCATCCTGGCCGGGCTTTTTGCCGGGCCTTAGCACCTTAGGATTGGCAAATTCCGGTATGAATTTGCTTACCGGGTCGTCCAGGGCGATTTTGCCCTCGTCGTACAGGATAAGAGCGGCGACGCTGGTTATGGGCTTGGTCATCGAGGCCATGCGAAGGATCGTATCAGTCCGCATGGGCCGGTCCGTTTCGATGTCCGCGCGGCCCACGGCCTGAAAATACGCGATCCTGCCGTTGCGGGCGACGACAGCGACGGCGCCGGCCATGGCGCGATTGTCTACGTTCTGTTGCATCAGCTCGGTGATTTTCCCGAGCTTTTCGGCCGAGAGGCCGACGCGGGCGGGCTCGACTTTCTCGAACTCCCAGGCCCTGGCGCATGAAACTGAAATTAGCAGAACAAACAGACTGCGAACGACGAATGCGGTTTTGGCCTGCATGATGGTATATCCTTAATACTCGTGATCTATTTGTCACATGCGCACGAGTATACCATTACATCGCCGGTCTGTCCAGCGGCTGTCAGCGGTTACGCAAGTTCGGCCGAACGCCACCAGTAATGATGTTCCTTCTCGATTTCCTCCATCGACGGGAACGGGTAGTAGAGCATGCCCGTCTGGTCGCCGACAAAGAAACCGCCCAGGGCGCTTTTTGCCACCGCACGCCGTCTGGATCAATCCACTCAAAAACCCGGAAAACCAACCCATGAATTAGAGCTTAATTGCAAAAAGGAACTGTCTCATTCGACTTGGCAACTACCGTCCAGAGCAGGTATGATATAGTTATCACAGATTCCCAGTTCTTCGTCTATCTGTCGTCCTGCAATGTAGCCTCCTCCCGCGGTCACAGCACCCGCTGCTATATGAGGAAAGGACAAAGCTGCGGGAGCCGTCAAGCGCGGCCCCTAATCCTCCTACAATCCCACCCAGACCACTTCCCGCTCCCATTCCGATTTGCTATGATTGTGCGCGAGATAGCTTGCAATGCTACTCACTCCAAAAGCCATCGCAGTATTGGCGTCAGCCCTAAAATTATGAGGCCAAGTCCGGCAAGCTTTTCATTGCGTTTGATCTTTTGGCGTCGTTTTTCACTGCTGTATTCGCCGCCTGATGGTATTAGACCGTATCCGCGTGCCAAAACGTAAACGCCCATACATAGAGGGATGATCCCTGAAGCGAGCGCCGATGACCAAGAAGCTAATAAATGGCTAATCATCATCTTCATCATCATTTCCGTGAACATTCCGAATAACGTAACGCGTAAATACTATAAGGAGGGCAGCCTCTCCAACAGCTATGAGAGCTAGCATTATCCAGAAATGGCTACCGAATCGGTCTCGGATTTTGTACAAATTAACGGCAAAAATGCCAAATCCTGTCATAAAAGCGAAAATTATCAGTGCTATATACTGGCGTTTGTTCAACATATCTGCAAATTCAAACCTTCCACATCCATAAACATAAGATCAACTTCACCTTATTCTTTCTCGGATTAACAGTTTGACCACTTGTCCTCAGCAACCTGCTCGATTCTGCCGTGGAAATTCACTTGCTCGCGTTTTATCACTTCTTTTGGTATACTTTTAGGGTTCACGAACAACGTACATGCCTTTACTATTAATAACAAGGAAAAAACACGAGGGTTGGGCTGGAGCTGTATGTGATTTGAGTCTGGAATACTTTTCTACCTTCGGTCGGATATACGGTCCAGGTCATCTGTGATTATGACAAGATCAAGTACACCGTGGCAGTTCGGCACGTCGAATCAAATCGCGCATTTTCCACTGAAAAGGTCCTACGGATCGAACCAGTTGATGTGACCATGTCCACAACATTTATAGACATTTAAATACTCGTGATCTATTTGTCACATGCGCACGAGTATACCATTACATCGCCGGTCTGTCCAGCGGCTGTCAGCGGTTACGCAAGTTCGGCCGAACGCCACCAGTAATGATGTTCCTTCTCGATCTCCTCCATCAACGGGAACGGGTAGTAGAGCATGCCCGTCTGGTCGCCGACAAAGAACCCGCCCTCGATGCAGCGATAGGGGATATGCGTCTCTTGTATGCGATTGACCGTTTTCGTAGCTTTGTCTCTCGTATCCAGTTCGACCAGGCAGTCGCGTATGTGGTCGATATTTTTATACGGCAGGTTTTGCGCCGAACCTTTGGCCGGATCCTCGGCCAGGCCGCCAAGGTTCATCTCTGCAAAGCAGATGCGTGGCACAGATACCGTAACATCAGGATCGGTGATGAAGTTGATGAATTCCCCTGCGTTCAATCGGCTTGCAATCAGCGGATGCACCGGGCAAAGCTCCTGGTACAGGTGGAAGCGGCCGTCGTTTTCGGCCGGCGGTTGTGAGCTTGCAAGCTTGAGTCCGCGGCCGTCCTTTGTAATCAGCCAGAGATCCCGCATGGCCGAAAGCGGGATGTGTTCGAGAATGCGGTAGGTCGCAACATAGACGGAATGTTTGGGCCGTCCGTCTTCGTGCGGAACGCACTGACGCTTTGCGGCTTCGAGATCGAAGTAATCGCTCTGAAGGTTCTTATCCAGTTCGAAGAAGACCGCCTGCTCTCTGGCCCTTTTTTCCGTGCCTGCGGCAAGATATGCGCCGAACTCGGAGGCGCCGAGCATTGAAACGACCAGGGATTCGGGATACAGCAGAAAATACAGATATATGTCCATTTGACCTTTCCTTTTACAAGACGGCCGGAGGAGGACGGACCATGTAAATCGATCTCGACTTCGCGACGCATTCTAATCGTCATGTATGCCCGTCGCGATGATCGATTTACACGCTGTGGCTGTTCTACCCCCCGCAAAAGAGGTTGCCCCACGCCCCCACCGGGCTATAATAAAGTCGGGTTCGGCGGCAATTACGGCTGCCGGCCCGCACGGTATCTATTTACATATTTTCGGCCGCAGTTTTTGGAGACATTATGAAAACATCAATAACGCTGTACTTATGGCTGCTCACGTCGGTACTGTTTGTATCATCGTGCACGATTACCGATTCGCAGAAAAGCAACTCTACCGGCAAACGGACTGCCCTTTTCGACGGCAAGACGCTGGAAGGCTGGACGGTAATCGGCTGCGAAGCGGTCGTCGACGATGGGGATATCCTTCTCAAGGAGGGCAACGGCCTGGTCCAGACCGACCAGAAGTACGGTGATTTCATACTGGAATTCGACTGGAAGGCCCTGGACCGGGAAATGTGGGACAGCGGCGTTTATTTCCGCTACAACAGTGTGCCGGAAGGGCGACCCTGGCCCGGACGCTACCAGGTCAATCTGCGCAAAGGCATGGAAGGAAACGTCGGTTCTCTCTCAGGGGCCAAGAGCATGGGGCTGGTCGAAGCGGGCCAGTGGAACACATTCAAACTCACGGTACAGGGCGAAACGGCCGCGCTGCAGATAAACGGAAAGCCGGCATGGGAGGCGCAGGGACTCGAAGAGCCTTTCACCGGGTTCATCGCCCTGCAGGCCGAAGTGCCCGGCGGCGGCCGCTTCAGGTTCCGCAACATCTATATTACAGAGCTGAACTGAGCCAGGTCAAAAAAGCGGCTTGGGAAAGGGGTTGCTCATGCAATCGAGAGGTTTCGCAGTGCTGCCAATATCTGGCTGGCGAGAATAAGGAATATGTGCTGTCGAAACAGTTGCTGCCGAGTGGGATATTCATTGGCGCGAATCTGGCGGAGGCCAACGGGGCGATTTCCGAGGCCGACTTTTCGGCCAAGGTCTCGATTTCATACAAAGAATGCCAGGAAACAAAGTACTGGCTAAGCCTGTTGAGAGATACCGGCTATCTGGACGAAGCCGCCTTCGCAAGCATTCGCGCGATGCCGACGAAGTGGGCAAAATCCCGTTTGCGATCCTGAAAACAACGAGAATACAGAAACCGAACAATGATCATTGTTCATTGGAGATTGATCAATGACCCCGAAGTTCACGATCACCAACGCCATCACGGCGGCGCTGACGCGGATCGAGCGCGCTCGTGGTTTCCTGGAGGCGGCGACGCTTTCGGAGGACTGGGTTCGGGCCATGGACGAGCGGGCGCTGGTGCTAGAGGCGCATCACACGACGCACATCGAGGGTACGCATCTGACGCTGGACCAGGCCGAGCGGCTGATGAAGGGCGAGTCTGTGCCCGAGGCCGACCCGAACGACGTGCGGGAACTGCTGAACTATCGCCGGGCGTTCGAGTTCGTCTCGGAGTACCTCGACAGCGGCTCGCCGATCACCGAAGGGCTGGTCCGCGAGATTCATAAGCGGCTGGTCGAGGGTGTGCGCGGCGGCAGCGCGACGCCGGGCCAGTACCGCAAAGTGCAGAACTACGTGGTGAACGGAGCCACGGGCCAGACGGTCTACACCCCGCCGCCGGCGCACGATGTCCCGGCCCTGATGGCGAAGATGGTGACGTGGCTGAACGGCCCCGGCCAGGTGCATCCGGTCCTGGTCAGCGGCGTGGCGCAGTTCCAACTCGTCCACATCCACCCGTTCCTGGATGGCAACGGGCGAACGTCGCGGCTGCTGTCGACGCTGTGCCTGTACCGGGCGGGCTACGACTTCAAGCGGCTGTTCACGATCAGCGAGTACTACGACCGCGATCGGGCGGCGTTCTACGCAGCGATCCAGGGCGTGCGCGATGGCGGAATGGACCTGACCGGCTGGTTGGAATACTTCGTTCAGGGGCTGGCCACGCAGCTTGGCGAAGTCCGCCAGCGCGGCGAACGGGCCATTCAGCGGGATATTTTGGCAAAAGAGCACGGGCTGAGTGAACGCCAGGTCAAGGCGATCGGGCACGTGATGGAACATGGCAGCCTGACGATCCAGGACTACGAAGCCCTCTGTCCCGGCGTCAACCGGCGCTCGCTCCAACGCGACCTTAAAGGGATGCTTGACAAGGGCTTGCTGGCTGCGGAAGGCGCGACGAACCGCCTGCAATACAGGCTGGGCCTGAAGGGGAACCTATGAACTTGCGACAAACTTGCGACACAGCTCCCGACAAACTCGCGACACGACTTGCGACGCAGGACGCATGATGCCGGGTCAAGAACACGCTTTCGAAACCGCCATCGAACACCACCTGACCATGCCCGGCGGGTATGAAAAAGGCGATCTAGAGAGTTTCGACACCGAACGCGGCCTGTTCGTCGGCGACGTGATTGCATTTATCCAGAAAACCCAGCCCAGGGAATGGGAGTACCTCGCCAAGCTGCAAAAAAAGACCGAAGAGCCCCTGCGGTACGACTGGACCGACGAAGAGGCAATGGGAGCCGGATGGGAGGCGAACATATACGCCATGAGCTTCGCCGATACCCTGCGTCATGTCATGTACATGCGTGCAGCCTGCGGCCCAGACAGGCTCGACCTGGACGATTTCCGCGTCCGAACGGCTTTCGAATAAATGGGCCCGTGGACAATTTCGACCCGCCGAGGCATAAAGATGTTGCATATTCGGTCCCGGGACGCTATTGAAAGTATGTATGGACAGATCGAATCCGATCCGTTTTTCAATGGAGGTGCAATATGAGAACCGCTTTTTTGAGTGCAACAGCCTTGTTAATCACCAGTTTCGTTGCTCTGGCCGCCGACCAGAAGCCGCCCAGCGTCGAAATTCCCTTTGACGGCGAAGCAGCAAAGGCGGCCCAGAAGGCCGCGGCCGAATACTATGGGGTTCCGCTGACCAAGACGGTGGATCTGGGCGACGGAGAAAAACTGGAATTCGTTCTGATTCCGGCCGGTGAATTCAGAATGGGCTCGCCCTCGGTCGAGGAAGAAAGGTACAAAGACGAAGGACCCAAGCACGACGTAACCATCACCAAGCCTTACTACATGGCCAAATGTGAACTCACACAGGCCCAACTGAAGGCCTTTTACGGCGGCGGCGTCTGGGCCGATAAGGACTACGAGTTCGAAGGCGATAATTTGCCCGTGGAGAACATCTCCTGGTACGAAGCGGAGCGGTTCTGCAAGGAACTTTCCGACAAAACTAAGCTGCAGATGCGCCTGCCCACCGAAGCCGAGTGGGAATTCGCCTGCAGAGCCGGAACCGACACACCCTTCTACACTGGCGCGACCATAAGGCCCGATCAGGCCAACTACAAAGGCACAAAAACATACGCCAACGGCCCCAAGGGCCTTTACATGAAGACGACGGTGGACGTCGGCAGCTACGACCCGAATCCCTTCGGTCTGTTCGACATGCACGGAAACGTCTGGGAATGGTGCGCCGACTGGTACGGCAAGTACTACTACAGAGAGAGCCGTGACACCGATCCCAAAGGCCCACCTGCGGGAAAAGAAAAGGTTATCAGGGGCGGTTCATGGGAGGAGAATCCCGAAAAGGTCCGCTCGGCCGACAGAGATAAAAAGAAACCCGCCGATACGCACGATGAGATAGGCTTCCGCGTAGCGATGGATATCGAGCCGCTCGTTAAGAAGAACTGACCGGAACGCTGTTCTTAATAATAGCGTCGGCTGAAGCGATGCTACAAACCAGAAGCTGCGCCGCCAGTCATTCGCCAATATCTTCGGCAACGGGACGGTAGAGCCTGCCCAGCCACCATCTGTCGTCGCGTTTGAGGGCGTCCTGATCGACCCAGACTTCCTGTCGGCTCGGGCCGCGGTTGGCAAGTGCGTAGAACGGAACGGCCGTGACTGTGCCACCATTTCGCGTCCGGGCGCGGACAATCGTAACGCCGTTAAGTAACTGCTCTTTGTGTTCGACTTCGAACAGACCCTGCGAAGAAAGCGTGAAATCCAGGCCCTTCTCATTGTCAACGCCTTCGAAACCGTACACTATGGGACCGCGCTGGATCGCCACTTTCTGAGCGCAGCTTTCGACCGCCGGATGCGCCTGCATTCTGATCACGGGCATCGGCAGGTTCAACTCAACCGTATCGCCGTCTTTCCACAGGCGATCAATTCTGGCGTAACCTGTATCGGTCAGCGGCAACTCGCCCGGGGCCCGGCCGTTGATCTGCAAAGTCGGATCAGAACACCAGCCTGGGATTCGAATCTGCAGTGCGAACTTTCTGGCGGTTTTGGTTGCAATCCGTATTAATGCCCGTCCTTTCCACGGATAGTCGGTCTTGACCCGCACCAGAACCGGGCGTTTCTCCCAGTGAATCCTGCAAGTGCCGCCTGCGAAAAGGTTTATGTAAAAATCCCTGTCGGTATAGGCGTAGGCGTATCGCCCGACCTGTAAGAGTGTCCTCGATAGATTGGGCGGACAGCATACCCAGCAGTTATCCCGCATGCGGTCGCGGTCGCTGAGCGGATTACGATAATAGGTAGTCGTTCCTTCCAGCGAGATTCCGTGCAGAACGGCGTTATACAACGCTCGTTCGAGCACATCTATGGCCCCTGATTTGCCCTCGAGCATGAACATGCGCTGTGCAAAGTCGAGCAGCCCGCAAGCGGCGCATGACTCGCAGTAGCCGTCGTTGGGAAGCTCGTAGTCTTCACCGAACGCCTCGTGCTCGGCGCGGGCCCCGACGCCGCTTGTTATATACATGCGGCGCATGGAGACGCTGTCCCAGAAGCGGTTGGCCGCCAGGCGATAGTCGAAGTTCCCGGTCTCTATAGCCATGTCCGTAACCCCTGTGGCGAAGAATACGGCGCGGACGGCGTGGCCGTCGAGATTCTTCTGTTGTCTCAAAGGCACTGCATCCTGAAAATAGGCCCGCGGCGTTTCGCTCACAGGCATATTCTTTCCGCGGCCCCGCCATTCAATAAACGCTTTGGACAGCTCGAGATAGCGCTTGTTGCCGGTAACGCGGTACAGTTCCACCAGCGCCATCTCCAGCTCCGCATGCCCGCAGAAACCCGCGTTGCCTTCGGTACCGAGAAAGTGCTTGTATGCCTGGTCGACGGCCCGAATTGCCGTATCGAGAAGCTCTCTCTTGCCGGTTGCCGCGTAGTACTCAATTGCCGCCTCGATCAGGTGGCCCAGTACGTAACCGTCGTGCGAGCCGTCGAGAAATGCCGGATCCCAGGGCTCTTTGCCGGAGTTGGTTACGTACGCGTGAACATAGCCGTCGGACTGCTGAGCCGCGGCAACCAGGGATGCAATCTCGTCGGTCTTCTTCTCCAGAGCCTCATCCGGATGCATCGCCAGACTGTACGCACACGTTTCGATGAACTTGTACAGATTGGCCTCGCCCCAGGTGCCGTTCAGTTCGCCCTGGACTTCGATGCCGGCCGCACGCTTGAGGGCCCTGATTTCGCCCGACATATACTGCCACGAATGCGGAATTGTCCGCGTCCTGTATATATGCAGCTTCGGCTGCCAGAAAGAATCCTCAATTGTAATGTTCTCGAGCGGTACCAGGTTGACTGCCGCTGTCGTCGTGCTCGAGCACAGGCAGATTGTCAGTATAGCTAACGGCCTGATCAGTACTTCGAATTTGCTGAATCTCAAGGTGTATTTTCCTGTAACATGGGTTCGCAAACCATTCCTTACCACCTCACAAATAGCAAAAAGAAAGGTTGGATTCAAGAAGTTGGAGGGTTGCAACTGGAGTGTCAATGCGCGAAAATCGCCCCGCAACCGAAAAGTAAACGGGGCTGATTAACTCCTCTTCATCACTCTCTAGAGGATCATGTCGGCTATTTTACCCCAATACCCGATGTCTAAACCATGAAAAACTGTTGTTTGTCCAAAATACCGTAATTCCCACGTGTTATATGCGGCGTTTGAAGGATGGTAATTGATGTAATTCTGTGGGAGCCGCGCCGGTAGTTCGGATTAAAAGACCGATGCTGCAATCCTATTTGGCTCGGCGACCGTTTCTTCTGCCGGGTTCCCTTCTCTTGACCAATGTGATCTCATCTACGCCTTCAATTTCGTCGCCGGCAAAGGTCTGCCCGGTGAGAACCGCAATTCCGTCTTGAAGTTCTTCAACGTTCAGGTCTGGAATCCGCATCTGCAGCTTTAGATCGAACAGGCCGTCCAGATTGAAATCGTCGACCACAGCCATATAATTGCCGCTCTTGCCTCTCATAGCGACTGCCGCCCCGGCCAGGCGGATGGTTGCCGGGTCAATAGATGCGGTATCAAAATCCGCGGTAGAATATATAACAACCTGCAACATGCCGCGTGAATTCAAGTTGATTTTGCCCGAAAGATCGCCCGGATTAACGCCAATCGCGACGTTGATCGTAGTTTCGAGGCTGGCGTAGCATATATCCCAGTCAAAGCCGCGATAGGAGCGGTATACGATTATATCCCCTTCTATTTCCGGGCCGATCCAGTATCCGGGCCGGCCATCGTCGGTCGGATCGCTGGTTACCTGAAATTCGGTAATGTTTGACAGGTCGGATATGTCGGCGCCGTATATGTCGGTGTTTCCGTTGCGCTCGTCCTGCCAGACGACGGTATTACCCCATATTTCCGGACCCACCTGGTCGTACGGGTCGTCGGTGATCTGGAAAACAACCGGCGCCGCCGGAACGGTTATATCGGCGCCGTATATATCCCAGTTGCCGTTGCGGTCATCCTGCCAGACGACTATATTGCCGTGAACGGCGGGAAACCATTGTCCCGACTCCGCCGTATCGCTGACGGGAAAAGACTGTTCTGTTTCGATGTCGGTCGCCCATATCTGGTACGGCAGTCCCTGCACATATACCAGTATTTCGCCGTCCGTGTCCGGGTAGAGGGTATAGCTTACGGCTGCCCGCGCGATCAGATCCTCGAGATCCGTCCAGTAAACACGATTGTAATACGACTGCTCCTGCCAGGACACCGTGTCGCCCGCAATCACGGGCCACCGGAGCCAGTTTCCGCCCTCGCGGATCGGGTACAGGTTTTCCGAGCCCAGTATTCGGCCGTACAGATCAAAGACCCCGGAGCCGGTAACGTTGCGACGATCCGTCCACAAGACCATGTCTGCGTCGATGGCCGTGTAACAGGTGCCGTCTGCGTAGCCCACGTCATCTATTACAACGAACTGCTCGCCGGTCGAGATGGTGTAGCCGTAGACGCCCCAGTTGCCGTTGCGCTTGTCCGCCCATACTATCTTGCCACCCGAGATATACGGATATGACTGATCTATTTCGTCGTCCGTAACCGCGGTAATCTTGTACTCGGATGCGACCGCGGAAACAGAACAGATCAGAATTGCCAGCAGGATGAAGCTCACCGTCGTCGACCTTCTCATATGTTTCTCCTCCGTTTTGACAGGATGATCGCCCGCAAAGGTGGCCTTACGGACACGGCGAAATCTTTGCGGACCGGGAGGCGATAGGAAACCCCCCGCGTTCGTGTTTGTAATCTGCGCGCATGCACAGTCGTTCTTTTATGGGACCTGATAGCCGCTTTTTCCAGGAGGGCTTAAATCCGCTCGGTTCTGTGTCGCCGCCGGCTCTTGTGCGGCGTTTATTGGAACTGCAAACGGATTTAAATATGTATGTAAATTATAACTCCTATTCGCGCTTGAGCAAAAAAAAAACTCGCGCCGGACCCGCTTCCGAGGCATTCCGTTTGTGAGGGGTTTTGGTTGTTTCTCTTGTTCTTTGGCTTCAATTTGGGTTTCGTGGGGTTCTGCGGGCGTGGGGAGGTGGTCCGCTGGCTGGATTGGGCCTTGTTCATGGCCCCTGTCGGATGTTTTTAAGGGTCAACAGTTCTTTGGGCGCAGAGCATCTCCGCAAGCAAGAGGTTCAGGCTGGATTCCATATCGCCCGGACGGGATAATCGTCCCTGCCTCTGCCTCGCCGGGCTTCGAGCGTTGTCATCAATTGCTCGTCCGGCAGGTATTTCAGCAGCAAGAAAAATCTCTCCAAATCACCGATATCTTCGATTTCTTTCCACTACTGTCCCGTTAAGGATTAGGTAGATTGCTGTAAGTAGTGTAATATCATA
>CAYOTO010000058.1:0-17584 GCA_964406945.1 uncultured Pirellulales bacterium
CTTTCTATTGCGAAGTCGATTGCCGCATCGAACCAGTTGTCGTGCTCCATATCCTTGTGCCTTTCGTAAAGTTGCTCAGATAATTTACGGGCACGATACGGACTGATCGATGTTTTCGCAATAAAAATCCACCGCTGATCAGTATGTATAAGGCCCCAGGTGTCGCGGGAGTAACGCACAAAACATCTGCGCAAATCCCCAAAGAGGGCATTCGCCCGCCGCGTTCTGCCTGAATAACCGGAGGGTCGCAAGAGATGAAACGCCCGGGCCGGTCCTTACGGGCCACAGCGCATAAAAGCAGACTGACGACCACGGGGATCGCCAGTCTTCCCTTTTCATTGCCCCGCTTTGTTTATATCGGCCTGTAAGGTATTCGCAGGTTATTCGAACGCTACAGCCACACCGATCTGGGCGTCCTGAAGCATATCCTGTCTTTCCACACGCACGACCTTTCCGGTCTTGATGCGGGCGAAACGGCCCTTTTCTCTGGCAAGCGCCGCTGTTCTGGGGAAGTTTATTTCGACCGTATGCCCTGCCCGAACCGGCGTAGACATTGGAACCTTCAGATATGCCCCGGTCCTGCTGATATTTGCACTTCGGCCGTTGAAGAACCTGTTGGCTTCGGCCAGCCACATACTCACAGGCCAGGTGATTTCGCTCCGTGTTTCCCTACGTTGCTCTGTTACGGCCTCCATTGTGAGAACCTCCATAAGATAAGCGTTCCGTCAAGTATTTTTCCTATCGGCAATGTTAATTTGGGAAGTTTAGTGTATTTGGGGAGTTTTACAGCTTTTTTCCCGCCATTGACGCATAGTCGGGCGATATTGATTGCCATCGAAATTTTTATAGGGCATAGTCCATATTTGCGGCCAAAGCTGGACGGTCTGGTGTCCTTCCATTTACTGCAAAGCGTAGTTAAGTCTATGCAAGTATTTGAGTTATACTGCCTGATGCTTGCCAGACGAGAGGCAGTACGGTATGCTGATGCCCTGATGAATACCACACTGATCAAAATTGACGCCCAACACATTGACCGGGCCGCAATAACCGAAGCCGCTCAGTTGGTGGAGCAAGGCCGTTTAGTTGCTTTTCCAACCGAGACCGTTTACGGAATTGCGTGCAAGGCGACTCGCGAGGCAGTTGCCCGGCTTGATGAGGTCAAGCGTCGCGAGGCCGGAAAAAAATATACCCTGCACGTCGGTTCGGTGCGCACGATCTGGCGACTGTTCCCCGACATGGGGCTGCGCACCATGAAACTGATCTCTAACGCCCTGCCGGGCCCTCTTACGCTGGTGTTGGAACTGGCCAATGATATCCAGGCTTTGCGAGATCAGCTAGGCAATGAAGCGGCGGAGCTGCTTTGCCAGGGCCGGACACTGGGCGTGCGGTGTCCTGCAAACGCGGTTGCACAGGTTTTTCTGGAGTCTGTCGAGGCTCCCGTGGTAGCCCCCAGCGCCAATCTTTCGGGCCAAGCACCGGCTGTTAACGCTGAGCAGGTGCTGGAGGCTTTTTCCGGTCGCATACACGCTATTCTGGATGCGGGTCCGTGTAAGCATAAGAAAAGCAGTACAGTCGTCAGGGCCGGTTCCGGTCCGCTGGAGATACTGAGGCCGGGGGCGTATTCGAGAAAGCAGTTGGAGGAATTTAGCACCGTGAAAATATTGGTCGTATGCACAGGAAACACATGTCGCAGCCCTATGGCCGAAGCCATTCTCAAGAAATATTTGGCCGAAAAAGTCGGCTGCAGAGTTGACCAGTTGGAAGAGTTTGGGTATAAAATCAGTTCTGCTGGTACTCTCGACCTCGGCGGCAGCCCGGCATCGGCGGAGGCTACGGCAGCTTGTGCCCGCAAGGGAATTGACCTCTCGTCACATCGGAGCACAGCCCTTACCAGGGAACTGATTGAACAGAGCGATATTGTTTATGTCATGAGCCGGTCGCACGAGGAAAGGGTTCTGGAGATATGCCCCGAGGCGGCCGAAAAGTGTATGTTGCTGGCCGAGGGCATCGAAATAGCGGACCCGATAGGACAGCCCCAGCAAATATTCAATAATTGTGCCGACTGGATTGAAACAGCGGTTAAGACCAGAATAAGCGAGATGGAGTTATGAAAGTAGCACTGGGCAGCGATCACAGGGGCTTCGAGGCCAAAGAGCAGATTAAGAGCATTCTCGAGCAGTTGGGCCATGAGGCCATAGATTGCGGCACCAACAGCACCGATCCTTCGGATTATCCCGATGCCGCGTACCTCACCGCCCGGGTAGTTTCCACGCATGAGGCGGACCGCGGGATTCTGGCCTGCGCTACGGGAATCGGCATGTGTATGGCGGCCAACAAGCTCAAGGGGGTTCGCGCTGCGCTTTGTCATGACGAACTGAGCGCACAGATATCGCGGGATCACAATGATTCGAACGTATTATGCCTGTCGGGAGACCAGGTGGGCGACGTGCTTCTCCGCAAGATCGTGGAAGTATGGCTCGAAACGCCCTTCAGCGGCGGCAGACACCAGCGGCGAGTCAACAAGATCAGCGCGATAGAACAGGGACAGGACCCGCGGGAATTAGCGCAGAACGGCGATCAGTAGCAAGTCTGCAAAAGCAGTTTCGGTTGCCGGCCGCGTGTGCAGCTACACTTGAGCAGCTACTTCACTCGATTTGGATTTCTTCGAGGCGGGCTTTATGCGGTGCCTTGAGTTCTGGCTTTTGCCACGGGGATTCGCGGCGGGGACCGAGCCTAAATCGCGGATTTTGTCATAACGAGCACCCAACAGATCATCGATTGAAATCTTCTGCAGTTCTCTGAGTGTTCTTACGATGTAGTTTTCCACATTGTAGACGGTGTCATGAATATTGCGGTGTGCACCGCCCAGAGGCTCTGGTATTACTGCGTCGACAAGTGAAAGGCGTGAGAGATCTTTGCTTGTAAGTTTCAGTGCTTCAGCCGCCAGATGAGCTTTGGAACCGTCTCGCCAGAGAATACCGGCACAGCCTTCGGGCGATATGACTGAGAAATAGGAGAACTCCAGCATAGCCAGCCTGTCGCCGACGCCTATGCCGAGTGCCCCACCGGAGCCGCCTTCGCCGATGACTATACATATAATCGGTACGCGGAGTCTGGCCATTTCCATCAGATTTACGGCTATCGCCTGAGCCTGTCCGCGTTCTTCGGCGCCTATACCCGGGTAAGCTCCCGGGGTGTCTATCAGAGTGATTACGGGGATGCCGAATTTCTCGGCGAATTTCATCTTGGCCAGAGCCTTGCGGTATCCCTCGGGATTCGGGCAGCCGAAGTTGCAGGCCATTTTCTGCTTCATGGTTCGGCCTTTGTTCTGGCCGATGATCATGACCCGCTGACGACCGATCTGGCCGAGGCCGGTTACAATGGCCGCATCGTCGCCGAACCTGCGGTCGCCATGCAGCTCTCTGAAATCCTTAACCATTAGATTGATATAATCCGAAAGCAGCGGCCTTTTCGGGTGGCGTGCAACCTGGACGGTCTGCCAGGCTGAAAGGCCCTGATAAATGCGCTTCAACTCGGCGACCTGCTGCCTCTGTAGGCGGCGAATTTCAGACGAATAGTCGATTCCCTTGCGGCAAGTAAGTCTACGCAGTTCGTTCATCTGGCGGTCGTAGTCAGCCACTTTGGCTTCGAAATCCAGATGGTCCGCTTCGGTTATTCTATTGTTGGCGTCTTCGGTCATTTTCTGTACCTGTATATCAACCTACGTCGGTCGAACGACCGTCCGCAGTTGACTGTTTCGTTCGCTGTACTCACAAAAAAAGCCTGTCCTCGAAAAAGACGGGCGAGTGAAATGAAGCCGTGCTTTCCGGCTTTTGTTTTATCAAGTGTGAAATGTTAACAGCTTGAGAGGATAAATCAAAGAAAAAAATTGACAGCAGGCGGGTATTGGCTTAGTTTTCAGGCGGTAGTCTTTCTCGTCTCTATCTCCGTAAGTCATTATATATGAAAGAGTTAAGACAAATCACGATTGCAGGTCTCGGACTGCTGGGCGGCTCTTTGAGTTTAGCGGTTTTGCGGGGGTTTACGGGTGTGCGTGTCGTAGGTTTTGCGCACAGGGCATCGACGCGGGCGAAAGCTGCGGAGCTGTCGATTTCAAGCGTGGTATCGGACAATCTGCTCGAAAGCGTGGCCAAGGCGGACGTGGTTGTTCTGGCCACGCCGGTACGGACTTTTCCCGATTTATTCGAGAGCATTGCCGACGCCCTGCCGCACGGGTGCATTGTTACCGATGTGGGCTCGACCAAGTCGCAGGTGCATCGCTGGGCGGCCGAACTTCTGCCCGGGCATGTGAATTATGTCGGGTCTCATCCGATTGCCGGGTCGGAACAGCGGGGTGTGGAATTCGCCAGAGATGACCTGTTCGACGGGGCCCGAACCATTCTGACGGCCAACCGGCGAACGAGCGCCGCAGCACTGGCGATTCTCGAAGCGTTCTGGACCGGCCTCGGGTGTACCGTCCAGACGATGAACCCGGTGCGACATGACAGAGTATACGCCAACGTCAGCCACGTTCCGCATGTGGCTTCAGTGGCTCTGGTCAACGCCACCCGGAAAGACGATATGCAGTATTGCGGAAAGGGTTTTCTGGATACATCGAGGATTGCTTCCAGCGCGGCCGATATATGGACGGACGTGCTGCTTACAAACGGCGAGGATATTATAAAGGGAATCGACAGACTTACAGAACAACTGGGCCGGATAAAAGCGGCCGTAGCGGCGCATGACAGGGCGCGAATCAAACAACTGCTCGCCAGGGCCAGAACCAAACGGGCTGAATTAATCGAGTACAGAGTGTCAAGGAAGGAATTGGAATAGTGAAGGAGTGGCGTTTCGAAGTTTTCAACAAGCCGGGCTTCGCGGATATTGGCGGCAAGAGCGTGTACGAGGATATACGCGAGCTGGGGATTACTGCCGTACAGGCCGTGCAGGCCGCCAGAGTCTTTCTGATCGAAGGCGATTTCGACGAGGAGTTCGCGCGGCGTGTAGGTTCGGAACTGCTCGCGGACCCGGTCTGCGAGGAATTTTACATCGGCAGGAGCAAGGCCCCGGCGGGGCTGGCAAGGGCAACGCTGATTGAGGTGCACCTCAAGAGCGGGGTTACGGATCCGGTGGCCGAGTCGGTAACAGCCGCGGTGGCGGATATGGGTGTAAACGTAGAACACGTTCGAACGGCTAGAAAGTACGTGCTCCTGGGTGAGGTTAAACCCGATCAGGTGCAGACCATCGCGAAAAAGGTGCTGGCCAATGACTGCATCGAAGAGGTGCTGGTCGGAGACACCGCCGAGCCGCCGAGCCCCCACCTCAAGCCCTACGAATTGAACCTGCTGACCTGGCCCATGCGAGACCTCGACGACGACGGACTGGTTAAGCTCAGCACCGAGAAAGACCTGTTCCTGAATCTTCGCGAGATGCAGACGATTCAGAACTACTACCGCGAACTGGGCAGGGAGCCGACCGATGTCGAACTGGAAACACTGGCCCAGACGTGGAGCGAGCACTGCGTTCACAAGACGCTCAAAAGCTCTGTCGATATGGAGATCGACGGGGAAGAAATCCACTTCGACAATCTGATCAAGGAAACAATCTTCAAGGCCACGCAGGATTTGAACAAGGACTGGTGCATCAGCGTGTTCGCCGACAACGCCGGCGTGGTGGAGTTCGACGAAGATTCCGCGGTGTGCTTCAAGGTCGAGACGCACAATCATCCGTCGGCGCTCGATCCCTACGGCGGAGCGGCGACAGGCATCGGCGGTGTTATTCGGGATCCGATGGGGACCGGTATGGGTGCAAAACCCGTTGCCAATACGGATATATTCTGTTTTGGCCGGCCGGATATGAAGATGGAAGAGCTTCCCAAAGGGGTGCTGCATCCGAGGCGGATTATGAAGGGCGTGGTCTCGGGCGTTCGAGACTACGGCAACCGAATGGGAATACCGACGGTCAACGGTGCGATCTACTTCGACGACAGGTATCTGGCTAATCCGCTGGTCTATTGCGGTAATGTAGGGCTGATGGACCGGAAAAAGTGCTTCAAGCATCCCCAGAGCGGCAACCTCGTGGTAGTCGTCGGGGGAAAGACCGGGCGGGACGGCATTCACGGGGCGACGTTCTCCAGCGGGCAGATGACGCACGAGCACGAAACTATATTCTCTCACGCGGTGCAGATCGGCAACCCGATAGTCGAGAAGAAAATGCTGGATGTACTTTTGGCCGCGAACGAGGCGAATCTTTACGAGGCTATTACCGACTGCGGCGCCGGTGGGCTGAGCAGCGCCGTTGGCGAAATGGGCGCAGAACTCGGTGCCGAGGTCGATCTCGACAAGGTTCCGCTCAAGTATGCCGGCCTCAGTTATACCGAGATATGGATTAGCGAAGCCCAGGAGCGGATGGTCATCGCCGTCAAGCCGGAGAATATCGAGGCGATCACGAAGATATTCGACAGCGAGAATGTGGAATCGACTGTAATCGGGCGGTTCACGGACGACAAGAAGCTGCGGCTGCGATACAACGGCGAGCAGGTGGCGGAACTGGATATGGACTTTCTGCACGACGGTGTGCCGCGGTATTCGCGCAAGGCCGTTTGGAAAAATCCCGCACCGTTCGAAGCCGCGGTTCAGCCCAAATCCGATTACACGGACGATTTGAAGGCGATTCTCTCTTCCTACAATGTGGCAAGCAAGGAATGGGTGATTCGCCAGTACGACCACGAAGTTCAGGGCGGATCGGTGGTGAAGCCTTTGACCGGGGTGGTGAACGACGGACCTTCGGATGCGGCGGTTGTACAGCCCAAGCTCGGTTCGGACAAGGCGCTTGCGTTAAGCTGCGGAATGAATCCGATGTACGGAGACATCGATCCGTACTGGATGGCGCTGGCCGGCATAGACGAGGCGATCCGGAATCTGATATGCGTGGGCGGACGGGCCGACAGAATCGCCCTTCTCGATAATTTCTGCTGGGGCGACTGCACCCGGCCGCAGACTTTCGGTCCGCTGGTCCGCGCGGCTCAGGCATGCTACGACGGCGCCATGGCTTACGGAGCGCCGTTTGTGTCGGGCAAGGATTCGCTAAACAACGAATTCGCATGCGAGGACGGGACGACGATTTCGATACCGTCGACACTTCTGATAAGCGCGATGTCGCTTGTGGATGACGTTAATAAATGCGTGACCATGGACACCAAGGCGGCGGGCAATTTCCTGTTCGTAGTTGGCCGGACAAAAAATGAACTTGGAGGATCGCACTATTACCACGTTAACAGTTATAAGTCCTCCAGCGTGCCAAAGACCGATCTCCAGACGGCCCCGAGAATAGCTGCCAAAATCGCCGAGGCGATAGCAGCCGGCACAGTGGCAAGCTGCCACGACTGCTCGGAGGGCGGCCTGGCCGTTGCTCTTGCCGAGATGGCGTTTGCCGGCGGCCTGGGCATCGAGGCAAACCTCAAGGGTCTGGTCACCGGCGCGGACTGCGCCCGAACCGACATACAGTTGTTCAGCGAATCGGTTTCACGATATGTCGTTGAGGTGGAGCCGGAGAAATTCGATGCGTTCGCACGTATCATGCTGAATTTACCCTTCGGGCAGATCGGCAGGGTAACGGACAGCGGCAGGGTCACAATCAAATCGCAGGACGGCTCGACCCCAATCGACGCGGATATCGCTGAATTAAAGGCGGCCTGGCAGAAGACTTTCGACTGGTAGACCCGACAGATGGCAATCACTTTAAAGTTTATCGCAGATAGAAAAGGTTAGGGATGACAGAAGTAAAAGCAGTGGTGTTGCGGGCGGCCGGGATCAATTGCGATCTGGAAACCGAGTACGCTCTGGAATTGGCGGGGGCGTGTGCCGAGCGGATGCACATCAACCGTTTGATCGAGGACAAGGCGGCCTTGGACAGCTACCAGATTCTTGTAATTCCGGGCGGCTTCAGCTATGGCGACGACGTCGCGGCCGGCAAAATTCTGGCCAACCAGATCGTGCACCATCTTTACGAGCCGGTGAAGAAATTCATCGACCAGGGTAAAGTCGCAATCGGGATCTGTAACGGTTTTCAGGTTCTGGTCAAGGCGGGACTGCTGCCCGGCGGCGAAACCGAACGCCGGCAGGTCATCACCATAACAAACAACGACAGCGGCAAATTCGAGGACAGGTGGGTGTACCTGGAGCCGCAGACCGACAGATGCGTGCTGACCGAGACAGGCAAACGTATTTACCTGCCGGTCGCCCACGGCGAGGGCAAAGTCGTCATGGCGGACGAACAAACGCGGGAGCAGATCGTCTCAGGCGGCTTTGTCGCATTCAAGTATGTAGATGAAAACGGCAACGAGGGCGACTACCCCGTGAATCCAAACGGATCTACCGATGCAATCGCAGGACTTACCGACGCCACCGGCCGGGTCCTCGGCCTCATGCCCCACCCCGAAAGGTATGTCCGCCCCACCCAGCATCCGCACTGGTCCAGACTCAAGGAAAGGCCCGACGGTGACGGCATGACCATATTCAGCAACGCTGTCAAATACATTCAGTCCAGTCTGTAAGCTCTAATTCGTGCGGCGCCGGGGAGTTGGAGGACTTGGCAGTGGCGGTTTCGAATGAATTCGTTGCTTTTGTTGTGGACCAGCTCTCGCAAATGGGTGATATTTCCGTGCGGAGAATGTTCGGGGGCGCAGGGCTGTACGCGGACGGAATAATATTCGCACTTATCGCCGATGACGTGGCCTATCTTAAAGCGGATGAATCCAACAAGCAGGATTTCGTGCGGGCCGGTTCCAGGCCGTTCAAGCCCTATCCCGACAAGAAGACAACCATGAGCTATTACGATATACCGGCCGAGGTCCTCGAAGACCGGGTCGAATTGGCCCAATGGGCGCGACGTTCACTGTCGGTCGCCCGCAAAAAAGCTGCCGCAAAAAAATAGTAATCCAAGTCAACTTCTTCTCAATCCTCAGCGTCTTTATTTAGAACGGCGAAATCTTTGCCTTTCTAAAAGCCGGAAATTTGCTGCGCACCGTCGGGGCCTTACCGCATTTTACATACATTTTACTTTGCGGTTCGGACGTTGGCGGGGATAATTTAAACAGGCTTTCTGGCCGGGTATCTATATCCGGGCTCTTGACGCCGCATCACAATTGACGGCGGCGAAGGCACTGACATGTATAAGCATATTCCGCAACTTTACCTCTTCAAGGAGAGCATGCCATGTATTATCAACGGTCTGTAGTTTTAGCGGTTATCTCTGCGACGCTGTTTACGGCACCGCTGGGCGCCGCGGCCAATGACAGCGGCGATGCGGACAAGCAACCGACAAAGGTTTATGTGCCGTACAAGGACCTTAAGGGGGTATTCGAGAGCGAAAAACAGGGCGTGTTCCTGCCCTACCGGGAATTTCAGCACCTTTGGCGGGCGGCTCAGGACAAACCGGCGGGCATAGCCGAGGCCCCGTACGAGCACCTTATCAGTACCGCCAGGTTCACCGGCAACGTCGAAGGAGAACTCGGCAAGCTCAGACTGGAGCTGACGATCGACATACTCAAGGACGACTGGGTCGAGGTCCCCGTGGGCCTGGCCGGCGTGGCCGTCTCGAAGGCGACCATTATCGAGACCGACAGCAGCACGACCGTCCCCCTGCTGAGAGTTGTGAACGGACAGTATGTCTTCGTTACCCGCGGCAAAGGCAGGTACGTGCTTGCGCTCGATTTTGTCCGCCAGCTCGATACGCAGCCAGGCCTTGCCGTCCTCAAATATCGCATACCATCGGCCGCAATCACGACGCTCGAACTGCTGATACCCCAAGAGAATCTCAAGGTCGATGTAAGCCCGATGCTTGCGGCGACGACATCGCAGATGGACGGCGCCGAAGGTAAGGCTACACGGCTACAGGCGTTTCTCGGATCGGCGCAGGAGGTTACGCTGAGCTGGAAGCCACGAACTGAAGCCGCGGAGGAACTGGAGCCGGTTATAATAGCACAGCAGTTCCAGCACATAAACATAAGCGAAGCGCTGATCAGCCACGATCTGGAACTCAAGTACGATATACATCGCGGCGGCGTCAGATCGTTTTCCATACTCCTGCCGGAAGATTTCAGAGTCACCTCGGTCAGCGGGGTCAACATCGCAAAGTGGGATGTCGATCCGAATGCGACCGCCGGACAGAAACTCGGCGTCGAGCTTTTCTCGCCGGCCAAAGGCAACTACGGGCTGACGGTTAGAATGGAGCGTTTTCTCCATGAGTCCAGGGCCGAACTCGACCTGCAGCCGATCAGGACCGAAAAGGTGCTTCGACAGAGCGGGCTTATCGGCATAACTTATTCGCCCAGAAGGTCGGTACATCTTGAACAGCTTGCGAATCTGGCGCGCGTGGATACGGGTCAGTTGCCGAAGACGCTGCAGAACCGCCCGAAAGTTACGGCGTACCGCTTTATCACCACTGATTATTCGGCCAAACTCATTATAGACACGACTTCGCCGCGAATATCCGTCAATCAGCAGTGGGTGCTCGGGGTGGACGCCGATTCGCTCGAGTTGCGGGGGCGGCTGCGACATAAGATCGAACGCACCGGGGTATTCGAACTGAATATGACCATGCCCGAGCCGTGGAAGGTCGAATCGGTAGGACCGGAGTCTATCGTAGACGATTTCGATCTCAAAGGCAGCGGTCCTGACCGGGTTCTTCACGTGCTTCTTAAGCAGGAAAAGACGGGCGATATCGAGTTGCAGGTCAAAGCCCGCGCCGACCGGGACGAGGCCGCGGGGACGGTGGACTTCGTGTTGCCGTCGCCTGACAGCAATGATTTGCAACAGTACGACGGTGAGCTTGTGCTGATGCTGGCAAATCAGTTGCAGGCGAAAGTCGCACAAACCAACCAGCTTCAGTCGATGCCGGTGAATCGCGCGGATAAATGGGGCCGAATTGCAAATTTGAGCCCTGTAATGGCGTTCGAATTTCGCGCGGTCGATCTCGAGCAGCCCGCGGGGGCACAATTTCAAATAGACGTCAAGCCGGTGCAGATATCGGCCACGGTCCATCGCCTGGTGGATATCGAGGCCGGATCGCTGTCGCAGCAGTCCGTGTTGCAGTACCGCGTACGCTACGCCCCGGTGGATACTTTTTACATTAAAATGCCGGCCGAGACCGCCGACGCAGGCGTGCAGATTTCGGGTGCGAACATAAAGGAAAAACCCCGGATCGACGACCTTCCCCAAGATCAGGCTTCGACGGCCGATGCAAACGGAATCGAATGGGCGTATTACAGGATAGTGCTGCAATCGAAGGTGACCGGAAGTTACGAGCTTCGTGTTGACAGTCGCAGCCCGTTCAAACCCGGCGAGGTGGGAAATCCAGCGAAGATCGACGTTCAGCCCGTCCTGGCCGCCGGCAAGCTCAGCGATCAAAACGGTTACATAGCCGTAGCCAAGGCGGATACGCTTGCTATCGGCGAGCCTGAGGCCGAGAATCTCATAAGCGCCGATGCCGGCAGTGCAGCCGATCTGCCCTACGGTCCCCACAGGCAAAAGGCCTCGCTCGCGTTTAAGTACAACTCGCCGCCCTTCAGCCTCGTGCTGCCCGTGGTCGCGCAAAAAGAGGCGAAGGTCTTTACGACGATAGTTAAGGGAGCGATTATCGAACAGGTTGTCGCCAGAGACGGCATGGTCAATACGCATGCGACTTATCTGCTGGCCACCAGTCAGGGCGACCGTCTGCCGGTGGTTCTGCCCGAGGACGCCGAGTTGACGGCCGTTCTGCTTAACGGCAACGAAGCACCGGTGGAAATGGGCGTCGCGGCCGATGAGCGGATAGTCCGGCTGCCTCCCTCGGCCGGGCAGGTGTCCAGATTTGTACTGGAAATATCGTACGGCTTGCGGAAGGCCTCGACCTCCGGGTTGCAGGCGCCGAAACTGCCCGATGAAATTCCCGTTCAGCAGACGTTATGGCGGCTCTGGCTGCCCGAAGACTACCGGCTGCTGCATCACGGCAGAGTGTTTTCACAGATATCCAGCAACGCGGTGAATCACATGTTGGCTCGGCTCGGCAGCGGCCAGCCTTCGCCCGTATCGTTCAAACTCACGGGTCAGGGCCGTATTTACAATTTCCTCAGACAGGGTGCACCGGGGCGTCTGAATATCACCGTAATGAGCGGACCGACGTTCAGCATTCTGGTCTGGGTCGTAATTCTTGCGGCCGGCGTCGCCATGCTGAAACTCGGCGGATTCCGGAGGGTCCTCGTGCTGGTGGCGATATTCTTCGCCGGAGGGATAGTTCACCTGTTCGCACCTCTGTTCGTCGAACGTGTCGTGGATGTCGGAGCGTTTGCCGGACTGCTGGTTCTGCTGCTCTGGGCCGGACAGTGGACATTCCAGCGACTGCCCGAATTGAAGAAAGAACTCGTGCCTCGACGCCGGCTGCGAAAGAAGACCGAAGCTCCACCGGATGAAGACACAGCCGGCGATCAAGAACCGGACGCCCAAGAACAGTCGGACAAGGAGTAGAGCCATGAGACCTTTGAAACAATTGACTGAAAGGCTTTATTCGATGAAATGCCCCAGCACATCCGCAAGAGCACTGCTTGCAGTAATGTTGGCTCTGTCGGTCTGTTCGGTTCGGGGACAGTGGCGGCCGAGCGTGTTTGTTCCATACGAGGACATGGCCGAGTTGATAGACCCCAACGACAAGGCTGTGCTGATGGACCGCACCGAGTTTGCAGAATTGCTGGCCCGGGCCGAGGCAAATGCCGAACAGATCGAAAGCCGCAACATAGCACAGGTCAACAACGCCTCTTACGCGGCGACCATCGTCGGCGATAAGCTCAGCCTTACCGGAACTCTGGAAATCTTATCAATGAGCGAGGCCGCCCTGCCGGTGCCGCTGCACTTTGGCCGCATCGGTCTGACGAGCGTCGAGCTTAACGGCGAGCCTGCGCCGCTGGGCTACGATTCCAACGGCAAGCTTACAACAGTTGTTACTGGAAAAGGAGTGCATCGGGTAAGCGTCGCGGGCCGGACAACCCTGAAGGAACTCACCAGCGGTGGAATGCAGTTCAGCATATCCATACCTCAGGCCGTCGCCGGACATATGACGCTCTCGGTCGCCGGCGACGTGGAAATACATTCCACCGTTCCTGCCGGCAAACCTTCTTATGACAAGACCGCCGACCAGACGCGTGCGGACCTGACTCTCGGCGGCTGTGACAGTGTGACCGTAGTCGTGCTCGGCAATGGCAGACGCCAGGACGACTCGGCGATTCTGCTGGGCAAATCCGCGGTTACCGTGAATCTCAGCAGACCATACCAGATAATGAGCTGCCTTTACACGGTCCAGGCGCTCAGGCGAGGGGTAAGGCAGCTTTCATTCGAATTGCCGGCGGTATGGACGGTCGCCGACGTAACCTGTCCGGACCTGGTGAAATGGTCCGTCGATAAGCAAACCGCCGGAGCCGACCGACAGCGTCTGCAGGTCAGACTGAGGTCGGCTAAGGTCGGAACTACTGTTTTGAACATCAAGGCAACGGCCGGGCGCCGGGGCGACCATTGGTCGGCGCCGGGGTTTAATCTGGTGAACGCCGCTTACGAACGCGGATACCTCATCGTAGCAACGGATGAGGGCATCGGCGTGCGAGGCGAGGCACTTGACAATGCCAGACGCCAGGATGCTTCGGCAATCGCCGGTATGGCGGGGCTGGTCCAAAGCGGAGTGGGTCGACTGTACTTTCACTGGGGTCGCGACTGGTCCGTTCAACTGGAAATGGCGACGGTCGAGGTCCGCAGCAGTGTCAAAGAGCAACAGCGGATCGCGGTGTCGTCGAAGCAATTGACACTGAAAGGCCTGTTCGAGGTTACCGCAATCGACCGGGAGTTGTTCACGATGTCGTTCCTGCTCGGCGGCTCATCCCGGCAGTGGCAACTGACCGGCTTGACCGTGGACGCAAGTGAGACCGGATTCGATTACAGGCTGGATGAAAGCCCCGAAGGAAGGGAATTGACAATAGAATTGGCGAAATCGATCAGGCCGGAGAAGATGGTTCCAGTTGAAATAGTAATGGAACACATCCCGCAGGACTGGGTCTGGCCCAGCGACGCGGCTCCGCGCACGGAGACGGTTCCATTTATTTCATCGAGGGCTGAAAACGTTTCCGGCCTGGTTTCAGTATCCGCCAGCGGCAACCTGGATACGGCCTTGGAAAGCGCCCCTGATCAACTCAAAAAGGTGCCGGTTGGACGAATGGCCTCGCTGGGAATGGGGCGAGACGTCCAGCAGGCTTACACTTACAACGAGAGTGTGAGTGGAGCAGTATCTATAGAGATCTCCAGGCGCAGGCCCAGAGTGGCTGCTTCTTCGATTGGAGTGGTTTCCGTCAGACCCGAAGCGCTGACCGGCACGTGGCGGCTGACCTACGAGGTGAGTCGCGCTTCTACGAGGCGTTTGTATCTGCTGACCAACAAGAAACTGGGAGAGGAACTGAATATTTCTTCGCCCACCGCCGTGCTGACGTCCAGAAGCATAGTGGAGCCCGGCTCGAACACTATCGAACTGTCCACCAGCCTGTCGCAGCGGTACAATCTGTGGGCGATTTCTTTTGATAATGACGTTCTCGGAGAGTTGATCGTGGACGTCGGTTACAATCTGCCGGCGACCGAAAGCAGCACGACAATCCCACTGGCACGTCCGGTGTGCGAAGGGCAGGTTATCGAGCAGGTTGCAATTGAAGCAGCCGAGGAGCTTGCACTGAAAATCGATGCGACCGGAGCCAAAGACATCGACGCCATCGATCTGCCCCCCCTGCCTGCTGCCGCGGAGCGAATTCTGGCTGCCTTCAGGCTCCATTCGGTCATTTCCGAGAGCGGAGCCGATACGGTCATTACACTCAGCAGCACCGTACACGAAAACTACCGCATACCGGCGGCGCTGGCGACCCGGGCCGATCTTAAGACTTACGTTGGCCCGCGCGGCCGACAGCAGACCGAAGCACAATTCGAGATAGCAAATGCGGGCCGGCAGTTCCTGACTATGCGATTGCCCAAAGACGCCCAGTTATGGTCGCTGAGCGTAAACGGGCAACAGGCCAAGCCGCAGCGTAACACCGCCGGCGATTACCAAGTCCCACTTGGCAGGCTGGGCACGAAGGTGCGGATAAAGCTCGTGTACGCGGTTCAGTCGCCCGCGAAGAACCTCGAGAAGTTGGTACTCGCCGGTGTGGAGCTTGTTGATGTGCCCGCAAACCATGTGAACTGGATTGTGGTCCCCCCGCCGGGTCACCGAATTGCCGAACAGCATAGTCGAATGCAGAGCACAGATATGTCGCATCCGACACCGGCCTACCGAAATGCGATCAGACTGTTGCGAGACAGCTTGTTTACCGGTCCGCTGTTCGTGTTAGGCAATGTAAAGATGGGCTTCGCGGTTCAGGAGGCGGCGTCGGCGCCGCAGATAGTCAGGCATTCGATGAATGTCGATGATGGTGAAACATCAATGGCATTGGGCATGCCAGAGCCCGCCCCGCCGACGGAAGAGCCCATGATGCAGATAGAAGCAGACGAGCAGTCCGCTCCGGCCAAACCTAAAGACCAGGCGCTTGCGCCCCAGCAGCCGCGCCAAAAGGCTTATGGTGTTCGGATGCAGGCCAGAGGGCGGCACACCCTCCCGGTGGAATTGGTGGAGACCTCGGAAACCGCAGCCGCAGTGGAGTTTTCAGCCCTGGGAACAGACGAACTCGAAATCGGCCTGGCCCGTGAAAGACTTGCCGACAGTTGGTTCGCGGTTGGATTTCTGTTGATCGTAGCCGTCGGTCTTCTTCGCATCAGGCGTACCGCAGGATTCAAGGTTATCCTCATACTCGGTTCACTGTTTGCTGCGTCCATTGCCGCTATCTGGCTGTCCGGCATTGCATATTTTGCAAACGGCGTATTCTGGGGGGCCTTGGCCTTGATTCCGCTGTATGTTCTGGCGTCGCCCGTCTGCCGGGTTTGCAACAGGTTGCGGCCGAGCGGCCCGCGGCCGTCGCACGCAGCGGTCTCGTCCGTTATTGTCGCATTGATCTGCTTAAGTTGTGGCGCCAATGCCGCGGCCGCGACCCCAAAAAAAGACCGGCCTGAAACTGCGACCACGCCGGATGATGCGCAAGTGATTGGGCCTTACGAAGGCGATCCCCGAATGGCCACGAACGCCAGAAAAGTCCTGCTGCCCTACAGTGAATTCGTAAAGTTATGGAATCGCGCCCATCCCGAGGACCGGATAAACGGACTCGCAAGTGAGGCTGATTTTTCTCTGGCCGACGTCAGATATACCATCCGCGTTTCGCCCGAGCACGTCGACGTAACGCTTTCGGCACAGGTCAGAACTTATGGCCGCGACTGGACGGTTCTGCCGCTGGACTTGAGCGGACTGGCGGTCGTAGAGGCGAAACTGGGCGACCGGGCCGCTCAGCTGCAGGCCGGGCCAGAAGGTACGGTTCTGATGATCCCCAGCCGCAGCAGCGGCAAGCTCAGTATCAAGGCCGTTGCCAGGCCGAATCACATCGGCCGCCGCGGCAGCATCAGCTTCGGCCTGCCCCCGATGCCCGCGCCCGTAATGGAGATAACACTGCCCGAAGAGGACCTTACCCCCGAAATAGAAGGTCTGGAAGGCACCCTCGAACGAATCGAACGCCCAGGTCGCACAGTCTGGCAGACAGGCCTGGGTATGACCCGCAGCATCAAGCTGAGCTGGACGCCGAAGGCCGGCGGCGGTGCGGCCGACCGGACGCTTTCGGCCGACTCGAACCACGATGTTTACGTTTTCCATTGGGCCATCCTCGGCGTCAGTAAAATCAGGTATTCGTTCTCCGGCGGCCAGCACGACCGTTTCACACTCCTGCTGCCAGAAGGCATGTCTCTGACCGACCTGGAGGGGACCAACCTCAAGGACTTTCGCCAAACGCACCGACGTACCATCGAAGGACTGGCTTTCAATGTTGTCGAAGTCCGCCTCCATCGCCCCGCCAGAAAGCAGTACCAACTGACCGCCCGCTGGCTGGGCGGCCTTGGTTCGCTGGACGAAGCCGAACAGGTGCGGCTGGTTCGCGCCGGCGACGTCGGCAGGGAGAGCGGAACAGTTACATTGCACGCCGCCGGCGGCATGGCCGTGAAAGTCGCTCAGGTCATCGGCGGGCGCAGGGTCAACCTGCCGTCGGTGGGTCGACAGAATACCCCCGGGTCCGACCGCGCCGCACCTGTTGCAAAGTATTACTGGGCCTACAGACCGTTTGAGTTGTCGCTCGAGCTGTCGCGGTCGGCGATAAAGCCTCAAGTGGTACTCGATCAACTCATCCGGGTCGCAACCGACCGCGTGGAGGTGCTCGCACAGGCCAAGCTCAAGACCGAAAAGGGCAAACTTTTCGGCGCCTCCTTCGAATTGCCGCAGGGCTATGAACTGCTCAGTGCAGTCGGACCGGCCGTCGCGAAGTTCTATGAGAGAAGCAGCGATAAGGGCCGCTTTCTCCACATCAAATTCAATACCGGCCAAACCGATACAACGCTTGCCCTGGTTCTGGTTCGACGCGACGTCGAACTGCCGGACTTCACGACGCCCGTAATTA
>CAYOTO010000059.1:0-17556 GCA_964406945.1 uncultured Pirellulales bacterium
CCGAGGATGCGAATCTGGCAGTTCGGCTTGAAGACGCAGTCGAGCAGTGTGGCGATGGCGGCCAGTTCGGTCTTGCCGCCGGCGCGGTTGGCCCAGACGACGGCGTCGGCGTTGGGGCGTTTCTTGCCGGCGAAATCGGCCGAGAAGCTGTGCCAGAGGTAGTCGAGGGGGCTGGTGTGGTCCGGGCAGATGCGCCGGGCGGGCACGTCGATGCCGAGGAAGACCTTCACGTAGTTCTTCAGGTCTTTTCTGGTGGCGGGCCTGATTTGCCGCAGTGCGTCGTAGACCCATGCGGAGCTTGTAATTGTGCCTGTTTGCGGGGATTGCGGCTGCGGTAGTGTTGTTGTGGTCATGTGCTGTGTCCTCCGCGGGTAAAGAGCGGCCAAGAAGCCTCTCGGTTATGATAAGGAAAGCCCTCTCGCGACGCGTGCGGCTGCGGATGGGACCGAAACCGGCGGTCGGCGGCCTGTCCCGACGACAAACCGGAAGTATTATACACGATTTGGCCTCAAAAGTCCAGCGAAATCTGAGCCCTGACGACGGGTTGACTGCGTTGTTGGCGCCTCCAGCGAATCTGTTTGACAGACAGACGGGATTCTGGTCTCATAGGTGTTAAATTCATGTGTGAAGTCCCAGGGCTTTGAATAATGCGTACGGCTGTTATTGTGGTTGCTGCAGTTTGTCTGGGTTTGTTTGTTCCTGCCGGATGCGACGGATTGCCGGGTCTAGGGCCTATGCCCTCCCCGTTCACCGCCGGATCGGTTAAGGTAACTGCCACCATTTTTCCTTGATTTTCCCGGTGCCTTGTGTGTAGAATACTGGCGAGGGCGGTTCCTCTTTGTCAGAATACGCCAGACAATGCCTTGCTCTCAATGGGCTGAGCAGTAGATGCTGCCAAGATAAGGTTGAAGAAATGTGGATTTATCTTGTAGGTATAGCCTCGGTTATAATCTCGCTAATCGTAGTACTTCGATGGAGGTTTAACAACTTTTGGCTTATCGCAAAGAATACGACCTATATTTATGAAATATTGCGCACTGACTTCGGGGCGCACTTCCCGGATGAAGACACACTCTTGCTGACTTGTGGCGCGATTGACGCCGCCCACTACGTGGTCAAGGGGCAGATTCGACTTAGTGATATTGAGTTGGGAGTGAAGTCTGCATGCGTTGGAACAATCACTTTGGATGTGGCGTCGGTCCCTATTAACAACGACTTTGCAAGCCTTATTTATAGGAATGAGCGTGATAATCTTATAGCATTCGTGATGCAGCTTGAGGCTTTGATCTTCTGTGCCGACAACAATATGTCCACAGATACTATTCTGCGGGCGGTTTTATCTAAACGTGCGTTTATTTCACGAGTTGTTGAAACCACTCAGCATAGATTTCGAAGAACGGGTGCTCCCGCAAAGCTGAGGCACAAAGTTGATTGTTTCATGACGCGCTCTGACCTCACAGCTTTCCGGCATCAATTGGGAATCAGCGACAGTGCCTCCCGTGACGGCAAGTGATGTGTGCTGTCAGAGGGGCCTTCTTGTGGTTCGACTGCTCGACGCCGCCAAACTGCGCGGTCAGTGAGAAACCCTCTATAAAGGAACGGAAAGATGAGAGGTGTTCGGTTGGAATTCCTTGCAGCGGCATTATCAGCCGTCTTGCCGCTGTTTACAGGCGGCTGCGAGTCTACTTCCTCTGTAATGGTAGACCATGACCTGTCCAGCAGTCCCACGGTTGCAGTCATCCCACTTCGGGGTGAATACGGCGAGCAAGCCTCCGACCTTATTGCTCAGGAACTGGCAATGAATGCGATACCCACGGTGGAGCGGGCTCAACTGGACGCAGTATTGAGAGAGCATGGATTCAGAGGCAATCCATCCTTCGATCAATCGTCTCTCGCTGAGTACGGCCGCCTCTTAGGGGTGAAAACATTATTCACCGGTACTATTTCCACTGTAAGTGGTCCCCTGTACAGTTTCCCCCATGTTAACATCACCTTGAAAGTCGTGGACGTTGCAACAGCAAAGGTTACGTGGATCGGCAAGTACGGCAATAGCATGTGGACAAGTGCAGTTTCCACACAGGGAGATATTCAGCGCGGCGCAAGGGATATTGTGAAGGAGTTTATCAAAGTGCACGGGAAGGATTTCTAGCCGCTTTATCCTCAGGGGCGGCAATCAGGTCTTCGTGAGTAGGCCAGGTCTCAGGAGCACCCCACTTGACAAGACGGTTCTCGTGAAAATAGAACCATAGAACCTGCTTGTATGTACGAGCCTTTGGGCTGCCCACTCCCCACCAGAAATTCTGCCACTCTACATCGCCCTTTGTAACGTACTTCTGGGAGTGCTTGAGTTCATAAGCAGATACGGCACCATTTTGCCCGCACAAATAAGCCTCTGGCAAGATTTCTTGAAATCTGGACAATGGCATACCTGGCTGAATTTGGCTCAGAACATCGCTCTTTTCCTCCTGAATACTCGGCAGTTCTGTTTCGGGCTTGTTAGTCATCAGAACCCCTTTGGGGGCTGTTGCACATCCACATACAGGGAGCAGGACCATTGATACAAGTACGTGGAGCACTCTCATTTTTTACTCCTCAAAAACATTATTCTAAAACGCCGAACACACTTGTATACATTATACCACGCGTGCCAATAGGCGCCAATCAATTATTTTCAGAACCAGCCCGTCAGCTGCACCTAAATTCAGAAGCCCCTTTAATTGGCACTAGGTTGTATGCAGAACTAACCCCCAGTAACCGGCCTCGGATGGCACAGAAAGGCAAGCTGACAGGCTCCGTCCCCCTGCGACAGCGTAGAATTGTCATATTTCTGTGTCAGCTTGTTCAAAACCGGGCCATAGTACCCACCCCACAAAAAGCTTACAAAAACCCCGCGTTTTTGATAGCGCCAGGGCCGATTTTCAGAAGCAAAAATATGCGAATCGAACGAAAATCCACTTCAATAATCACACTGAGTTCTGTTCTTTGCATTCGGCTTGAGCAGTAATCCGCACGATATTATTCGGTCGTTGATAATGGCCGCTGTGCCGCTTGTTCTAAGTTTGTGCGTGACTATCTGCGGCGTTATGAGCTTGAGATGGAGTCGCATAATTCGCAAATACCGGTCCGTCACTTGCTGGAGGGGACGGGTTATGCTGGCGGGCCTATTCGCAGTGGCATTTATTGCGGGGGCTGTCCACGGCGTGTTGCGGCCGGGGTATACGTACGCGGAGAATGTTGGAGGTGTTGCATGGCTGCCCGCGGAGGCGAGAAATATATCTTATTATCGCAGTTACAGCTACACGGCGTACGAGTTCGATATATCCGAGGAGGGTTTTCGAGACTGGGCCGGCTACAAGCGGTGGAGGCTGTCGGCAATAGAAGATCCCGTCACGGTTCTGCGGTACAATTGGCCTATTATAAAAAGTCCCGAGAATTTCGAGGGCATCGCACCGGCAGGCACAGACGGCAAAGTGACTATCGAATCGGGACTGATACACCACACGGACCTGGGTGCCGGCGGTGGTATATGGGTAGCATACGACACAGACGCGGGACGGGCGTACTACCAGTCAAAGCCACGATAAATAGAAAACCGGCAGAGTTACTCGACGAGGAGGTGTTTGGTCTGGTTGGGTTTGAGTGTGATTGGGTAGCCTTTGAGGAGGTCTTTTCCGGTTGCGGCTCTGGCGGTGTTGGCGTCGGTGTCGGTGATTTTGTAATTGAGCTGTTCGCGGACGGCGAACCATTCGGGGAACTGGTTGATTCTGGGCCAGTCGAGGGGCAGGTTCATGAGTGTTTTGTGGCGTTCGCTGTGGAACTGGATTTTGCCTTCCCAGGGTTTTTCGGCGGTGATGGTGATTGCCAGGGCGTTGCCGATGAGTTCGGCGCCGAAGATCACATCCTCGCGCCAGGGCTTGATGTCCAGGCTTTTTGTCTTCCACAGGCAGTACATGAGCGTCGTGCGGGCGAAATTGCCGTCGCCGTGCCAGCCTTCGATTACGCCGTCGGGTTTCTGGATGTCCCACATGACGCGGATTTCGCTGTCGATCCACCGGGGAACGCTCGGCACGGGTTCGCGGTTGTAGAGGTTTATCGCGCCTTCGACCGAGTCGGCGTAGTCGTCCGATCCGCCCCATTTGTAATCTTTTTTGCTGTAGTGCGGCCAGAGGTTCGACAGGGCCTTTACCACGGCGTCGCGGTAGGCTTCGTTGCCGTCGATCAGGTAGACTGTGTAGAAGCCGTTAAGGTTGTAGCCCCAGGTGTCGGTGAGCCGCGAGTCGTGCGCCCCGCTGACGGGGTCCATCCAGTTGTAGAACAGGCCGTGCTCGTTTACGCCGCATTCGAGGATGCGGTCGAGCATGTCGTGGATGGGCTTTTCGTACCGGGCCTTCTTTTCGGGGCGGGCGAAATGGATGGCGGCGTAGAGTTCGCACAGGCCTGAGACTATTTCGCAGCCGTGGTCGCGCAGCCGAAGCCTCGGTGTCGAGGATGAGCCGCCCACCGACCATCGCGTGGACATATCGCCGTCGATGGCGTTCGAGGGTTTGTTGGGGTTCTGATGGCCGCTCGCGACGGCGTTTTCGATATTAACTTTTTCGCCGTCGGGGGTGTGCAGCGTCAGTTCGGCGATGTTGGTCCAGTCGTTTTCGTTATTGCCGAAGCCGGTGATGCGCACATAGCGGGCCGCGGACTGTTCGAGGGGGAAAAGCCGCATGTCGGCGGTTTTGCCGCTGGATTTGCCTTCGAATACCTGGGTCCAGTTCTTTTTGTCGGTGGAGGTCTGAACTTCGAAGGCGTACTGGCGGCGGTCGCCGTAAATCCAGGCGATCTTCGCGGAGGCGATATTGTGCTTGTCGCCGAGGTCGAGCAGGAGCCACTGGCCCCGGGCCGGGCCTTTGGGTCGGGTGGGGTGGTGGTCGCCCAGCAGGTAGTAATCGCCGAGGCGGATTGCGTAGTCGAGGTATTTGACGTCGCCGGTCATCCAGCAGAGGCGCGAAAGGGTCTGGAGCATTTCGCCGTTGATTTCCTCGTTGGTGCTGACGATTTTGCCGTAAGGCGTGTCGACCGGGGCATGCTTCCAGATATCGTCGAGAATGGCGATCATGCGGTCGTACCAGGGGCCGCGACCGATGCGTTCGGTGAGCGGGAGCAGACCGTCCTTGATGTACTCGCTGGAGCCGAAGATGATGCGGTTCAGGTCGGGTTCGTCGTTGGCGAAGCCCTGTTTGCTGAACGAGTAGGTGTCGGGCATGTTGCCGATTCGGCTGGTGAGTTTCTTTTCGGTTTCGAGCATTTGCCGCATGCGGCCGTTGTAGAGTGCGGGGTCGGTTAGAGCAGCGGTGAGCACCATGAACGGATAGTTGTCGGCGGCGCTGTCCTGGGCGTTCCAGATGTCTTTGTCGCGGTTGAGGTTGCGCGGGATGAGGCCGGTTTTGGCATCGGCGTGGGCGAGCCAGCCGTCGATGAATCTGCGACAGCGGATGAAGCCTTCGTTTGCGAGTCTGCCGTTTTGCAGGGCCTTTTGCCAGGTGTTGTCGTCTACCGTGATCTTTTTGCCTACGCCTTTTTCAGCGATGGCGATTAGGTCGTCGAGTGCTTTCTCGTAGACTCCGCGGGGCGTCAGGCCTTTTTTGGCGGCGACCGAGGCGGCCATGCCGACGACTTCGCCCATCATGCCGCAGGTGCGCATAACGCGGACTGTGCCGAGCGCGACGTGGGTTACGCTGATGTTGCGGCCGGCCATGAACAGGTTGTCGATGTTGCGTGAGTAGAGGCAGCGGTAGGGGATGGGGTACGGTTTGATGTGCGGCTGGGTGCAAATCGTGCGGAATTCGCGGCCGGGGAAGTGTTTGCTGTTTTTGGGATCGGGGTAGTGCAGGTCTATCGACCAGGTGGTGGTGACCATCGCATCGGGGAAGCGTTTTCGCTCCTGGATGTCCTGCTGCTGGAGGATTACATCGCCCATGAGTCGGCGCGACTCGCGTTTGCCGCCGATGTAGGCGACCCAGTCGAGTTTGCGGTCTGCGTATCTGGCTTTGTCTTTGCTGTGGTTTTTCTGAAAGGCCCAGTTGCCGTAGATCGCGCGGAAGGCATGGTCGCGGATGTACTCGGCCTGGTCGACCTGGTGCAGGCCCAGGCCCGTTTCCCAGTTCCATTCGCCGCGGGTTGCGTTCTGGCAGCTTTGTTCGGTGAACTGCAATGCCCAGGGGCATTCGGGGAAGTCCACGGGCCTGCCCGCATCGTGCGAGTACCACATTATTGACGTGCCCATGGTGAGCATGTCCGGTTCTTCGGGCGCCATGGACTCTTTTGTCTGGTCTTTGCTCTCGCGGCCGATGCGGAAGTCAGCTCCGGCCAGATAGCCGACGCAGCCGTCGCCGGTGCAGTCGGCGAAGTACCTTGCTTCGAAGCGCAGTTCTTTGCCCGAGCGGATGTCGAGTCCAGTGACGGATTTGATGCGTTTGCCCTGCATTTCGGCCCTGTTGACATGCGTGTTGAGGAACAGTTTGATATTGGGTTCTCCCAGGACGATGCGCAGTTTTTTGTCGTCATCGTAGAACTGGGCGGGGCGGGCGTTGCCGTGATAGCCGGGGTCGAGTTCGTTTACCACGTCGCCGATACGGGGATACGGCGGCAGGTTGATTTTGCCGCCGAGGTGGACGCGGACTTCCGAGCTGTTGTTGCCGCCCAGGACGGGTCTGTTCTGCACAAGCGCCACGTCGAGTCCGCATCTGGCGGCCGAGACGGCTGCGCAAATGCCGGACATGCCGCCGCCGACCACGACCAGGTCGAATCTGCCCGCGTCTTCGGGGCCGTCGGAGATGCCGAGCATTTTTCTGCGGAAGTCGGCCATGGCCCTGCCTTCGCTGGGGGGCGTGAAATCCTGGTCGGTCGTGAGGACAATCGCATCGCACCTGCCTTCGAAGCCGGTGAGGTCGTGCAGGGTGAGATTGATGCTGCGGCTGTTGACGGATATGGTTCCGCCGTGTTGCCAATACCATTTGGCTCCTTCGGTTCCGAAGGTGGTTGCGAGCGGTTTGCCGTCTACGAGCAGTTGAAATTTGCCGGGTGCTCCGGGCGCGTCGAATTTTGCCACCCAGTTCTGCGTTCGAACCAGCACGCGGTATTTGCCGGGTGCGGGGATTTGGACCCGGGTTTGCGCGTCGGAAACGGGTCTGCCGTAGCCGTGGGCCAGCAGATAGGGCGATCCCATCTGGTCAACGAACTGCTGATCGATCACCCAGCCGCCGGTGTCTTCGAAACTTTCGGCCTCGACGAGCACCGTCGCCGCAGACGCAGCCTGAGATAGCAAAAAACAACCGATTACCGCCGCAGAAACTGATTTTGCCATATTCATATCGAAGCATTGCCTCCAGGTCTAAAAACAACTGTTTCGCAAATCAATGTAGCTAAACAGCAGTCCGATTGCAAGCAGGCAATAATCATTGACTGCCCGGCCCAGGGGTCTAAAATACGGCTGAATTAACAGGCACTTGGTTGCTGATTCGAAAGGGGCTTTATGGATTGGGTAAAGCAGGTTGTGCAGGTGGCCAATGAGGCGATCGTTCATGTGTGTCAGTTTCTGGCGATTGTTGTGATTTCGATCGGGATCATCAAGGCTTTGAAGATATATCTGGCCGACGTGCTGACGCCGGGTCGCTCGGCCGAGGCGGTTCAGGCAAGCCGCATGGAGGTAGGCCATGCGTTTTCGCTGGCATTAAGTTTTCTCATCGGCGCGAGCATTCTCAAGACGACGCTGGCGCCGAACTGGTCGGATATCGGCCAGCTTGCGGCAATAATCGCGATTCGGACGCTTCTCAATTATTTTCTGCTTCATGACATTTCGCTGCAGAACAGGTCGGCGGGCGAGCATAAGCCGATATTCGGCGGCATGTTCGGGCGTCGCAAAAAACCACCCTCGACCGAGACTGAGAAGGGTTGAATCGGGTGGTTAATGGGCTGATTTTTGAGTTTTTTTGCTTGAAAAACAGGCTGTTATCAGTCATAATACGAGGTTGTGCGACGGTCGCGCGGTAAGAAGCCGCGGACACGGGCCATTACGCACAGGAGGAGTCTTATGCAGAGCATAGACCGTCACTTCAAATCAGAAGCCTCTCATTATGTCTACTTATCCCTGGTAAGAATGCGATATAAGGCCCGCTTTGCGTCCGGACTTTAATGGTTCTACAGTGAAACAGTATTTGGAAGGATGAAGAAGATGGTGATTGCAAGAGGACATCTGGCGCCTTTGTGTGTTTTGTTGACCGCGATTCTGGTCTATCCTGTGCAGGGCGACTGGTTGGAGACTTTCGGCACGGATGGCGTCAATACCGACCGGACGTGGATGTACGGCGCCGCTCCGAGCGGGACATTTCAACAGTCCTTAAGCGACGCCGGCGGAGGCGACTACTATCTGAATCTCCTTGAGAACAAGGCCCGTGATCAGGGCGGTGCACAAATCTGTGCGGCTCTGTGTGTGGATGAGGTGTTCGCCGATGTCCGAGTCGGAGGAACAGTTAATATCAACGGTAATGACCGTCGCCACTACATGGGTCTGGCTGCGCGGGTGGACGCCACCGAGGTTCCGGGCATGGGCGTGGTGGTCAAGAGCGCTTACCTGCTGCTCTACCACTGGGAGGACGGGCCTACGAGGGTTAGAATAGAACTTATCAAAGTTGCCAACAATGCCGATATCAGGTCCTCGCAGCCGGAGTACGAGGTTCCTGGAATTGACCATGCCAGAAGCCACTATCTGGAGTTGGAGGTTCTCGGTTCCGGTCCGGTCTATATCAGAGGCAGCATATATTCCTACAAGGGCGGGCCGCTGCTTGCGAGGACTCCGGTGCTGGTCGATACCGCCGGCGAGGATTCGTGGGAGGGGTCCGATTACGGAGTCTATCAGGGCGGCATCAGCGGTGTCTTCGTCCTGAACGACAGATTCGGACAGGACGGCTTTCACGCCACTTTCGACGACGTTTCCTCCGTTGGTGAAGGGCCCAGAGCCGTTGTTCCCAGTCCTGCAGACGGAGCCACGAATGTATCGCCCGATGCCGTGCTGAGCTGGGTCGAGGGCAACTTCGCGACGTCCCGCCGACTGTGGTTCGGCCAGGACTACGCTTCGCAGATGTACAGCCCCGCGGGCAAGACTTTCGATCCTGTATTGGAACTGGGCAAAACATACAAGTGGCGGGTGGATCAACTCGGCGCGCTTGGCGGAGAAGTTGTCGGGCATACCTGGACGTTCAAGACCGCTGAGCGACTGGTTGTGGATGATATCGAGAGCTACAAGCAGAATTCGCCGAACAAGATATTCGAGACGTGGTTGGACGGCTGGGACGTGGGCAACAACGGTTCGATCGTCGGATACACTTCGTCCGATCCGTGTTACGTTGAGACGTCGACGGTTTACGAGGGCAGATACTCAATGCCCTTTGCGTATAACACGGGGGGTGCGGTTAACTATGCCGAAGCTACGGCCGACACCTCTAAGCTCAAAGTCGGGCAGAATTGGACCAGCGGCGGAGCGGCCATGTTGACACTTTACTTCCACGGCGACAGGGACAATAACGATCTGCAGCGAATGTACGTGAGGCTGCGGGATTCTTTCGGGACTGAAAAGACAGTCGCCAATCCTCACGCACACGCACCACACGCCAGCTCCTGGGAAAGGTGGGATATTCTGTTGAGCGAATTCAGCGATGCGGGAGTCGATCTGAGCAGCGTCAGCTCCATGACACTGGGATTTGGTGACAGGAGCGGCACAACCACGTAGGACGGTTCCGGCAAAGTGTTCTTCGATGCAATAGCGCTGTACCCGCGAGGCTGTCCCAATGAGGGCGGTTTCGACCTGCGGGGCGACGTCAATGGCGACTGTGCGATTGACTTTGCCGACGTTGCGGCCCTTTCAAGCGGCTGGCTGAACAGCGGTCTGTAGGAGACTCCGTAGCTGCGAGTGGACAAAGCGTTCATATTATTTGCTATAAATCATGTTGTATAGACATGTTTGCATGATTGGTGTATCCAATGATCGCGTTTGAGCAGGAGTTCAGGTAAGGAGAAAAGAGATGACTGGGACCGGTAGAATTGCGCTGTTGTGTGCCGTGGCTGTAGTTTGTGTGTGTCCGGTGCGGGCCGATTGGTATGAGAGTTTCAACAACAACTCATTCGACATACCGACGTGGCAGTTTCCGTGCTATCCGGACATAGCAAAGACTTTTCAGGGCACTATCAAAGACGGGCTCGAAGAAGACGACTATATGGAACTCCATGAGTCGAGCAGCGTCTCGGTGGGCGGTGCGGCCTTCGGGATGGCTCACCCGTCAAACGAGCAGTTTACGGATGTAAAGGTCGGGGTCGTTTTTAATGTCGACGGGGCCGGCGACAGCTATTGCGGTATCGGCGCGCGGGCCGGTTACATTGTCGACGACGGCTCATTGAGCGGTGCTCCGGGGATGATCGCGAACGCATACGTGCTGCTGATGCACTGGCAGGACGGGCCGGCAAGGGTGCGGATCGAGTTTCAGAAGGTGGTTCAAAATGCACACATCCACAGCGAATTCGACGAAGTCATGCTGCCGGGGCTGGACCATGCCCGCAGCCACTATGTAGAGTTTGACATCATCGGCTCGGATCCGACGTACATCCAGGGCAGCGTATATGAGTACAAGGGCGGGCCTCTGCTGGCGCGGACGCCGCTTTACATCGACAGCAGCGGCAAAGAGTCGTGGGAGAAAGAAGGCGCGCGTTACGAGCCCTATACTTCGGGAATGAGTGCTGTGTTCGGGATGAACGAAGACCCGGAGCCTGCGGGGTTTCACTGCTCGTTCGATGAGATTTTTTCGACTTCGAACGGTCCTTCGGCGCTGAATCCGAGTCCGGCAGACGGCGCGACGGTATCGCCCGAAAGCGTCCTGCTGAGCTGGGTGGAAGGCTCTTATGCGACTTCGCGGGAGCTCTGGTTCGGGCCGGCCGGTGCGATGGAGAAGATATCGCCGAATCCGACGGGTTCTTCGGCTGTGGTCGGACCGCTCGAGGCGGGTACGACTTACCAGTGGCGGGTGGACCAGATCGGGGCCGGCGGTACAGTTACCGGTCATACGTGGAGCTTCGATACGAGCCAGTGTCTGATGGTTGACGATTTCGAGTCGTATACGAGTAACGCCGAGATCGAGGGATACTGGCCTCATAACATACCGCCCAGCGGCGGCACGGCCTATCACTACGTATTTCTCGAAACCGGGGAGGTCTACCAGGGCGGCTCGGCGATGAAGTTTGACTATCAGAATCAGTACGATCCGTTCTATACCGAAGCGACGCGGACGTTTACGACGCCGCAGGACTGGACGGCCATGGACGCAAAGACGCTGTGTCTGCAGTTCAAGGGCGACGGCGACAACTATCAGCAGCCTTTCTACGTGAAGGTCGAGGACAGCATGGGCCGGGGTTACAAGGTGCTGCACCCGTTCGCCCACGCTCCGCAGGCGAGAGAATGGTACGAATGGACGATTGATTTGCAGCAGTTCGCCGCGGCGTCGGTGGATTTGACCTCGGTGAGAAAGCTTGTAATCGGCGTGGGCGACGGCACGCAATCGCAGCAGTCGACGGCTGATAAGGACCACGACATGATCTACATCGACAGCATCAGATTGTGTCCCGAGAGGTGTTTCAATAAAAACGGGCTTGATCTGAAGGGCGATGTGAACGGCGACTGCGTGATCGATTTTGCGGACGTAGCCGCACTGTGCAGCGGCTGGCTCAACAGCGGCCTGTCCGCAACGCCGTAGCCTGCGAGATTCGGACAACCGGTTGATTGGATGGGTCGAAAAAACTGCATTTTATCGACATATTGGAAGGATATGTCTTTGCAGTGAACGCTTCTTGATTTGCGCCAGGCGGGGGGGCAGGGCGATACCGGGTGGTTCCAGGCAAGGTCGTTTTCGGGTTGCCGTTCTTGGCGGTCTTTGGTCATTTCTTGTCGTGTGTGTATTTGTTGTCGAGGTTCACGGGGTATTTCTGCCAGGGGACGGCGCCTGATTCTGTTATGTGGCCTTTGAGGTCGTTGGTGAGTTTTTTGTACATTGGGTGGTTTGTCGGCAGGGGGTTCTGCTCGAGGGGGTCTTCTTCGAGGTTGACGAGGATCATGGGTTCGAACGGGCTGTTCTGCAGGAGTTTATAGCTGCCGTATCGGGCGGCGTAATAGATCCGGCCTGCGTATCGGCCGCCCTCGCGGCGCATCCAGAATACGGTGCGGTCCTCGGGCGGCTGGTTTTTGCCGAGCAGTGTGGGCAGGATGCTTCGGCCGTCGATGGGGTAGTCTATTTGCGCGCCCGCGGCTTCGCAGAAGGTAGGATACAGGTCCATAGTAAGCGCCAGGCGGTCGCTGCGGGAGCCGGGTTTGATTCGCCCGGGCCACACTGCGCAGGCGGCGACCTTGATTCCGCCCTCGAACATCTGCTGTTTGCCGCCGGTGAGCGGGCCGTTGTTTGCTCCGACGTTCGATTGGCCGCCGTTGTCGGAGGTGAAGACGATCAGTGTGTTGTCGGCGTCGCCGGATTCGTTCAGGGCCTCTATCACCTTGCCTATGCCGGCGTCCATGTGCTCGATAAGCGCGACAAGTCTGGCGCGTCTGTTGTCGATTCCTTCTTCGCGCTTCCTGACCTTTTCAAGCCAGTCTTTGGGCGGCTGAATCGGCGTGTGCGGGGCGTTGTAGGCCAAGTAGAGGAACCAGGGCTTGTCGGATTTGGCGGCCTTTGTGATGTAGTCGGCGGACCACTGCGTGAAAAGGTCGGTGGCGTGGCCTTCGGGGTCGATGGGTTTTTCGTTTTCGTACATGTAGTCGAAGCCGTGGCGTTTGTGGTTGTAGTAGTCGTCCATCATGTCGCCGAGGAAGCCCTTGAAGTGGTCGAAGCCGCGGCGGTTCGGATGCTCCTGTTCGGAAAGGCCCAGGTGCCATTTGCCGATGCATGCGGTCCGGTAGCCGCAGTCTTTGAGCACAGTCGGCAGGGTTATCGTTCGGGGGTCCATGTAGCCCCAACTGCTTGCGATGTGGGTTCGGATCACTCCGGGGACGCCGGCCATGTCGGGGTATCTGCCCGTAAGCAGGGCGGCCCGCGTGGGAGAGCAGACGGGGCAGTTCGCGTAGAAATTGTCGAAGCGCATGCCCGCCGAGACGAGCGAGTCTATGGCCGGCGTTTTGAGGTCGGAGGCGCCGTAGCTGGAGAGATCGCCGTAGCCGAGGTCGTCGACCAGGATCATGAGTATGTTGGGCTTTTTGTATTCTCGGGCGGTTAGTCGGGGAGCGCCGATAGTAAGTGATGCGGCCGCGAGGCCCGCGGCCTTCAAGAAACTGCGTCTGGTGGAAAACCTGCTGCTCATATTATTCTCCTGATGCGGTCATGTGTTAAAAGCCGTGCATAACTCTGTGCTCATTAAAGCAATTACTTATAAAAAAGCCGATGCTTGCCGGACAAAACATCTGCGATGATAACAGATGAGTGCTCCCTTGTCAGCACGGGATTTACCCCTATTTATGCCGAACAAGAATTGCTCTTTGGGTGTCAACTTCGTATTATAGTTTTTGCCGGGCGATGATTCGCGATTTGCACACCGGACGAGGCTGTTTCTCGACGAAAAAGGCTTTTTCGGGCGAGGACTCTGGCTTAGAATGTGGCCGTGTGTTGTATTTGCCTGAAGACCTAATCGAGCCGCGGCAAGGAGACGGCCATGCGAAAGTTTGTTACGATTGTATTGCGGATACTGGTGTTCTTTATGAAGCCGTCGGGATTGTTCATGGCGGCCCTGGTGCCGGTCGTCGATGCGGTGGTGATCTGCCTGCTGCTGGGGTGGGCGATGCGGTGGGGCAATGCCTCGACGCCGGTGGTCGCGGTTTGCAGCACGCTAATCATCGTTGTGATAGCCGCAAGCCTGTGGTGGCTGGTTTTTTCGCTGCGGCGGGTGCGTGCTCTGTCGTATCGCTGGCAATGCGAGGACAGACTGGCGAAAGTCGCGGGCAAGCTTCTTTTATATGCAAAGGAAACGGGAAAATTTCCGCCGGCCGATACGTGGCAGGACGAACTTATTTCCAAACACGGTGCTCTGGCTGAGTGGTTTGTGTGTCCGAAAGATCTACAGGGGCCTTCGAGCTTTGCGTTCAATGCGAATCTGGCGGGTAAGGGCGAGCCGCACCTGGACACGGTGATTCTCTTCGAATCGGCTCCGGGGACGAACAACGCCGGCGGACCGGAACTGCTCAACACTGAAAACCACCGGCCCAGGGGCGCCAACGTGGCCCTTGCCGACGGTCGCGTAAAATTCATCGAAGCCGAAAGAACCGACACGCTCCGCTGGGAGACGCAATAGATCTGAGCATGTGCTTGCCAACCGGAGCCGAATGTGTACAATTGCAGCGGTCGTCGCATGCGAAATGTGCAAGATAGTGAATTTCGGCAGCAGAAAATGGCAGGTGAAGCGTAATGACCGAAGAAGAGAAATCCAGGGACGAGAAGATCGAATCGAAGGCCGACGAATCACCGGGCGGTTCGCAAGCCGAACAGAGCTCGCATAAGGCCGAGGCAAAATCCGAGAAGAAGCAACCCTCCAAAGCAAACGCCGATGGTAAGAAGTCGCAGGCCCGTCGTTCGTGGCTGGGACCCTGGCAGATAATTGGGCTTTGCATGATTGCAGTTGCGGCGGTATGGCAGTTCGGCACTGAGATGAAGGGGGCTGATCTTTTGATCAAGCCGCGGCAGATTCGCTGCTCGTTTGTCGATGAAAACGGCCGGGCCGTGCCCGACGTCGTCGCCGAACGCAGCGTCGGGACCAGTCTGGATGCTGTGGGCGGATCGTGGGAGAAGCTGTCCGAAAGCGACATGGCCGGTAAGCTCGAATTCGTAATAGGCGGCCGGACCGTAAAAGTTTTCAACAAGCAGTACGTGTGGGGGTTATACAAGAAGCAGTGGCGCGAAGGCGATTACGTGGCCTATCGGTTCGCAAAAGGGAACAAATCGATGCCTCCGGTTTTGGAGGAGCAACTGTTGACTTTGAAAGAGGCCGGCCGGGTCGACCCTAACGAGACGGATTTCGCGGGCAAGCTCGACGAAAACATGATCGGCGATGACGGCAAGATCGGCTATTCGGTCATCAACCTTGCTCTGGTTAAAGGACGGATAGATCCGAACGCGCTGCCGCAGCGGGATCCGAACGCTATGGTCTCGCAATAGTCACATAAGCTTCTTACCGACCCATGAGAATCGTTGCTTCTGTTATTCTAACCGCTTTGTGTCTTACCGCGTGCGGATGCGGGTCAGACGATCCGGCGACCGGGGACGATGCGAACGCGCCCGCCGGGCCCGCAAGCACCGATCAAAGTTCTGCCATCGAGCCGAACAACAGTGTTTCCCAAATCGCCAAGTCGTCTGAACCTGCCGAGCCGGCCGTTCCCGAGGAGATAACTGAAGGCCCGTTTGCGGGCTTTCTGGAGATGGTCGAAGCCCTGTCTGCCGGGGACTGCAACGCGGTTTACGGCTACATGAGCGAGGCATTGCGGGCAAACTGGGGTCGGCAGAAATTCATTTCGCAGACGAGCGCATTTCGCGAAGAAATAGGCTCACGATGGCGGATCAGACCGGAGCGGATGTCGGCCGGGCTGGATGAACTGGGGGCATACTGCTTCGTGGCGCTTGCACTGACCGATGCGAACGACTTTCAGCTTTTCGCCGAACTGGCGGCCGAGGAAGACGCTTTTACCGTAAGCAAGTTTGCCATGGTGCGAATGAAGATTAACGATGAATCGCTTTCGAACCGCATCAGCAAAGGCGCCGAAGATTTCGTGACTCATCTTGTGAATGGTCGCTATGATGAAGCGATGGATCATGTGCTGCCCCGGGGCGTAGTAGTGATGAACGCCGCGACGCTTGGCGATATGACAGAAGCTGTCTGGGGGCAAATAGAGTCCGGCGAAATGAGGTATTCGGCGCCGGACTGGATAATCGAGAACGGCCGGAACGTCTACGCCGTAGAGGCCCACCCGGCGGCAAACCCCGATGCCCATATGCGGATGTTTCTGTGGGATGCAATCGACCCCGACATTGCAATCGATTACTGCCTGGTGAACGCCGCTTTGGAAGATAGCGGCATGTAAACCCATGATAGCAGAAGCACGCCTGAAGCGTCGATCAGAGGCTTGCCGGTGGTCCCGGCTCTGCGTAATGCTACTAATTCCATAGGGTTGCCGGGTTTCAGCTCTGTTGAAATGTGGATGGGACAGGGTTGACTTTCGGTTGCGGCAGGTCTTATTCTGGGGGCGTTGATAGGCCTTCCCGGGTGGGGCGGGCCGTTGAACATATTTTGGGGCGGAATAAGGAGTCTGACGATGCTTAGAGGTCTGCGAGGAATTCTGGTTCTATCCATCATCGCATCGGTTTGTTCGCCGGTGCTTGGACGGCAGCGCGGCAGGGCCAATGTGGGCGGCTACGGCTATCGGGAAAACGCCGATTTTGTTGTGAAGAGAATGGGGCTGCGCAAGGGCGATGTAGTCGTGGATATAGGGGCCGGCGACGGGTGGTGGTCTTCAAAATTTGCCGAAAAGATCGGGCCAAAGGGCGTCGTTCACGCCGGAGAGGTCGATCAGAAGAAGGTCGACGCGATGAAGAAGAAGTGGGAGTCGATTCCGCAGATCAAGCCTTATCTTTGTCCGGCCGACGGAACGGGTCTGGAGCCGAATTCTTGCGATGTGGCGTTTATCAGCAAGACTTTTCATCATCTGGACAAAGACAAGCACGTCGAATACCTCGAACATCTCAAGGAGGTAATAAAACCGTCGGGCAGGGTTGTTATTGTCGAACGGCATCCGTCGATGGCGACCGGACGGGGCGCCGAGCACGCCTGGCTGCCGGGGCACATGAGCCATGAAGCCGAGCGGGCCGGCTGGATGCTGATTCGGATGGAATTTGTTAAAGGAAGCGATCACTTTATGGCGACCTATGTACAGCCGAAACATTTCACGGCGAAGTTTCACCAAAGGCGAGAGGCCGCCAAAAAGAAACAATCACAGGCGCAGAAGGAATGAACTCCACGCGCAGCGCGGGCAGGCAAGGTCGGTTATGCAACGGTCTTTAAGGAAAGATCGGCTCAAAGCGAAGGACTTTCGACTTATGCGATGATTCTGTTTCGGGAGCTTGCCGAAGACTGCGCGGACCACGCCGCGGCCAGGGTCGAATACGGGCTTTCGCTGGCGGTGATGGCCAGGTACGATGATGCGGCGGCGGACGTGCAAAAAGCCATAGCCCATCTAAACAGCGATCTGTTGTAGTTTGCAGCAGGGGTAGCGACGCATGTTTCGGGGCGACAAAGGGGGCAGGATTTCGTTCCTGGTGATAGACGGTGCGGTTGTGAATACCCGCCCGATTGTCATCCTGAGCGCAGCGAAGGAGCTGGGCAGCGGAGGGGAACTGAAGGCTGATTGCGGACGCGACTTGTCAGTCGAGGGCCAGATCCTTCACGTCGCGGCGCTCCGTTCAGGATGACAGGAGTATCGGCGCTCCGTTCAGGATGACAGGA
>CAYOTO010000060.1:0-17430 GCA_964406945.1 uncultured Pirellulales bacterium
TTTGGTTTTACGTACTGAGACGCAGCAATGGTCGGCGAGTTTTTTGATTTCCAGGACTTCCTGGCCCTGGTCGGCAAAACTGGCCGGTACGTTTGTGACCGGTTCGCCGTCGTCTAAAAGTATCTGCAGCACCGCGCCTGTGTCAAGTTTTTCGAGTTCCAGTTTGGCTTTTACGAAATTCAAGGGGCAGGCCACGCCGCGGAGGTCTATGGTTTGATCCCGCTGTTCGGGTTCTTCGGTTGCGGGCTGCTCGGCCGGTTGGGCGCGGAATTTCAGATTGGCGTCGAGCGAGGCGAAGAGTTCGCGGATGCGGTCGGCAAGAGCCTGAACCTGCGGCTCACGGTCGACCAGCGAATCGGTGTCTCCGAGTCGATAGTCTATGGCCGCGTCGAGCAGTTCGGCCGTATCGCTCCGCACCCAGCCGGATTCGATCAGGTGTTTTGTAAAGCCTGCGATGGTTTGGCGGTCGGTCCCGGGTTCGAGTCCGAAGATAACCAGAAGCGCTCTGGCGGAGGCCAGGGAGGCTTCATAGAGCAGATCGCTCTTTTGGGCCGCAGACGATGTTTGGGCGGCTTCGGCAATTGCGCGACAGGCCTGGTCTATGTCGACGCGGACAATGTCCATTACGCCGGCGCCGCATTCGCCGGGTCCGCGGCCGGCCAGCGAAAACGGCTGGTCCGAACCGAAATCATAGTAGTAATCGTCGTCGAACCGGCGAGTTGAACAGTCCTCCTGCGCGGATACAAGTTGAGTGAGTCTGTCGGTGTCCAGTTTGCCGCCGGTGCAGGCGCGGGCAAGCAGATCGGGGATGTCTTTGGCGGGGACCGAGCCGACCGACTCGGCGAGTCGGGCATTGCCTTCTGAGATTTGTGCGCCCAGGAGCAAATCGTAGAAGGGCATGAGGCGGCCGTTGATTCGGCGGGCTCTGCCCTGGAGGCCGACGTCGGCGATGTAATGGTGGCCGCAGGAGTTGGGACATCCGCTTATTCTTATAGTCGGAGCGGATTGGCAGTCGGTTGTCTCGGCAAGGCGGGTCGATATTGCGTCTGCAAGGCCGCGGGACAGGCACAGGCCGAGTTTGCAGGTGGCTGCGCCGGTGCATGCTACGAGTTCACATGAGGTGTCGTCAACGTCAAAGGATATATCGCGGAGTGCGGCCTTTACCGCTTCGACGTGGTCGGCGGGGACGGAGGTTATCAGCAGATTCTGGAGCTGCGTCGTACGGACGCGCCCTCGGGAATATTTTTCGGCGATATCGGCGATTGCGCGGAGGTTGTCGGCGGAAATATCGCCCAGTGCGAGTCGCACCTTAATCGTGTAGTACGTCGCAGATTTTTCGGCAAGCACATTGGGGCCCCGCGGCGGCGGGCTTTCGGCATTATCATCGGGGGCATCCGGCGCTCTGGAGCCCAAGTCACGCAGGGCGGGTATGCGGCCGTGGAGTCCTTCGGCGGCGACCGCGGCTCTTTTTTTCTTGTAGAGCCGGACGAATTCCTCGGGGCCAAGGCGTTTGAGGACGTAGCGCAGCCGCGCTTTGTGTTTGTTCGATCGGTCGCCGTGTTCGTCGAACAGCAGTTTCACCGCCTGAGCAACTTCGAGCACCTGTGATTCGGGTACGAAATCTTCGATCCTGACGGCCACCGAAGGGCTGGGGCCCAACCCCCCCGCCGCGTAGACGGAGAAACCCTTGCGGTTGTCTTTTACCGTGGCGAAGAATCCCAGATCTGCAACCGATGCAAAGGCACAGTCCCGGGAGCAGCCTGAGAAGACTATTTTGTATTTTCGCGGCAGATTAAAAGAGCTTGGTTCCTGCAGGAGGTATTCGGCCGTTGCGACTGCATGCGGGGCGACGTCGAAACGTTCGGCCTGGCAGAGGCCGGAGCGGGGGCAGGCGGTCACGTTTCGGACGGTGTTTCCGCCGCCTCCCCTTGGCGAGAGGCCCGCTTCCAACAGGCTTTCGAGGACGTCGGGCGTATCCTCTATTCTTACCTCGTGTATCTGGATATCCTGGCGGGTGGTGACGTGAACAATCGAGTTGCCGTATCGGGCGCTGAGTTCAGCAATTTTTCGGAGTTGGTGCGGTGAGGCAAGACCTGCACCGATGCGTATCCGCACCATGTACATGCCGGATCGGCGCTGTTCGTATATTCCCATCGGCACCCGGTAGGCCCGGAAGGCGACGGGAGAGGTTTCGCCGTTGAGAAAAGCTTTTACGCGGTCCCGGTAAGCAGCGGTGTCTTCGCGTATGCTGTCGGGCACCTGCAATATTGGTTCTGTTGTGTGGCTCATAGTCTTATTCATGTTTTAGCTCTGAGTCTGGTCGGTTTGGATTGCGTCGGAATCGCAGCGACGGGCGTCGATCTCGAGCGGAATCTGCCGCGGGCAGCCTTCTGCGATTAGGAAACCCTTTACGACCGGATTGTCCGGGTCCTGCAACGAGACAATGACATGGGTAACGCCGGGGGTTAGGGCCAGGCGGATGTCCTCCCGCGAGGGTCTGGCGGGGGTCTCGGGGTGGCTGTGGTATACGGCGAGCATTTCGGCGCCTCGGGCCCGCATGTCCTTGATGGCGGCGAACTGCTCGGCCGGATCCATGAGGAAATGTTCGTTGCTCTTGTCGGTGTTCGTCATTTCGTAGAGCCTGCTTACGGCCCCGTTGCTTCCGGCGAGTATGCCGCATGCTTCGATGGGCGCATCGGCCCGGGCCCGGGCGATCATTCGGTCCAGAATGTCTTTTGGTATCGTAAGGTTCAGCATTTGCAGTTCTTTATATCACAGACGGGCTGCTGCTCGTCTTTCAACTCGGTTATGGTCGGGTTTTCGCCGCAGATCGGGCAGTCCGGATTGCGGCGCATTTGCACTTTGCGGAATTCCATCTTCAGCGCGTTGTAGGTCAGAAGCGTGTCGGTCAGTAAATCCCCCAGGCCGAGCAGGTATTTCACGGCTTCGGTGGCCTGGAGCGAGCCGATTACGCCCGGCAGGACTCCGAGGACTCCGGCCTGCGAACACGATGGAACGGCGTTTGCCGGCGGGGGCGAATCGAAGATGCAGCGGTAACAGGTGGTCTTGCCGGGCAGAACCGTCAGCAACTGGCCGTCGAAACGGAGTATGCCGCCGTGAGAGAAGGGTTTGCCTTCCAAAATGCAGGCATCGTTGATGAGAAACTTGGCCGCGAAATTGTCCGTGCCGTCTATCACGAAGTCATATTCCCGCACGATCGGGCGCAAATTCGCGGCTTTTGCCCAGACGGGATGGGTTCGGACGTTTACGTCCGGGTTAATCACCTCTAATTTGGCTTTGGCGGAATCGACCTTCGGGGTTCCTACATCGGGTGTGTGGTGGATTATCTGTCTCTGGAGATTGGTCAAATCCACGTCGTCGGCATCTACGAGACCGAGGGTTCCGACGCCCGCGGCGGCCAGATACATGGCCGCGGGAGAACCGAGTCCGCCGGCGCCTATTATGAGCACCTTCGAACCGAGCAGTTTCTCCTGACCGGCTCCGCCCATCTGTTCGAGTATAATGTGGCGGCTGTACCGCAGCATTTGTTGATCATTCAAGGCCACTTCCGCCTCCCATGAAGTACAGGAATTCCACGCGGTCGTTCTCGTTGAGACCGGTGAATTCGAATTCGCTTCGTTTGAGAATGTTTCCGTTGACCTCGACCGAAACCATCTCCGGCATTGTCACATCCTCCTGAGCCAGCAGCTTGCCGACCGTCAGGTGCTCGCCGTAGCTCTGTTCTTTTCCGTTTACTATAAGTTTCATTTCTACTCCTCGAAAGCTTTTTCCATCGCCTGTTCGAAGTCGTTTCTAATGTCCTGAAAATCCTCGATGCCCACCGACACCCGGATCAAATCGTCGGGTACGCCCATTTTCCGGCGCTGCTCCGGGCCAAATTCATGGAAGATCGTCGAAGCCGGATGAATGACGAGCGTTTTTGCATCGCCGAGGTTCGCCACGTTTTTCGCCAGTCTGAGAGCATCTATGAATCTGAAGGCCCGTCGGCGGCTTGCCAGCGAGAAGGTCAGTATCGCGCCGCCCCGGCCCAAAAAGAGTTCGTTTACACGGTCAAAATACGGACTGGACTCCAGACCCGGGTAATTGATCCATGCCACCTTATCGTGTTCGTGTAGAAAACCGGCGAGTTTCAAGGCGTTTTCGCAGTGCAGGGCCATTCGCGCGGGCAGAGTTTCTATTCCCTGGAGCATCAGGAATGAGTTCATCGGGGCCGGGCAGCCTCCCAGGTCCCTGTAGACGACGTTTCGCAGATAGGCCGGGAACGCCATTGTGCCTGCTCGTTCGGCGACTTCGCGAATGTGTTCGAAAGAGCCGGCGGCGAAATCGTAATTGCCGGTGTCGATGACCGCCCCGCCGATAGCGGTGCCGTGGCCGTTTATGAATTTCGACGTGGAATGAACGACGATGTCGGCTCCGAACCGGCCCGGCTTGATCAGGTGCGGGGTGGTTACCGTGCTGTCCACGACCAGCGGAATGCCCCGGCTGTGAGCTAGTTCGGCCAGAGCAGGTATATCGGGCACATCCATTGCCGGGTTGGCGATTGTTTCGGCGAATATCAGCTTTGTTCTGCTGGTGACTGCCTGGGAGAATGATTCGACATCGTTTGAGGCGGGAACATTTGTTCGCACACCGAACCGACTCAACGTGTTTTGAAAGAGCGATATTGTGCCGCCGAATATTCCGGGGGCAGCTACAACTTCGTCACCTGCCCGCAGAAGGGCCATCGCGACCGCCGAGATTGCCGCCATGCCGCTGGAGGTGGCGATACAGCCTATGCCCTGCTCCATTTCGGCCAGCCTTGCCTCGAGAGCGAACGTGGTCGGATTGGCGATACGCGTGTATACGTATCCGGGCATTCTGGACTGAAAGACCGCAGCCAGAGACTCGGCGCTTGCGTGCGCATATGAGACCGTTTGGTAGACGGGCACGGCCGTGGCGCCTGTTCTCGGCTCGCCTGCGAAACCGGCATGTATGGCAGTGGTTGAGTCTTTCATGTCATTCGGTCAATTGGCCCGTGCTTCTGTGGGCCCGGGTCTATATCTGGTAATCGAGCAGTGGTTTGGTATGGATTCCGCACTCGCCGCCGCACTTACTTGTTCCAATCCACCGGCCGGCGCGTTCGTCTGCGCCCTGGGCTATTTTCGTGCACGGGCCGCATCCGAGGGACCGGTATCCCTGCTTGTAGAGGGGATTGACGGGTACCTGATGCAGGGCCAGGTACTGCCAGATTTCCCGCTCATACCATATTAGAATTGGGTTGAGTTTGACGAGGCCCTTGTCGAGTTCCTCGACTTCCTTGAATTCGGTTCGGGTTCGGCCTTCGGTGCATCGCAGGCCGGTTACCCAGCAGGCCACGTTCATTTCTTTGACCGCCTGTCTGGTCGGCTCGACTTTAAGCAGTTCGCAGCATCGGTCGGGGTCGCTCTTATGGAGGCCTTCGGGAATCTCAACGTCATTGCTGAATACCCGCAATTCGGGGTAGCGGGCGACTTCCTCGGCCATGAACTTCTTGGTTTGGGGCGGTTTGAATCTGGTGGTGACTATGAAGCCGCGGATGTGCGGACTGACCCGTTTGGCCAGATGCCACACGACGCTGGAATCCTTACCCAGGCTGTTCGCGACTACGAGTCTTTCTCCGAACTCCTTGTAGGCCTGGTCGATCAGTGCCAGTGAGCGGTCGACCTTCTGCTTGAAATTCAAGCCTTCCACCAGTTCAGTTACGTTGTCGACAACTTCTTCAGTCAGCATTTGGTCGTATCTCCTTCATTTTGGGTTGGTAATCGTGTTAAATCTGGTACTCGGGCGGCTTGAGTTTGCCGAAGTTCAGTCTGTTCCAGAAACGCTCGTGAACGTAAAAGGCTCCGAGCTTAACCAGGGTATCCGCGATGCCTATGCCTGCGGCGCGGCTTATGTCGCCAAGGAGTACCCATGCGACCGTGAATGTGACGATTGTGCCACCTGTCCTCCAGGTTACGGCCTTTGCGATACTCCTTGCGTGCGATTCCATAAGCCTATCTTTCACTAAATTCCTACAGGTTTAGTTGGATTTCATTCTAAAAAAAACCAGGTATTCAAATTGAATAATTCGGTACGGCGGCGCGACGGGCGCTCCTCTCCGCCTCAAGCAGGTCCTCGAATGACTTTCGGTTCAAGAGGTCGACCAAAAGCCCGTCGAGTTCGGACCAGAGTTCTCCGAAGGCATCGTCTCCAAAGGCAGCCACCTTGTCACGGGAGCCGTTGTCGCCGTTGGGTGCGATTGAAATCGCCCCTTCGACCAGTTCCACCACCTCTGCTACGGAGATGTCTTTGGGCTCCCTTGCCAGAATATAGCCGCCTTCGTTGCCGCGACGGGATTCAACCAGTCCACCGTGCCGCAGTTCGTTGAGTATCACTTCCATGAAGCGTCTGGGAATGGCCTGGGCTTCGGCTATGGCCTGGATCTTCACAGGCTTGTCGCGGTCGCGAGCGGCCAGTTCCATCACGGCTCTTAGAGCATATTGGCATTTCTTTGAGAGTCTCATATCAATCTTCACTATATCAATCGACTTGGTATAGTAACACCCTACCGCTTACGAGTCAACAGTGTTCTGTCGAAAAATCTGTTAAATTCGCGAAAAGCGCGACAATCCGACCCTCATGCGGGCTGACAGTAATTGGAGGCAGGCGAACAGGAATTTATATAAGTTTCTTTCAGCAAGCAATTTAGGCAAGTTTTTGTGGGGGCCGGGCGGCGGTGGCTGCCAGAGTTGTCGGTGATCCGGAATTGAACGGATTTTCTTTGGATTATTCTGCGTTTGCGGGATGATCAGGTTGGGTTTTGCCCGGATTCAACGCGCGGGTGAGCATTTCAGAACGGCTCTAGGATCCGAGAAATGATCGGTCCCAGTCCTTCCAGACGGGGTCGAAGCCCTGCTGCTTGAGCATCGCGGCCATCTCGGCGGGACCGCGGTCGTCGCTGACCTGAAACTGCTCGGTCGAGCGGTTTTTTTCGGCATAACCGCCGGGGTTCGTGCGGCTTCCGGCGCTGATCCGCGTGATTCCCAGCTTTATGAGGTGATTTCGCAGGTCTGCACTTTCGCGGGTTGAGAGTACCAAACCGGCGTCGGCGAAACAGAGTCGCAGGGCGAGTATCATCTGAGTGAGTTCGCGGTCGGATGGAATGGCGTCGATGATTGACTTTCCGACATCGTTTGCAGGCCGCAGACGGGGAAATGAAATGGAAATGTGGGATTTCCAGTACTTTTTCATCAGGTAGTCGGCGTGGGCGGCCAGGGCGAGGGTTTCGATTCGCCAGTCGTTCAGGCCGAGAAGAGCACCTATACCGAGTTCTCTCATCCCGGCGGCGGCCATTCGTTCGGCAGCGGCCAGGCGATAGTCGTAATCCGATTTGGGTCCGGCGGGGTGGAAATGGGCGTAGGTGGGCCGGTGGTAGGTTTCCTGATAGAGAGTAACGCCCTCGATGCCGGCGGCGAACAGTCTGGCGTATTCGGAGGCGGTGAGCGGGTATATTTCGGCTGAAATCGAGCTGAATTGGGGTCTGAGACGGTTTGCGAGTTCGCAGAGGTAGTCGACGGTTACGTGTCGGGGATCTTCGCCGCTGACCAGCAGAATATCTTTAAATCCATAATCGGCAAGTACCCGCGCCTCGGCCAGGGCCTGATCGACGGTCAGGCGGGTGCGCTCGAAGTTAGAATCGGTGTTGAAGCCGCAGTAGAGGCAACTGTTAATGCAGACATTGGAGACGTAGAGGGGAGCATAGAGTTTTATTGTGCGGCCGAAGCGCTGGACGGTCAGCCGGTGGGCGGCTTGGGCCATCGGTTCGAGGTGCGCCCGCGCGGCCGGGGAGATCAGGGCAAGGAGTCGCTGGGGCGAGTACAGACCGTGAGGCGGATTGAGGGCTTTTTCCACATCGGCGACAGTGACCCGGTTAAGACGGTCGATCCAGGGGGCCGGATCGGTGTCGAGGCCGGTCCGCGCGAGGACTTGTGCAAAGCAAACGCTATTCTGCGAGTTCGGGCGAGTCATGTCAATCGTCTCCGAGGAAACCTGTGAGCGGACTGGAGGCGTCGGCCTGTTCGCGGACAGCTCCGGGGCCGGATTCGTAGGCGATTCGGCCGGCCCGGACGGCCATTCTGAAGGCACCGGCCATGGCGGGAGGATTCTCGGCGGTGGCGATGGCCGTGTTGACCAGGACCGCGTCAGCTCCCATTTCCATAGCATCGGCTGCGTGCGACGGCAGACCGAGGCCCGCGTCCACCACCACCGGCACATTTGCCTGAGCGATGATGATCTCAATCGCCGAGCGGGTTCTGAGGCCCTGGTTCGAACCTATGGGGCTCGCCAGCGGCATTACTGTTGCACAGCCGGCGTCTTCGAGCCTTTTGGCGAGTACGGGGTCAGCGTTTATGTAGGGCAGGACGACGAAACCCTCCTCGACGAGGATTTCGGCGGCCTTGAGCGATTCGATGGGGTCGGGAAGCAGGTAGTAGGGATCGGGCGTAACTTCGAGTTTGAGCCAGTTTATGCCGGTGGCCGCGCGGGCAAGACGGGCCAGCCGGACGGCTTCGGAGGCGTCGCGGGCGCCGGATGTGTTCGGCAGGAGAAGGTACCTGTCGCGGTCTATGGCGGCGAGCATGTCGTCGTTCTCGTTTTCGATGTCGACGCGTCGCAGAGCCACGGTTACGATTTCGGCGCCGGACTGCTCTATTGCATCGGCCATAATCGCCGAAGAGGCGAATTTTCCTGTTCCGACAAGCAGTCTGGAATCGAATTCTCTGTCGGCTATTCGAAGTTTGCTCATAGGTCTATCCTCCACCGACGAAGCGGACCAGTTCGATTTTCTGGCCCGGTTCGAGGCGCGTATCCGCAAAGTCCTGACGCTTTATTATTCTGCCGTCGATTTCGGCGACGACCGTAGCGGCCTCGATCCGGAGTTCCGCCAGCAGGGCCGCGATGTTTTTCGGCACACCGTCGTGATATTCTCTTTCAACGCCGTTTACTGTCAGGACATCCATATTCGTGTGTTCTCGCAACAATCGCGGCAGAGTTAAAAGAAAAAACCCCCTGCGAGAGGGGGTGTATTCTGCCCGTTACAAGCCTCCCTTCGCGGGTATTATCCCGATCAGGTTCGAGGGTCACCGAGCAGGACCACCGGGTCCCGCCGGGTTTCTCAGCCTGGAGCGGGTTTTTGGCCCGCCCTTCGGCTCCCCTGACTTTCATCAATTCAATTTGGCGGTATTATACCGCCTCGGCCAGAGGTCTACAAACATTTTCCTGTACTGATGCGTCGAAGGTGCAGAAAGCGTCGGTGCAACAGTAAAGATGAGGTCCCGGCGGTAAAATTACGGTCTCAGGGCAGTTTTTTGGGTGATTTTGGGTTGACCGGCTGCCGACAATGGATATACTACCGTACTTAATTGAACCTAAATGCCCCCATCGTCTAGTGGCCTAGGATATCAGGTTCTCATCCTGGAGACAGGGGTTCGACTCCCCTTGGGGGTATTTTTTTGCATATCGCGCCATGGTCAGCGAGATCGGACAGGACAAGATCGATGAGCAGTATATGCGGCTGGCTCTGGGCCAGGCGCAGGCTGCGGAGGAGAACGGAGATGTGCCGATCGGGTGCGTCGTTGTTTATGACGGGCAGATAATCGGCAAGGCTTACAATCAGCGGGAGCAGCTCAACGATCCGACCGCTCATGCGGAGATCATTGCTCTGACGCAGGCGGCGGCGTACCTGGAAAGCTGGCGGTTGCACGATTGTACGATTTATGTTACGCTTGAGCCCTGTCCGATGTGTGCCGGGGCGCTGGTTCTGGGGCGTCTGGACAGGCTTGTTTACGGGTGCAGCGATCCGAAGACGGGCTCGGCCGGCAGTATCTACAATATTGTGCAGGATGATCGGCTGAATCACCGATTGGAAGTTGTGGCCGGGGTGCTCGGTGATGAGTGCCGCGAGCAGTTGCAGGCGTTTTTTGAGCGTAGAAGGTTGGAGAACAATAAGGCAAAGCAGTAGATTCATTACCGCTGCGTTGATTGACGGGCGGCGTTTTATGGAGAGGTGTCCGAGTGGCTTAAGGAGCAGCCTTGGAAAGGCTGTGTACGGCTTGTCTGTACCGGGGGTTCGAATCCCCCCCTCTCCGTTACATTCGGGAGAGTCTCATTGAGTTTCGTAAATTCAGGAACTTGAGGTGAATCGCGACATTGCGGTACAATACAAATCGGAAATCCCAACCATTAAAATGGCCCTAATAAAGGGGTACAGTCACACAGACAGAGTAACATCCCCAAACGTGATCGGATACCTGGAATGACGAGTGGAGTCCGAATGCCAGTCTAATCCCAGAGCCAGAAGCGCCATCGCTGTTGTCAGACAGCCCAATAAGAAGCCTGTTCTATACGTCGAGACTATTCGCTTAGACATTATAGAGCACCTCATCTGACATTTTTTTCCCCAACATTCTATGATGGTTTCGCATCTTTTGCTCCCAAAAAAGGCCGAGGGGGCAGGTATCAGTTCGAGGGGGTGTAGCCGAGGTCGCCCCAGGCGGCGCGCTGGACTTTGTGGAGGTCCGGGTTGCCGGGTTGTTTTGCGATGCTGTCGTCGTGTCTGGCGGTGCCCTGCCAGTGCGCATAGTCCATTTTGGCCACCTCGAGTGTGCGGGGGTCTTTCCATTTCCAGTACTCGCTGTGTCCGTCCGCGAACGAGAAGTTCGTGCCGTCGCCGTGGCGGGCGGTGATCTGGTCCCACCACTTCTCCTGATCGTAATGTATGGTCCAGCTTGCGGGACTCAATCGGCCTTCGTCGAGGAAGACGGCCCTGAGTGCGGGATTGCGGATTTCGTTTCTGTTCCTGATGATTTTGCCGGCGCCGGGGATGGCATCGTAGCCGTTCATGGGGTCCACGATGGCGTAGGTGACTACTTCGCCGCGGATTCCCGTGGGACATTTGTAGAGCTTGAAGTCCGGGCAGTACGTAAACAGGAGTCCCCGTTTTATGCCGTCGATCCTTTCTGCTTCAGTTGCACCAGGGCCCGGCCAGTAGACCCAGCAGGTCCCGTCTTTGTTGAAGCCGCCGGTGGCGGTGTTCCCGTTTACGATCTTGTCGTCGTTGGCGTCGGCATACATTATCCATGCGAGAAGCAGTTGTTTGTCGTTGTTCAGACAGACGGTTCGCTTGCCCTGTTCGCGGATGCGGCTCAGAACCGGCACCAGGATGCCCATCAGGATGGCGATGATTGCGATAACGACGAGAAGTTCGATCAGTGTGAAAGCATTGGAACGGCGTTCTTCGAGCATAATGCCACCTCATTCATTTGCTCTTCAAAACCTGCATGTCAAAACTGCGGGGCCGGTGTGTATGTGTCCTGGATGTGCGTCAGCCCGGCAGACGCGAGGTATTATATCCGGGAAGCGTCCTGAGGGCAACAAAATAGTCTATGCAGTCCCGGTTCATGTATCCGGGCCGGACCTGTGGCGGTACGCTGAGCGGACCAGTCAGTCAATCTGCAGATCGTCGCCGGTTTGTTTCTGGAGTTCTTTGAGTTTGGTTTTGAGCTTTTTGACTGTGGAGGCGTGGTCCGGTTTTTCGGCCAGGTTGTGCATTTCGAGGGGGTCGGTCTGCAGGTCGAACAGGAGGTATTTTTCTATTTTCGGGTAGTAGATGAGTTTGTAGCCGTCGGCGGTGATCATTCTCTGGAGGTTTTTGTAGCCGCCGTAGATGGCGGAATAGCTGCGTTTTGCCTTGCCTCGCAGCAGAGGCAGGAGGCTCTTGAACTCGACGTGCGAGGGGATGTTAAGGCCGGCCAGTTCGAGGGTGGTGGGCATTATGTCCTGGAGGTAGACGGGGGCGTCGATTTTTGCGTTCTTCTTTATACCGGGTCCGACGGCGACGAGCGGGACACGGACGCTGTGGTCGTACATGTTCTGCTTGCCGATGAGGCCGTGATGGCCTACTGCAAGGCCGTGGTCGGCGGTGAAAAAAGTGTAAGTGTTGTCGGCTTTGCCGGATTTTTCGAGGGCGTCCAGAATTCTGCCTATCTCGTTGTCCATGTGGGTGATGATGGCGTAGTATTCGCGGCGGTTGACTTTGACGGCATACGGTGTGCGGGGGAAGGGAGCGAGTTTTTCGTCGCGCAGACCTTTGCCGCAGCCGATTGAATCTTTGTAGGGATATTCGGGCAGGAAGTTCTCGGGCAGTTTGACCTTGTCGATGGGGTATCTGTCTACATATTCTTTCGGCGACTGGCGGGGGTCGTGAGGGGCGTTGAAGGCCAGATACATGAAGAACGGGTCGTCACTTTTGGCGGCGTTTTCTAGGAACGAGACGCCGTGATCGCCGAGCACTTCGCTCCAGTGTTTACCGCCCTTCCAGTAGCCGCCGAACTTCGGGTCCCATGGAGACCAGGGGTCGGGCTTGCCTTTGACGGGTCGATTGTAGCCCTGAGGAGTCTGGTTGGGCATACCGGGGCGAACATCCGCAACATGATCGAAGATATCGGCGGCGTCGATCTTTACATGCCATTTGCCGCTCATGTAGGTCTCGTAGCCTGCTTTTTTCATGTACTGGGACCAGAATTTGCCCCGGGCGGCGTGGTCCTTGAGTTTGGGCTCGAGCTGCTTTGCGTGCCAGAGGAACAGGCCGGTGTTGAGCATTGTCCGGCTTGCGACGCAGACGGCTCCGTGCCAGGCGCCCTGGTTGTAGGCGTGGGTAAAAGTCGTTCCGCGGCTGACCAGGCGGTCAAGATTGGGGGTCTGCAACTCATCGCAACCGAGGGCATGCAGTGCTTCGTAGGTCTGGTCATCCGCGAAGATGAAGAGGATGTTGGGTTTGGGGCTTTGTGCGGCGCGGACGGTTTTCGAAACGCTGGATAATACGGGCGCGAATGCCGCGGCGCCGCTGATTTTGAGGAAGTTTCTTCTGTTCACTTGCAAATCTCCATAGCCGGAATTCTCTTTTTGCTTTGCAAACACTGCCAGGGGCCCGGAAGGCCTTGCAGCCATATTACACTATGGAATGGGAAAATGCTACAGTTGCAGGCAGATTACAGGCAAGCGATCTTCTTTTTTAGACGGCGTTATATTCAAGCATATCCGCCGGACGCGGAGCATTACAGAGCGCGTGAGCCGGTTTATTGGGCCAGAGATTTGTTTTTATGGGGCGAAGGTCTCGGGATTCTTGGAGGTAAGGGCGGTCTCATAAGCGGGCGATTTATACCTGCCTGCTTTGCCACGGCTGCAAAACGTGGATTTGGGTTGCGTTTTTTGTCGGGTTGGGGTAGGTTTTGGACGATTTCAGCGGTATGGATGCCAATGTTGTTTTTTGACAGGAGCGGCTGAAGTGGCAGAAACAGAACTCAACGGGGGCAGGCCGATACGCAGGGGGCCCTATCCGGAACTGACGCTGCCTGCGATTCTCGTCGGATACGGGATCGGGGTTATAATTGCGATCAGCATCGGCTATGCCAGCCTGAAACTGGGATTTTCGATAGAAGGGTCGGAGGTCGCCGCGATTCTGGGCTTCGGGATACTGCGCGGGGTCATGGGGCGCACGAGCATAATCGAGAACAACATCAACCAGACTATCGCCAGCGGCGTGAACAGTGCGTCGGCGGGGCTGATGTTCACCGTGCCGGCTCTTTTTATTCTGGACCAGAGGGGCACGGCTGAAGGGCTGACCAGTTTCAGCCCGGTTCTGATGGTCTTCGCGTGTATCGCGGGCGGGATCCTGGGTGTCGGGTTTATTATTCCGCTTCGAAAGCAGATGATCGATTACGAAAGGCTCACGTATCCGGGCGGCGTGGCGGTCGCAACCATTCTCAAGTCGCCCGGGGCCGGCGTTCACAAGGCGCTTTTGCTTTTGGCGGGAGTCGGAGCGAGCGCCCTGATGCACGCCATATCTCTGATTACGGGGTTCGAATACTGGCATATAGGATCGGCGATTGGGCTGCCCGAATATATGAACGGCGTGTGGTCGGTTTCACTGATGACGGTGGGCGTAGGATTCATATCGGGGCGGGGCGGATTCTCTTTCGTGATAGGCGGTTTCGTGTGCTACTGGATTCTGGCACCGATTCTCAATCAGATGGATTTGCTGCCGTCGGCGGCCAGCCTGGCGGAAATGGATTTGGATGTCGCCGAATATATGCGGCTGGAGTTGTTCAGGCCGGTCGGTATTGGCATGCTTATCGGCGGAGCGATAACGGGCATTGCACTGGCGCTGCCGTTGATAATCGGGGCGGTCAGGAGTATGCAGTCGGCGGCCAAGACCAAGTCGGCTATTTCGAAGGATGAGATGCCGATCAAGCTGTTGTACGTGGGCATCGTCGGGGCGACCATACTGCTGTTTATCATTGCATTGACGAGCGTTCAGGAGATGGGAATCGTTCGAGGCGCGGTGATGGCGCTGCTGGGGACGATCTGGATATGGGTTGCGGGCGTGGTGCTGTCGGAGTGCATCGGAAGGACGAACTGGTCGCCGCTGAGCGGTATGACTCTGATAGCGGTGACCATTCTCATTCTAATCAGCCGGGGCCTGGGCGACCGGGCCGCGATCATCAGTTCCATGATGGTGGGAGCGGCGGCGTGCGTGGCAATGTCGCAGGCGACGGACCTCATGCTCGATTTGAAAACCGGGTACCTGGTCGGGGCGCTGCCGAAAAAGCAGCAGATCGGGCAATTCCTGGGCGTATGGATCGGGCCGGTGGTAATAGTTGCGCTGATATTCGTGCTGCACAAGGCTTATACTCTTGGAAGCGAAGATCTGGCTGCTCCGCAGGGGACGGCTCTGGCGGGTGTTATGGAGGGGATTCTGGGCGCGGATGTCCCGACGGACAAGTACCTGGCCGGGGCCGGACTCGGGGCGCTGCTGAGCGCGAGCGGAATCGGCGGACTTGGAATTCTGGTGGGTCTGGGATTTTATCTGCCGTTCGCCATAGTGCTGACTTACAGCGTCGGGATGGTGATTAGGATCATCGTAGACCGGCGGATGGGACACCGGTTCAGCGATGAAACGGGCATACCGGTTGCGGCCGGGCTGATCGTGGGTGAGGCGTTGATCGGTGTAATTTACGCTCTGTATAAGGTCGGTGTGGCGACTTTCAGCGGCTGATTTTGGAAGGTGGCTTAGATGAAGTTGATCGGATATCTGGTATTGACGGCGGGATTCCTGGGTGGAGCGTTGTCGACGGTGGTCGACGCCGAAGAGGTTCGATGGGTTTATTACGGGCTGGGCGCGGTTGCGGCAGTTGTTGGCGTTGGGCTGATAAGGGCGGCCGGTGTAATGCACAGGACGAGGGGGGACATGACCGAATCCAACATGGCGGCGGTACAAAGCAGTCTGGCAAAAGTGGCGGCCAATATCGCCAAACTGGACGATGAAAAGGAGTCGATAAACACATACGACGTTCGCCACCGCATAGACGAGCTGTTCGCGGACGATCTGGTGACTTTCGTGGAGGCAAGAGAGAGTATATCGCACGTGTACGGGCTGCAGGCTTATGCTGATGTGATGAGCAGCTTCGCGGCCGGGGAGCGGTATCTGAATCGTGTGTGGTCGGCTTCGGCGGACGGGTATATCGATGAGGTGAACACGTATCTGACGAGGGCCAGAGAGCAATTCTCACACAGCCTGGACGCGGTTGAGGGGCTTGCCGGCAAGGCTTAGCAGTACTCTCTACAGTATATCAGCAAGTTCCGCCGGGAATGGCCGTTCGAGGCCCTGATTGCCAGCCGGGCCTGGATGACAGACAGCAGTTCGGATCTTCGCATACGACCGAAGAACGGCAACGAGGCCGGCAAAGGGACGGTTTAGGCTTGACATTTCCGGATGCCGATGGCATAGTATTCTCATGGTTTGCTTTGTCTTCATGCATGAAGTGGCTCAGGAGAGATGAAATTATGAGAGAACGTGCACTTGCCGGCATTACCTTTTATTGTGCGATTCTGTTTCTCATTCAAGCGTCGGCGCCGGCCGCGACGCGTCGGTATGCCTTCGCAACAGCCCAGAGCGTGCTGAGGCGGACCGGGGGCTTTGCCGGGGTGGATGAGACGTACAATCTCGCGGGCACGGTAACGCTCAGCGTCGACATCGCGGGCGGGACGGCGAGTATTGATGGGATTGACTGTGAGTACGGAACCGGGCAGGACCTGTACCAGAGCCTGCATGCGGACCGGCTGCGGCCGGCGGATGTCAACGAGGCCGGGGCGGTTTTCGATACAGAGCCTTTGCCGGGCGCCCCGTACGTCCGGCTCAACGTCGGCTTCGGCGATGGGTTCATTACGCTGGCTGCTTGGTTCTGCGAGCCGTATCCGGACGGGTTCTGCTATGAACTGGATGCAGTGGCCGAGGCAATCCGGGCGGCGGTGATATACGTCGACGACGATGCGGCGACGGACGGGGATGGGCACAGTTGGGCGACGGCGTATAAGTATCTGCAGGATGGGTTGGCGGATGCGAATAGTTCGGCGAAGCCGGTGGAGATTAGGGTGGCGGCGGGAACTTATCGGCCGGATAGGAGTGCGGCGGAGCCGAATGGGACGGGGGACCGGCTGGCTTCGTTTGAACTATTCAGTGATTTGGCCCTTGTCGGAGGCTATGCCGGACTCGGCACGCCCGAGCCCAATGACCGAGACCCGCATTTGTATGAGACGATTCTCAGCGGGGATCTGGACAGCAATGACGTAGCCGTTGATGATCCATGCGACTTGTGGAATGAATCGACACGATCCGAGAATAGCTGCAATGTTGTCGAAATTGTAAGTGCTTCCGCGATTCGGCTAGAGGGCTTTACGATCACAGGAGGCTTTGCCAATATCAGTGGTCGTGATGGACCGACTACAACGGCAGAGGGGGCAGGTCTCCGCGCTGTCGAGGTTAACAATATAACGGTGAAGGACTGCGTTTTTGTGGGTAACTATGCAAGCTGGAGCCAGGGAGGATGCGGAATCAGCGGTATCGGTATGACGGTGGATAATTGCAGGTTCACTCGCAATTCATCGAATTTTGGAGGAGGGTTATGGATTGGAGGTTCTGCAATCATACTGTCACAGTGTGAAATCACTGGAAACTGCGGTGATAACGGCGGCGGAATGCTTGCAATGGGCGATGTTACCCTTCTGAATTGCATACTGAGTGGCAACATTGCGGGGGCAGGCGGTGGAGCGAGACTGTCTGAGGGTACAGTCAGTTTCATGCAATGCGTGATCAAGGACAACTCTGCAGATTGGGGAGGGGGGATAGCGATTGATGGATGGCCCGGTTCGGTAACATATGATTTCCGTGAATGCGTTTTCTGCAACAATACGGCCGTGACGGACGGTGGAGCCATGTATGTCGCGGCCGAAGGAAATGTCTCACTAGTCCCAAAACAAGCGAGGTTTTTTGCCGTCTGGTGTGACAGAGGCGGTGGT
>CAYOTO010000061.1:0-16170 GCA_964406945.1 uncultured Pirellulales bacterium
AAGATACGCTGTTACCGAGATGGTTCTTGTCGCGGGACGTATCCGCCTAACGTTACTCTTTTGGGTCTTGGCATGGCAGAAATCATACATGAATGTTCGGCGACGTCATGCAAAAAGTACCGGACACCTTTAGTCTTCGATGGCGGGAGGAGGGAGGCTTTCGCCTCCCCTGTGCTCTGCCCCATATATATAAGCACGACCTCAGACAACTTGAAGCCTCTCTTGAGTTCGGAAACGTCCTCCCGCGAGCACAGTTCCCGCCCACAAGCATCTTAAAAATAAACTAAGAATGTCCATCATCTGAATCTCCAAATAGAGGTTGATGTGAACTCTTATGGAGAAGACGATCTTCATCAAGGCTGCACCAAGCTGTCTAAAGAACATGCCCATACATGAGCAATCCAGATGCTCTAAAAATAAGACATGCCATCCGGACATGTCAAGACTTTCCCGCGTGTTGTGCCATATACACGTTGGTTGTGCGGCGGTCGAATGGGGTCGCGACGGGGTTGCGCGAGATGGGCCACAGACCGGGCCTTGTTATTGCACTCCAAGCCAGACACAGCCGGAAAAGATACCGGACACCTTTAATTCTGCTCAGTCCAGCCGAAGATATTTCATTGTTCAGCCGTGGTATTATCACAAGACAACCCCCAGCTTTGCCGATGCGATAGCGTGCCTTCGCCGCGAGCTCTGGAAGGAAAGAATAAATTCCATGTTCGGTAAATCCGCCGCACATGACAAAAAATTCCAATACCTGCTGGAAGCATTAGCTCCAGCCGCCTGAACCATTAACAAAAATTGCGAAAGTCTACTTATGCACGGATGATTTTTTGCACCCTACGTGGGAGGGCTGGCGATGTGACGATTCGGGTGGAATTAACTTGACTTTATCGGCCGCCATGTTATAAAATATATAGATATGACTTGCTTGATATACGAATGGAATCTGCGATGGTTATGAACGGAGGATGAAATGAGAAAACGAATCGTGGTTGCGTTATTATTGGCGATAAGCATTCCTGGGGCAGTCGAGGGCGGATTGACTGTCGAAAGCCTGATTACCCATGCTATGCCGGGTGAACCTGTTGATGTCGGGATATTTTCGGATTCATGGGATACCCCATATACAGCATATATTGAGTTTGACGGTCTAGAGTATGTTGAATTTATCGAGCCGCTCATGATAGACGAGGCAGCAGGTCCTAATGCGTGGGCCGATGACATGACGAGTGACGGCTGGCCCGGATGGTGGTATATAGGCGCTCAAAGCTATAATCCGGAAATACCTATTGAAACAGGTCGTCATTTCACATTCAAGTTCAAAGGCGTATGTTGGGCACAGTCGGTACGTATTACTCTATATGATAGTGATGGAGTTACCCCCCTGGGCTATAAAACAGTAACAATAGATATTCCAGAGCCTGGTTCTGTAGCTCTATTGGGATTGGGGTGTTTGATGCTTCGTAGAGGATATTGATCGGAGGGTAAAATGAGATTGCGAGAATTCATTGCAGGAACAATCTTTCTATCCCTTTTTGTTGCAAGCATATGTAGTGCGGGTTGGATACTCGTTAATAGTGGGGAGCGTCTTGATTATGGAACGCAGGTCAACGCCGATCAACAAATTGAAAGTGCATTCAGGACCGAAGACGGTGATGTACTATATTCAGTGAACTATAACACGATAGGCACTACATGCGGTCGTGTGGGGTGGTCGACGGCTAACGGCGGTCAATGGAAATGGGAGGTATGGAGCGATGGACAGTGGAGTGACGATGCGGGTGCAGTTCCTACACCTACTATGGGCGCAGTCGGACGGGCAAGCAGGGGCGTCGACTGGTTCAGTGTTCCGGGGAGCGGTACTATGTACGGAGTGGTTCCGTTTCATCCATACAGCAGCACCATTAGTCTGGACGTTCATGAGCAGATTACGAGCATGAGCTATAGCGAGCAGGACGGCTGGAAGAAGTGGAGATGCGACGAGCAGGGAAATAAAGGTGTCCGGTACGTTTTCTGAGCTCGGCAATGATCTGCTCGAACGCGAGAAAGTCGCCGTCTTTCTTAAATATGTGCAGCCTTCCGTTGGCCCTGTTGGGCACATGGTAAACGTATCCGCCTAACGTTATTCTCTTAGGCCTTGGCATGGAAGAAATCAAACATGAATGTTCGTCGACGTCAAGAGACAATGTACCGAACACCTTTACTTCAGCCCCAGGAAAGGTTCGCGGGCGGAGGTGGTTTGTTTTATCAGTTGGTTTTTGTGTTTGGGGGCGCGGTCTGTCCAGAGCCAGGTTAGGAGTTTTTCTATTTGCGGGTCGCTGATGTTGCGCGGGTCGGGGGGGCGAAGTTCGGTCGGGACGCTGTAATTGTCGGCATTCAAGGCGAGGTTTGTCAGGGCGGCGTATGCTCCCAGGGCCATGTTTTCGGGCTGAATACCGTTTTCCAGGGCGAGGGTCATGGTTCCGAAAATTCGGCCGTCGCCGGCGAGTTTGCGCCGGATATCGCGGCCGGCCCGGGCGATGGTGTCCGCCAGGTACGGGTTCGTCATCCGCCGCAGAAGGTCTTCGGCATAGGCGCGGTAGCCCGATTCGGTGAACAGTTCATCGTTCAAATCGGCGTGCCTGGCTATAAGGGCGGCTCCGCTTTCGGCCAGGAATGCGTCGCGGGCGATCTTCATTATCGCGGCGTCGTCGGCCAGTTCGGTCATCATCTCATAGCCCCTGGCGGCTCCGAGATAGGCCAGCAGTGCGTGAATCGCGTTGTGGCCGTAGAGCTTGGCCTCCTCGAAAGGCAGCAGGTCCTCTTTTTCGACGAAGACCTCGATGCCGGGTGTGAAGTCGGCAATAGCGGCTTTGGTGACGAGAATTTTGTTGAACTGCTCGACGAGGAAGGCCCGGTCCAGACCGGGGACCATCGGCCGGATGCCGAGTCGCTCGATGCGAGCCGGATCGGTGACTACCTGGCTCATTTTTCCGATTACGGTGTTTAAAAACCGGATCCGCGGCCCAGCGGCCCTGCCAAGTCGCTTCTCGACGGCGGCCTGGAGTATCTCGGCGGCGTGATTGTTGTTTTCCGCGGTGTATACAATGGTGGCCGGGGCACAGCTTTCGGCCAGGGCCTGCGCGATCAATGAGGCGACGGAGTTGTCGCCGCCGGTCTCGAAGAAATCCACGGAAGGAAGCGAGGTGACTATTTCGGTGGACGATTTCAGAGCTTCGAGAAGTGCGGCTCTGTCGACAGGGTCAGAGGGGTTCAGCAGCTCAACGCCTTCGATTTCGACCGTTTCGATGCCGTCGGGCCGGGCGACATTGATGCAGTAGTTGCCGCGATTGGCTTTGAGGGCGGCCACCAGGGCGGCATCGACTTCGGCGACGACGATGCGCTCGAAATTGCCGCTCTGGAAGGCCTCTTTTGCGAACAGCGCGCTCTGGATCGGCCCGAAGCCGAAACCTGTGAAAATGTGTGACGGCATTTGCGGCTACCTCGCGCTTTCGACAAAATCGGCGATGGCCTTTTTGTCGGTCAGGATCGAAAATTCGAGTTCATATTTTCTGCTTTTGCCGGGGGCCAGGCTGATCAGCTTCTTCTGCTTTGCGGCTGCGGCGCGTCCTATCGGCGGATTGGTGCCTGGCTCCAGAGCTGTAACGTATTCGCCGGGGCCCCAGTGCTGCCAGTTGCTCAGCCACGGCAGTTGCTTCTTTTTGTATTTCATGACCAAAGCCAGAACGCGTTTATGATTGGCGAGGCCGACGGTGCACAAGCCGGCTTTGTCGGCTTTTACATCGATGAACGCGCAGCCCTCGCCGGCGCCCTGATGGCTGGATAACGGGTTGGAGCATTTCTTGTAGTTGCGGTTTTCGTTGAAGACCGCGTCGTCCATTTCGAGGCCTCGCGAGGTCCACCGGCCGTGCGCGACTATGTCGACGCCTTCGTCGACGAGCGGATAGCCAAAGTTGCAGTGATACAGGAGCATGTGAGGAGTGGGGGTGTTGGCGCAGTTGGTTACAACATCGGTGACTTTAAGCGCAGGTTCGCCGAGCGTGCTCGATATCGTTCGGCGAAGTTCCAGATTCGGGCCGAAGACTCTGGATTGCTTTATCAGTGCGGTAATGCTCATGTCGAGCTTGCCGGCCCAAGGATTCGGCTGGACGATTGATTCGAGCTGAGCGACGAGGTTGGCCGCCCTGCCGTGCAGACCCGACTGCCCGTCTTCATCGGACTCGGGGCCTCCGACGTGCGTCAGGCCGCAGGTGGTCAGCAATCCGCCGGCAAACGACCAGAGCCATTCGATGCCGATGTTCGCGTCTGGTCTGGGCGCGGTGCTGCCGCCGTGGCTTATCCAGGCGAGAGAGTCGGCGTTGTAGAATGCATCCACGATATCCAGGCAGCGGTCGATGATGACTTTGTATCGCAGGCCGCAGCCCGTATTGATCCAGGCGATGCGGTTTCCCCTGGCGGGGCCGTTGTCAACAATTGAAGTTTCAATCCCGCCGAGTTGGGAGATATTGCCGACCTTGGTGAGCCAGTCGGCGTTTATGGATTCTTCAGCCATTGTCAATTCCTTTCCGGATGTGTTTAGCGATTAGGACAGAGCGGCCTGGAGGGCCTCGAAACTGGACCAGGTGGCGTCGCTTCGGACGACGCGGAGCATTTTTTCGAAATCGGTAATATTACCGTAGCGGTCGTCCAGCGGCGCCTTGATGTAGAGCGAGGCAAAGAGGTTGCCCATCTGGACGGCTTCGGCAAAATTGAGCGAGCCTTTGCGGAAGTCTTCCAGACAGCCTGCGATATATGTGATCAGCCCCGCGCGGAAGGAGTCACCGGCTCCAACGAGGTCGACGACTTCGCCGGCCATGAAGCGGGACTCTACTCTGTTGGGTCCGCCGGCGTGGCCGTCCGGGCACAGGTGGACTTCGTACGCCCCTTCGCTGAAGGTAACGCCGAAGAATCTGGTTCTGTCGGCGGATTTCCAGAACCTGCGGGTCAGAAATTTTAGGAACTGGGCGTTGTTGTGGTCCTCGTTGTGCTCGGCCCAGGGCTGTGGGCCCGCGAGTGTGTTTTCGATGAGTTTGGCTTCGTCGCAGCTTGTGAAAAATATGTCGACTTCGGGAAGGAGCGGTTCGAGCAGGCGGTATTCTTCGACCGCCCGGCCGGACTCAATCAGCTCGGCGGGGTTGCCGGTGAGGGTATGGCTGTCGACGATGGTCACGGCCCCTTTGGTCCGGCACCATTTTATGAAATCGGCCAGATCGTTGCCGCCGTTGGCGTCGCCGCGATCGCTCAGGCCCGAGTACATGTAGTAGACTATTTTCGGGCATAGGCGTTCTACGGCGCCTTTAAACACTTCGAAATCGAAATCGTTGTTCGCGTTCGGAAAGTAGGCGATTCCACCGCGGTCGTCACCGCTGGTGCTGTGAATGAAGGTGGCGCCGGTCGGCAGCGTGGGATGGACGAAGGTCTCGGACATGTCGATTTTATTGGCGGCCATTACGTCGTAAAAGTACCTGCCGTGGGCGTCGAGCCCGTTAAACTCGCCGGCTCCGAGGTTGACGCCGACGGCGACGTTAAGGCCGGTGCGGGCGATCAGGGGAGCGGTGTTTCCGGGCCCGCCCGCGGTTGCGGAGCCTTCGTCTATCCACTGTTTGATCTGCTGCTGAGAATAGTCCGGCATATCCTCGGTGCGGCACTTGGCCAGCCCGCCCTTTCCGACAAGTTCGTCCGCAAAGTCGAATTCATCGCTCCGCAGGTCGGTCACGCCGGTATTGAGTATTAGAACGTCGGTAGACATCTTGGTATCCTTCCAGGCGTCTGGTTGCGTTTTCAATGCATTTCGGCCTCGCAGGTCCCGATTGCGGGCCGGTAGAAGTTAAACTGTACGTTCGGGTGGTCGGCCAGCAGGGACATTGGAATGGAGCTGTCGGCGATTTTTTTGCCGATCATGAGCGTGGTAAGCCTCATGCCGAACGGGTTGTCGTGCGTGCCCGCCTGCCAGATTGAGACCTTCTCGGCCTGCCAGGTCTGAACCGGGCCGACAGTAATGGCTCTGGTGGGAACTCCGGTTACCACCCCCCCGCCGCTGGTGCGGGCGTTCTGCATTACCGTTACGGGATGCAGATCGACCACGCGGGTCGTGAGTCGGCAGTACTGTTCGGGGCTCGGCGGAGCGTCGGTGTAATCACCGCTTCGTTTGACGGGATCGTTGAAGGCCCAATGTTTGATATCGCCCTGGCCGCCCTGCATTACGACGCATCGCACGCCGTCCCAGCTTTTGATGTATGGCGCGGTGTCGGCTTTGGGAAAGTGAATGTTGGACTCCGGCATTGCCAGGTCCGCATCGATGCGGTCGAAGCAGAGTTGGCGGTCGGCCTTTGCGAAGGAAAGAGGATGCGTTTCGCCAACTTCTGCACCGTCAACGAACCACTCATCCATGCCCCAGAAGTGCGCGTTCGACAGATCGAGTTTGAGTTCGTTAACCAATCTTGCGACCAGGGGAAGCTGTTCGGTCGGTCCAATCGGCCCGCAGACGCCGGCGGGGTTGTCGGGCGTGGCCTGCTTCCAGGCGGTTATATATTCGAGGGCTTCGGCGAGATAGAAGTCTTCGAGGCTGTCGTAGAATTTGACGGTGAAACCTTCACGGCCTAGAGCGGCCATATCCTCGGCGGAAAGGCCGGCCGCATCGTTGAGGATTTCGTCATCAAGCGTTGTATAATCCCACCAGTCGGGCGCGAGCATGCTCGTCTTTCGGGCCATGTCAGTCTCCCTGTCTCATCTCGTGGGCGAGGTCGCCAAGTTCTGTTTTGAGGATATTGTCCTGCGGCCAGGCGTGGCCGAGGTGCTGGCGGAAACCTTCGGCGAACCGGGCGCCGATCTGCTTGCCCCGGACCTGGCCAAGGCCCTTCATCATCATGACGTAATCGTCCATGCCGTGGTGTTCGAGCAGCCAGTTTCGCTGACTTTCATGGCAGCAGAGCATCTTTTCCTTGGTGTCCATCGCTGAGCTGATGTCAACGACAGTTCCCGGTTTGGCCGGTCGGCCGAAGTTGTCTTTGCCTTCGACCGGGTCCATGTAGTACATATACGGCACGGGTTCGAAGGGTTCTGCGCCGGGTGTTTCCAGGTTGACTACGCCGCTTGCGAAGCAAGCGGTCTGCGCCAGTCGGGAGGCGGTCTCATGATCGACCATGTAGTCGACGGGACTGAGTGTAAAGACGATTGTCGGGCGGACCTTACGGACGAGTTCAACGGCCTTGAGCAACGTAGGACGGTCGTACATTATCATCAGGTCGTTGCCTTCGAGACAGTGGTACTGTCCGTCCAGAAGGGCAACGGCTGTGGCGGCCTCGGCTTTTCTGATGCGGCTTATCTCCTCACGGCTGTACTGTACGGTGCCACAATCGCCGGGGCTGACGGTGCAGATGTGAATGTGCCAGCCCCGTTCGCGAAGCAGAGCGAGTGTGCCTGCGCACATGAATTCTGCGTCATCGGGGTGTGCGCCGAAACACAGGGCGACTTTCGGTCTGTCCTGGGACATCAGAATCCTTTCTATTTGCCCATAAGGTGATTTACAATGAGAAGGTCCAGTTCTTCGTAATTGCGTTGTTCGATCAGGGCGTCGACTTTTGATTTGTCGAGGCTGCGGACCAGTTCGACCAGTTTGAGGAATATCTCGCGGCTGTTGGACAGGTGCCTTGTGGCGTCCTTGGCTTTCTGGGTTCGCATTGCCTTGACGTCGAGGCCGACAAATTCACCACGTGAACCGTAGTCGTAGGCATCGAGGATTCTGACCTGATTGAACGCCCTTCTGAGGTCGACGGAACCGAACGTTTTGTCCTCGTCGAATTTGAGGCCGTTCTGATCGTTAAGATGGACGGTATAAAGTTTGTCGTGCGCAAGTGCGAAGCCCATTTCATCGGACGGGTCCAGGCCGGCCAGAATCGCATGGGCACTTTCGATATTGACCCCGACTCGGGCCGGGTCGCTGCAGAGGGCGCCGACTGCCAGTGCGTGACCGGTGGTCGGGATGTAGGCCTGGTCCATAGGCTCATTGGGTTTTGGCTCGATGGCGATTTTGATGTCGGAATCATAGGCCAGCATGTCGTCGATAGCCGCGACGATTCGGTCGACGGCGACTTTGCTGTCCTTGGCTTCCCGGATATACGTGCCTTCGCGGGCAAACCATAGGACGATAAGCTTTGCTCCGAGCGTGTTGCAGATGTCAATGGCGCGTCTGCTGCGATCTCTGGCGTAGGCGCGGGCGCCCGGGTCGTTCGCGGTGTAGCTGCCATCGATACCGAAGGAATCTTCCCAGAGCCTGGGAGCGACGAATTCGGCTTCGAGACCTTCGTCATCCAGCATCAATTTGACTTCTTTTGCTTTGGCGACTATCTCGTTCGGTCCGAGGCTGTTGACGTCCGGGACTGCATCGTCATCGTGAAACTGGACCCCCTCGAAGCCGAGTTCTTTGTACAGCTTGAGTTTGTCGGCGAAAGCAATCGTGTCACGGACGGTCGGACCGAATGGATCCGCCCCTTCGTGAATGTTCCAGGGTCCGAATGAGAATTTGTACTGTCCTGCCATTTTGTGACCTCCTTACTTACTCGTAACGGCCAAGTTCAATCAGCCGCTGGTATTTAAAGACCGGCCCTCATGCGACAAATCAGATCCGCTTCCTATGGCCGTGATTATTTTTCCTGCAGAATACCCGCTGCATGCCTGGCGTAGTGGCCTCTCAGGTCCCTGGAATACTCTTCCAGTATTTTGCGCCCCAGGCCTTCGTGATCGCCGCAGCGGTATAGTGCCCTGGCGAGGATAAGTTCCTTGAGCGAGTTGTTGCGGGTCGAGTTGTCGGTCCCGCTGCCGGGGGTGCTGTCAACAGCTTCTTCGATGTCGGTGAAGGCGTGCCCCATCATGCCGGGCTTTCTTAGAAGCTGAGCAAGCGATTCTGCAGCGCGCGGGTCGTCGAGAGTCTCGACGGCCATTGCAACCGCGCGACAGTGTGAGAATGCGCTGTCGGAGTCAAGCTCGGCAACCCGGTTTGTGATTGCATTCAAAGCCCGGGGGTCCTTGGTTCTGCCGAGTGCGATGATGAGGCTGTCGAGCGCGCTGATGCTGGCGCCGAACTGGCCCATACCTTTATAGTTCCAGCCTTTGTCCCATTCCGTCGCCCGCACGGCCTCGAGAAGTTCGTCGGAACCGTCGTTCTCGCCCAGCATGCCGAGGATGTGGGCGTAGATGAGCCTGGCTTCCTTGGTCTCGGCTTCGGCGTAGGCTTCTTTGAGCATGGGTATCGAATCGTCGGTCTGAGCGAGCACGGTTTTTAAATCATTGTAGTTTTTCGCCACGTTCCGGACGGCCCGGGCAATGCGGTCTTTCGACATGGGCATGGAATCCTCGGCGGTCAGAGCCGCCTCGGGTATATTGCCTTTATTGACAAGGTGCTCTTGCAGAGACTTTATGTCGATCTGTCGCAAAGGCTTATTGTTCCGGGCGGCCATTGAGGCGGCGACACCGGCGGCGTAGCCCTGGTTCTGGATGTCGGCCTGCATTCTGATGACCGGCATGGCATCGCGATGTGCGCTGACTCCCAGACCCGTTACGAGTATACCTTCGAGCCCCTGTGGCAACAGACATCTATATGGGACATTTACCAGCATAACCTTTTTGTCCGGCGGGCGAATAAGGAAGAGTGGGTGCACCGTGTAGCCGTGGGAATCAAAATTACTCCGGGAGATAACAATCGTGTCGGGATAGGTTCTGCCGAGCATGATATCCATGGGCGACATTATGAATTCGCCGACGATGCGTCTTCTCTCACGGGTATCGATAAGCTGGCCCAGATCGAATGCGCCTTTGTATTTGCTCTTGGCGGTTATGTAAGAACGCCATGCATCGACCACGTCGGTATCGTCGACGAAGGTCCAGTCGGTGTTGGTGTAGCCCGTGCCCAGTTTCCACGGCGGAAGCCCCGTTCCTTGGACCGCGACGGAGCGCTGATCAGTGTAGACGGTTTCGGCGCCCGCGACCTGTGCGATGTCGCTGCTTCCCGTCGAGTCGATTACGACCTTCGCCAGGACCACACCCCTGCCGTGCGGCGTGGCGACGACTGCGCCGCGGACTTTGCCGTCTTCCACGAAAGCGCCGCAGCCGAGGGTGCGATACCAGATGTCGGCGCCCGCTTTGCGAAGCTCTTTGCGGTACCATTCGGATTTCCATTCGGGGTTCCAGCCGGCACTGGGCGTTCCTCCGGCTATGTCGGCGACCCCCTGGTCGACTTCGGCGGTGAAACCCTCGCGGTAGCCGAAATAATAACTGCTGATAAGTCCGGCTGTGCCTACGCCGCCAAGGTCATTCAGATACTCAACTACCAGTGTTTTCGAACCCTGCCTGGCCGCGGAGATGCCCGCGGGAGCGCCTCCGGTGCCCCCACCGATCACGACAACGTCATACCGGCCCAAAACGGGAATCGCTCGCTTTTCGGCATGCACGCGGCCGAGATCACCCGCTGTTGTCCTGATGGGCGCAAGTTTTTCGCGGGTGTCCCCTTCGGCGACCGGGCGAGCCGATACCGCCTGAACCCGGATTTTGCCTGATTGTCGCGTATTCTGGGCTTCGCCGGCGGCGGCGCGGCCGATTCTTTCGCCCATTCGGAGCAGTTCCAGCGTTTGCGCCAGGTCGGCCGCCGCCTGGCGCGACACAGCGGCACACGCTCCCAGAACGTAGAAGCCCGGCAGGCCTTCAGGCCTGAAAGCATCGATATCGGCATCTTCGGCGCCGGGCCATTTGCCGTCTATCGAATCACGGCCGGTCATGGCATCGGGAGGGATCTGGAAGAGGATTTCGGCCCCGCGACCCTGATCGCGTCGCCACGTTCGGTCGCGAGCTATTTGTTCGGCTCTTGCGAACGAAGCGAATGAGCCGTTGGGCATTTCTATTTCGAGGGTATATTCGAAGGCGTTCTGCATGTTCGGTCTGGGCGTGGGAAGCGGCGCCGGCATGGGTCTGCTGCGAATTCCTTCGACAGGCTCGCCGCCGGCTATGATCCGCTTGAAGGTTTGTTTACCGGCGGGATACTTGCTGAACCGAACGCCGGCGATTCTGGCCATCGATGCTCTCTGGGTGGCGTCAATAATGACTTTTGCCTTTACGGCCTGTCTGCCGGAGCGGTTGGCCATGATGATTCCGGCCGGACGAGTTTCCGAGTCTACGAGCATATCGGTGGCGTAACATCCGTAAAGGAAATCCACACCGGCGTCCAGAAGGGCCTGGTCCAAAACACGCTTGACCTGCATGGGAGTAGGCGGGGTCTTCGGGCGTTTACGAGGCTCTATTTTACTGTCGCTGCTTTCAACTATAATTTCGCCGAGCAGGATTCTCTCTACGTCGTCGGCTTTGTCCACCTGAAGATTCAGGTATCTTGCGTTCGTGTCGATCTTCGCGGATATTGGGACCGGGCCCCACGGCTCAGGCACCGACTCGCCCGCCTGCGGATTTGAAACAGTGACAACTTCCTCCCATTTTTGCTTATCATTGCTGACGGAAATTGTAACTTTTTTGACCTCGAAGTTGTCGTCGGCGCCTTCGTTCATCCGCTGGTAGGTCATAAGGGTAACCCGGCTCACGTCGATGTTCTTGCCGAGATCGGCGATGATCTCAACACTGCCGTCGTATTGGACACTTTGCGAAGCGGCATCTGCGAATTTGCCGTCGGTGAGTTTCGTGCCGTTGTCTTTGTGCATCGCCGCAGACTGTCTGGAGGCCTCGTAAAGGAGCGGCAGCCCCTGCGGCCAGCGTTCGGTATCCGGCTCGGCGAATATCTTCTTTGCCAGTTCACTTTTGGGTTCGGCGTCGGCATCGAGCCAGAGGCGATAAGTGCCGCAGATATCCTCCCCCAGATACGGACGCTGAGCCGCCAGGAATACGGTTGCGCCTTCCTCGGCGGCCGCGACAGCGGCCCCAACCCCGGCGGAACTTCCTCCGACGACAACGACATCGACATCGTAGGCGACCGGGATATCCCGGACCGACTCGATTACGGCTTGATTTGGAACCGCCGGTTTGACCGCAGCCACGGATACGCCAGCCGAATTGGACAGGCACATGCCTGCAAGAATCAGAATAGTAGGTAGGAACTTCCTCATTTGCTTTCATCCTTTCCTTGGATAGTCTGTCGCAAGTTTCGGACCGTTTTTGCCGAGCCGATGCTGCATGTTGCCGCACCACCGTTCAGCTCGCGGGCCTCTGCACCGTATTATTTCGATTTTGACGATTTTTGCAAGGAAGAATACCGTTTCGGCCGCTAATCGGGCGCAACTTGCAGCGCTTGACAGAAGCTCAGCGCGTCTCTAGAATCGCCGGTCGTATGGCTGACTTAATACCTCGAAAAAAGAAAAAGAAGAAGAAACGCAATATCGTCGTCGACTGGCTGCAGTACGTAGCCCTTCGGACCGCCCTAATATTCATTCTGATATTCGACGTGCGGACGGTGTTGAACTTCGCGTGCTTTCTGGGGCGGCTGCTGTGGAAGCACTACGAGAGAGGACGTCAACGAGCGTTGGATAATCTTAGAGCTGCGTATCCGGATAAGAGCGAGCAGTGGCTGGAGCAGACCGGTCGAAGGAGTTTTGAGCAGGTCGTGATGCTGGCTGTGGACGTGATTTACACGCCCAGGCTGGTCAAGAAGTACAACTGGCGGCATTATTCGAGGTTTAAGACATGCGAGCGGGCCAAATGGCTGATGAAAGAGCATAATGGGCTGCTGATGGTTGCCGCTCACTATGCCAATTTCGAGATCATTGGCTATATGCTGGGGCTTTTCGGGTTCGACATCTACAGTATCGCCAGACCTTTCGATAATCGGTTCCTGAATCGCTATCTTTACGGCGTTCGTCAGCGTGCGGGGCAGAAAATCATCGACAAGAAGGGCGCTACGCGGCTTACGGACCGGATTCTCCGCGACGGAGCCACTCTGTGTTTCATCGCGGATCAGGATGCCGGGCGAAAAGGGCTTTTCGTGGACTTTTTCGGACGTAAGGCCAGTACCTACAAGAGTATAGGACTTCTGGCGCTCACTTACAATATACCAATCGGTGTCGGCTACAGCCGGCGAGTGGGCAATGATTTCTTCTTCGAGATCTGCGTTCCGAGGATCATTTTCCCGGAGGAATGGGCTGATAAGGACGATCCGCTGGTGTGGGTAACGGCCGAATATACCAGAGCAATCGAGAACTTCGTCCGAGAAGATCCCACCCAGTACTGGTGGCTGCACCGTCGGTGGAAACACAGGCCCAAAAACGAGCTTCGAGCCGCCGAAAAAGCAAGAAAACAGGCCTCACGGGAGGCTGCCGAGGATAATCCTAACGGGCCGAAACCCGCATGTTCGGCGTCCGTGTGAGTTAGTAACGGCTCTTAAGGCATTGTAATTGGGGGTATGCGCAAGCATGATGAATCAAGCCCGTAATTGGCAACGATCGTAAACTGTGGGCAAGAACCATTCTGAGACTCGAATTTTCAAGATAATATGCCTCCGGTCCCGATAATCCTCTTGATAACACCGAATGGTTATGGTATATAAATGGTATCAGTGGGATTGTATAGTAACGGACTGTACACTGCAGGTTATGGCCGCTTTTCTGGCAATACACTGTGTTTTTGTCGAGGAATGAGTGGTGAAACGCAGCGAAGGAGAGTTACTGTTGACGGGGGCCGGTCGCATTTTACGGCTGCTGGTCCAGCCCGTTCACATCTGCGAATACCAAACCTTTTGTTCACGCCACGGAAGGAGGAGCGGATTCTGCATTAAGACCCCCTACCAGGTCCCTGTGAAGGGACGCGTTCGGAGGCGGTCCGGGAACACATAATAACGCCCGGACTGGTATTCAACCGGCAAAACGTGTCGGTGCAAATCAGTACAATCTTGTTCAAACAATGTGATTTCTAAACAAAGGTAAATGGAGGATCACAAGATGTGTAGAAAGTCAATTCTTACGATGGCGGTTCTGGCAATCGCCTGTACTGCCGCCGTCAGCGATGCGGCGCCGATCATTACCGCTGTGTCCCGCGGAGGCGGAAGCGGTAATACTCCGCCTGAAATCGCCCCGGCTGGACTGGCCGAAGATTCGCTGTGCTTTGTGGACAGAACTCACGAGTACAACGACCTTCCGGCAGAAATGGTGGGGCTCGAGTACGTTATGGTGGCCAATGACGACAAGACAGTCGGCGACTACACACTTGATGTCACGGTGGCCGAGGTCTGCACATTGTACGTCATACTTGACAATCGTGTAACTGACAACCAAGCAAACACTCCATCCGACGTTCCGGACGGACACTGGCTTAAAGAGCTTGGGTTTCAGCGTACCGAGATGTTTGTCGGTATTGACGAGGGCGGCGACGGTGACATCGACAACACCAGCACCGTTTGGGCCGCTACTTTCAGGCCCGGGACTATTACGTTGCGAGAGCAGAATGACGGCGGCAGCAGGAATATGTACGGTGTGGCGGCCGGACCGCCCCAGGTTAAGGCAGCCAATCCCGCTCCTGAAGACGGATCGCAGGTTGACAGCCTCGCTGTCGGCCTGAGTTGGGACGGGGGCTTTTATGCCAGCGGCCATCATGTATACTTCAGCAACGACCTTGCAGCAGTAGAGAATCGTGATGCCTCGGCCGACGAGGGAATCAAGACTTCGGAATCCATGTTCAAGATCGGGCTTGAAGCGGGCGAGACTTACTATTGGGTCGTGGATGAAGTCAACGACACGCATCCCGACAGCCCGTGGGCCGGCGATGTGTGGAGTTTTTCGGTAGTTCCTCTTAAGCCCACAAATCCAAGTCCCGCCGACGGTGCGGATCTGGTTTCGCTGGATGTCGAACTTAGCTGGACGCCGGGGCTCGGATCGCTCGCCGACTATCTGTATCTCGGTCTGGACCCGGACGCAGTTGCCAATTCAACAACCCCTCTGGTCGAAGCCGCAAACAGCCAAGGCCAGGCGGTTAGCGCCCTGCAGGGCGAAACCACATACTACTGGTGTATCGGCAGCATCGACGCCGGAGGCACCGAAACGAAAAGTGATGTATGGAGCTTCACGACCGTACCCAACATCGCCGAAGAAGACCCCGATCTGCTCGTTCATTATGAATTTGATGAAAGCGGAACCGAAACTGCTTTAGATTCGTCAGGCAAAGGCCACCACGGAACTCTTATAGCCGGAGGCAGCGGCGTACCGACCCGAGTTCCCGGCATTATTGGTGGAGCCATCGAGTTTGCGGGCGATGGGGACATGGTCCTTTATGATGCAGACGGCGGCGCCTTCCTGAACGGCCATGACGCCATGAGTATAGCAGTCTGGATCAAATCCGCTGTTGTGAATACGGACAAGGGCTTTGTTATCTTCGAAGATCCGGACGGCGGCGACAGTCGTAATATCCGCTATGACAGTGCCGGAGCCAACGGAGGCGCCGATGACTGCCTGAAATACGGTCTGACCACCACATCAGGAAATCAGGCAGACGAAGCTTCAGAAAACTCACAGGTAGCCGGCGAATGGCAGCATGTAACTATGATCTGGGAAAGCGGCCAACCGTTGAGGCTCTACCTGAACGGCGTGCTGGATACACCTTCTTCGGCGGATACACCCGAGACCGGTACAACAACCGGCGCATCGAAGTTTATCGTCGGAAAGGGAGCCAAGGACGGCTCAGGCTCATGGGACGGACTCATCGACGACGTGCGAGTCTACAGCAGAGCCTTGACCGAAGAGGAGATCGTGGACCTCATGCGGGGCGATCCGCTTCTCGCCTGGAATCCCAATCCCAAGGACGGCGTCGAGGTCAGCGCCGAAGACGCAAGACCTCTGACCTGGTCGCCCGGCGATACCGCTGCATTCCATGACGTGTATCTGGGAACCAACAGAAACGATGTAATGAACGCAGACGTCGATTCGACCGGCATCTATCAGGGCCGCGTGGGTCCGAACAACTTCGACCCCGGTATGCTGACTCTCGGTCAGGATTATTACTGGCGCGTCGATGAGGTCGAATTCGACGGAACCACCCATGAAGGCCACACGTGGCATTTGAATCTGCTGAATTCGCTTGTTGTGGATGATTTCGAGTCGTACGGCGACGACACTGTTGTTACGCCGGACGGCGGCAGGATATGGTATACCTGGT
>CAYOTO010000062.1:0-16141 GCA_964406945.1 uncultured Pirellulales bacterium
CATGGGAAACGATCCCAACTTAGTAATGGAAGGATATGTTACTGGTGATTTCGAAGCTCGTTCCGGAAGCAAAGCTACCATTGCCGCTATCACCATAGGCCAATACTTGATAATTGAGCCAAAAGATCAAGAGCCGGCGCGGCAGTGGCAAAGCCATCATCGCAACGGCCCGGAAGTTCCTCGGGATCATCTACGATACGTTGAAGAATGACTGGGTCTTTGAAGACTTCCCAAACTTCGTATTGGCAAGCACTTAGAGCAAAAAGACATAGAAATTGGAGTAGACTTTTAACATAGGAGAATACAAATGAACCGCCGAACCTTCCTCAAAACATCAGCCGCCGTCACAGTGTTTCCCCTGCTGCCATCGCACTCACGCGCTGCTTGCGCCGGCAAACCCAACGTTATTTTCATCATGGCCGATGACCTCGGATACGGCGATCTCGGCTGTTACGGCCAGAAACATATCAAGACTCCGAACATAGACAAACTCGCCGCCGAAGGCAGCCGCTTCACCCAGTGCTACGCCGGCTCCACGGTCTGCGCCCCGTCCCGCAGCGTCCTCATGACCGGCCTGCACACCGGCCACACCCGCGTCCGCGGCAACAAGGCCAGAAGAGGCGGCGTCGGCCCGGAAAGACGCCTGCCCCTCGAACCCGAAGATCTCACTATAGCCGAAGTCCTCAAAAAAGCCGGCTACACAACCGGAATCACCGGCAAATGGGGCCTGGGCGAACCCGGCACCACCGGCGTGCCCAACCGGCAGGGCTTCGACCAATGGCTCGGCTACCTCAACCAGGCAAAAGCCCACTCCTACTACCCACCTTACCTCTGGAAGAACGAGACCAAACTCCCTCTTGCCGCCAACGCAAACGGCCGCAACGGCCAATACTCGCACCACCTCTTCACCGACTTCGCCCTCGACTTCATCCGCGAGAACAAATCCAGCCCCTTCTTGCTCTACCTGCCCTACACCATCCCGCACGCCAAATACGAAATTCCCTCCACCGCCCCCTACACCGACCGCGACTGGCCGCAAGACGCCAAAGTGCACGCCGCAATGATCACCCTAATGGACGCCGACGTAGGCCGCATCATGACACTGCTCAAAAACCTCGACCTCGACGAAAACACCCTCGTCTTCTTCTGCTCCGACAACGGCGCCGCCAGACGCTGGGAAGGGATTTTCGACAGTTCCGGCCCCCTCCGCGGCCGCAAACGCGACATGTATGAAGGCGGAATCCGCACACCCATGATCGCCCGCTGGCCCGGCAAAGTGCCGGCCTCACGAACCTCCGACGCCGTCTGGTACTTCGCCGACCTCATGCCGACACTCGCAGAGCTGGTCAACGCCCGGATCCCCTCCGGCCTGGACGGAATCTCCGTCCTCCCGGCAATACTCGGCAAAAACCAGAACACCGCCGACCGCTTCCTCTATTGGGAATTCCATGAAGGAGCCTTCAAACAGGCCGTCCGCTGGAAAAACTACAAGGTAGTCCGCAACGCCCCCGAAAAACCGCTCGAACTCTACGACCTGAACACAGACCCCGCCGAAACCACCGACATCGCCGTCAAAAATCCCAAAATCGTCGCCAAATTCGAAGAATACCTCGAAACCGCCCGCACCGAATCCCCCGCATGGCCCACCGGCTAAGCCTGTTTGGCGCCGCTGCGCCGCACAATCCCGTCAATCAGACGCCGGAACACCACCGCATGCAGCGGGTACATCGCATACCAGTAAATCAGCCCCACCAGCCCCTTCGGAGCATAAAACGACGTCTGTACCAGCCGGCTCCGCCCCGCTTCGCCCGGCACCGCCTCGAACTGCAGCCACCCGGAACCCGGCAGCTTCATCTCGGCCTTCAGCCTTATCATCTTGCCCGGAACGATCTTCTCGACCACAAAGAAATCGAAAACATCGCCCGCCTTTATGCTCTTTGACTCCGGCCGCTCCCGCCGCATCCCAACGCCCCCGAGCATCCTGTCCAGCAGCCCTCGAATCCGCCAGGCCAAATCGCAAGGCCACCCCTGCGAACCACCTAACCCGATAAACGCCCGATACAAATCTTCACACTCAGCCTCCACCTCCCGCTGCCTCACTTCCACGATCATCCCCCGACTAAGCCGTTTCGAAGTTCCCGGCGCCTTCGTCTGCCGCACAATCGCATCGGTCAGACCCTCGAAACTCCTCGGCTCCAGTTCCTCCAGCGCCCCCCTGACCGACGTCTCATACGCCTCCGGTTCGATATTCGGAAAAAGCTCCTTTGCCGCATTACTCCGCACCAGAACATCGTTCCGCAGTCCCTCCACCAGGGGCCGGGCATACGAAGCCGGTATCGGTGTAACCCAGTGCACCCAGTATGACGACAGTTGCGGCGTCAGCACCGGCACATTTATCATCAGCCTCCGCAAACTGCGAACACGCGCATACGTCTTCATCATTTCCGCATACGTCAGCACATCCGGCCCGCCTATCCCGACAATCTTCCCCTTGCAGCCTTCCTCCCCGACCGCCGCCGCCAGATACTCCACCACATCGCCTATCGCTATGGGCTGTCCCTTGCTCCTTACCCACCGCGGACAGATCATTACCGGCACCCGTTCCGCCAGATACCGCACTATCTCGAACGATATGCTGCCCGGCCCTATGATTATCCCGGCCTGTAACTCCGTAACAGCCACCCCCGAACGCCGCAAAGCCTCCCCGGTCTCCTTCCGGGAACGCAGGTGCGGCGACAAATCCGCCTCCGGGTCCCCCAGCCCGCCAAGATACACGATATGCTCGACCCCCGCATCCCTGGCGGCCTCCCCGAAATTGGTCGCCGCCTGAACGTCTTTCGAAGCGAAATCACCGCCCGAAGTCATGCTGTGAATCAGATAATACGCCGCCTCGACCCCCTCCAGCGCCGGCCCCAGCGTCTTGGGCCGAAGCACATCGCCCTCGAACACCCGCACATCATTCGCCCACCCCGCATCCCTGAGCTTTCGCGCATCCCGAACCAGAACCCGAACCGAATACCCCGCCTCCACCAGCCGCGGCGCCAGACGCCCGCCCACATAACCTGTCGCACCCGTAACCAGTATTTCCCCGCTAGTGCCCATCAGAATCGCCTTTCGCCGGCGCCACGCGTCGCGCGTTTGAGATATATCGAGCCAACGCATCCGCCGCAAATCGCGTCGTGCCGAATCAGAATCCTGCCTTTCTGTGTCGAACATACGACAGTCCGGCTTGACCGACACACCAATTTCGCCGATTATCTTCTATCGCCGTCTTGGGTCAACTGCTAAATTACTAGGCTCGACCATGCAAGTGGCAATCGTAGTTCCGATTTCACCGCGCCTCCATGCAGCAATACGCCCGACTGCCAACTCCCATGCTGAGCGATGCGAAGCGCCTGAGCCTGGCAGACGATTTCATGCCCGATTTCATTCGGTTTGCCGTTTATTCGCACATGACCGCCTTTTTCCAAAAAAAACCTTGCCCAATCGCCGAAAAACCGTATAATATTTTGTTTTCCCAATAGAGACAGAGATTCCACTGATTAGGAATCACAGTTTTTGACATCATAAGGGCAATTAGGCCCCGGACAGGAGATAGACCAGTGAAAACCGAAATACTCGAAAGCGTCGAAGCAAAAAGCCTCAAGAAGGACATCCCGCACTTTGAAATCGGCGATGTTGTCGAGGTGGCCTGCCGAATCAAGGAAGGCGACAAGGTCCGCACCCAGAAGTTCAGCGGCACCGTAATCGCCCGCAAAGGCCGCGGAATCAACGAAAACTTCACGGTAAGACGCATCGTGGCCAACGAAGGCGTCGAGCGAATCTTCCCGCTGCACTCGCCTAACGTCCTCGACATCAAGGCCATTCGCTCCGGCAAAACCCGCCGCGCAAAGCTCTATTTCCTCCGCCAGCGTACCGGAAAGGCCGTCAGACTCCGTCAGCGCCACTCGCAGCACACCGTCAGGAGATAACAGGCCCGGAGGAATCACAGCGTGTTAACCTTCCGGCCCTTGCGAAAAAGACTCCTGTTCGACCGTGCCCTTCTGGGCAAATGGGGCGAGAAACGCTGCGAAAAATATCTCATCCGCCGCGGCCTGAAGACTCTCACACGAAATTTCTCCTGCAAAACCGGCGAAATTGACCTCATTATGGTCGACACCGACCGAACCCTCGTATTCGTCGAGGTTAAAACCCGCGCCCGCGAAGATTTCGCACCCGCCGAAGCCGCCGTAACCCACACCAAAAGAACCCGCCTGATCAAAGCCGCCCGCTACTTCCTCGCCTCCAACGACATCGACCCCCGCCCCTACCGCTTCGATGTCGTAACCCTCGTTCTGCCCCCAAAAGGCCCTCCAAAGATCGAACACTTCCCAAACGCCTTTACACCCTGAAATCCCACCCGTAACACATACCGATATTTAGCCCCGGCATCCTGCCGGGGTTACCCTCCAAAACCCGGCACCCGAAAACCTCTCGTCACTCCAGATCAAACAGCGAATTGTCCACCGGCGAAAACCATCCCAGTGCCATCTGCCCCGAATCCACACCGTAAGCATTGGTCCGGTCCACCTCGCCCATTTCCTTTTGCCCGATGCTGCCGTCGGCCCATCCCACGTTCGCCCTGGCATCGTGGCGAAAATGTATCGACGGCGACATATAGTACCCCTCCATCGGCCTGCCGTTGAAGACCATAAACGGCGGCTCGACAAACGAGTACTCGATCAGCGAAACCCCGTCCCTGCTCATCGCCGCATCCGCGAACATCACCGTCTCGCCCGGCCGCCGCACCTCGGCCATCCGCGTCGTCCGCTCGTACGCCGCCCTGAATCCCAGCCCGCTCGCCCCGTACTCCCACATCCGGCTGCCGATATAAGTCATATTGTACCCGTACCCCCCGCAGCCCTTCTCGAAACTGTCCTCCCAAGTCTGACTCTTCGCAAACGCCACCCTCTCCGGACACGCGCTTACCTTCCCGTCGCTGAGATACCCCGCCAGCGGCCCGGCCGCCGCCACAAACTCCCCATCCTTCTCCTCCCGCACCCCATGCCACCGACAAAGCCCCCCGTCGTCCCACATGTCCCTCGCCGCCGGCACATAGTACCCGTCATTCTCCGTCGCATACCCGATTCCCGCCAATACGAGCTGCCGCATATTACTGCGACAAACCACCCCCCGCGCCTGCTCCCTGGCCTGCGTCAGCACCGGCACCAGTATTCCCATCAAAACCGCCGTCACCGCAATAACAACCAGCAGCTCAACCAGCGTAAACCCCCGCCTCCTACGACATCGCCCCATCAACCTCTTCTTTACGTGGCCCGATCCACTTGTCCCGCTAACCGCTCCATTGGTCACACTCACTACCGGACCTGTCATCCCAACCGCCCAATTTCTCATCCTGCTCGCCCCCCTTGTCATCCTGAGCGAAGCGAAGGATCCGGCCCCCGCAAAAGACGCCCCCTGGGTACGCCTCATGCCGGACTTGATCCGGCATCCACGAACCCACGCACGCACCAGCCGCGCAACCGGTCCTGAAATATTCAAATACTCAATCTTCAATTCGCCATTCCTCCACACCAAGCCACTGCTCCGCAAACTCCACCAGATCCTTCTCATCAACCACATAATCCCGCTCACCCAGATCGCATCGCCCGATCCAACCCTCCTGCCCGAACCGCACACCCCAAACCGAAGCCAGCATTGCAAAATCCCGCCCATCCACCACTCCGTCCATGTCGATATCCGCCGAATACTCCTGCTCTCTCAGCACCCCCACCGCCTCCAGATCGAACCCTCCCGAGCCCCACGTCAGCCACGCATCGAAAATCGCATTATTGTCCCCGTACCTGCTCCAGGCCGGCCACGTCCCCGCATCCACGTGCTCAACCGCCATATCCTCATACGCCCCGCCGCCCGGAATATCCACAATCCGCACGTACCGTATATCGTTAATATCCACCACCCCGCTCACAACCTCCTCACGTCGCGCCAGCTCGGCCAGATCGAACGCCGTTCCCGTGCAGTTGCCGCCGGAGTTCGCATGCTTGCCCGCAAGATTATAAACATCGCTCACTTCGATAGTTCCGTACGGCCCGACCGCCTCCGGCGTCAGCGAAACCCCCGCAAACCGCACGAAATTCACGCCGTCACTCGAAACCTCCACAAACGCCAGCTCCCCGTAGATCTGTCCCGTAACCGACCCGCCGCCCGTAGTATAACCCGAGACAATTCCGTTCTCGAACACCGCAAACTCATACCCGCCCCGCTCGACAATCGGCTCGGTGAACGCAACCGTAATCTCCCCCGGCCGCGCAACACCGATCTGCCCCGCATCAAGATCCCCCAGACTCACGATATCCCAACTGTCCCCCGTTGCGGGCCCCAGCGCCTTCGAAGCATCCGCCCACTCCGGCATCACCCCCGTCGCAGGCAGATAGCTTATAACCTCCGTCGCCCAGCCGCGAAACACCGGATTCACTACCGCCCCATCCTCGTCCCGATTTACGGCCCGGCCACGCCGGTCAACATACCCGCTGACCCCCGCCTCCGTATAAGGCCCCGCAGCCGCAGACGCCGCCACAAGCCACAGACACGCGCACAGCACAAAAACGCAGGCGGAGTCGTGGCACGCGACCCCGCCCGCGCGTTGAGGTATTCCACTTACATCGGCCGCTGAGGCAGCACTACTGTCATTCTGAGCCACAGACGAAGCATCTGTCCTTCGCACCAGGTCTCCCCGTCGGCCAGACAACATTAGCATCCAACGCAGCATCATTACTCCACCACAAACCAAACAGTGTCACCGAAGCAACACCGCAAATTTTCAACATCAAACATTCAATCCCTTCTCCGTGCCAGCACCCACCCCAGACCCAGCAACGCCACCGTCGCCGGCTCCGGCACAACCGTATCGATCGCAAAATAGCCCGGCGTATTCATCCCCCACTGCCCCACATCACTGCTCGACATCCCGAACTCCAGACTCTTGACCGCACCCAGCGAACTCAAATCGACAAACTCCCACGAATCCACGATATGCCCTGCCCCGGCATCCTCCAAGCGGAAGTCCGCCAGATAGAATTCCTGAATCCCGGTTACCGCACCCGCCGAATCTTTGCCCGTAACCGTCAGCAGGAACCAGTCTGAATCGTCGATCCCGAACTTCTTCGAAAACGCATCCCCGTCCCGCATCGAATAATACGGATAAGCCACATTCGTCACATACATCCCGTCGAGCTGCATGGCCGTATCCAACACCACCCGCGGCGGCTCCGAATAGCCTATGTAGCCGACCCCGTAATTCGCCGATCCGCCCTGCCCGCCCCCGGCAATCGCCGTATACTGGCCCGCAAGCCCGGACGTCTGCGTATCCGTCCTGTTGGAATAAGCAAACCCGTCCCACGACCCCCACTGGTCGCTGTAGTTGTTGCTGAAAAACGCCCCTCCGCTCACAAATCCGCCGCTGCCTTCCGATCCGTTCCAATACGACTCGGCGGCCAGTGGCATATCCTCGAAATCCGCCACCGCCCCCATTGCGTAGCAACTTAAAAGCAGAACTATACCAGATGCAATCTTCATACCATAACCCGCGCTATTCATCACAAAAGCTCCTCCAGTAAGGACACAAGACCTGAAACGTAAACCCTTGGAACGCCTGAACTTAACGGTCGTTCAGGCGGTACATTGACGGGACAAAAACAAAAAAAGCCGCCGTTCCCGCGAAGGAACGACGGCTTACTTCCCATCATCCTCGAACAAACCCGACAAAAACCACGCGCTTATAAAAGCCGTGATCTCACCGGGTGCCGAATATCGATTATGCATACGTTCCAAATCGCGAGAACTTGCCCGGAGCCTCCGACAAACCTTTTCAACGCACATCGGCCGATAGCCTGACGCGCAAAAACCCGTCGGATGCCCCATTGCAGATGCCTCAGCCAAGGTATTCTGGCTCACGTCCTACCGCAAAGCTCCTTCCCATTCGCATTGCGAACAGTGGCTCTAACGCCTTGCGGATTCCCGAATTTCGGGTCGAACGCTTACAGCGGCGCGACCGCCGCGGAATCAAACCGCGTTCCCTTGAAACTGAAACAAAGGCCCATTTGCCAAAGAACACACAGAACCTACCACCAGCCCACACCCCGCGTCAACCCAAATCCAAAAAAATGGATCAACTGCAAAAAAGTTGGTACAACAAGAGTAGTCTTAGCCTCTAAATTCTTGCCATACAAGCCCTTACCGTTACTCGTTCAGCCCCCACGGTTCGGGGCTTGTTTTTCGCCGTAGTCCGCTTTCGCCGCTCTCACCTGCGAGCTCGTAAGGGCCATGGAGCGGCGAAAGAAAGGCGCAGGTGAAAAACACTCGCCGGATTCGCAGGAGCCCTCTTCACCAACTGTTCTGCAGTTTTTCCAAAAAAAATCAGCACCGTTCGGGTTATCCGAACAAACATCAGAATAAACGCAGAAGCCACCAGTTCGCACTCCATGCAATTAGCGCAGAAGACTCGACCAGTTACCCGCCTTCTGCTCATAGACAGCTTTACGGAAACGAAGGCATTGCCATCAACTCGCTACTACTACCCCTCACCGGCTACATCACTTGGTTCGAACCTTTATATCCGAGAATCTCGCAATTGTATAGTACGCTGTCTCAAGCTCAATCCATGAAGGCGTAGCATATTTCGGTTGCAGATTCGGCTTGATGTCAGACAAAGCTCCATTCCACTCATATAAGGTCTCATCATCAACGCAAATCTCAATCTCACAGACGGATCCATCAATTGAAATATCGAAAGCATATTCATATTCTCTTCCTATATTGATCTTGTCAGCATCCCATACAAGTTGTTCAGGAGTCAATCCGGCAAGTTTCATTGTAGCTGTCGCAGATTCTGAGTTGCCATTGTCACCCTGTATATCGAACTGTATGTAGTGGGCCTCAACAGGCAGTAGAAACTGAACTGTCTCTTTCGACCTTTCAATAGTCATATGAGTCTCGAACTCATAACTTCCAGTTAGCGCATAGGGAATGCTTACATATGCGCGTGGCCTTTGCGCACTAAACACATAGCTGTCCCCTGCATGCACCCATCCAGCATCAGTCGCATCTCGTTCAGCATCAACACTGGAAGCCAAGTCTATCCAAGGCCCTACACCTCCGTTCCCAACAAGAACATATTTCGTAAAATTGTCTGCATTGTCAACACGCGGGGCATCTATGGAATTGCCTGAAACCGCCAACATACCGAATCCGCCATCATGCATCCTGCTGCAAACCGTAACGTCAAGCCCTACTGTCTTGCCGCTTATCAGATTGGACCTGACAGTTGGATCTCCTGAGATACCTCCGTAATTCTCAAAAGCAGGAATCGCGATCTCGTACATAATCCGGTAGCCTGTCTGCCTGACAGCATATTCAAGTCCCACATCTGAACTGACTTGCTCACCAGTGGCCCATGAAACCCATTCCTCTATTGTTGCACCGGGGACTATGTGGTACTGCTGAGCTTTATCATATACGCCAAGCCAGTCAGTCCCCCCTGCAGCACTGCCCTGACAATACACCTCCACTCTGTCACTTGCATCCCAGTGGATATATTCATCCGAGAAGAAATGGTCAGTATCCTCAACCACCACCGCAGCATAAATCCTGTCAGTGTCGGCATTCCATCTCAGAGCAAATTTCGCGTATGTTATATCATTTGGAGCACCATAATAGACCTCATCGAGATCGAGCCAGTAAGTGTCTGCACCCCACTCCTTGAGATTGCCATCTACAACCACATCTCCGTGTGGTATCTCGTTCTCCTTCTCCAAGCCCAATAGTCCACCGCAGTCTCTCGGAATGCCGGGACCAAGGGGCGGCTCCTGGACATTCCAGCTCGAAATAAGGGCGTTCAAATCCCAGAAATGCACTCTATAATAGCCTGTCTTGTATCCGCCCTCCATGCTGTGACTGAAGTCAGCACATATACCAGGCTGCCCGTTGGGCGCTGTAATGGACTCAATCCCAGGACCATCAGGCGGCTCCTGAACCTTCCATGCTGCAATCAGAACATTCAGATCATCATAATGAACCGCATGAATCGGAACCTTCCCCCCTCCCTGGTTCTTGCCGTCGGCATCACCATAGCAATGCCTCGGATAGCACCAGCACTCAGGCTTGCCTACAGCTACCCATTCCTCATAATCGGGATGAGCCTCAGGCAGACACGGAGTTGGTTTGGGAAAGAGCGTCGCACCATAGATATCCCAATCTCCGTTTCGGTTGTCCATCCACACCACAGTATTACCGCTTATCCGGGGTTCAGCCTGGCAACCAGCCTCCACACAGATAGGAAATTCAGTCTTTGTCTCCAAGTCGTAACCGTATATATCCCAATTGCCTTCAAGCCGTTTATCATCATTGCCGTTGCGGTTGTCCGCCCACACGACTATGCTTCCGCTGATGTCAGGCGGCCGTTGAGTACCGGGTTCCGTGCAGATAGAAAACACCGTGTCTGTTGCCATGTCATACCCGTAGATATCCCCACCTGGCTTTGTCCACACAATCGCATTACCGCTGATTGCCGGCTCCTCTCCGCCTCCGTGCTCGGATGTTGTGGCAATGGCCATTTCTGTTTGCGTTTGAAGGTCATACGCATATATCTCAGGGTCGCCATGACTGCCCCGCCGGTCCGCCCACACAACCATCCTGCCGTTTGTGACGGGCATAGTCTGAGCATCCCGCTCGGTGCAAATTGGAATCCGCATTTTGCTTGCCAGATCATATATATAAATGTCATGATTATCCCCAGCTACATGCTCAACCCCGCCCACTATATCTCCCGCCACGTCTACACCCCCCATCTGAAGCCCATCCTGCCACACCGGATACTCCATCTTTGTGTCGATGTCATATCCAAAAAGGTCCCCCTTGTCTTTGTTGGGAACCGTGGCGGCATTGCGTTCATCCACCCACACTATCGTCTTGCCGTCAATCGCAAGCCGATTCCCTATAATAAATGCACCTATCTGGCTACTGACAATCTCATTCTCCTGTCCGGAAGCAAGAGACTTATAGCGGACCGTCAATGAATTCGCATCTCTCCACACAACCGTATCTGCATCGATATCAGGAAATGTCTGATCACCACCTGCCACTACAACAGGGAAGACACGAAGGCATGGAGTTGGTTCAGTAGGCATCGCTGTAACGGTCACCGAGTGAAATGTAGTCGATGAACCATATCCTCCCAGACCAAGATTCAACTGATCTGGCATCTCCCACCGTGGGTTTCTACTCAAATCTGAATAATCAGTCAGATATTCAACAAGAACCTCCCCATCGATCTCACAAATAACTCTATCATTACGAACACGAACAGTAGAAGTATATCGATGCCCAGCGAGAAAATCATAAGGAACTAAGGTTGGATTTCCAATAACCGAATGGCCATTTATGTCCGCAAGTCTCGACCGATAACCCCCTCCAGGACCGCCGGGAAAGTTCCATGTAAAGGGCACGTCTCCATGTGATGCAAGTTGTACCGTATTGTCTCCATCGTGTTCAAGTGTGAACTCAACCGTGTAATCATATTCAAGTGGCGGGCGATATGGAAAGCTAATAAGTGCTGGTGGAGACTCAATGGAAACCAGTTCGCCTTCCACCAATTCCCAGGTACCGCTGACCACATTTCGATCTAAATCAACCAGTGAGATAAGATCAATTACAGCCCCAGGAGAAACACCTGTAATCAATACTATCATAAACACAAAGACTACGCTTCTCATCACCCACTTCCCTGAGTTGACTTTAGAATTCCCCATCTCACAATCTCCTCATCAAAATGCAGGGTAGATAAAAGGCTCTGTCTCACGATTGCCTTTGGGGCCTGACTCCTCAAGTATCGCTTGACAGCAACCAACGCCAGCTATCAGCGTATTACAAACGCCGCCAAATGTCAAGAACAAACCCTGGATTGACTGAATATTCAAACTCAGTAACCGGACCTCCCTGGACAGAAATGACCCCATGACAATCCCGCTCTCTACCCCTCGTCCCTCATTGCCGACCCACTCAACACCCTCTGCCAGCTATCCAGAATCCGGCGCCAAGCACCCAGAATCCAGCCTCGAGCATCCAGAATCCAAGCATCAAGCACCCAGCAACTGCCCTTTGCCAACCGCCCCGCATTCGGTTATAATACTCTGCAGAAAACCGCGGCCGCATGCCGAACTAACGAAAGAGCCGCAAACACCGGGGCGGCCATTCCGGAACGAAAACCAGCAACTGCGGCCGCAAGAACGGAAAATTACACGAAAAGCACAGTACCAACAGCACGGAGCACCTATGAAGACAATCGCAGCACAAACCGCCGTCGCAATCCTCATAATCGCCGTTCTGGCGCCCGCCGCACGCCCATTCCCGGCCGGAACCAACAACTGGCACGTCGACTCAGCCCTGCAAACCGCAAACGCCGACCTCGTCGCCAAAATCCGCGTCCTCTCCGTCCTCGAAGAAGGCCGCCTCGCCAACAACCTCTACCCCGGCGCCCCGGATCTGGTCCGCCACACCGTCTCCGCCCGCGTCATCGACCGCATCAAGGGCCGCCCCGACGACATCATCACAATCGAATTCCACGCCCCCCGCACATCCGCCTTGGACGCCCCCGACCCCTCGCCGGCCCAGTACAACCAGCTCACCACCGACGAAGTCGCAATCGTCTTCCTCCGGGAACGCTCCCGCCGCTACTTCCTGCCCCGCATCAAAAGCAAAGTCCGCATCTCCCCGGCCCCGCTCAACCACGACATGACCGACGAACCCCTGCCGCGCCTCTTAAATGAATTCCTCGCCTCCGCTGAAAGCCCCGACCCCCTCATCCGCCTCCAGGCCGCCGAAGAAATCGGCTTCGTCGCCGACGCCATAATCCGCAGCATCGCCTCCAGCCGGTACCGCACCAGCTCCTCGGCCTACGACTACTGCCTCGAACTCGACCGCCGCCTCGACGACGCCGCCCCCGCCCTTGAAAAACTCGCCGACGACGTCGAACCCGTCATCTGCAACTCCGCCGTAATCGCCTCCTTCCAGGCCGACGCCGCCCCATCGGTCCGGGCTTCCCTCGAAATCCTCCGCGCCGACCCCGCCGAAATCGACCCCAACACCGCCGAAACCCGCTACGGCTCGACCGACTTCGCCGCGGCCCCAACCAAACTCCGCCTGCTCGAAACCATCGACTCCACAACCCGGCGCTTCCTGGTCAACCTCGAAAAACGCCGCCTCTTCCGCCGCTCCGACGGCGCCCCCTACCGCGGCGTACGCGACTTCGACTATTCGTCCTTCATCCGCAGCGCCCTGGACGTTCCCGCCGTAGAATCCAGCACCCCCATGCGAACCGCCCTTGCCAACGTCCTCTGGGTCCGCTACGACGCCAACAGCGTCCCCGAAATGATCCAACTGCTCGACGACCCCGAAATCACAATCCGCGCAACCGCCGTATCGGCCCTGTGCAAAGCCGTCTCGTCCCCCTTCTCCAACCCGCTCGGCCGACACGCCGAAAACCGCCCACCCGTCGAGGCCGCAATCACAACAGACGAATACGACATCAAACCACAGGACTACCTCGAACACTACCGCCGAAACGAAGACCGCTACATCCGCTACTGGAAAGAATGGTGGCGACAGAACAAAGACGACTTCCAACACCTGCTCCAAACCTCCCGACAACAAATTTTCTCCCCCAACTACTGAGGAAGGCCGCATTCGAATTTCTGTCATTCGAACCTTAGAATTTGTTTCGAGTTTCGATATTCGAATTTCGTGCTTAACCCTCTTTATCATTCTCAGACCCCCTCTCTGTCATGCTGAGGCGCAGCCGAAGCATCTGGCCTCCGCCTGAGATCAAACGCCAGCCGCCGATACACCCCCCCACCCGCCTGGCATCCGCCGTTTCGAATTTCGTCCTTCCACCCACAATAATCAATATTCCCTGTTCACTAACCAATCCCTTTCTATTATACTGCCCACTCCCGGACCGCGTCCGGCAACAACACGAACAAAATGCACAGGAGCCAAAAATGACCGCAACAAAAACAATCCTGACCGCAATCGCAGCCACGCTCGTCATCAGCACCCTCGCCCTCGCCGCACAAAAAATCACCCTCCAGTCCCTCCTGCACGAAATGCTCGACCGCGACACGCTCGCCTGCACCCCCGGTCCCGACTACACCTGCAAACAATTCAGCAGTTACGATCGCCGCGGCGACACCCCCGGCGCCCCCACCTGGTGGGCCAACTACGACCGCAGCTACTTCCTCCGCGTCGAAGAAAACAGCGGCCGCAAAGAACACGTCCTCATGGACGCAAAAGGCCCCGGAGCCGTCGTCCGCTTCTGGGCTACGTGGCACGGTCCCGACGGCGGCCCGTTCTCCAATGGAACCATGAGAGTCTACATCGATGGCAAACCCGAACCCGCAATCGAAGGCCCGATGGCGGACCTCATCAGCGGCCAGAAACTCGCAGGCGCCCCCCTCTCCAAAGGCGTCTCGCCCCAGACCGATCCCGCCCGCCAGGGACACAACCTCTACCTGCCCATCCCCTACGCAAAACAATGCAAAATCACCTACCAAACAGACGTCCTCATGGACGAAGGAGCACGCAAAGGCGAAGCCCTCTACTACCAGATCAACTACCGCACCTACACATCCGACGTCGAAGTCGAGTCGTTCTCCATGAAAGTCCTCGAAGCCGCCGGACCCCTCATCGAAAAAACCAACCAGGCCCTGGCCCGCGGCGACCGCCCCATCCCCGGCAACCTCGAATACCGCGCACTCGAAGGCCGAATCGCCCCCGGTGAAAACAAAGCCCTCACCGTAAAAGGCCCCCGCGCAATCAAGACCCTCAGATTCCTCCTCGAAGCCGAAGACCTCTCCCAGGCCCTCCGCTCGACCGTCCTGCGAATCGCCTTCGACCGCAGCCGCACCGTCTGGTGCCCCATCGGCGACTTCTTCGGCACCGGCTACCACATCCGCCCGCACCGCACCTGGTACAACACCGTCGCCGAAGACGGCAGACTCTCCTGCTGCTGGACAATGCCGTTCGAAAAATCCGCCCGCATCACGATCCTCAACCTGGGCGACCAGCCCGTCACAATCGCCGAAGGCGCCGTCCTCACCTCCCGGTGGAACTGGGACGACCGCTCCTGCCATTTCAACGCCGCCTGGAAGCAATGGCCCGACATCGAAACCCAGTCCAACGAAAAAGCCGCCGACCACGGCGCACTCGACCTCAACTGGGTCACGGTAAAAGGCGAAGGCATCTACGTCGGCGACGTCCTGACCCTCTTCAACACCGCCAACGCATGGTGGGGCGAAGGCGACGAAAAAATCTACGTCGACGGCGAATCCTTCCCCTCCCACATCGGCACCGGGACCGAAGACTACTACGGCTACGCCTGGTGCAAGCCCAATTACTTCTCCTCCGCCTTCCACGCTCAGCCCTGTGGCGACGGCAACCTCCGCCCCGGCTTCACCGTCAACTCGCGCTTCCGCGCCCTCGACGCAATCCCCTTCGACAAATCCCTCAAATTCGACATGGAACTCTGGCACTGGGCACGCACCGTCATGTCCTACGCCCCCGCCACCTTCTTCTACACCCGCCCGGGCGCAACCCACGACGTCCCCCCGGCCTTCAAAGAAGCCAAACGCAAGATTCCCACCGTCCTCGAAGACATAATCGAACCCCGCATCGTCGAAGGCGCCATCGAAGGCGAAACTCTGCCCGTAATTACCGCAACCGGCGGCATCACAGAAGTCCAGAACATCCCCAGATTCCGCTGGAGCCGAGACAAACAGCTTTGGTGGCGAAACGCCGAAGTGGGCGACACCCTCATCGTCCAGATCCACGCCCCCGAATCAGGCGACTATGAAATAACTCTCGGCACCACCAAGGCCGTCGACTACGCCGTAGTCAAAATCGACATCAATGGCCGCACGGTCGCCGACTCCCTCGACCTCTACAACCCAACCGTCAAAGCCGCCGACCTCACCCTCGACAGACACCCCCTCGACAAAGGCCCCAACACCTTTGAAGTAACAATCCGGGGCGCCAACGAAAAAGCAATAAAAAGCCACATGTTCGGCATAGACTACATCCTCCTCAAAAAACT
>CAYOTO010000063.1:0-15985 GCA_964406945.1 uncultured Pirellulales bacterium
AGCGGCGCTCCGTTCAGGATGACAGGGGTATCGGCGCTCCGTTCAGGATGACAGGGGTATCGGTGCTCCGTTCAGGATGACGGGCGGCAGGTGGAGTTCGTGCGGGATTATACTAAGTTCGTGATTGTTTTCAGGATGCCAGGGGTGGCTGTCTCAAGGAAGGGCAAGCGAGAAGTCAGTGATGATACAGGCGATATGACTTGGCTGCGCCGGATGGGATCTGTGACATTCTCTGGAAGGGATGTTCCTCAACGTGACATCTGTTACGAAACATACCCCATGTCTTCCTTCTGGAGTAGTTCGATTATCTCGGCCTTTTTTGGCATGGCCTCTATCGAGCCGAATTTAGTACATGCGAGTGCCCCGGCCGCGGAGGCGAATTTCGCTCCCTCGCGAACATCGTCCTTTACCGCATAGAACGCCGCAAGCGCACCTGCAAACGCGTCGCCGCGTCCGGCCTGGTCGACGACCTCCACCTCGAACGCCTGAATATGATCGGCCCCTCCGCGATCGACCACCATGCAGCCTCGTCTGCCCATCGTAATCACGGCGTATTCAGCTCCGCGAGCCACCAGGTCCGAGCCGGTCATCTTCACATCGCAGATATTGACCGTGGATTGCTCGGCGATCTCGGCGGCCTCATACAGGTTGGGGATAAGAACAGTCGACGAAAAATACTCCGCGGGAAACGCCAACTCCTTGCCGTTGGGCTGGATAGGCCTGGCGGGATTTAGAATTACTTTGGTGCCGTGCATCTCCGCGCATCTAATCGCAGTCGCTATGGTCTCCTGCGGCAGCCTTCCGTGAATAAGGCACACCGCCGCTTCGCCGATGACCGAGTCCGCCGCCTGTACCTCCTGCGGCCGCAACGCGGTATTGGCCCCGACATAACTGCATGAAGCATTATCGCCGGCGCCGTCGACCAGTGTTACAATCACTCCCGTATTCTTCGCCTGAGCCATGTAAACGTAATCGGTGTTTACATTCAGCTCGGCGATGCTTTTGATGGCCATCCGCCCGAACGCATCGCCCCCGACTTTGCTGATCAGATGGACATCACAGCCGCAAAGGGCGACTTCGGCAGCTTGATTCGGCCCGGGTCCGGTAATGCTGTAGGCCACGCCGAATCCATGCACATCTTCACCCGCACCCGGAACATGCCCGCATCGAAGAGACATGTCGACGTAGGTGCCGCCGATAACAACGACTTTTGGCGTACTTCCATGCATAATCTACCTGAAATCCTTGCTGCTAAGAGTATACCTGAATTGGATGCTCGGACAATATCTTTCTGTCGCGGCAAACACAGCCGCTCATGTTCGTGTTGTCGGCATCTCAACCGGCTCGATTGAGACAAAAAGTCCGTAATTTGGCCTTCCAGGGCTTTTTGAGTCAACCGCCCGGGCATCTGCCTCGGTTCCGGATTGAGCTAAAAAACCGGTATTTCGTCGTTTTATTGCGGAATTGCTTGAATTTTGACCGCCCGATGTGCGTATACTGTAGTGAATGCAGGGCCGATGAGCCTTGTCGAGCTAATGACGCTTGCGACAGAAAAAGGGCTGATTATGACGACTGGCGACCAACTTTATCTGCACGAGCAGATTCTGCTGCTGTGCATGCGAGATCACGAGGGTACGGTGGCATGGGGAACGATGTACCAGTACGCGCTGGGCGGCGCGATTCTGGCCGAGCTTCTCATGCAAAAACGCATTGAGGCCGAGCAGACCAGAAAGAAGCTCGTAAATGTTGTCGATACGACGCCCGTCGGCGAGCCGCTGCTGGACGAGTGCCTGGACAGGATCAGAACCGCTAAACGCAGGGCTCGGCTGCAGACCTGGGTGTCGCGTTTCGCCTCGATCAAGAAACTCAGAGACCGCGTGGCGATTCGCCTCTGCGACCGGGGGATACTGCGGGCCGACCGCGATAAAATCCTGCACCTGTTTACAAGGCGAATCTATCCGGAAGTCGACCACGGCCCGGAAGCGGCGATAATCGAAAACCTAAGGCACGCTATATTCAGCGACACCGAGCGGATCGACCCGAAAGTCACTGTACTTGTCTCGCTGGCAAGCAGCGCGAGCATACTGCCGATAGTTTTCGACAAGAAACAACTCAGAAAACGCAAGGCGAGGATAAAGCAGATAGTCAACGGGGAAGTCACTGGAAAAGCCGCTAAACAAGCAATCGATGCAATGCAGGCCGCGGTTATGGTCGCCGCAATTATGCCCGCAATAATGACAACCACGGTCAACACGGGCTGAGTCCGAATTCTGTTGGGCGCAGGGGGGGCATCACCAAAATTGTCTTCCTGAGCGCAGCGAAGGATCCGTGCTGCGCAGCAGAACAAAGCCCCATTGCGAACACGACGTCTCATGCGAGGGCCAGATCCTTCACTCCGCTTCGCTCCGTTCAGGATGACAGGGGTAGTAACGCTTTGTTCAGGATGACAGGGATGTGGCCCGGTTCGGTTTATTCGAGCATTGCGTCAAACTTATCGAGAGAGTTTCTTACTTTTTGCCAGGGCAGGTCTTGCGGCAGGCAGTTGTCGGCGGCGGCGAGTGCGGCGGCGACACCTGCGGCCTGGCCCATTGCGACCGAGTTGCCTGTGACGCGATAGCTGGAATGGGCGATGAAATCGCCGCTGATGCATCGCCCGGCCATTAACAGGGCGTCCACGTCCCGGGCGATCAGCGAACGCAGCGGAACATCGTAAGCCCTGCTGCGGACTCCGGTGCGGGATATGCCCGTGCCTTCGCTTTTTTTGACCGAGTGAACATCGACGCCGAAATAGACGCGGCAGATGGCATCTTCATGTCGCGTGCCTTTGATCAGGTCTTTTTTTGATACCGTGTAGAGGCCGTGTATGCGTCTGCCTTCGCGCACTCCGATATGCTCGCAAGTCGCGACAGTCCGCACATTCTCCCAGGCTCCGCCGAGCGATCGCAGACCGTTGACGAGCCGGTGCACCTCCGCCCGCGAGTTCATGGTCGCTTCGGTTACGTCGGCCGCATCGGTGCCGATACAATCGTATTCATGATTGGAGGCAAGGCAATAAAGCCCGTCATAGATTCTGAACAGCGTTGGCTTGCTGTAGGACGGAGTCACGCCAGCCCTGGCCATTTCCTCCAGCAGTCGCTGTTTAGTGGCGACGGCGTTGCTCTCGGCGCCCCGTACGAACTGCTTGATTTTGGGGTATTCCGGTCCGGCGATAATCGCCATCATGCTCATGGGCTGTGTGGCGCCGTCGGATTCTCTGCCGAGGTCGAATCCGCAGCCGGCGCGGGCGGCCAGGTCGCCGTCTCCGGTTGCATCTACGAAAACTCTGCCGGCCCAGGCCTGTCTTCCGGATTTAGATTCGGTTACCGCCAGTTTCAGTCGGTCCCGTTTGTCTTTTGATGCCGCTACAACGCGCGTGTGCAGTTGAACCTTTATCCCGGCGTCGATGCACATTTCGTCCAGCAGCAGTTTCATGACCTCGGGATCGTATGCAAACGAAGAGCCGGGGATGTTGGTGTATCCGGCGGATCGCCTGCGAATGTCCAGCATTATCTCCTGCAGGATGCCGGGTTTGTCGCGCATATCCAGGATCCAGCAAAGAAGGCCCGCGGTCCAGACGCCGCCCATGCAGCCTCCGACCTCGAGTATCCGGACTTTAGCGCCGAGTCTTGCTGCGGCGATGGCTGCGGCGATTCCCGCCGGCCCGGCCCCGCATACGACCACGTCGGACTGATCGACTATCGGCACATCCGCGGCGGCCTCGCGAAAGATATTGGGCCGGCTTTCGTCTTCGCCTGCAACACAGTTGCGCCCGGCGCCCGACGCGCCGAGGGCGAACGCCGTGGAGGCGCCGGCTTTGAAAAGTCCTCGTCTGCTGAAATTACCATGCATACGACAATCCTTTCTGCAAGATCACAATTCCAGACAAGCATAGATTATGCGCGTTCGATTTCGCAAGAGATTTGTGAGCCATTGCGGCAAAAGGGGTATACTGTAGTTGTCGGTCACAAGATTCGCCCGACCTGGTAAAGCGGTGGAAACAGACTTGCCAGTTCCGGCCCACAATGGATAATGGTAAGTACTGGTTCAAAACTCAGATCGCACAAGAAAACGAGGTCGATGACAATGAAGAAGCTGTTTTTTGCGATTGTATTTCTGGCGGTCACCGGTTGTCACACAAACTACGATCCTGTGATGGCTGCCTGGGACGGTGGACACATAGATGCGGTCAAGGCCGAATGGGGCCAGCCTCAAAAGGTGGAGCCCGACGGTCGCGGCGGCAAAATCATGACCTGGACGGCGCCGTCGCCCACCGATTATGAGCGGATGGAGCACAAGGTTTTCCATGTGAATTCCAGAGGCATGGTCTACGACTGGTCCTGGACGGGCTCGTTCGGTGCGGGCAACAAAGCTGATTACAGGCCGGGCAAGTCCCGTGATCCGAACGACTATTGATGCGGACAGGCGAACATTATTCGTGTAGTTGGTGAAACGGGTGAAGTTACTTACTCAACGCATCAGCGCAGACACTCAGACACAATTATGTTCGAGTGAAAAAAAAAGGAAACAGGGCTGAGGTGCGGAGGGAGAGGAAAAAGCGAGATATCCTCAGCCCTGTTTATAGGTTTATTTCAGTATAAAACAGCTTTACCCGATACCGCGAAGCAAATTTCGCGATGATTGCAAGGCTCCGCATCCGCTCTCATGTTACCCACCATAAGAAGTAGATTGCAAACCTGAACCCAGCAATCTTACTTCAGTTTAACCTCGTTGCGAAAGGGATGCAAGTAAAATTTTCGAAAATTACATATAAATTTTCGCGGACCCGGCGCTTGCTCGAATTGGCTGAAAAAGGCCTTTAACCGACCCGTCAAGGGCTGGCTCGAACAGGCTTTTGGCGGACAAAAGGTGTCGCTTTGGTGCCGGCCCGGGGCCAGGGACTTTTTCGTGATCGTTCCGGGGCCTGTTTCGCGCAGCGTTGTGCAAGGGGGACTTGCGCCTGGAGCCAAAGGGGGAAAGAAAAAAATATGGGCCGAGGTCGGGAGAGAGAGAGAGGAAGAGGAGTTAAACCTCAGCCCATGTGTGTGTTGTCTAAGTTAAAAGTTGTACGAGCATACTCGTGCAGAGTTCTACTCTAAGAGAATATCTTCTTGCAACTTCCCTGATACCCGGCTGATTTCTTACCAGCCGTCGGAATTATAGCCATAGTTATCGCCTATGCAAACATTAATCGACCAAATTATCGGATGTATTTAAAAAAACTTCACTTTTTAGAAATTTCTGGAGTACCGAGTCCGTGAAATCAAGCACCAGGTGCAGAGAACCGCGCCTACGGCGTACGGGAGCAAGTTTTTTGCTGGTTGTTGTGCTCGCGTGCTAATTAACAGAAACATTGTTACTACGGCGTCTCAAACATAGTGACTCTACTCGACTGGAAAGAAGCCGGTCTAAGTATTGGTAGCAATTCGGGGGTGCGATGGCTCTAAGCATATCATGCCGTCAAAGTGCGTTATATCCTTATGACCTGCTGAAAACACACAACCCATGCGATCGGTATAAACTGTTGAAATACGCTGTGAAAAGGTAAAGAAAAAAATCCGAAAAGGAGGTGGCTATTATGTCAGCCAGCCCTCGCAAATCGATGTTTTTGTGTGTTTTTGTTACTTGGGCAATGCTAACCGCAAGCTGTTTCGCTCTTCCGGTCGAATATGGAGCTACACAGCCGTTAAACAACCGATATCCGGGCGGAATCCGGTCCTTCAGCAATCGAGCCCTGACTCGGCCGCTGTCTTTCAACCGAATGAATTCTCTGTTCAGGCCGTTGCGGACGCAATCCGGACTGGCCACTTCGAGTCCGCTGTTGCAAACAATAACCGAAAGCAGCAGACTCAGGGAACAGGTGCGTGAATTCGGTCTGGACCCGTTTTTGCGAGAGAATATTTCCATTTTCTCGGAAACGGGCGCAGGTCTGTTGAGATTGCCGCGAACGGTGAATCAGCGTGATGTAACCTCGGAGCTGGGCAGCCGCAATGCCCTCGGGTTTCTGGCCGGTACGAGCAGAGCGAACATAATAAAAAGCCGGCCGCAGTTTACGACGGCTTCGACAGTGGCTGTGTCGACGTCAGGATCTATACAGGTATACACCGGCGCCGGACTCGGGGTCCCTGACTATGTGAGCAACGAAGGAATGGTCTTGACGCCTGAACCGGCAACGGTCGCACTGCTTGGACTCGGATCGCTGATAGTGTTGCGAAAACGCAGATAAAGGAAGTAAGACCGGGATGAGCAGATTTTGACCACAAGGGATTGTGGTCTTTATCAGCACAAGTCGCGGCGGATGCTACCGAGCGACGACCATGACGTTATCGACGTCGGCGCCTTCGCGCCAACTGGTCATCCTGCCGCGAAATCGGATGCGCAGTTCGCTGATATCGGTGAGCACGAATCTTTCGCTGTGCCAGAGACCTTCCTTATCTTCAACAATGGGATGACGGCGGTTGCGACGGTTGGGTCGCCATCTGTTGCCGTCCAGGCTTTCCATTTCCACCCATCCGTTGCCGGTGTTCACATCGAACGCCAGGTATTCGCGACGGTCCAGCGTCTTTTCGATGTACCAGTCGAAACTGACGACGGCGGTTGTTCGCCCAAGCAGGTTTATTTCGGTCGAGGTCAGTGTGGCATCGCGGGCCCGGCCTATCACTTCGGCACTGTGAAGCCCGTCGGTGCTGCGTATGCTCGAACGGAACCAGTCCCGCTGGCGATCCTCCACCCACAGCCCGTTCCAGCGTGAGAGCCACCGATACCACTCGGCGCCGCTCGACTCGAAGCTGTCGTAGAAGACCAGCTTTTCCGGCGGCTCGTCCGTGACGATCACCTGCACGGCGCCGCTGACGGGGCCGTTGCCCGCGGCGTCGTCGACAGTAAGCGTGGCTGTATACGTCCCCGGCGAGTCGTACGTATGGCTTGTGGAGACTTGAGTCGAATCGACGCCGATTCCGTCGCTGGGATCGAAGTCCCAGCTATAGCTTGTGATTGCTATGTTGTCGGTCGACGCGGCCCCGTCGAATGCAGCGGCAACCCCGGTTTGAACTTCGATAGTCTCGCCCGCGACCACCACGGGCGGGTCGTTATCGTACACCTGTATTTGGTAAGCGGAGTTCTCAGGCTCACGACTGGTTTTGCCGCTCCTGTCCCTTGCGAGTATGTAGTAGGTGATGATTCCGACCTCGTCCGATGCGGCGGTAAGATTCGCGGTCCACGTGTTGGCGGCGCCGGCGGCCATCGGCAGAGACATTTCTATGCCTGCGACAGGCACATACCGAACGACGACATTTGCAACGCCCAGATCGTCGGTTACCGTTGCTTCAATCCGAACCGATTCACCGGTAGTACCGACTGTATCGCCGGTTACGCTTTCAATAGCCGGCGATTGGGTATCGAGCGTTCCGTCGCAAGTCCAGCTAAGAGCGACCGGCGCATCGACCACACCCCAGCCGTATTCCACGTCCCAACCGGCGGGCCCGACATCGCGGGCGGTTTCTTCGAGGGCGGCGCGGACTTCGGCTGTGGTTGTCGCGTTTCCGTTGGCGATAAGCAGTGCGGCAACGGCGGATACGTGAGGGGCGGCCATGGATGTCCCGATGTAACCGTGGTAGCCCCAGTTGTCATAGGAGCCGTAGAAGGTCTGCTGGACTATACTGTCGTTGTATCCGTCGCCGTTTTGATCGACGGTGTTGTCACCGCCGGGAGCCACAAGGTCCAGACTCTGTCCGTAACTCGAGTAATAGGTGCGCTGGAAGTCGTACCTAACCGCTCCAACTGCAATGCAGTAGTTGTCGAATCCGGCGGGATACTGAATCGGGGATGCTCCGGAATTTCCGGCGGCGCAGACGATTACAATGCCTTTTTCGTGTGCGTACCTGCAGGCGTTTTCCAGGGTGCGGCTGATTCCGGGCCCGCCCAGGCTCATGTTGATTACGTGAGCCCCGTTGTCGGCCGCGAACATTATTCCATCCGCGACATCGGCATCCGTGCCCATTCCCTGTTCGTCCAGGACTTTTATGGGCATGATCGAACATTTATGGGCGATTCCGGCCGCACCCGAGGCGTTGTTGGTGCTCTGGGCGAGAATCCCGGCCACGTGTGTGCCGTGACCTTCGTCGTCGTTGGGGTGATCGTCTCGATTTACGAAGTCATGGCCGGGGACGAACACCGTATTTTCGAAATCCGGGGCCCGATAGTATTGCGGGTCGCGGCGCCTGCGAGATCGCTTGTAATCCTCGTAAGCGACGCCCGTATCGATTACCGCGATAATCACGTTGGGATCCCCGGCAGTGATGTCCCATGCCTGCTCCATGCCGATTCCGCCGTAAACCGCATTGTCCAGATTCCACTGGAATATATAGTAGGGATCGTTTGGAACTTCGAAAGCGTATCTGATGCAGTTGGCTTCGACGTACTCTACGGAAGGATCGTCTTTGTAGATTTCGATCATCTGCTCGACGGTCATTCTGTTGGCGATCTTTAGCCGGCGGAATCTTCCCCGCAGGCTTCTGTATACTTCCGAGGCCCTGTGGCGGGAGTTCAGTTGATCGATGACGGCGGGGTCCACTGCGTCTTTGAATTTAACTACGATCTCTCCGGGCACGTAGTCCTGTCCGAGGATGCGGAGTTCGCGGGTGTGTATATCCTCCGCGGCCGCGAAGCCGATTCGGCCCGCAGCAAGCGTAAGCAACAGAACAACGCCCCCCATCCAGCATAGCCGCTTCACTATGGGTGCTCCTTACCTGATACCGTTAAATTCACGCCTCGCTCCTTCCGGAAAAGCGACGGCATTATACTCGATTTCGACACTAACGGCAAGCACGATGAGCTGTGTGTGGACTTCCGCAGCTTGCGTGTTGCCGCGAGATTGCATGGAGGCGATGCTGTTATGCGATAATAGCGGGCGAAATGTCCGATAGTATTGTGCGGTCCTGGCTTTAAGGCTGCAATTCTGTTATGAGTATGATAGAACCTGCGGCCTTCGAAGCACAGCCTGAAGGGGCCGGGAATCAAAAAAAAATTGTGAAAAGTCGAGAAGATTATGGGCGAGCACGTTTGTCCCTGGTGGATGGGCTATGTACTTCTTAATCCGTTGCGAAAATGGGGCCAGTCCCCGCGCAAAATACTCGGTCCGCACATCCGAAACGGGGACACCGTTCTCGACGTTGGTTCGGCGATGGGGTTTTTCAGTCTGGAAGCGGCCCGGCTGACAGGCGCAGGCGGCAGGGTGGTCTGTGTGGATATGCAGGCTAAGATGATCGAGAAACTTCGCCGTCGCGCCGAGAAAGCGAATCTTCAGGACCGCATCGAGGCGAGGGTCTGCACGGCGGATTCGCTGAAAATTGACGATCTGGCCGACAGCGTCGATCTGGCTCTGAGCATTTTCGTTGCCCACGAAGTACCCGATGTCGACCGGTATTTCAGAGAGATCGCTCACAGCCTCAAACCGGGCGGCAGGTTGCTTTTGTCGGAGCCGAAATTCCATGTAAGCTGCGAAGAGTTCGACCTAACCGTCGAATCAGCCCTGGCCGCGGGGTTGGAAGTGGTCGACAGGCCGAAAATCCGGATGAGTCTGACCGTTCTGCTTGCAGCAAAAGATTAAGCAGCAAGTTTGAAAAAAATCCCGGATTGCTTGATTGGGGGTCGATCTTTTTGGTAGAATAGCGTCGTTGCCTACGCAAAATCTATTACTTACGATTCGGAGTTAATCTCTGGAAATAACGGCGCAGTGCAACAAGGAGGCAGGGTGATGCGAGTGTAGGCTGGTCCGCCTGCCTCCCTTTTTATTTCCTTCCGGCTTCCAGCCCAATCCTTCTACCGCCGAAAGATGCCTTTATAGGCTTCATTTGCTCGAATATGGCAGGTCTTTGTTGACGAAAACCGGCTCGGCGGCTAAGCTATGGGACTGTCAAAAACGCCGGGCAGAGCGAATATCTTTGCCGAATCGACGATTCAGCTTTTTTGAAATACTTTGGAAAGATCTGGAATGCTCAAAAGAACTAAGACGTGTGGTAAACTCAGACTGAACGACGCCGGAGCCCGGGTAACGCTGGCCGGCTGGGTCCATTCTTACCGCGATCACGGAAATCTCGTATTCATCGACCTTCGCGACCGCGAGGGCATAACTCAGGTCGTCTTCAACCCGGAAGTCGACGCCGAGATGCACAAGGTTGCCCGCACGCTCCGCTGCGAATGGGTGATCGCCGTCAAGGGCGAGGTTCAGCCCAGAAGCGAAGGCATGGAGAACCCGAAACTGCCGACCGGTCAGATCGAAGTTTCGGCCCGCAAGCTCGAAATACTCAACACGGCCAAGACTCCGCCATTCGAGTTCGAAAACGCCGAGAAGACCGGCGAAGAGCTGCGTCTTGCCAGCCGGTATGTCGATTTGCGTCGCCCGGAAATGCAGAAGAAGCTACAGATTCGCCATCGCACGACCAAGGTCGTCCGCGATTATTTCGACCAGCTCGGATTCTGGGAAATCGAGACGCCGATGCTCGCCAAGAGTACACCCGAGGGGGCCAGGGACTTTCTGGTGCCGAGCCGGCTCAATCCCAACTGCTTCTACGCTCTGCCGCAGTCGCCTCAGTTGTTCAAGCAGATACTAATGATCTCCGGCACGGACAAGTATTTTCAGATTGTCCGCTGTTTCCGCGATGAGGATCCCCGATCCGACCGTCAGGCCGAGTTTACGCAGATAGACGTGGAAATGAGCTTTGTCGACGTCAACGACGTTATCACCGTGCACGAGAATCTGGTCGCGAAGGTCTGGAAGCACATTCTGGGAATCGACGTGGCTCTGCCGATGCGTCGGATGACCTACAAAGAAGCGATGGACAGCTACGGGACGGACCGGCCCGACCTGCGATTCGATATGAAGCTGCAGGAGGTCACGGACATCGCGAAGGAAACCTCTTTCAAGGTCTTCACGTCCGTTACGGAAAAGGGCGGCATCGTCAAGGGTCTTTGCGCTCCTGCTGCCGCGGACAAATACTCTCGCAGCGACATCGAGAAGGTTCTGACCCGCTTCGTCGGCGATTACGGGGCAAAGGGCCTGGCCTGGACGCGGGTGGTCAAGGAAGACGACAAGCTTGCGTTTTTCGGCGGAAGCGCCAAGTTCTTCAGCGTCGAACAGCAGCAGCAGGTAGTCGCCCGTTTCGACGCCTGCGAAGGCGACCTTCTGCTGTTCGTGGCGGATACCGAGGCGACCGTCAACAAGTCACTTGCGCCGCTGCGGTGCAAGCTCGGCCGCGAACTCGGGCTTTACAATCCCAAAGCCTTCGAATTCGTCTGGATCGTGGATTTCCCGTTGTTCGAGTGGAACGAGGACGAGAAGCGGTACGATTCCCTGCATCACCCGTTCACGGCCCCGGTTCCCGACGATCTCGAGAAGCTCGAATCCGATCCGGCCAATATAACATCGCAGGCTTACGACATAGTCGTCAACGGTTCGGAAATCGGCGGTGGCAGCGTTCGTATTCACAACCCCGAGGTTCAGCAGAAGGTGTTCGATCTGCTCAACATCTCGCGTGAGCAGGCCGAGCAGCGATTCGGATTCTTCCTCAAGGCTCTCGATTACGGGGCGCCTCCGCACGGCGGGATCGCCTTCGGACTCGACAGGCTCGTGATGCTGCTGACCGGAACCGAGAACATTCGCGATGTGATAGCATTCCCGAAGACCCAGCGGGGACAGTGCCTGTTGACCGAGGCGCCGAGCGAAGTAGATCCCAAACAGCTCGACGAGCTTAATCTTCGTATGCAGAAGCATTCGCACACCGCGTCCGAACAGCAGTCCGACAATAGCTGACGAAGGCCCGTTTTGAGCCGACAGTGATGCGAATCAGACTCAATCACATTTGGCATAGATTTCTAAAGGTGCTGGGCCTGTGGCCGCTGTCACTGGCGAAGAAGTGCCGCCTGATGTTCGGGGCTGCGGTGGTCTTCACGGTCCTGATCGCCCTGGTCCTGCCCTACGTGTGGATGGGCAAGCTCAACATGAAGGGTTATCTGGATACCGAGCGGGGCAAGGCCGACACGCTTCTGTACAGAAATCATTTTCGCATCAAACCTACAGGTCAGACTCAACCGGCGGCTCTGGACCAATCCGGCCTTCCGATCGAGCCCAACGAGCCTCATGTCCGCTGGTTGCGGTTTTCCAAGCCTGAGACCGAACAGCTTGGAACGCTCACGCCCGATCAGGCGGAGGCCGTCAAGTCCCTGCTCAAGGATGAGGGTCGCAACGATATGATCACTTATGACGAGGCGGGATCGCACCATAAGAGCACGTACGTTCGGGTCGTACGCGCGACGGATAATTGCATTACATGCCACAATTCCGAGGGTCTTGGCAAGGCGTTGGCGGATAACGAGCTGATCGGGGCGATTGTGATCGAACGCATGATTCGGGACATCGACAACACGACCTGGCTCAATCGCGTTATGATAATGTTCGCCGGCATTATCGCCGGCACGGGCGCGATAGTGGCTTTCTACTGGATTACTCAGCGGGTGATTCTACGGCCGATTCGTCAGCTTCGGGCTCTTGCGAACAACGTGGCTGAGGGTAATCTCGATATTAGAAGCTCGATCAAGACCGGCGATGAGTACGAGAAACTCGCTAATGCATTCAATCACATGCTCGATACGATCCAGGCGACGCAGGAGCGGGTAACCAGGGCCAACGCCGAACTGGATGCGAAGATAGCCGAACTTTCCGAGCGGAACATCGAGTTGCTCAAGGCCAACCGCATCAAAAGCGAATTTCTGGCGAACATGTCGCACGAATTCCGCACGCCGCTGAACGCCATCCTCGGTTTTGCCCAGGTAATTCGGGAGAAACCGGCGGTGCTGAAGAATGAAAAGGGCCAGCGATACGCCGAGAACATTATCTCCAGCGGCAATCGGCTGCTGAACATGATCAACGATCTGCTGGACCTGGCAAAGACCCAGGCCGGCAAGATGGATTTGCACCTGGAGGAGATTACGGCGTCCGAGCTTATCAAGCGGCTGGTTTCCTCGTTTTCTCTGCTGACCAAGGACAAGAAGATCAAGGTACGGACAAATATCGACAAGCAGATCCCGCCGCTGATGACCGATGCCGGCAAAGTTCAGCAGATACTTTACAACTTCTTCAGCAATGCGGTGAAATTTACGCCCGCCCGGGGCAGAATCGAATTGACCGCGTCGATGGTGGGCGAAAAGACCGTGCGACTGGCCGTAACCGATACAGGTTGTGGAATCGCGCCCGAAGAGCAGGACGCGATATTCGAAAAATTTCATCAGGTCGACGCGTCGATAACCCGCGAATCCGCCGGAAGCGGGCTGGGTCTGACGATCAGCAAGGAACTGGCGTCGATGCTGGCAGGTAGTATAGGCCTCGAGAGCGAACCCGGCAAAGGCTCGACCTTCTGGCTCGACATGCCGGTAGCACTGGGTTCGGAGCAGGCTCAGCAGTCCTGACTATCGGCAACTGCGAAGTTTCGCCTGCGGTTGTTGGTGACAACGAACCGCGAAAGGATGCCAGGTTTGTCATGAACAGCGCAGCGAAGCATCTGGATTGCGAAGTAGAAGTCGGTTGCGATTGCGAACATGATGTTTCATGCGAGGGCCAGATCCTTCACGGCGCTCCGCTTGTTCAGGATGACAAGTGTAGTGTGGCCTTGTTCAGGGTGACAGGCGATGGTGTGTGCTCGTTCAGGATGACAGGCGTAGCGTGGGCCTGTTCAGGATGACAGGCGGATACGAAGGAACGCTCGATTTGTCATGCTGAGCGCAGCGAAGCATCTGGGTTGCGAAGTAGAAGTTGGTTGCGATTGCGAACATGATGTTTCATGCGAGGGCCAGATCCTTCACGGCGCTCCGCTTGTTCAGGATGACAAGCGTAGTGTGGCCTGGTTCAGGGTGACAGGCGGTGGTGTGTGCTTGTTCAGGATGACAGGCGTAGCGTGGGCCTGTTCAGGATGCCGAGAAGGGGTGGTTGACATAAGAGGTGCGTGGGATCAGAATAAGAGCGATATTGAAGATTCAGGAGAAGTATTATGCGTAAGTTCAGTGTATGCGTTGTGTTTATGTTTGTGTTGGTTTCGGCGATTGCGGTTCAGACGGCGGACGGTTGGCCGCATGCGTTCGGGATTCACGATATGCTCGCGATGGATCGAATCGGCGATCCGCAGCTCTCGCCCGACGGCGAGTGGATAGTGTTCAACGTGCGAACGACGGACCTCGAGGCCGACAGGGGCAGGACCGATTTGTGGCTGATCGGGACCGACGGCGAAGATCTGCGGCGGCTGACCAGTCATGAAGAATCCGATCACAACGCCCGCTGGGCGCCCGACGGCAAGACCATCTATTTTCTTTCGAGCCGGTCGGGATCGTCGCAGGTGTGGTCGATTCGCATCGACGGCGGCGAGGCCGTGCAGATCACGGATCAGCCGCTGGACGTGGGCAACCTGGTCGTGGCGCCGAATGGCGAGCTTGTTGCGTTCACGATGGAGGTCTTTCCGGATCTGGATCCCGCGGCGACGAAGGAGAAGCTCGAAGAAATCGAGAGCCGCAAGGCCTCGGGCCGCATTTACGACCGCGCCTTCGTTCGGCACTGGGATACGTGGGAAGACGGGCGGCGTTATCATCTGTTCGCGAAGGGCGTCGACGGCGGCCAGGCGGTGGACGTCATGAAGGCAATGGATGCCGATACGCCCTCCAAGCCCTTTGGCGGGCCCGATGAGATCACGTTCACGCCGGACAGCAGGGCTGTTATATTCAGTGCACGCGATGCGGGCCGGGGCGAGCCGTGGTCGACGAATTTTGACCTGTTTTTAGCGCCCGTCGACGGCTCGGCAAAGCCGAAGAACCTGACCAGGAATAACAAGGCCTGGGATACGGCGCCTCTGTTCTCGCCGGACGGAAGGACGTTTGCGTATTTTGCCATGAAAAGGCCCGGCTACGAGTCGGACCGTTTTCGCATTATTCTTCGCGAAAGCCCGAGCGGCAGATCGCGCGTTCTGACCGAGGACTGGGATCGCAGCCCTTCTTCGATGTGTTTCAGCCCGGACGGATCGACGATCTATGCGACCGCCGCGAATCTGGGCCAGCGTTCGCTCTTTGCTATCGATGTTAAAACGGGCAAGGTCCGAACGGTCGTCAAGGAAGGCTCGCTGGGATCACCGGCCGCGACGCAGGACAGAATCTTCTATACGATGCACAATCTCAAATCGCCGACGGCGATCTACTCGGTTGATACCGACGGCTCGGACATCGAGAAGCTTACCCGCCTTGACGCCGAGAAACTTGCGGCTGTGAAAATGGGCGATTACGAACAGTTTACGTTCAAAGGCTGGAACGATGAGACCGTGTATTGTTACGTTGTCAAACCCGTCGATTTCGACCCCCGCAAGAAGTATCCGGTTGCGTTCCTTATCCACGGGGGTCCTCAAGGCTCGTTCGGCAACATGTTCCACTATCGCTGGAACCCCCAGGCATACGCCGGGGCCGGTTATGCGGCCGTGATGGTCGATTTTCACGGCTCCACCGGCTACGGGCAGGCGTTCTGCGATTCGATACGGGACGACTGGGGCGGCAAGCCTCTTGTCGATCTGCAGAAGGGCCTGGCGGCGGCGCTGGAGCGATATCCGTGGATGGACGGCAAGAGGGTCGGTGCGCTGGGGGCGTCTTTTGGCGGATACATGATAAACTGGATAGCGGGCAACTGGCCCGACAGATTCCGCTGCCTTGTAAATCACGATGGCAATCTATGCGAGAAAATGGCTTATTTCGCCACGGAGGAGCTGTGGTTTCCGGAGTGGGATCACAAGGGTACGCCGTGGGAGAACCCCGAGGGCTACGAAAAGCACAACCCCATCAATTATGTCGGCAACTGGCAAACGCCGATGCTGGTGATTCACGGGGCCCTGGATTTCCGCGTGGTCGATACGCAGGGTCTGGCGACGTT
>CAYOTO010000064.1:0-15875 GCA_964406945.1 uncultured Pirellulales bacterium
TGAGCAGGAATCTATTTCCAAACAGGCACTGAAAAAGGAGTCTTCACATGGCGACGAATATGAACAGACGCAGGTTTTTAGGCTCGGCTGTGGCATCGGGCGCATTTACCGTAGTTCCAAGTCACGTCCTCGGCGGTCGTCGCCGAATCGCGCCCAGCGACCGCATCACGCTCGCCCACGTTGGCATGGGCACACAGAGTTTCAGAGAACTCGGCGCATTGCTCGAGGAGCAGGGCATCCAGATCGTCGCCGTCTGCGATCCTAACAAAGACAGCAGCGACTACATCGAATGGGGCAAGGGAAGCGTCCTCAGAAGAATTCGCAGCCTGCTGGGCGATTCCTCCTGGAGAGCCAACGAGGACGGCTGCCCGGGCGGCCGCGACGTCGGCTGCGAAGTAATAAACACCTGGTACGCGAAAAACCGGGGCCGCGACAAGTTTAGAGGCTGCACCGCATACGCCGACTACCGGGAAATGCTCACAAACGAAAAAGACCTCGACGCCGTCAAGATCATGACCCCCGACCACCTCCACGCCGTTATCGCCGTGGCCGCCATGAAAAAAGGCATGCACGTAATGACCCACAAGCCCATCGCCAACCGCCTCCATGAAGGCCGAGTAGTCCTCGATACCGCCCGCCGCACGGGCCTGGCCACGCACCTGCTTGCCTACGGCAGCGGCACCGCCAACGGTCTCATCGTCGAACGCATAAAGCAGGGTGTCATCGGACGCCTCCGCGAAATCCACAACTGGACAAACCGCCCCGTCTGGCCCCAGTACACGCAGATCCCGAGCGACAAACCCCCGATTCCGAAAGGCCTCGACTGGGACCTCTGGCTCGGCCCCGAAAAATACCGTCCCTACCACCCGCATTACACTCACACCGTATTTCGGGGCTGGTACGACTTCGGCGGCGGTTCAATGGCCGATATGGGAATCTACAGTCTCTGGCCCGTCTTCACCGGTCTGGACCTCGCAGCACCCGTCAGCGCACAAGCCTGGGCCACTCACTCCTGCATCATCAGTGACAACGTAAGCCGAACCATAAAGAACGATTTTTCATTCCCCACGGCGTGCCAACTGCGGTTTGAATTCGCCGACGGTCTCGAGTTGTTCTGGTACGACGGCGGCATGAAGCCCCGCCTGCCCGAAGAAGTCGAAGCCCACGACGTACAAATGGACAGAGAAGGAATCCTCTACGTAGGCGACAAAGGCTCCATCATGGCCGAGTTTCACGGCCGTGACCCCCAGCTCTTCCTAAACGGTGGCAGAAAACGCCTGGAAGTCCCCGAAGCTCCCGCCCGCCGCGGCCACCTGTCGAACTGGCTGCCCGCATGCAGAACCGGCAAACAGTCGCCGGGCAGTTTCCTTAACGCGGCCGGCATCACCGACACCGTAAACCTCGGTGCAGTGGCACTGCGCTGCGGCGAAAAAGTCCTCTTCGACAGCGAAAAAATGAAGATCACCAACTCCGCCCGCGCCGACAAATATCTCTATCGCGACTACCGAGAAGGCTGGCAAATATAGAAGGCCGAATTGTGGTACTGCAAGGTCGTCATGCCGATCGCAGCGAAAGGCTGTCCTGAGTCTGCCGAAGGGCATCCGGGCTAATGCTTTGTCATGTTGAGCGCAGCGAAACATCTGGCCTTCGAATAAGATTCCTGCTCGGACTGCTTCGGTATGCTGTAGGAATTTATCGTGCCTGATGGCACGCCCGACATCTTCAGGCATCGCCCCAATATGGCGACCAAGCGGAATCAGCGTTTTTTCTTATTCCGCAAACGCCGCAACTTTTCCGGCCTGGCGTCCTCATAGCGATCCAGCGCCTTCTGCAGCATTTGCCGCACCTTCTTTTCCGCCGCATTCAGCTGGCCCGCTTTGAGCGCATTCTTCTCCAGCCGGTCCTCCGCGACATTGTAAAACTCACCAGTTCGGTACAGCTTGTACCGCTGATTTCGTGCGAATTCCTGCGCCGGCAGCTTCCCGTCCCTCGCGTACCAGATGTAAATCCAATCCCGCGGATTGCCCTTTTTGCCCACCAGTTGCGGCCAGAAGCTGTGCCCGTCGATGTCAAGTTCGTCCGGGACTGAAATACCTGCCGACTCGCAGATCGTCGGCATAAAATCGCTGAGGTCGACGATATCTTGGCAGACCCGCCCGCGCTCGACGGTCCCCGGCTGACTCGCCACCAGAGGCACCCGCGTCCCGGCGTCCGTCATCTTGCCTTTGCCGGCCTTGATCTTCGTATCGCCCATCATGGACACCACCGGCGCATCGGTCCCGTTATCCCCGGTAAACAGGACCAGCGTGTTCTCCCGCAGTCCCAGTTCGTCGAGCTGCCTGACAATCTTGCCGACAATCTTATCCATGTATTCTACCATGTCCCCGAAGTACTTTGGATTGCCCTTGTACGTCTTCGAGCCCTTACTCTTCGGGTCGTAATCCGGCGAATCCGGCGTCGGCTCGAAAGGGCAATGCGTAATAATCATCGGATAATAAACCAGAAACGGTCGACCCTTATTCCGCCTGATAAAATCGCACGCATAGTCACTGACCACGTCCGGCCCGTATTGCCCGTCCTCGTAATTGACCTTCTGGCCGTTTATCTCCAGCCCCGGATTCGGATACCGTCCCGGTCGCCGCGTAAGCTGCCACAGACAATACTCGTCGAATCCGAAATGCCCCGGCCCCTCGAAACCGCCTTCGAGTTGCCACTTGCCGACGATACACGTCTTGTACCCGGCCTTCTTGAACAGATGAGCAAACGTCGTCTGGCCCGGATCCAGAAGTCCGAACCGCACGTAATTTCGCACGTTGGAAATGCCCGTCATGAGCTTCACACGCGACGGCGTACACAAGGGCTGCGAGTAACAGTGCTCGAAACGCACCCCCTCGCCCGCCAGTTTATCGATCTCCGGCGTCTTGTAGCTTGTGCCCCCATTGGCTCCGATGCACTCATATCCCAGATCATCCGCCATAATCAGCACGATATTTTGACGCTCCGGTGAGGCACCTTTGGCCGCTTCCATCCCGTTCAACCCATACGAACCCAACCCCGCAGCCGCAGCACCCTTCAAAAAATCACGTCTTTTCATCCGCATCAATGAACTCCTTTTTCAGCTTAACAATACGTGCCCGCCCGGGCGGCGCAATCGTCCTTTTACCACAACCGACCTCAGTTTTCAACCCGCTCAGGCCACCAGAAAACCATCAGCCGCCGAAAGACCACCACATCTTTATGCTGAGCGCAGTGAAGCATCTGCCCACCAAACTGCATTTGACGCCCCAAAACAGGCCTCCCGCCGCTCGCCAATGTTTGAAATACGCCGACCATAATGCTACTATAGCCCGAAACCGTTAACCACGACCGCAAACAGGTGAACTCAATGCACAAACAAATCGAACGCCGTGATTTTCTGAAGGCCGCAGGCATCGCAGCCGGTTCGCTTCTCTGTTGCAGACATCAGCGCACACGCGCTTCGAATAAATCAACACGGCCCGACATTCTCCTGATAATGCCCGACCAGATGCGCGGCGACTGCCTTTCGATCCTGAACCATCCTGCCGTTCGCACACCCACACTGGACCGACTCGCCCGCGACGGAGCACTGTTCCGCCGTGCCTATACCCCCGTGGCCTCGTGCATTCCCGCCCGCTACGCCCTGCTCACCGGACTGCACCCGCAGACCAGCGGCGTTGTCGGTTTCGCGGCCAAACCATTCTCCACCCCGCCCCTGGGCGAACTGCTCGGCAACGTCGGCTACAGCACCGTCCTGGTCGGTCGCTACATGCATCAGCCTCCGGCCAGTCTGCCCTGCGGCTACCAGAAACGCGTCCTCGGATCGACCCACAGGGACAACGACGACTACGACCGCTTCCTGCAGAAATCCGCTCCCGAAACCGGCGGAATCCGTAATCTCGTAAAAAAGATGGGACTCACCTACAATCACTGGCAGGCAAAACCCTGGCCCCTCGCAAACGAACTGCACCCCACCACCTGGATCGTAAATCAGTCACGCAAAATCGTAAAGGAAACCTCCGCCGACAAACCACTCTTCCTGACCACCTCGTTCTACGCACCGCATCCGCCGCTGTTTCCACCGCCCAGGTACTTCCGGCGATACTCGCAAATGGACCTGCCGTCCCCCGCCAGGGGCAATTGGGTCGACTGGGATTCCCTTTCCGCTAAAGGCGACCGTTCCGGCCACCGCATTCTTCTGGAAGGCGAAAAACTCCACAAAGCCCAGTCCGGCTATTTCGGACTCATCGAACACCTCGACAGCGAGATCGCCCCCCTGGTTCGCGACTTCAAGAACCGCAGCGAAAAGGCCGGCCGCGACTGGATCATCGTCGTCACCAGCGATCACGGCGAAATGCTCGGCGACCACGGCTACTTCCGCAAATGCGAGCCCTTCGAAGGCTCCGCCAACATCCCATTCATCATAGCAGGCTCGCCAGGCCTGGGCTTCGAAACCGGCCTTATGTCCAGACAGCCCGTCTGCCTCGAAGACATAATGCCCACTCTCCTGGATCTGGCAGCCACGACCAGCCCCGCTCACATCGACGGCGTCAGCCTGGTTCCCACTCTGCAGGGCCGCAATCAGACAGTCCGCCAATGGCTGCACTTCGAGCACTCACCCTGCTACAGCAAGGCCCAGGCCTACCACGCCCTGACCGACGGCAGGTTCAAGTACATCTGGCGCCCCGACAGCGGCCGCGAACACCTCTTCGACCTCGACAAAGACCCGCGCGAAGAACGCGACCTCGCCGCCGAGCCCTCCCGCGCCGACCTACTCGTAAAATGGCGCAACCGAATGATTAAAAGGCTCGCCCCCAGACCGGAAGAATTCGTCCGGAACAACAGACTCATCCCCGGCCGACCCTACCGAAAACTAAACCCCGGCATGATGCCTCCCGGCCAGACCGATTGAAAAAAGTGCCGGCCAGAAGCAGGAACGTGCGTCACCACTGCCATGTTGACCGCAGCCAAAAGCCCGCACCTGCTCAGAAGGTCATCAGGCTTTGCGCATACCATCCTGAGCGCAGCGATGCGCCCGGCTATAGGATTGGATTTGCCGCCCGGACCGTCGGAATCCCGGACTTTTCCCGGTCTTCACACGCCATAATCTGGAAAAACAGACAATTTTCATTGGGGGCCGGACCTCTGTGCGGGTAAAATCGCCGATAAGCAAACAATGGCGTAGCTTAAAGTGCAAAAAGGCTGTTTTCTCATGATGTTGAATCACAAGAATGTGTTAGTTACAGCGGTGATCATCGCCGCGTTTTTTTTCGGCGCCTCGGCAATAGCCGCGCAAGATCCCCCCTCCGAAAACGTCGCCGGGCCCGTCGATCCCAACGCCGAGCCGCTCACACTGCCCACAGAACCCGAACCGGTAATCGAAACCCTCACCCTCGAATCGTTCGAGGCCGGGAAAAAACGAGCCCTCGAAACCGAAGGCCTCACGGATGACGAGAAAACACGCCTGACCGAAACCTACGACCAGGCTATCACCGCCTTCAAAACGGCCGAGCAAATGGCCGCCCGCCGCCGGCAGTTTCGCCAGAAACGCGAAGCAGCCCCGACCGCACTCGAAACCGCCAAAAAGCAACTCGAAACATTCCCCGAGCAAATCGAACCGAACGTACCCCCCGACCTCACCCTTTCAGCCGCAGAACAGAACCTCAACACCGCCACCCAGCAACTCCAGGAGGCCAGGGACAAGGCCGCCGAACTCGAGGCCGAACCCAAACGCCGCGGTGATCGACGAACCCAGGTTCTCGAAGAATCCAAAACCGCCCAACAGCAGATCGAAGCACTCGACGAAAAACTAGCCGCCGCCGATAGCCCACAAACTACTCTTGATCGCGCTAGAGTCCTGCTCTGGCAGCTTCAAAAGCAGGCCGCACGCAACCGCATCGAAGCCGGCTCGGAGGAACTGAGCTTCTACGACGCCTCCGGCGAGCTTCTCACCGCACAGCGTGACCTCGCCGCCCGCCGCCTGGCCGCCGCCCGCAAAATCGCCGATTTCTGGCAGAACAAAGTCAGCACAATGCAGGAACAGGCCGCCGAACAGGCCCGCCGGCAGGCCATCGCCGCAAAACAGCAGACAAGATACTCCGATTCCGCAATCAGGGACATCGCCGAAGAAAACGCCGCCCTGGCCGAACAGCAGGCCGAACTTCTGGAAAAGATACAGAAGACAACCGCCTACTCCGAGACGATAGCCACCGGCCTTACCGAGTTGGAGGCAAGCTACCGCCAGCTCCAACAGCAGGTCGAAACAGCCGGTGAAGTGACCGACACCATGGGCATACTCCTGCTCGGCCAGCGCGACAAACTCCCCGACGTTTCCGAGCATCGCGTGCAGATGCGCGACCGCCCCGAAAAACTCGCCTTCGCCCAGCTACGCGCGATGGAATATGACAGACGCTGGTCCGAACTTAGCGACCTCGCCGAACAAAAAAAGCAGTTCATCGAGTCCCTCGACGCCTCCGTCGGTTCCGAACGCAGCCAACAGCTCTGGGACCAGGCCCGCTCTTTCTACGAAAGCCGCCGAAACCTGCTCCGCACCATCTCCGACCTCTACTGGGATTACGCCACCAAACTCGCCGCTCTCGACAGGAACGAGAAATCCTACGTTCAGCTCATCGACCAATTCTACGATTTCATCGACGAAAACGTACTCTGGGTGCGCGGTCGCCGCGGCATCAGGCCCGAAGATTTCCGCCTCAGCGCAGAGGCCCTCCGCTGGTTTTTCTCACCGCAAAACTGGGGCATATTCGCCCGCTCACTGCTCAAAGACTTCAAGAACGACCCGCTTTTCTACGGAATGCTCGCCGCTCTGTCCGCATCCTTCATTGTCCTCGGGCGAAAACTTCGTGCCCGCACAAGAGCCATTGCCGAAAAGGTCCGCCAGGCCCGCACCGACCGTTTCAGATATACACTCACTGTCCTGGTTTTCACAACCGTGATGGCCGCCCAGTGGGGCGTATTCCTGATCCTGATTAGCCACCGACTCTCGGAAGTCTCGACAGGGAACTTCGGCAAAGCCGTCGCTGAGGCCCTGCTGCACCTGTCCTGGGTCTTTGCCGTACTCTTGTTCCTGCGATATCTCGCCATGCCCTGCGGCCTCGCACAGACCCATTTCCGCATGAGATCCGAAGCCGCCGGATTTCTGCGCCGTCAACTCGGGTGGTTCGCCGCAACCTGGCTGCCCGTCGTATTTCTCTTCGAGGTAATGCGCCGCCAGCAGCAGAACGAACTCTGGTACGCAACCGCCGGAAGACTCTTATTCATAGTCGGCCTCGTCCAACTCAGCATCTTTCTGGCCCTGCTGCTGCACCCAAAACGCCCCCTGATCGACTTCTACCTCAAGAAAACCCGCGACGGCTGGCTGCTGCGTCTCCGTTATTTCTGGTATGTCCCGGCCGTAATCATCCCCATCGTCTTCGCAATCCTCGCCGCTATGGGATTTCTCTACGGCGCTTACCACCTAACGCAACGACTGCTTTTCACCCTCGGTCTTATTCTGGTGGTCCTGATGGTGCGGGGCCTGTGCGTCAGGAGCATCGTAATAGCACAGCGCCGTCTGGCCCTGTTCGAGCGGATCAAACGCCTCGTGTCCCGCCAGGAGGAAGCAGCCGCCCCCGAGCCCCAGACCGCCCCGAAAGCCGATGACCCTGACGCCAAAGCCGGCCGCGAACAGACAATCTTCGAAATGTCCCAGCAAACCCGCCACGTAATCGGAATTATATCCACGATCGTGCTGCTGGCCGGCCTCTGGTATATCTGGAGCGACGTACTGCCCGCACTGGCCGGACTCGGCCATTTCGAACTGTATCGTGTTGCAGACCGCTCCATAACGCTGGGCGCCATCGTCGCGGCCGCTGCTATAGTCACGCTGACGATTGTCTTTGCGCGCAATGCCCCAGGCCTGCTCGAAATCGCCGTCCTCCGCCGCCTGCCCATCGACAAAGGCGTCCGATTCGCCATCATCACCATCTGCCGTTACGTCATCGTCGTAATCGGAGTGGTGCTGGCATTCACCGAAATCGGTATCGGCTGGTCGAAAGTCCAGTGGCTCATCGCCGCAATGACCGTCGGCCTCGGGTTCGGCCTGCAGGAAATCTTCGCCAACTTCGTCAGCGGCCTCATCATCCTCTTCGAACAGCCAATCCGCGTCGGCGACGTCGTAACCGTCGGCGAAGTCGCTGGAACAGTCACGCAAATAAGAATCCGCGCCACCACCATACGCCAGTGGGACAGGAAGGAACTCATCGTCCCCAACAAGGAATTCATCACCGGCCGACTTGTGAACTGGTCTCTCTCCGACAGCACCCTTCGCCTCGCCGTCGCCGTTGGCATCGCATACGGCTCCGATGTCCGCAAGGCCGAAAAAACACTGTACAAAATCGCCGCCGACGACTCCCGCATCCTCACGGAACCCGCCCCTCTCGTACTCTTTAAGGAATTCGGCTCCAGCAGCCTCGATTTCGAACTCCGCGTCTACATCGCCGGCATCGGACACTACCTCCCGGTGATCCACGACCTCCACGTCGCCATCGACGACGCCTTCCGCGCCGCCGGAATAGAAATCGCCTTTCCCCAGCGCGACCTCCACCTGCGAACCGTCACCCCAAAAGCCGCTTACAACCTGCAATCCCCCCAACCCGAATAAGGCACGAATCCGCCAACGGCCGATTCCACAACTTGGCATTGCGAGTGCCAAGCTTGGCACTATAAGTTATTGTAGTATTCGGGCCGCCCGTCGTCACTGTCGTAGTTCGACCCCTCTTCGATATCCGCATCCACCCTGATCCGCTCGATGGAATCCGCCTGCTTCGTATTGCTGTCGATTGTCACCACAATCCCGTTGATCCGCACATCTTCGGTCGCCACCTCGAACGGATAAGGCATCTGCGTCCGAAACGCCTTGAGCACGTTCTCCTTGCCCCGTCCGATCACCGAATCGTGCGCCCCCGTCATCCCGATATCCGTTATATAGGCCGTCCCGTTTTTCAATATCGCCTCGTCCGCCGTCACCACATGCGTATGCGTGCCGAACATGCAGCTTGCCCGCCCGTCCAGGTGATACCCCATCGCGACCTTCTCGCTGCTCGCCTCGGCATGAAAATCGACCACCACGATATCCGCCTTGTGCTCAAGTTGCGGCAGGATTCTGTCGACCGCCGCGTACGGACAATCCACCGGCTTCATAAACAGCCGCCCGATCAGCGAGACCACCGCCACCACCGGCCCCTTGCCCGTCTTGTACAGCCCGTATCCCTTGCCCGCCGCCTCCTTCGAAAAGTTCAGCGGCCGCGCGATATTGTCCGCCGTCTCCAGCGTCGAGATGATGTCGCGCTTGCGGAAAGTATGATCGCCCAGTGTAACCAGGTGCACGCCGTACCGCAGCAGCTTGTTATAAATCTGGGGCGTAAGCCCCGAACCGCCCGCACTGTTTTCGGCGTTACATATCACACAATCGATGTTCCTCTCCTGCACGATGGACCGCAGCTTCTCCGCCAGTATGCGCCGGCCCGGCCGACCCACAACATCACCGATACAAAGCACATTAACCTTCATAAACCAGAAACCCACTTTCAAAAAAATCAACGCCGCCCATCGCGACGTACATGCTCGATTCGCATACAACACAAGTACTTACTTGCCCTCCCACCGGTTTGCTCACCCAAATCCATAAAACCCCACGTACATCCAGCACATCTACCCGATTCTTAACTTGGAGCTTTTTACTTTATACTTTCAAGGTACCCTGCCTTTATACCATCAACCCGCAAAAACCACAACCCCATATACCTCGGACATATCATCGGCTCGCATATACCACACCCGCCATCGCAAATTGTGCCGGCGCCCCACAGAGCAAAGATCCTGACCGTGCCTGAGCCCTCCACCGTGCTATGCCCAGCCCACGGAAGACCTGCCCCCTTGTCCTGCCGAACCCACAGAAGGCCTCTGCGCTCTGTCATGCAGAACCCAAAGATGGTCTCCCTGTTCTGTCATGCTGAGCGCAGCGAAGCATCTGGCCCGTGAAAGATATTTCCTGCCGAAACTCGGACGACATGCCATAGATTATCAGCGCACCCTATCACAACCTGCGTCAAAAAAACTGTTGACATCCAGGCCCTGTCAACTGCATAATTAACAGTGTAGGAAAAAGTCTCGGACAATTACGCGTCACCAGAAAAGAGGAAAGAGAACAGTGAGAACATCACGATTATTTCTCTTCGCATCTGCTGCCTGCCTCACAGCCGTCCTTATTATCGTGTGCATCTCCGTCTTCCTCAGCAGTTCCGATACCGGCCATGATTCCAACTCCGTCGATCCCAACAGCCGGATCCATGATATTACGGCCAACTGGTACCAGGCTCCCGGCGAAGACCCCATCTTCACGTTCGATGGCAACTTTCCCGAAATGCCCGATCAAATGCTCGTCTACCGGGTGATTCCACCACCGAACGACGTTTCTGAACAGTATGTCCGTAACCTTGCGACAAAACACTTCGCCTACTTTGAGAACGCCAAGTACTCGCCTGGTACTTACAGCGCGTATCTTTCTACCCGACTTTGGCGGTTCAAGTATGACAAAGGGACCGGTTTTTTCCGCGTCGGCAAATACCCGCCAGAAGGTCGACCCGAAAGCAGAGATCCGAATAACTTCCCCTCCTCTGAGGAAGCAATCAGGATCGCAACCGAGTACCTTCGCAACGCAGATCTCCTTCCGACTGAGAAATGCAGAGTGAGCATTCAAAATACTATCGCTACAGCCGGCGATATATCCGTTATCTGGACGCGTCCCATCGGAGGGTACAGAACCTGGGGCCCCGCCAATATGCTTTACGTCTTGTTTGGCCCCGGTGGCGAAGTGTTGGATGTCGTCTATCGGTTTTTTGAAATTGAGCCGTGGAAGAAAGTCCCCATAATCACACCTCAGCAGGCCTTCGAGAGACTTCAGAACCGCGACCGCGCCTTTCTCGGTTCGCGCGGCGGCCAGATAGATTCCGTGGAACTGCGATATCACTGCCACCGCGATTCCCGCTACATAGAGCCCGTCTACTACTTTTCGATAGATACCGGAGGCTACGCCGCCGTCCCAGCCACAGACCCCAACTACATAGCACCCCCACCCGACCCAAACCCCTCATCTTGAGGAACATGTTTAATAGCAGGTAGAGAAATGAAGCGCAGAGCTATTAACACACTTTTGCCGGCCGTAACTGCCCCAACAATCGCCTCCGATAAAACATCCTGGTAGAAGAGCCTTCCATTGAGTACATGCTCTGTGTTTTGCCCCTGAGTGCAGTCTAGCTGGCCGGTCGACCGGACCCGGATTCGCACCACTAATTCTTTAGTGCGTCGTCCTGCATCCCCAGTCGACTTTCCGCCATCCAGCCTCCGGGATCAAGCGACCGAACCGCCGTCTCACTCGGGCCGTCGGCCGTTCCCAACCTGCGGCTTCGCGCCGTGTTTTGCTAATTTGATGATTCGAATTTGTTTCGAGTTTCGTGCTTCGAATTTCGGATTTATGCCCCATATTCGAACCTGGAAATTCGCCGTTTGGTGGTCGTGCAATGCAAAGCATGCCAGAGCCTGAAAACGCGGCAATTCCCATTCGTCAGCAGGACTTGGCAGGGGTTTACCGGTCTGGTGCATTCCCGGCAAAGAGCGTTCAATTCCGACCATTTTGCGAAATTTGAGCGAAATCCTGCTGATTTCCGGCGGCCTATCAAAAATCATTTTCCTTTGTCTAAGTTCCTATAAACAAAGCGTTTACAGCAAAAGCCGACAAAACCGGAATTTTTCCGGCTTTTAGTCTGCCAAATGGATGTGATGAAAGCCCGCCGCTGCCGGCCTGTTTAAGATGCCTGTCAAAAATCGCTGTTTCCGTCCCACTTTTTTGCTTGACCGTTTCCCAGCACTGCCGTAACATGACCGCCGTAATATGCCGATGTTGAACATTGATGTGGAGCGTCCCGTATTTGTCCGTGTTTACTTCATTCTTTATTCGTACGGGGCATACAGCGGGAATCAGGGAATTGTAAACCCATTTCCCCACGGCAGTTAAGTTACAAAGACACTGATCGGTTCGTATCCGGCATGGCCCATAAACGGCTCGTACGGCGCCGATAGGTGAGTTAAGTGTAAAGCGAAAACCTGAAAAACTGTGCTGCTTAACAACGAGGGAGATACGTTATTAAGCATGGAATCAACAAATCTTGCGTCTGTACCAACCTTATGAACCTCAGTTTCAGTCGGATTGGACCTGATACTGCCCTGATTTGATGATTTTGCGCCTGTTTTGTGGGTTTTTCTGCCTTAAACGCCATTTCTTTGCAACTTCTCTGCCTTGAATTCCTGTGGTCTCCGCGTTGACTGGTTTTTGAATCACCTGGAACTATACAGGAAAGGTAGGGAAACATGGACGCCATGGTACTTGCGATGAGCGATGCTGTGGCTGTGGCAGCTATCATTGTCGCTCTGGCGGCCGGTGCGGGCGGAATGTACTTCGTCCAGCACCTCAAGGCCAAAGCCAGAAAGGATACCTTCGAACAGGATCTTCAGCGACAGATCGATGGTGCGAAGAAAGAGGCGGAAAATATTCTCAAATCCGCCCGACTCGATGCGGCAGCCGAGCAGATCAAAAAGCGGGAGGAATTCAGCAAAGAAGCCGACCAGATCCGGGGCGAGCTTCGGGAAATTGAGAATCGGCTTACCAAGCGGGAAGATACGCTGGACCGGCAGGCCGAAACGCTTCAGCAGAAGGAAAAAGGACTCGAAAAACGGGATGAGGAGATCCAGCGCAGGCTGGACAACCTGGCCCAGAAAGACAAGCAGCTTTCGGTTACCATGGCCCAGCAGAAGAATCAGCTTCTGAAGATTACGGCCATGGGTATGGAAGAGGCCAAGGCTCTGCTGCTGCAGCGGCTGGAAGATGAGTGCGAGCACGAAATGTCGGGGCTTATTCAGCGTAAGGTCGACGAGGCCGCGGAGACCGCCGATGAGAAGAGCAGAGAAATCATAAGTTCGGCGATTCAGCGCTATGCGGCCGAACAGACCTGCGAGGCCACCGTTTCGACGGTCGAAATACCAAACGACGATATGAAGGGCCGGATCATCGGCCGCGAAGGCCGCAATATTCGGGCGTTCGAGAAGGCCACGGGCGTCGATGTGATAGTCGACGATACGCCGGGCATGATCGTGGTCAGTGGGTTCAATCCGGTCCGCCGCGAGGTGGCCAGGTTGAGCATGGAGCGGCTGATTCAGGACGGGCGAATTCACCCGTCGAGGATTGAAGAACTTGTCGGTCAGACCCGCAAGGAAGTGAACACCAAGATTCTGCAGATCGGTAAGGACGCCGCGGTTGAGACCAATACCCGCGGGCTGAGCAACAAGGTTCTGAGCCTGCTGGGGGCGCTTAGTTTTCGCACCAGTTACGGTCAGAACGTGCTGCGGCACAGCGTGGAAGTATCATATCTGTCGCAGGTCATGGCCGATGAACTGGGGCTTGATGGAACGGTTGCCAGGCGGGCCGGGCTGCTGCACGATATCGGCAAGGCCATCGACCACGAGGTCGAGGGCAGCCACCCGGTGATCGGGGCCAATTACCTGAAGCGGTTCAACGAATCCGGCGTTATCCTCAATGCGGTGGAGGGCCACCACGGCGATGTTCCGCCGAACAATCCGTACACTCCGCTGGTTGCGGCGGCCGATGCGATCAGTGCATCACGGCCGGGCGCCAGGCGAGAAACGCTGGAGCGGTATATCAAACGACTGGAAAAACTCGAGGAAATCGCAACGGGCTTCAAGGGAGTCGAAAACGCGTATGCGATTCAGGCCGGGCGCGAGATTCGCGTGATCGTGAGCGCTGATCAGGTGGATGATGAGGCGGCCACAAAGGTCGCACGCGAAATCGCCAATAAGGTCGAGCAGGAAATGACCTATCCAGGGGAGATCCAGGTGACGCTGCTGCGAGAGGTCCGTTGCGTGGAATACGCGAAATAGGTTTGCAGTGCGTAGTGCGCGTTGCGTGGGCGGTGTCGGATGCGATTCAGGGGCTGAGTGTCAGGGTCGTTGGCACCAGATGTCGGCGAGGAGCGCCAGGTCTCTGAGGTCGATTGTCTCTGAGTCGTCCATGTCGGTTCTGGCATTCCAATGCGGATGCGAACTGTCCTGAAGCCAGCGTGCGGCCATGAAGGCTATGTCCTCCTGGTCAATTCGAAAATCAAGGTCCAAGTCGCCTTTCATCAAGGGCGCTGAGATTTCGACCGTGTCTATGAACGCGGCAGCCTTGACGGGGCTGTCGGGATCATTGGAATCGACCAAAAAGCACAGCACATACTCGCCCGGCTCAACCTGGTCGAGATCAAAGCGGACGGGATCGGGAACAGCGGCCCAGGTGAATCCGAAGCAAGGATCAATCTGTTCGAACGACAGATCGGCCAAATCCACATGAGCCACCTCAATCGTCGTATCGCCTTTGTACATCCATATATCCAGGAACAACTGCTCCGGTTGGACCTGCTGTTGCGAGAGGAATATGCCGTAGTCAATCGTAAGCGTCCGGCCCAAATCGGTAATCGGCAGGCCCTGCGAGAAGAACGCCGGGGACATCATTTCCATGTAGACGCCGCTCTCATCGGTACCGAAGCTTACGAATGTGTCCCAGAGCGCACTGATATTTTCGTCGATCTCTCTGGCGATGTTCTTGCCGCCTTCTACGAGCCATGACCCCAGATCGGATATCTTCTCACCGGCCCACTTGCTCCCTTCGTAAGTTACATAGAATGTCGCTTCGCCAAAGTTGTTCAGGGTTCGCGTCCAGCCGTCCTTTGCACTGTAGTAGACATCCGGAAACAGATGCTCACCTTCGGCGACATAAGTCTCAATCGCCTGCGCATGGCCGGTGGTCTGGTCGGTTACCGTTATGGCGACCTGCTCAATGACGCTCAAGGCTTCGGAGGCGTCGCCTTCGGTTGCGCCGTAGCTGGTCAGATCCAGTTCGAACGGAATGATCGTGTTCGTGGGTACGCTGGAGCGCGTGTAAGTCATGACCACGGGATCGCCTCTGAACTGCGGCGTTCCAGTCATGGTCTGAGACCAGGATGTGAATCCGGACGGCTCGGAATCGACGACAATATCGTCAGCGATGCCAAGGGACTCGCCATCAATTCGCAGGATGCCCTTGAACCAGGATTTGAAATAAGAGCTGTGGTAGTTATTCCAGGTAGTTTCAAATTCATCCAGGGCCTCTTCCAGGCTGCTGAATACCCATTCAACACCCGTCACGCGCAGCAGTTCCGCGGTAACATCGTTCTTGACGAGGCCTTCGGCCCTGGCCTGTCCCATGGCCATCTTTGAAAGCTTCGCCGTGAGCATTTCGAAATCCCAGCGTCCTACGCTTCCCAGTTCATCTATGATGTGACTGGCATGACCGATGGCGCTGCCGTTTATCTCGATCCGCAAATTGACAGTGTGGTATTCATCGACTTCGTCAGTTATGCGAAACCAGCCTCTTAACGTCGTGGTCAACTGCTGCTCGCGCCGGGCCTGGCATACCTGCACATCAGAGACCTTGTACTCGACATCGGGGTCGTGCCCGGCATCGCCAATACGGCTCAGTTGTCCGGAATAAGTGGACTTTGCCAATGTCAGGTCAGCAGAACCAAGATCATTGTCCTGTACTTCGATAGCTTCATACGATGGAACAAGAAGGTTGAGGGTGTTGAGATAGAAGAGGTCATTGCTGCGATCAATAACTGTCATTTCGCCGCCGGTTTCAATGCCTGAAGCTTCAGTCATTATCAGGCGACCCGCATTTACACCCGCAGCATAGGGCACTTCAACTGTAAGAT
>CAYOTO010000065.1:0-15645 GCA_964406945.1 uncultured Pirellulales bacterium
AGCCGATGCGCCCGCTTTTTTCAACCCATAACCTTTCCGCAACAGAAACTAATTCGCCGGTGTTTGTCCCGTAGTTCGATACGTCGTGCTAATCCCTCATTCGTTTTCTGCGTCCGGATCCAGCTTTGTCTGGCCAGTCTCGCCTGCGTTCTATCTTGTAGTTGTACTTCAGGGAGTTGTATACCGCAGTATCCCGGAACCGGTGGAACTCTTCGCCCGGTTCGAACCTTTTTAGCATTTCTCTCAGTTTTTCTGGCTCTTTCTTGACGCGTCTCATGTTGAAAGCCCCCACTTTTCTTCTAAACATCAACGTATCTGAACTGCTGTTTTGATTCCATACCCATACTGGTTATCGGCTGTTCTCCGGAAATTCTACACCTGCATAGGTATGTAAATAGGAGCCACTCATCGTCTTTGCGCTCCGCCATTCTACGCCCCATAATCGAGCGAAGTCTGCCATATTGGCACATTTCGCCGCTACGGCCGTATACGTAAATGCATTTATACCAACACGTTATGACATTAACCTGCTTTCGGGCACGGCTTTTGCACAGTAGATACCGTGGAAAGCATTGAAAAAGCTACAAAGAGAAGGATTACTTAAATGAAGTTTGATAAATTCACATTAAAAGCACAGGAAGCACTCGCAACCGCCCAACAGATTGTGATGGGCAAATCCCACACGGTCCTGAGCCCGTTGCACCTGCTGAAGGCCCTTTGCGAGGATGAAACCGGGGTAACGGTAATGGTGCTCAAGAAAATCGGCGCCAACGTATCGCGCATAAACGAAATGACCGAAGCCGAACTCAACCGTCTGCCCCAGGGCTCGGCTGGAACCAGTCAGCTCATGCCGGACCCCGCGCTAACGCAGATCATACTCGATGCCCAAAACAAGGCCGACGCAATGGGCGATGACTACCTCAGCGTCGAGCATCTCTTGCTGTCTCTGGCGACTGTCGACAGCGATGCCAAAGAGATCCTGTCGCTGAATTCTGTTACCGAAGATCAGATCAAGAACGCCCTCAAGGACGTCCGGGGACAGGAAAGAGTTACCGACGAGAACCCCGAAGCCAAATACAAAGCACTCGAGAGATTCGGTATCGACCTGCTCGAAATGGCCAGGAAAGGCAAACTCGACCCGGTCATAGGCCGCGACGAGGAAATCAGACGCTGCATGCAGGTCCTAAACCGAAGGACGAAAAACAACCCCGTACTCATCGGCGAACCAGGGGTCGGAAAAACCGCCATTGTCGAAGGACTCGCTCAGCGGATTGTCGCCGGTGACGTGCCGGCGGGCCTGCAGAATAAAAGAGTGGTCGCACTCGATATGGGTTCGCTGATAGCCGGAACGAAGTTCCGCGGTGAATTCGAAGACAGGCTTAAAGCGGTCCTCAAGGAAGTAATTGGAGCCGAAGGCCAAATCATTCTGTTCATTGACGAGCTTCATACCGTAGTCGGAGCCGGCAAGGCCGAAGGCGCGGTCGACGCGGGCAACCTGCTCAAGCCATCGCTTGCCCGGGGCGAACTCCGCTGTATCGGCGCCACCACAATCGACGAATACCGCAAATACATAGAGAAGGACGCCGCGCTGGAGCGACGCTTCCAACCGGTAATGATCGATCCGCCGAGCATAGAGGAAACAGTGGCCATTCTCCGCGGGTTGAAAGACCGCTATGACGCCCACCACGGCGTGAGAATCACCGATTCGGCCCTGGTCGCGGCCGCGTCCCTGTCTCAGCGATACATCACCGACAGGTGGCTGCCGGACAAAGCCATCGATCTGATAGACGAAGCCGCCTCCAAACTGCGAATCGAAAACGACTCGCTCCCGGCCGAACTGGACTCGATCAGAAGAAAAATCATGCAACTTCAGATCGAACGCGAAGCACTCAAGAAAGAGAGTGACCGCGCCAGCAAGGAAAGGCTGGAAAAGACAAAAAAGCAACTGGCCGAACTCGACGCGAAGAACAAAAAGCTGACGGCCCAGTGGGAAGCGGAAAAAGGCGACATTGACCAGATCAAGGATATCAAAAGGCAGATCGAACAGGCTCAGACCGATTTCGAAGACGCCCAGCGTCGCGGCGAACTCGAAAAAGCCGCCCGACTCAAATACGAAACCATCGAAAATCTCAAAAAAGAACTCGATGAAAAGGAACATGCACTGGCCGAAAGCGACAAGTCCTCGATGATTCGCAATGAAGTCACTGACGAGCACATCGCACAGGTCGTGGCGAAATGGACCAATATTCCCGTATCGCGTCTGCTGACTACCGAACGCCAGCGACTCATTCAGATGGAAGAAAACATCCGTCAGCGCGTCGTAGGCCAGGACGAGGCCGTATCGGCTCTATGCAATGCGGTTCGGCGCAATCGTGCGGGCCTGAACGATCCCAACCGGCCTATCGGGACCTTCCTGTTTCTGGGCCCGACGGGTGTCGGCAAAACGGAACTGTCAAAGGCTCTGGCCAATTTTCTGTTCAACGACCCTCAGGCCCTGGTCCGCATCGACATGAGCGAATTCATGGAGCAGCATTCGGTCGCAAGACTGATCGGCGCGCCTCCCGGCTACGTTGGTTATGAAGAGGGCGGACGATTAACCGAGGCAATCCGTCGAAAACCCTATTCGGTCATACTGCTCGACGAGATCGAAAAGGCCCATCCGGACGTTTTCAACATTCTTCTGCAGGTCTTCGACGACGGCAGACTCACCGACGGCAAGGGCAAAACTGTCGACTTCACCAACACCGTCGTCATAATGACCAGCAACATCGCTAGTCAGCAGATTCAGGAACTTACCGAAGAAGCCGGAGCCGACTGGGAAATCGAGGCACACGTTAAGGACTCGCTGCGCCAGGTATTCAAACCCGAATTTCTGAACCGTATCGACGAAGTCGTCGTCTTCAAAATGCTCTCCAGGGAAAACCTGCACAAGATTGTCGACATACAACTGCGCTACCTGGCCGAACGCCTTGCAAAGCAGAATCTCAAGCTGCAGTTCACGGACGCCGCCCGCGACCAGATCCTGCAGCAGGGTTACGACCCGACCTACGGCGCACGACCGCTCAGGCGAACGATCCAGCAACGCGTCGAGAATCCTCTGGCCGGCCACATCCTAGCCGGAGACTTCGCAGAGGGAGACACCGTAAAGGTCGACGCAAAGAATCACGCATTCAGCTTTGAGAAGGTCTGATGGAAGAACAGGTCCGCAAATCCGACCGGCTCGCGGGTCTGCGACTTTACGTCCATAAAAATAACGGTCCAGCGAAGAGGGCTTACGAATCTCGGGGCATGGCAAAAGACCGTTACGAGCTTTACGAATGGCTCAAATGAAACACGCCAAATCCTGTTAAGGTCCTGTAAAAAACCTGCCTGGCCTCCGGCTGTGCCGATTATTCGGAGCAAAAGGCCTTTATCAAACCTTTACGTCTGTTTTGGGCGCACGCAGCCGGAATTGATTTGCCCCGCGAACCCTGCGGACCTACAATTTGTAGGACTGTTCTGGCTGCTGTTGCACCCCGGCTGAAGTGCCGAAGGGGTTTATGTAGGCCCAACGTAACAGGAATGCTCAATCCAGATAAAGGAACTCAATATGTGCGGCATTGTAGCTTATTTGGGTAAAAAAATCGCCCAGCCAATCCTTGTTGAGGGACTCAAACGCCTCGAATACAGAGGCTACGATTCGGCGGGAGTCGCTTTTCTCTCCGACGGCTCGGTGAAGATCACCAAGACAAGCGGTCGAATCAGCGTACTCGAAGATGCGCTGACCGAACCGGGCCCGGATGAACACCTAGGCATAGGCCATACCCGCTGGGCCACACACGGCAAGCCGAACACTATAAATGCCCACCCCCATCAGGATTACTCGGGCAAGATCGTAGTTGTACACAATGGAATAATCGAAAACTACGGCACACTGAAGAAATGGCTCCAGTCCGAGGGCGTTGACTTCCAAAGCGAAACCGATACCGAGGTAATCGCAAATCTGATCGGTTATTTCTACGCCAAGAAAGCCGAAGAATGCGACAAGACCGACGATCAGAGCAAATTCGAATGGGCCGTCCAGAGAGCGCTGCACGAACTTCACGGTACTTACGGGCTGGCCATAGTATGCGCCGACACCCCCGACCTTCTGCTGGGCGCCAAAAAAGGCAGCCCACTCATACTCGGCGTCGGCAAGAACGAGTACATTCTCGCTTCCGACGCGGCTGCCATCGTCGAACACACAACCCAGGCGATCTATCTGGCCGACAATGAAATGGTCGCGATTAACCCCCAGGGATTTCGCACGATGACGATTGACAACGTCGCCGTCACCAAAGATCTCAAGAATATCGAATTCTCGCTCGAGCAGATCGAACTCGGCGGCTTCGAGCACCACATGCTCAAGGAAATCTTCGAACAGCCGACCGCCCTGCAGACGTGCATGGGTGGACGAATCGATCTGCAGAACGGCAGCATCAAACTCGGTGGACTCGCCAATCGTTTCCGGGAGCTGACCCGCGTAAGACATCTTATACTCACCGGATGCGGCACCGCATTTCATGCGGGCCTCGTGGGCGAGTTCCTCTTCGAACAGCTCGCGCGCATTCCCACCGAGACCGAATACGCAAGCGAATTCAGATATCGCAACCCCATCATCGAAGACGGAACGGTAGTGGTCTCCATAAGCCAGTCGGGCGAAACAGCCGACACACTTGCCGCCGTCGAGCAGGCAAAAGAGCGCGGAGCAACCACGCTTGGTCTGGTCAACGTCGTGGGTTCCTCCATTGCCCGGATGACAGACGCCGGCGTCTATCTCCACGTGGGCCCTGAAATCGGCGTCGCAAGCACCAAGGCATTCACCGCACAGGTCTCGGTCCTGGCCATGCTTGCCATAGAACTGGGCCGCAGAAAACTTATCAGCGCCGACGCCGCCCGTCGGATGATGGAAGAACTGCTGGAGATACCCGACAAAATCGAGTCGATTCTCGAGCTGTCCCCGCAGATCAAGGAAATCGCCGCGGCCAATATCGAAAAAGAAAACTGGCTCTTCCTCGGCAGAGGCTTTAACTATCCGGTCGCCCTCGAAGGCGCCCTCAAACTTAAGGAAATCAGCTATATCCATGCCGAAGGCCTGCCCGCGGCCGAGATGAAACACGGCCCGATCGCGCTGATCGCCGACGGCATGCCCGCAGTGTTCCTGGCAACGGCGGGCCCGCAGTACGACAAGATTCTCGGCAATATCGAAGAGGTCAAAGCCAGAGGCGGCAAGGTCATCGTAGTGGCCACCGACGGCGACGAAGACATACGGGCTAACGCCGACTACCTCATAACGATCCCCGACGCACCGGAAATATTCCAGCCGCTCCTGACCGTCATCCCCCTCCAACTGCTGGCATATCACGCAGCCGTACTGAGAGGCCACGATGTGGACAAACCCAGAAACCTCGCCAAATCGGTAACCGTAGAGTAGAAAATGCTTCACCGACGACCCCCATACCGCCACGGAAGGCGAAAGCCAGTCGAAAACACGCCGCGCAGCGGCCTGTGCGAATGTGGTGCGCAATACGCAGTAAGCAAAGCGAACAACGCATTTACGCTAATCGAACTGCTTGTCGTAATCGCCATAATAGCCCTGCTGATCGCCATCCTCATCCCCTCGCTGATGAAAGCCAAATCCCTTGCCGTGCGGCTCCGCTGCTCCGGCAACCTCAAGCAGACCTTCCTGGCCGTCCAGATGTACACCGACAACAACGACCACGTCTACATGGCCGCACAGGACCCCGTCTCTACCGATCCGTTCTACTGGCTGTGGATGGGCAGGGGCTGGCGAAGCTATCTCGAGCCCTATCTCGGCGGACCCATCGACGTCAACAATCCCTCCGTGCTCTACTGCCCGGGCGATCCCGACAGCAAGCAACAATACGAAGCAACGAGTTACGCGTATTCTATGGCCTTTTATCACAGCCCGGAACAGATCGACGCGATGACCGACAAGGCCGCGACTTATTCCAACCCCCAGCCTCTAATAAAGCAGCGCCGCGCCGACGTATCTTTCCCGGACGGCAAGATACTGATCGGTGAATGGCAGAGTAACCACCAGCGAGTCGACAACGAAGCCGGCTGGTGGAACTGGGAGGGAACCAGAAACTATCTCTTCGCCGACGGGCACGCCGAATACTTGGAAGCCGAAGAAATCCGCCCCGCAAACGACAATCTTCCCGACGCGAACCTCACAAAAAACGGCATAAAAGGTCGAGACCACCCGCGCTGATGCCGCTCACTTGAGTTCTACGGCTTGCATTATGGTCACTTAATCCCGAGCACATCCTGCATCGAGTACAATCCCGCCTTCCTGCCTGCAACCCACTCAGCGGCGCGCAGCGCCCCTCGAACAAACGTATCCCTCGTATGAGCTGTGTGGTTCAGCGTAACAGTTTCGCCCAGCGTGCTGTACATCACAGAATGCACGCCCACGATATCCCCGGCCCGAACGGCATGCATTCCGACGTCGCCGGTTTTTCTCGGCGACCGGCCTTCACGGCCGCACACAAGCGCCTTCTTCGGATCTCGGCCGGTTGCCTCACATACATGCTCCGCCAGTGTTAGCGCACTGCCGCTCGGTGCATCCTTCTTGAACCGGTGATGCTGCTCGACTATCTCGATATCGTAGGCTTCGCCCAGCATCGCCGCCGCCTTGCCGACAAGACTGAACAGCACGTTCATCCCTACGCTCATATTTGTTGCAAATACCACAGAGACTTTTTCGGCCGTCGCGCTCAGCCCGGCCTTTTGATCATCCGTAAGGCCGGTGGTTCCCATCACAAGCGACACGCCGTTGGCTTCGCACCACTCCATGTTCTTATCCGCCGCCTCAGGCAGCGAAAAATCGATGGCAACATCGGCGGCTGGCGGCATCGAATCGGATAACTGCACCCCCAATTCAGCCACACCCGCAGCGAACCCCGCATCAACTCCCAGTTCCGGGTGATCTTTGTTATCCACAGCACCCACTACCTCGAATACGGGCGACTCCGCTCCCAGAGCCACCAAACGCTTGCCCATACGCCCACCGGCGCCGATAACAACAAGCTTTATAGCCATAAACTTACCCCTTGTGCTCGTTTTGATTTAGTTTTTGTCGTGTCCGTCTTGATCGACCAACCGCATGCCGGACCCGAGTCCAGCCACATACCCGCGGACATATACCGGGAAATCAGTTACGCTATTGCTCGTCGGCTCTCGGCCGGTCCGCATATACGTAAACCGCAAGATCGTCGACAAAGCCCGGCAGTCTCACCGCAAGTTTTCCATCGGCGATCCTGACCGTGTGAATCACCGCCACTCCGCCCGTCGTCGAAATAATATCCATCAGATACTCGCCGTCCGCCAGCGAAAGATCTTCTACTATAAGGTTCTCACTGCCGAATTCAACCCCCGATCGCCCCGTAGCACTGGAAAGGTACACCACAGCCTCATTTTCACTGCTCAATACATGCCTGTGCGCTCCCGGAGCCTCGATGACTTTGCCGCCATACCACAGTGCTGAATAGTCTTTGAGACGGCCCCAGAACTTGCTCAAAACCTGCGCATCATCCTCGAACTTGTTCCAGCCGCGAGGATCATAATTGTGACCGAACCCCGGCGGATTAACCGCCCCTTTGGCCTGACGGGCCGAGCGAGGCTTCATATAAACGTCCATTTGCTGGCACCTGGCCATCATGAACTTCCAGATGTACTTGCGAATATCCGTGCGCTGGTTCGGACAGCGATAGCTGTACTTGGTCCCATCGTCATCCCAGCTCTCTTGCGGAATATACGGCTTCTTGTACTTGATCCGCCAGCCCCTGGCCTGAGCAACGGTATGCTTCTTTCCATAAATCAGCACATCGAAATAAGGCCGTGTAAAGATCCACTCGCGCTGGTTTCCACTGAGTCCGCCGGTATCCATGCCGATTACGATGCTCTTTTCCGGATGCAACTCCGCATACAGATTTCTGCTGGTAAGCGCCATTTCCTCGACCCAGCGGCTCGTCTTGTGCCAGTCGCGAAAGTGTTCGGCCAGTTCATGCACCAGATCGTAGTACACGTTGTCCAGCCCCGCAGTTGCTTCAATCAACCTGTGAAACCACCACCGCTGAGCATTCAACAGCCCCCCGGCGTCCTTGTCAGCCATAGAGTGGTAGATTTTGAACCGGTTCTCCAACTCCCCGCCCAGGTGCTCCGTGAATTCGTTCACGTTATTTGCGGGATTAAAGAAGTGCCCTTCCCAGTCAATCGCCGACTCATCTTGGCCCGAATCGGCCGCCCGCAACTGCCACCCGTTCCACATGAGCAGATGGATTATAATCCCCCGCTCCTGTAAATACTCGCACTTGGTGCGGAACCGCTCCCAGTACCTTTGGTCAAAACGAGTGAGATCGAATTTTCGGCTGCCTCTTCGAACCTCCACATAAGGGAACAGCACATTGTCCAAAGACCCGCCATTGTCGACCGTGAACTTCTCGATGTGCTTCCAACTCAGCGGCGGATAAGCCCGCACGTGATTGATCCCGTGCTCGGCGGCCCAGTCCGCCCACAACTTGTAGTCGTAGGCGTCTTCGTCCCCGTAGAACAAAAAGTCCGACAACCCGCCGAACGAAAGCAGAGGCTCGCCACGATGAACGAAATAGACCCTCTCGGTCCCTGTCTCCTCCAACCCGATTGCTCGAGCAACTTGACCGCCCGACCCAAAAGATACAGCAAGAACAACAACAGCGGAAATCCATTTCGCCATCTCAAACGCTCCAGATTATCACAAGCCGGACAGACTAAAGCCCCCGCAGCCGCCGAAGCAGCGCGAGGGCGCAATTTTGGCGTGCAGCCTGACCGGTCCTATGCTACATCAGATTTGGCAATATCAAGCACCTCGAAGTTCCGCTCGCCGCGAGGTATTGTCACCGAAACCTTGTCGCCCACCGACAAACCGAGAATAGCTTCTCCGACAGGCGATTGTATCGAAATGCTGCCTTCGTCTATGTCGGCGTCGTCGGGGCCCAGTAACTGGTAAGTTACTTTTTCCTGGGTATCCAGGTCCAGCAAAGATACCACCGTACCGAACAGAGCCTTGTCGCATTCGACCTTTGTACAGTCGACAATATCCGAACGGTTTATCTTGCCCTTCAACTCTCCGATTTGCCCTTCGAGAAATCCCAGTCGCTCGCGCCCGTAGATATAGGCCCCGTTCTCTTTCAGATCGCCCTGCTCACGGGCCTCGGCAACCTCTTTGCGGACTACAACTACCTCTTTCTCGAGTTTTTCAAGTTCTTCCTTCAGTTTGTCAAAGCCGGTTTTCGAAATCGGCACAAGATCCAACATTCTGGCGATACCTCCACCTGAAAAACATTCTGAATATTCTGAAAATACGATCCGTTCCGGTAGAAATTTCTGCAACTGCAGCGGCCGTAAAAAAGCCGCTCATGTGGTCGGTTTATGGGTGCTGGTGAACAATTGTTCGGCGCTTTTGGGATTTCAACTCCAACTTTTGCACTTCGGTACAGACCGGCCGGATCGGAACGATCTATTCTAAAGACTCCACGGCGACCTCATGCCGCGTGCGACCATGCTGTTGGCCTGCGAGTCCCCGATAAACTCTTCCTTTGCGGGATCCCACTTCAAAGGCCGCTTCAGAAGCATGGCTATGTTGCCCAGATGGCAAAGCGTCGACGACCTGTGTCCGACTTCAGCATTGCATATAGGCTGCTTGCGGGTCTTGACGCAATCGATAAAGTTCTGCTTATGATTGCGGCTCTCGTACAGATGAATCTCATCGGGCCCGATCTTTTGGTCTTTAAGAGACTCGGGATTTGTCCGCAGTTTTCCGCGGTTGACGTAAACGCTGCCCTCGGTACCGAAAAACTCCGTCCCGGTTCCACCGGTTTCACAAGTTAATCTCACGCCGTTGGCATACATCGCCTCGAAATGGACTTTCGTCGCCGTTGTAAACAGTCCGGTATCCGGAAACTCGCCTTGGCCGAACATCTCCACGGGCCCCGAATCGTCCATTCCGAGACCCCACTGAGCTATATCCAGATGGTGGGCGCCCCAGTTGGTAACCTGTCCGCCCGAATAGTCCAAAACGAAACGAAACTGATAATGACATCGCTGCGGATGATAAGGCTCCCACGGAGCCAGCCCCAGCCACATGTCATAGTTCAACTCTTTGGGAGGCTGCTGCGGCTCCCAGGTAGGTCCGCACTTGCGGTTATTGCCCGGAATCCCCACCCGGACGCGTTCGATTTTGCCGATCCGCCCGTTTCGCACCAATTCGCAACCGAACCGAAAATTGCTCGACGACCGCTGCTGCGAACCCGTCTGGACTATCCGCCCGTAGCGTTTGGCCGCATCCGCCAGGGCACGGCCTTCGGCTATAGTCAAAGTCAACGGCTTTTCACAGTAGACATCCTTGCCCGCCTTCACCGCCGCAATAGAGACCGGCACATGCCAGTGGTCAGGCGTTCCGACGGATATGAGATCGATGTCGTCTCGGTTCACAACCTCGCGAAAGTCCTCGAAACAGGCGTTCTTATCCAGTCCGACTCTGTTTGCGGCCTTTTCGCAGTGTGATGAGTCGACATCGCATACCGCAATTACGCGAACTTCCTTGTTGCCGTTGAAAGACCGCATGTTGCCGCTGCCCTGACCGCCCACGCCGACGCATCCCATTGTAAGTACTTTGCTGGGAGCTTCGGCCCCGAGCACCTTTGCCGGAACAATTGCCGGCAGCGAAACCGCCGCACCCGCCGCCAGAGAACCACGCAGAAACTCACGCCGATTTACACACTTGCCATCCATAGACAACCCCTTCCACCCGGTCTTACCGAACTGAGTCCGGCATACCGTCAATAAGCAGTTTTAGTTTTTAATCGAGACTCTTAACTCTGATATTCCTGAATTCCACCTGATCGCCATGTCCGCAGAACCCTATGTATCCCTTCTCGCGATCGAGCCCGGGATGAGCCTTGCGAACTTTCTCATCGGTGATCTTCGAAAGATCGGCATCGACGATAGTGGTCCCGTTCAGCTTGACCGTAATCTGCGAACCGTTTGCCGTTACCTCTTCATAGTTCCACTCGCCCACCGGCTTGAGATGGCCCTGCCTGGCGGGCACCACCGAATAAATCGAGCCGTGATGCTGATAATCCTTCAGCCATCCTCTGTACCGCGGCGAAGTATCGTCCAGGATCTGAATTTCCATGCCCTGATATGCAGCGTTCGCCTTCAGAGGCGTGCGAATACCAAGCCCGTTATTGGAACCCGGCAGCAGCCGGAACTCGAACCGGAAAATGAAATCGCCGTATTGTTTGGCCGTGTAGATATTGCCCCCGGCAATAGCCGGATCGCATATTGCAATACCGTTCTCAACTCTGTATCCGCAGGGAACACCCTCATCGGTCAGACTGCGACCTTCCGAGTCGATCCAGCCGCTCATATCCTTACCGTTGAACAGCAGTTCGTATCCCTGCCGCTTCTCTTCTCGCGTAAGCTCGTTAGTGCCCTTCTCTCGCGGAATTTCCCGAATATAGATATTGCGGAAGTAAAGCTTGCTGCCGTGCGACTGCAGCTCGATCTGCCCCTTGGGATAAATCGGCTTATCCCGCTCCCAGTAATTCTCCATAACCACGTTGTCTACCACGATCTCATCGTTGAGAATCACCGTAACCTTGTCGCCGATCATGAAGATGCGGAACGTATTCCACTGGCCCACGGGCTTGTCCATCTTCTTCTTGGGCTTGCTCGGATGCTTCTTGTTGTTGTACAGACCGCCCGAACCTACATCGGCGCCGACGCCCTTCCTGGCAGTATCCCATATCTGAACCTGCGGAGACCCGCGCAGATAAATCCCGCTGTCGCCGCCTTTTTCGATCTTCCAGTCCACGTACAACTCGAAATCACCGTAGTCTTTGGCCGTACATAAACTGTGCCCTTTGCCGTCGAAGACCAGAGCGCCGTCTTGGACCTTCCAGTGCGACCGCATATCCTCGTCGGCTTTAGCTTGAGCGGCCGCCAGTTCGTCCTCGCTCATCTTCGCACGACTCTTCGGATTGCCCACAAGCCCCTTCCAGCCAGTCAGATCTTTGCCGTTGAAAAGAGCCTTGAAGCCTTTCGGCGGCGTGTTCAGCGGCCTCTGTTCGGCATAGAGTAAACCGCAAGCAACAAAAACGACCAGAATCACCAACCCAGCCTTCTTCATATCATGCCCCTAAAATAACAATACGTTACCTGAATAGGCCCCCAGGCAATACATAAGACGCACCAGGAATGCCTCCTATTGCAAAAGTCGATTATGCACGCGCCCACCACGGCTGTCAACCCCCTCTAAGCACCCATAAGGACCGCAACTCGCATTCTGCTCACCGTGGATGACCTACAACAGCCGCATGCTCGTTTGGAAGTGTATCTTTGTATCCGAGATTCAGAGGGGGGATTTGGGTTTTCGCGTGGGTTGACATGGCCTCTCGCCGTCTCGAATTACCGTTATTCGAGAAAGGGTGAGAGACGGGATTTGAACCCGCGACCCCCGGAGCCACAATCCGGTGCTCTGTCCAACTGAGCTACTCCCACCAGCAAACATTTCGCCTCCGGCGGGCTGGTCCCCGGCCCATGCCGCAGAAAGCGAAAGTACAAGGGTGCGCCGAATCAGCTTCGGCGCACCCCGATATTCTACAATTTACATGCCGGCTGTCAACTCAAATACCAACCGCCGGCCCGCAAAACGGCTCTTGAGCCGTGTTGCGAATGCGAGCTACTTATTATTAACCGCAGCCTGAGCCGCCGAAAGTCTTGCAATCGGCACTCTGAACGGCGAGCACGAAACATAATTCATGCCTACGCGATGGCAAAAGTCGATACTATTGGGATCGCCGCCGTGTTCACCGCAGATACCAACCTTCAGGTTCTTGCGGGCGGACCGCCCAAGTTCTACGCCCATTTCGACCAGTTTGCCAACGCCGGTCTGATCCAACTGCTGGAACGGATCGGCATCATAAATGCCCTTGTTCACGTATTCGCCGAGGAACTTACCCGCGTCATCGCGCGAAAAGCCCATAGCCATCTGCGTCAGGTCATTAGTTCCGAAGCTGAAGAACTGAGCATCCTCTGCGATTTCATCAGCCGTCAGGGCCGCCCGCGGAACCTCGATCATCGTACCGACCAGGTACTTTATCTTGGCTTTCTTGGCCTTGAAGACGGCTTCGATTTCGTCGACGATCTCGTCTTTGACCATCGTAAGCTCCTTTACAGTACCCACCAGCGGAATCATGATCTCGGGCTTGACCACCTTGCCGGCCTTTTTGACCTTCAAAGCAGCCTCGATAATAGCCCTGGCCTGCATCCGGTAAATCGCCGGATAGGTAACCGCCAGACGACATCCGCGATGACCCAGCATCGGGTTGAACTCGTGCAACTGTTCGACCTTTGCCTTGACCACCGACGGCTTGACATCAAGACGCTTTGCCATTTCCGCCTGATTCTCCTTGTCCTGGGGCAGGAACTCATGCAGCGGCGGATCGAGCAGACGAATCGTTACCGGAAGAGACGCCATAGCCTTGAAGATGCCCTCGAAATCCTTGCGCTGGTAGGGCAGCAGCTTCTTGAGAGCACCCTCGAACTGCTTCTTAACCACCGCGTTTTCTTTCTGGATGGCCTTTTTCTCCTTGGCGCTCTCGGCGGCATTTACTGCTGCAAGCATCGCCGCGTAATCATCGGCTGCAAGAATCATCTGGCGAACCGCCCAGATACGATCGCCCTCGAAGAACATATGCTCGGTCCTGCAAAGTCCGATGCCCTCGGCGCCGAATTCTCTAGCGCGCTTGGCGTCTTCGGGCGTATCGGCATTGGTTCGAATACCGAGGCTGCGAACCTGATCGCAAATCTTCATAAAGCGTCCGAAATCACCGCTCAATGTCGGCTCGACCGTCGGAAGCTGTCCGAGCATGACCTCGCCGGTGGTTCCGTCGATGCTGATCCAGTCGCCTTGTTTGACCGTCTTCTTGCCGACCGTCATTTTCTTGGACGAATACGTAATATTCAGCGCCCCGACCCCGGCCACGCAACACTTTCCCATACCGCGTGCCACGACCGCGGCATGACTGGTCATACCGCCGCGGGCCGTGAGAATACCCTGGGCCGCATCCATACCGCCGATATCCTCGGGACTGGTCTCGATACGAACGAGAATGACTTTTTTGCCCTTGTCTCTCCATTCCTCGGCCGTATCGGCGTCGAAAACCACCTGGCCGACCGCGGCGCCCGGCGAAGCCGGCAGACCTTCACAGAGTACATCGCGCTCGGCTTTCGGGTCAAAATGCGGATGAAGCAGCCTGTCCAACTGGGCCGGCGTAACTCTCGTGACGGCTTCTTTCTTCGGAATCAACCGCTCATTGACCATATCGACGGCGATTTTCACAGCGGCATCGGCAGTACGCTTGCCCGTACGGGTCTGCAGAATGTAGAGGGTACCCTCCTGGATCGTGAACTCCATATCCTGCATATCCTTGTAGTGCTTCTCCAGCCGCGTCATCAGTTTTGTAAGCTGCGAGTAACACTTGGGCATGACTTTCTTGAGCCCTTTGAGTTCGATCGGCGTTCTGATGCCGGCCACGACGTCCTCGCCCTGGGCGTTCATCAGGAACTCACCGTAGAATTCCTTCTTGCCGTTACTGGGGTTACGCGTAAAGCAGACGCCCGTGCCGCAGTCGTCGCCCATATTGCCGAAAACCATCGCCTGCACGTTGACGGCAGTACCCAGCAATCCCGTGATTTCGTTCAACTCACGATAGCGAACGGCTCTGGGAATATTCCATGAATTGAATACCGCATCGACGGCGTGGGTCAACTGCTCCCTGGCGTCCTGCGGGAAAAGCTCGCCTACGTGCTTTCTGTAGACGGCCTTGTAGCCATCCACGACCTCCTTCAACTGCTCGGCCGTAAGCTCGTTGTCGAGTTCCACACCGGCTTTTTCTTTGGCCTTGTGGATAATCTGCTCGAAGTACTCGTGATGACAGCCCATGACCACATCGCCGAACATGTCGATAAAGCGGCGATAAATGTCGTAGGCGAACCGCGGATTGTCGGTTTTGGCGATAATGCCTTCGATGACATCGTCGTTGAGGCCGAGGTTCAGAACCGTATCCATCATTCCGGGCATCGAGATCGCCGCACCGCTGCGAACACTGACCAGCAGCGGCTGGTCCGGGTCGTTGAACTTGGCGCCCATCGCCTTCTCCAGCCTGGCGATATTCTTGTCCACCTCTTCGGCCAATCCCTTGGGCCATTTGCCGCCCGATTTGTAGTACTCCTCGCAGACCGCCGTCGAAATGGTAAAACCCGGAGGCACCGGAACACCGAGATTCGTCATCTCAGCGAGGTTGGCGCCCTTACCGCCCAGAAGCTGCTTCATTGTAGTATTACCCTCGGCCTTACCTTCGCCGAAGAAATATACCCTTTTTTCTGCCATGCTATCGTTCTCCTTTTTAGATAACCTGAAACTTGACCGAATTTCAGTAATTTCGATTTCTACCCTTCTCTGAGCCCCCGGCCAACCCCACAACCTTCTCGTTCATCGGCCAATAACTAAAAGAATACCATAAAAAACAGCCCGCCGAAGGCCGGTATCACAGTCTTGCC
>CAYOTO010000066.1:0-15363 GCA_964406945.1 uncultured Pirellulales bacterium
ATTCGAACCTCCGACCTCCGGGTTATGGGCTGCAGTAGCCCGGATTCCATAAGTTCAGGAAAGTACGTAACTTATAGAAATGGCAACACTTTAGAGACAACAAATCATATCAGCATATTCAACATATTGATCATGTTACGCACAAGTTTAGTTGCAAATTAGTTGCAAGTCAAGTCCTTTGTTTGACTGTGTTTGATAATTTGGCCCTACGGCCTCATCCTTGAGGCAAGGCGAGGCCGAGGCCCAAAATGTCGGTTTTGTTTTGGCGTATTACACACCATGTTCTAAAAGAGCCTTCAGGCCCAATCTGCCCGACAAAAAGTAGTCCCATCTCTCTTTGACAAGCGCATATAGTCCTGAAACATTACAGCAGTAGATCAAAACAGGCAATCATTTTCATTTGTAACGAAAATAAATCATGCCATAACAAGGACTTACAAACGATGAATATTCGTACCGCACGGGACATCGCGGTCCTTATCAGCTGTAATTTTGATCCATTGTGCGAATATGTGACAAACATGAAAACCCTGGAACCGTTGCTAAAAAGTGTGCGCAAGAAGTTGACCAACAGTTCCAGGGCGACTAATACACTGCATACGTTGATAACATCGCATTACGTCCAAAAGCATACTTCAAGTTCTCGCGTGGTTCGTGACTCATTCTCCTAAAATCGTCTCATCACGAGAGCTATGGTCACTTAGGAGCCGCAAGGCGCGGCACTTCCGTGTCTTGAAATCTCCATCTGCACTGGGCAATAAACGAGCAGATACAAGTTAGAATGGCTATGAGACAAATAAAGGCGAACCAGTACACAGCGGCGGCAATGAGTATGGCTAGGATCCAGGCAAATTCACCCAGTCTTTGTTTTGGGTGGCTTGATACAGGTCTATCGTCGGCATCAAGCTTGTCGAGCCCATCGATGTTGGCAATGTATTGCGAACACTGTGAAACAGAAGGAGCGCGAGGTGCCGGCGCTGGAATAGAGAGTATCAGCATGAACGGAATCACGGAAACTGCGAAACAAAAGCTAAGGAGCATTACTGGGCAGAACCGATCATAGGCTAGCCCGTTAATCCACCATTTGCCAAAATACGTCTTCTCTAGACGAGCCACAATGAAGCGTATGATCAGCATAGCCACAAAGGCAAGTGGTATTATAGACACGGTATATATCACTGCTGCATCAGGAGATGCCGCCAGCACTCGGCTCAACAACTTCAGCATAGTCAATGCTCCACATGCATTTTCACATAGGCAATTATATTGTATGGCACGACTCTCAGCAATGGATTAGTGCCGACTCGCCTGCAAATTCAGTATTAACCACGTATATGAATGCCGCTACACACCAAATATACGGCCCTGCCGTATTGCAAAAAAGTCGAGTTTTTATCGATTCGAATAGAGAGTACCAACGCAATTAAAAATGTCTGGACACACCTGTTTGCTTGAGCAAATGCTTAAAGTCAAGACCGCAATAATCACTCGGCCTATTCCTCGTCAGCTGCCAAAACGAGTAGTTTCCGCACTTGCTAGAGCGCAGCTATTTTGCTCTTTTGATTTCGTAGGTTCGCATGATCGCGGCTCGTAAGCGTCCTAACCTAATCCGTGCTCTCGAGCCGCAATGGCTGGGGTGTGTCTGGCTTCAAGGCAGGCCGCGCCAGCCACCTTTTTGCGCACAAACACTTAATCTGGTGCGTTCACATCACGAGCCTGCGTTTTCGTGTAGGCTGTTTTTGCATGCTTACCCTACTTCAAAGGCATTCGCAACCCCTTACAGAAGGACAATTCCAGGGAAACATTGTCTCAGCACATTTTCGAGCGAGGTTTTTCATGATTTACCTGACCGTTTACTCTACCCTACGTGCCTCTTCACTGCTTACGTCTGCATCATGACCCTGTGTTACGTGAAGTGTTGACTTTAAAGACATTCAACTTCTTATCCGACAAGACCGCGTACTGAAATTTATTCGCGCTCCCGCCCATCGTAACAGTCCTTGCCGTCCGGCTAATGGTTCCCGCTACCGGGCCCATAGAGGACTTACACCTCCAAGTAGGTGTGCCCTGCAGGGCAATCGGGTAGGAGGCGGGATTGCTCCCGCCGTCCTCCCACACCACCGGGCATACGGTTCCGTACCACGGCGGTTCATGTAGTACTTTGCAGACGTTGCCGCTGATCGAGCAGCGACACAAGACCAAGTTTCTCAAAGTAGCTCTTGGGGTAACATGCGTGCATATGAGAGGCCCCGGAATTCCACCACGGGCCGCGGCCGTTCATCGCCGATTTCAACGCACGATGCTTATCCAAACCACGTCTCATCAGGTTGCGGGCACGCGTGAAGGTGCGTTTCCATTGACGCCAAAGAATACAACGGAGTTTACGCCGGATCCAGCCGTCCAGGTCCTCGAAAACGCCCTTTACCTCCGCCAGCTGTCAAGGGGCGCTTAAAAAGAATTAAGAGTTTTTGTGTCGCGGAGCCGACACAAATGCTCTGTTGGACTGAACCGGGGGGCGGGCCTTTGGAGTTTTAATGAGCAGATGGATTAACGCTCAGTCGTCAGTGGTAGGTATATTGGTGAGATTTGATGTCGTTGGAGAGGGCGTTGGTTGATCAGTTGGACAAGACAGACTGGTTATCACATGGTCTAAGTGACGGACATTGATTGTATTCTCGCAGCATGGATGCACCGGCATTGTCATACGAGCCGGAACTGTACGAGTTAGATTTGACTTGTCGACGGATGAGATTAAGGTAAGCTTTGTCATGGTGGTGCTCTCCGTTGGCGTGGTAGGTGCCTTATCCAGACGAGTGTGCCCTTGTGGCAGTATGGGCATTGGTTGGCTTGTGATGACGGGGGCGCCGCCACATTAACGTCTTCTTCAAATCGAACCTGATCATTATTGTCCGTTTTCGCCAAGCGGTCCTGCATTTTTTTTAAGTGCTTGCGATTTGAAGGACTCCATAGCCCATAGTAGCGAACTTTGTGCACCCCCTTGGGCAGCACATGTTGTAGAAAACGCCGAATAAACTCTGTGGCGCTGACTGTCATTGTTTTGCTTTGAGTGCTGCCGGAGTGCTTATACCTAAAGGTGACTTTACCGTTCTGGGCAGAGATGATTCTGCTGTTTGTGATAGCAATCCGGTGGACGTAACGTGCAAGATAGTCCAGGACTTTACGAGTTCCCTGGGCAGCCGGTTTACAGTAAACGACCCAGTCCTTTTGCCATATAGATTCCGGCAACTGAATATCTTTGAATTGTCTGCGAATATCATCGAGGAAGATACCGCGAAACAGTTTCGACAAGGCTTTGACGGGAACCAGGTAGTCATCCCTGGCACATAACCATTTTTGGTGGTCTGAGGATACGCCTCCGCCGGTGACCAGGCAGTGTACGTGGGGGTGATAAGCAAGATTTGAGCCCCATGTATGCAGAACGGCCATAACGCCGGGAAGGCCGCCGAGATAGCGTGGATCGGCAGCCAGCTTGATGACCGAATGAGCCGCGGACCTGAGGAGGATGCCGTAAACCCGCTTCTGATGCAGGCGCGCAAATCGTCTGAGCTCATGCGGTAGAGTAAAGATCACATGATAATACCGTACCGACAAGAGTTCTTGTTCCCGCCCCTGCAGCCATGCTTGGGTATCGCTGCTATGGCATTTCGGGCAACTGCGGTTACGACAGGAGTGATATGAATAATGCTGCCGACCGCACTGGTTGCATTCAAACACATGACCGCCCATGACGGGAGTGCGGCATCTGAGTATATCCTCGAACGCACGTCGATGGCTCGGCAGCATCTTGTCGCCAAACCTTTGCAGATACTCAGTGCCGTAGCCTCTGAAAACATCTGCCACTTCTACCACGGCGGTTCAACGGCAGATCAATGACGCGTCATGAGCTTGTTGACCTTCGTCTGTACATCCGCCATGGTGCTCTGGGACAGGTGCATATAGATAAACGTAGTCTTCAGGCTCCTGTGGCCTAAGAGCGCTTGAATGGCTCGCAGATGAACGCCAGCATCCAAAAGATGTGTGGCGTACGAATGCCGAAGCGTGTGACAGGTGACCTTCTTGCGTATATTGCTTTGCCAGAGTGTTGCCTTAAGGCAGCGTCGCACTGCGCCGCTGGTTATGGCAGTATCGCCTCTTCTTGAGGGAAACAGCCATGTCTTCGGCCTGTGTTCGGCCCAGTACTCCCGTAGTTGGACCAACGTTTGAGTAGGCAGAGGCACTGATCGATCCTTGTTGCCCTTGCCGTTGCGCACCCAGATGACCTTTCGCTGACTGTCAATGTCGTCGAGGCGAAGATTCACGGCCTCGGAAACCCGCAGACCACAGGTGTACATCAACGTCAGACTCATGCGTGCCTCCGGCCTGCGGACCTGATCCAATAAGTTCCAGACCTCATCCTGGCTCAATATGATCGGCAGCCTCTTGTCGGTCCTTACCCGAGTCAGTTGTAGTAAACGCCATTCTCGGCCAAGTGTTTTTTGATACAGGAACTTGATGGCAAATAGATGCAGCTTGAAAGTGCTCTTTGCGAATTTCTTGGTCTCGGTCAGATAGAGCAGATAGTCTTTGATCTGCTCTTCGGTGATTCGGTCGGGCCGGCGGTTGTAGTGCTTGGCCAGAGCCGCGATGGCCTCCAAATACCGTGCCTGTGTGCCTGTTGCCAACCCTCTGAGCTTCATGTCCTCGATCATTCGGTCTTTAAGGTTTTTCATTTTCATGCTCCTTCAGTAGAAACGACCATCATTCGCACCCAACCAATCGGGGTACCTCAGAAGGAGCATAAGGCAGAACGCCTCCATAAGAACAGGCAAGATGGAAGTCTCCCTACCGCAATAGCACCAAAGCCAAGACTACCGCGAAGCGGTTTAGTCCAATCGACTAATAATCGAAGAAATCACTGGCTGGTTTTAACGCGCCCATTGACATGTACTCGATGGTGTGGCTGTGGTACATCAATCAAAAGACCTGCCGCAGGTATTATACTGTTCAGCCGTGGTACCCAGGTAAGTCGGCTCCGAGCTTTGCCGATGCGTTGAGTTGCCTTCGCCGCCAGTTGTGGCAGGAAAGAATTAAATACATGTTCGGTATTTCCGCCCCGCCAGACGCTGCACTTTTACCCCGCCCTTTACAGGCTTTACTAACGGCTCGCGGATATCTACCCACAAAAAAAAGAGGTCACGCATAGGAGTACTATACGTGACCGGGAAGGAAGAACATAAACCACGGACTCATTGCCGTATCTGTGTATCCTGGTTCTAACTGTCGTTTTCCGGACGCCACAAACCCAGCTTAATGGCTTTTGTGACCAAACCTATGTGGGTATGAACGTTTAGTTTCTTCATTATGCGGCGGCGGTGGTCTTCAATTGTTCTGACGGCGCGCCTCCTCATGTCCGCGATCTCCTTGTTGGTCTTGCCTTCCAGTACAGCCAAAAGGATCTCCAACTCAATCTTAGTAAGAGGATTTTCTGGAGGACGCCTGAACTGACGCGGCGGAGCTTGAGCCAACGTCTTCTCTATTATCTGTAACAGCTTGCGTTTTGCCACCGGCTTGACAAGAAAATTAGCGGCGCCCGCCTGCATTGCTGCAACTGCCTGAGGAATGCCGCCATTACGGCTCAGCACAACCACAGGAAGCGAAGGCATTATGCGCTTTGCAGTTTTGAGGAGCTTCATGCCGCCCATATCGGGAAGCTTCATCTCTGTAAGCAAAATATCGCATTTTTCGTGCTGAAGCTGAAAGATGCATTGCAAGCCCTCTGAGAAGCACCCGACCTGGTAGCCGTTGGACTCGAGTGCCTTTTGTGCGGCTTTTCGAACTCTTGCTTCACTATCGACAAAGAATACCTGCTTAGGTCTTACGTGTGCCACCATTTCCTCTAGTCGTGAACAGCTCTTATTGTGGGAGCAAATTCCTGTTACTATTTTTGTCGATTACCGTGATTCACAAAATTACGGATGGTACTTGTTTTACATACAACAACTGGGAAAGCTATGAGCGCCACCAGTTCGCTGATTAAGCCGACGGATACATAACTATCCTGCAGTTGGCTTCTAAGAGGGCATTCGGTTGTCGTTATAGTCAACTGGCCCTGTAGGCTTGAACTTCTGTTAGTTGATCCCTAACGGCTGTAAGCAACTCCTCGTCGCTGAACGGCTTTGCCAGGCAACTCGCGGAACTCTCTTTAGTCACATCTAGAAATGACATCAATTTGGCGCTTTTGCCAAGCAGAATAACTGGTAAGGACGGCATGAAGCTCCTAGCGGTCCCGAAAAACCTCATGCCGCCCAAACAGGCAAGGTCTAGATCTATAATCGCCATATCGCAAGTTCCACAAATGAGCTTAACTATGAACTCCGATTCCTCGGCAAAAAGCTCAAGGTCGTAGCCGGCAGAGTCGAAAAGCTTTCGAATGATCTGGTGTTCTTCAGGTGCTTTTTTGAAGAAGAATATGACAGGACGATGCGAGTGTTCCATCTCAAGACCTCAGAAACGCCTATAGTTTTAGCAATTACACACTCGTCTTCGGCTGTTCTGCGGGGTCGGCAAAGTGCGGCTAGTACGCATTTTGCAAGGCGGTTCCGCCGGCTGAACGAGCGTTCACGGCACCCAGCAGACAAAATCGTAATGCATCAATTCACAATTAAATAATCTCTTACCAGATGATCTAGCATCGTCATGATTTCGTTTTCGACTTCCATAGGCAAATTGCTTCTATGGAAGACCTCGGTATGTGTATACCTGGTCCAAATAATAGCTGTGACAACTTCGTTCGCATAGCTTCTAACAGGGGCCAATACGTACATGCGGATCTTGTAGTCGCGGAAGTGCAAGGCATTTTCCATTCGCTCCAACTGGCCTTTCACTGCGTAGTCCAAAGCGACGTAGGGGAAAGACAGCTTCATGTCGGAAACTTCTATGTGAATGGTGGCTGTATTTACGCCTGACTGATCAGCTTTTAGCATCGGCAGGCCCTGTTGTTCTGCTCGGGAGCGGATTTTCTTTTCAACTTGTTCTCGGGTCAAATTTGCCATCTTGGGTATCAGCGAAAGCTCCAAGTGAAAACCAGCTATCTGCTTCAGCGCCCTGGCCTGATTTGTCCAGTGCTTGATCGGCTCAAACCCGCTTAGTCGACGTCGCACGCATGCGGTCGAATCTGATCTTGACTCGGAAGCGAGGGGCTCCTTGCCGTCGCCGCTTGTGCCCGTTTTGCGGGATTCTGCGGCTTTATTGCTTTCGGGGGAAACCGCCTCTGCCTGAATTGAGGCGTTGAGACTGGCCCATGCAAGGCAAAAAATCAGAACCAAAAAACAAAAAGCCGGTTTTAGAAGTTTTCTTGAGCTCAGCTGCGGTTTAGCCTTCTTATACATTATTGGCCATCCATCAAACGTATTCGCACCACGAAATTATGAGTGCAACGGGCACACTCTCAGAAAAGAGGAATTGCTACCGGCAAATATTGATGACCAGGACCCACTGTAAGAAGTGCGGGAACTACCTGTTTTAGAGTGGAGGCGGCTGTACCTTGGATTGATTCAAGTTGGACGGGACCTCCTGTTGCCCGGAGGGGCCGCCGGGGTACGGACCTTTACATTCCTACCGGCTGGCGACTAAGTTTTCAGTCAATCCCCATTGCGGTTGCTTTTCGTATTAGATCGACCAAAGAATCACAGTTTAGCTTTCGCATTATGTTTCTTCGATGAAATTCAATCGTACGTTTCGAGCGAGATTTTATGCGCGCGATTACTTTGTTGGTATGGCCTTGCATAATAAGGCAAAGCACCTCTCGTTCAACATCGGTCAATGCAGCTGAGTCAGTTTTTCTGCAGGCCTGGGGTTGCTTTATGTAATCCAATACGCTTTTCACCGCTTTTAGAAAGCTTTTTCTCTCTAGGGGTTTCTCCAAAAAATCCACCGCCCCCTCCCTCATTGTTCTCACTGCAGTTGGTATATCTCCGTAGCCGGTGACCAGAATGACCGGCAGTTGGTAGTCCAATTCTTTGGCAATTTTCAACAACTCCAGGCCATTGCAACCCGGCATTCTAAGGTCGCTAATCAGCAGGTCAAATCTGACTTCGGTTTTTTTTAGAGCTGATGCACACTCCGTTCCATTGGCAAATTGTGTGACATGAACTCCGGTACGTTCTAATGCCATGGCTATCATGTTACGCACCTCTAGATCATCTTCTGCCAGAGCAACAACTGGCTTCTCGGTCCTTTTAGTCTGCATGTGGGTGTCTCCCTTCAGAGTTGCAAAGCCTGACCTTTATTTGTGTCTCATCTCCTACACTGCAAATTCGAAGTCCACCACCGCACGCCTCGGCGATAGTCCTTACAGAAAAGAGACCAAGACCTGTTCCTTTTTCCCCTTTCGTTGTAAAAAAAGGTTCGGTCGCTATGTTCTGGTGCTCAGGGCTTATGCCGCCGCAATTATCGGTGAATTCTATTTCGACGTATTGCTCGCAATGTTTTGCGGTTATTGTCAGCAGGGTATCTTTGTTGCAGTCTTGAGATGCATGGGCGCTGTTCTCACAAATAGCAAAGAATATCTGAGATAATTCATCTTTCGGAGCATAAACCGGAGGTACTTTTTTAAGACTTTCAAACTCAATCGTCAGGCCGGTACGCCAGCACTGAAGCTTGAGCAGTTCAACCACCCCGGTGGCAACATCGTAGAGATGGTTACTTACTACTTCGGCTTGATTGTTCTGCTTGCCAAGAGTTCGAAAGTGTTTGATTTTACTGCTGATCTTCTTTGACGAAGTAACAGTTGTATCGATGCACTTAGAAATATACTGGATGTCCGGCTTCGACGTTTCTAGTTCGTCGGCAATATTTAGGGCGGCAAAATTGATAGCTGTAAGAGGTTGTGTCAACGTGTGAGACAGCGTCGCAGCCATGGTACCCAACGAGGCACGCCGCTCAGCGAGTCGTATACTATTTCTGAACTGCTGATTCTTCTGTTGTGGTTCAAAGTGCTCGGTTACGTCTTGGACTGCCCCCACAAGCTTCTCGGGCCGACCTTCTGAGTCTTTTAGCACGCGTGTTTTAATTTCGACTGTTCCAATCGACTGGTCTTTGCGGACAATTTTTGTTATCAAGTGATAAGGTTTTCCGCATCTAATCGAATCCTCATATGCACGACGAAAGGCTGGCCGGTAATTTGGATGAATCAAGTTCAGAGCCGTGGTAAAAGAAGGCTCTAAGTCACCCTTACCGTAGCCCGTGATTGCATAGATTTGGTTGGACCATATACTCTTTCCAGTGCGTAAATCGTTTGAGACAACTCCTATAGGTGCTATCTCTTGAGCGACAGCCAGACTGTTATGTTCTTCTTCGTATTGACGCTTACAGTCACAGCGAGTGCAATGACAAGGGGCTGAGCAGGAATCGAATCCATCCCCATTGCGCTCATTGGTTGTACGTCCAACGATCGGTTTTTTCAAAGTGGTCTTAAGCCGTGATGCTGCTTGAGACTCGCTGGGATCCTTGCAGTGGCTACGTACCTCTTTGTGTTCTACTCGAGTTCGCAGGACCGGACATCCCTCAATGTAAGAGCAGCTTTGGGCGCAAGCGATCTGCGATTTATATGAACTAACCTGCTCCCGAAGCTCCGCTATTCGCTTTTTCAGCTCCCGCTGTTTTGGCGACACTGTAAGTGCTCCATCCCCCCCCATTTTTAGCTATATATAGTCTTCCTTACCTGGCAGCCCGTAGCTTTGTACGTCTCTATCCCGAGCTAAAGCAGGTAGTATCCGCAATTTATTTGCTTTAAATGTTGTCGTCAAATCATTTTCTGAAAAAAAGTAACAGAGTTCACATACCCGTTAGGTTGTCTTGGCTGAGTGGCCCGCCCTCTCGGTTTGCCGCCGGAACTCGAAACGTCATTGCAAGTACTGACCGCAAATAGATAATGAGCGAATCTGGGTACTTAAGTGCAAAGAGAACCAGGCTCGAGGAGGGACAAAAGGTCGTACAAACCAGCGTGTTCATACAAAATGCAGATATTCGGCTCTGCCTTAAATAGACATCTTGAAAAAAACAAAAAAAAGCCCAGCGTTCTTGGCTTGAAAAACAAGGTTCGGTCACGTGGTTAGCACTGGATTTGGCGGAAGGCGCTAAAATGCCATTGACTTTGCGTCGTGCCATTGTCTAAAATGATCGTATGTTGAAACGGAGTTTGTGGTGATAATTTGTATCAGCGTTAGGCATCCTAGCTCAAGGAGGGTGTTGCTAACAGATATTTGTGGCTACAGCAAAAAACTGTAGCCGGGTAATCAGAATTTTGGAGGAGATCAGTAATGAAAAAGGCCCTAAACTATCATGTCTTTGTTGTGTTGCTTGCCCTATCGGTACTCGGAACCGCTGCTCAGGCGTTGCCGGTGGGCGACGCAATAACCGCGGTTGCAGACAGGTTGGTAAATACCCAGATAACAGCCGATCCTGACCCATCGAAAGTCGGAACGTGGGCTGGAGAAGAGAACTTTACTGGGTCAATCGTCGCCGGACTGGTGAACGCCTATCAGATTACCGGCAATTCTTCATATCTTTCAGCGGCGGAATTGGGTGGTCAGCATATAGTGGATGTTCATAGCAGCAACTTGTATGGTGACGAAGCTTATGCTCTTTCCCTGTTAGGCGAGATTACCGGAGATCCGACCTACAGTGCTCCTGTTCAGAATTTCTACAACGGTCTGGACACCTATGGCTACATTCGCGGTTTCAAGGGAACCGACGCTTCCAATGCGGCTTTCTATGTAGCCGAGCATACTGTTGCGGCAGACAAGGTCGGGGCGGCCGATGCTGGAGTATGGCGGCAGGCATTAGTTCAGTTCCTTGCCCGCGTAGATGACGACACTGCATTCTACCCTGTTCAGAGCATGGGTATAGCAACTTGGGCTCTTGCAAAGACCGGAGATATGGACAGTCAGAGAGTTGATCCCTTTGGCTTGGTGGGCGAAGATGTTTGGCAGGACGTAGTCCTCAGTGACCTGCCGACTATGCTCGCTGCACACCAGAATGCCGGCTCGGGCTCAACAGAAGACATGTTCTTCCATCGTTTCGATCATACTGCTGCTGGCCCCGGGTACAAAGATTCCGGTTATGTTGAGGATCAGGCGTTCGGCCTTCTGGGGCTCATTGCGGCAAACGAAACGATTCCCGGCTTTAACGTAGACGGAAACATTCGAGCAGGGCGGATTGCCATGGCCGCGGGTGTTGGTTCGGACGGTATTGTCTACGAGCACATGATTGATGGCGGCATCCATACGGCTGTGTTCGCGGGTGAATGGCTTCAGGCTATTCCCGAGCCCACCACAATGGCCTTACTTGGCATAGGTGGAGTGCTTATTAGCCGAAGACGCAAAAATGCTTAGTATATGTATGCAATCTTGATTAAAAGATACCAGGGGAAAAGGAGATAAACAGTATGATTAGAAAACTATTAGCACTAATCTTAGTGATCGGCATTCTAGTGAGTGCCGGCACTGTGGCGGTCGGCGGCTCCGGAGATGATGAGAACGGTACAAAAGACGGATTTTTGGATCCTTTCACTCTGAGCACGATCGACACAATCGATGTGGGCACTTTGAGTGGGCCTCCGTCGTTAATCCGAATTCCGTTTAGGCCGTCCCTAAGAAGTCCATACAGGCCTCCCCTGATTCTTGACTGACCGCCAACAGGGTTGCACGTGAGTGAGAATCCGGCTTGCGTGTGGAAGATTCAACGGCTAACTGATCTCAATTTAGGCTTTTCTTGTACGTTCTCCAACCTTGTGCGGGTTTGGAGTACGGGGCCCTAGGCGCGTGCACGCCGGGGCTTTTTTTTTAGCCTGGTAACCGGATCGTATAGCGGCAGTAAGGACAAGGAGAAACATGATGGAGCATAAAACGCGGATAAAGGATAGTTTGTTATTATCGGATTTCTGCCAGAAAGTGCAATATCTGAGTGGCTCGTTCAGCAGTTCAAGATATAGTTTCCAGAGACGTAGCTTAAGAGTTTTTTGTGTGGCGGTATGTCTCATTTGTGGCGCAATGTGCCGCCAGCAGACTACGGCTTCGGAAATCAGCGATGCGATAGTCAAGGTGGCTGATAGAATTGAGTCCGGTCAGAAACACTTTGGTACGCTAAAAGGTAGTTGGCCTAAGGAAGCCGATCTTACCGGCTTTATCGTAGCAGGGCTGTCCGGAGCCCACGAAGTTACCTGTGATCCGCAATACTCATACGCGTCCCAACTCGGCGGTGCTTTTATTTATGGTATTGCCGGCGGCACGTATTTGGCCCCAGAAGTCTATGCCTTCACCCGCCTTAGCGATACTTCCCTGAATCCGGAAGACAACGTATGGAAATCGGAGATTATCTCCTTTTTCGCATACGCTAAAAACCAGCCAGACGGAACAATCGGCTATCTAAATACGTTTTTTGAAGCGCCCGGGGGGACGGACTATTTTGATGCGGGCGATGTCGCTAATCTGATGTCCTATTATGTCGTCGCCTCGCACTATGTTGATGCTGATGACACTGATACAATACGGGAGTACCTTGTGAGACTTCTGATCGAAGTATCGGATGAAACGGCTCGTTCTCCGGTGGGGACGCTTGGAATAGCCACATGGGCTCTTGCCAGCACTGGAGAGTTAGACGGCACGCTACTGGATCCGTATGGCTTGGGCACGGAGTACTGGGCGGGCATAAGCTTAACCGACCTGCCCGACATGTTGCTGAGCCATCAGGTTCCGCCCGGCCAAACCTACGAGGGGAGTTTCTATACAAGATTTGACCACGGCGGTTCCAGCGATGTTCTTCCCAGTGGATATACAACCGTCGCGGTTCACTGCACTCTCGGCCTTTTCGCATGCAGGGAGCAACGACCGGACGTAGAACCGAGCGTAATTGCAGGCCGCGAAGCTTTGCTTGGAGGTATAGACTCCAGGGGATGGGTAGGAGAACATCTTGTCGAAAGCTCTGACCAATTGTATGGATTGGGAGGCAAAATGCTCCACGCTCTATCAGATATGGTAACTGCTGCAGACCTGAACGTCGATGGACAAGTCGATGTGATTGACTACTCGTTGTTCCTGGAAAACTGGCAATCGACTGACTGCGTTGGATGCTCCTGGTGCGGTGGAGCTGACTTAGATCGCGACGGCGACGTCGATTTTGCGGACCTGGAGATCTTTGCAGGTAGCTACTGGCTGTATGGTGCGAGTTAAATACAGTTTTTTAAGACATGCAAATATGACAGCATACGAGTACCGACTCGCTGTTGCGGTAGTTGTCAAGTCGAATGAGACAGTTCCTTTTTGGAATTAAGCTCTAATTCATGGGTTGGTTTTCCGGGTTTTTGGGTGGATTGATCCAGACGGCGCGGGGTGGCAAAAGCGCCTTGGGCGGTTTTCGTGCGAAGCGGTTTGGATGCCGCCGATAGGCGGCGTCCAGGGCTGCCTGACGTTGTTGATGGACTTCCTGCACACGCCCGTAGTGGACGTCGGCAGGTGTATAGAGGGCCAAACCGCAGTGGCGATGGTTATGGTTGTACCAGGGGAAGAAGTTACAACCGAAGAGCCGCGCACCCTGGATTGAGCCGAAGCGTTCGGGGAATTCCGGACGGTACTTCATCGTCTTGAATTGACTTTCAGAAAACGGATTGTCGTTGGATACCTGGGGGCGGCTGTGGGTCTTGGTAACGCCGAGGTCGGCCAGGAGTTGGGCAACCACCTTGGATTTCATCGAGGAGCCTCGGTCGGCGTGAAGCGTCAGTTGGTCCTCGCAGATCTTTTGTTTGACGCACGTTACGGCCCGTCTTTCGCGAACCTCGTCTTGAGCCGCCAGGAGCCGATACATCGTTCGTATGGAACAGAGGTAGCATCCCTCTTCCAGCAACTGAGCGTAGACTTGTGGCGGGGCCAGATCGAGAAAACGCGGTTCATGCAAGGTCGCCAGGACGGTTTGTCGTTCGGCCTCGCTCAAGGCGTGCTCGGGCGGCTTGCGTGCGACAACGGTCGCGGTGGCCGCCTTTGGACTCTGCTGCCGATAAAAGGACGCCCGAGAGACCTTCAGTGCCTGACACAGCGGCGCCGTACCGAGTTTTTGGCGATGCTCTTCGATCAGGCTCATAGCGTACCCTCGCCGTTCGGTGCCGTCTCGATCGGATTGCCGAGCATGGCGGCAACTTTTTTTTGAATCTCAATGATCAGCTCGGCCTGATGGAGCTTCTTGCCGAGTCGTTCATTGTCATGCCGTAGACGCTGGAGTTCCTCGTCCCGGGCGTCGCGAGTGCGCTTGCGGCCGCGTTTGTCGTCCTTGAGGCCCTTCAGGGCTCCGGCCTGGTACTGCCGCCGCCACTGAGTCAGGGCAGAGGAATAGAGGCCTTCACGCCGCAACAGGGCCCCGATCTGGCCGGGCTCGGTGCAGCGTTGTGCTTCTTCGACGATGCGAGCCTTGTAGGCGGCGGGGAACCGACGGCGCTTGGGCTGGGCCAGAACCTCAGGATCCGGGATCGGCTGATCGGCGGCGAGGTTGTCGGCCCCTCCGTTCGGATCGCCTGCGCTACGCTCCGGCTCCCCTCTCTCCGGAGCCAACAACCTCTTGTTCTGTGTCTTGTCCATAGCATCCAGCATAATCACTTATCTCCTTGCCCTCTACTCTAATTATTGGCAAGGAACTGTCTCACCCTTTCTGACACAGAGGGTGACACCTTCCCGAAGGACTCTTCTGCGAATTTCTAGACACTGTTCCATATCGCTGTACACTTCCTTTCCTTTCCGCTCAAAACCCGTCGCCGTACACGGCATACGCTGCCGTGAAAAACCACGCATTTTCGCAGAAATCATCAGGAAGCGCCACAGTTTTATTCCGCCCCGCCAGGCGCTGCACTTTTACTCCGCCCTTTACATATCTCCCCGTCAATGATCGGGTACAGCATCGAATAGGGCACTCGCCATTCTTGATTAGGTTCTACAAACACAGTAACCGTTTTGGGATTCATTCGTATTACCTTGCCACAAACATTTTTGTTATGCTTGCTTCTAAATCCAACAAGATCGCCTTTCTGTATCTCATTCTTATTCATTCCACTCATTTTTGTGCCATATTTTATATTCGTAGAGAGCCCATCAACATTAATCATATAGAATGGAATAATCCACTGTTTCATGTCATGCTTATTCTTCACAAGAACACGGGTTCTCCTAAGTTCGATGACCTCGGCTTGAATCAGTCTGTTTTCATTCTCTTCAAAATAGCTGATGACATCACCCTTTTGTATCTTTCTCTTGACTTCGTTTATACGCTTAGGGCTTTCCAATTCTTTAGATATTGCTACACGCAATCGGTATAAATCAAATA
>CAYOTO010000067.1:0-15351 GCA_964406945.1 uncultured Pirellulales bacterium
CGAATTAAGCATTTTCCCTGCGCCATCAGCAAAAAACTTGTAACCGGCTTGGAGTTGGAAGTTTTCGGCGCATAATATAAGTAGCGAGGTTGCGTACATGAGCGGCGACGGTGTGGGGAAATATGTTAATAAGTGGGGGCTATATGTCAATTCAGTACCTTACGCAAGAAACTCTGTGCGCACGACTGCCGGCTCGGCCGCAGACCGGCTCCGAACTGCAGGACCTCTATGAGGTAACTTGCGATTGCGACGAGATCGACGTCGTTGTAGATTTTTCCGAAGTTGTGATACTGACCTCGGCATGCATCTGTGACCTCATGCTCATAAATGAAACCCAGAAGCTCAATAGCAGACAGTTGATTCTCTATAACGTCAACCGGCAAATTATGCGTGTGTTTCATCGGACAGCCATCGAGCCTATGTTCAAATTTGCTCGAAGCAGGGACGAGGCGCTGGAGTACGTCAAAGCGTCCACAAGTTCGGCTCTTTAGAAATTAAGTCCGAAGATTATTAATTGATTTGCCTGAAATGCCGACCCGACAACTGATACAATTCGACAGCGAAGAATTGTGCGAATCCTGGGCATCACTTCGAGATTTCAAAGAATGGCTTAATAGCGGTTTTGTTTGACGGCCCGGGGTTGTTTTGCTGCATACGCGCCGCATTATCGCTGTAACTGTACGTCTGCGTTGCCGCCACATCTCTTTATCCCACCGTTCTATCTGCGCTCCTTATCCGGGCTGCCGTCCGGTTCGATTTTGTGTATAATCAGAATATGAATACGGACTTGAAGAACCAGACGCTCGCAGAACTGCGTGCATTAACCCGCCGCTACGTCGAAAAAGAATACCTGGCCAGGTATATATTCAGTTTTGTTCACATTAAAGCCGTCCGCTCCATCGACGAGATCACCCCGCTGCACAAGAACTTTCGACGCCGTTTGAAGGAAGACGGCTACTACATTTCACAATTGAAAACTGCCGACAAAATCGTCGATACTGACGGGACTGTAAAGCACCTCTTCGAATTGTGCGACGGCGAATGCATCGAAGCCGTTGTGCTTTTCGACGACGAGCGAAAGACTTTGTGCGTGTCGAGCCAGGTCGGGTGTTCCCGAATGTGCGCTTTCTGTGCGACCGGCAAGCTGGGTTTTCGCCGCAATTTGACCGCCGGCGAAATTGCCGATCAGATTAACCGGGCTTCGGAGGACCTGGGCAGAATAAACAATGTAGTGTACATGGGAATGGGCGAGCCGTTCGACAATTACGACAACGTGATTCGGTCGGTCCGTATTTTGATGGACCCCGAGGGAAGGAACATCGGAGCCAGGCACATAACAATAAGTACTTGCGGTCTGCCAAACGCCATAAGAGCACTTGCCCGCGAAGACCTTAATATAAGACTGGCGATCTCGCTTCACGCCTGCGACGACCAGATTCGCAAAAGGATAATGCCCGGCGTTGCGCGATGTGGCTTGAATGACATGATGGAATCCATCAAAGACTATCAGGACGCGACCGGGCGACGGGTTACTTTCGAATATGTCATGATCGGGGATTTGAACGATTCGCCCGAGCATGCAGCCGGACTTTGCCGCCTCATAAAAAATGTAAAAGCGAACGTGAATCTGGTGGAGTACAATCCCCACCCCGGTTGCGAAATGGTTCCAAGCGAGAGGGTGGCGATAATGACGTTTCGCAATATCCTCGAAAACGCCGGAATAGAAACAGTTGTTCGATTCAAACGCGGCCGCGGCATAAGGGCTGCATGTGGCCAACTGGGCGCCGACAGGTTGGAAAACCGCTAGAGAGACCTGACTCAATACTGTGGCGGCAAATCCGGCGTCAATTCCATAGCGTCGGATTATTGCGGGTAACCAAAAGAAGGCGGCAGCCCTTCTGGACTCAAGGCATCTTATCCTTGCGGAGGATCGTCCAGAAGGGCTGCCAAGGAAGACTATTATGCTGCCCTAGAAGAATGTTCTGTCATTTATAGAGAGGCGCACCGGCCGACATTTGTTACGGGCAACCGTAATTTTTTATGTTTTTTTTCGCCACGGTAGGGAATTAACGGCTCTTGAACCTGTTCGAAGCCGGCGTTGCGTGCGTAATTCCCGCCGAGTTCATGCAGGCAAACGGCTGGCCAACGCGGGCAGCGAGAAGCAGAAACATGTCGGGGCAGGCCGGGAACTGCGGTTTTGAGCGAAAACAGAGGTTTTCGGGGGTATAGAAAAAAGCCCCTGCGGTCGGGAGAGAGAGAGGAAGAGAGGAAGAATCCACAGGGGCTTGAGAACTAATTTTATTTCCAGTTATATTGTAGTAGCCCGGCAGGCGGGCGTCAAGCTTTTTTGCAACATATTTTCGCAAAAAACAAGCACCGGTGGTACTGCCGAAATGCTCTGCAGAACCCCGGAGATGCCTCGTGGAAGTTGATTACCTGTGATGGTATACTTGGACTTGCATTGCTTCCCCGGAGCGTGACTGCTGCTCTTGGAGTGTTGCGGCGGCTTTGAAAAACTCCGGCACATCTATAGGAGATCAGTCATGCCAATTACCCGGCGCGAATTCATGACGGCAACCGCCGCAGCGGTCGTGTCTTCGGCGTTTTCCCGAACGGCGAGCCCCGCGACTGACGCCAAACCGAACATATTGTTCATACTGGCCGACGACATGGGCCTTATGGACACACCGTTGTTCGGCAGCGAGGCTCGAGTGCATTCGAGTGGGCGTCCGCCTGAACATGGGATGGCACCAGGAGTCGCTTGCGAAGAAACCTTCAATTGAATTAGATTCTCGGGTTAACGGGAACACACAGGCGTCGTATTTGCCTCGCAAAAAAAGTCTTTCTGCCGTTAACGGCGAATTGTGTGCCCTCGGCTGCGAATTGTCTCATTCTAAATCGGACTTCGGTCCTGTCGGAACAATTCTTGCCATCGGCCGAACAGGTGGGACAGTCGGTCTGCTATTTGTCGGCGGCTTCTTCGATGGCGGCCCAGACTCTCAAGAAATTCAGGCCTAACAATTTTTCAATATCTTCTTCCGAATAGCCTTTTTTCAGCATTGCGCAGATCAGGTTGGGATACATCGAGACGTCTTCGAGTCCGACGGGAACATTGTCGACGCCGTCGAAGTCTGAGCCGATTCCCACGTTGTCGATCCCGACCAACTCCACTGCATGGTCGATATTCGCCACGACGTCACCTATGGTTGCCTTGCTGAATGCGAATTCGCTCCATGCCTTGTGAGTGTACTCATCTTTATCTTCGCCTTCGAGGCCGTTGGTCTTTACGTGCTCCGCAATGCCGGTCTTCAGCTCGGCCATTTCGGCGTTTACCTTTTGGCTGACGAATATGGAGCCGAAGGTTATCTGAACGATCCCGCCTTTGTCGACGATTCTCTCGATCATATCATCCGTCATATTACGCTCCCAGCCGGGTGTGAACTTTCGACATGACGAATGAGTTGCAACTACCGGGGCCTCGGAGACCTCCAACACCTGATAGAAAGTCTCGTCACTGAGATGGGATACATCGATTATCATGCCCACTTTGTTCATCTCGGCGACGAGTTCGCGACCGAAGGGACTAAGTCCGTGCCATATGCGCTGTTCGTCGTAGCTGGAGTCGCATATATGGTTGCACTTGGAATGCGCGAGAGTTATGTACCGGATGCCGCGGTCGTAGAAGTGCCGCAGGTTTTTGAGATCGCCCTGGATCGGCGAACCGTTCTCCATGCCCAGCAGGACGGTAACTTTTCCGTTTCCACACTGCTTTTTTACTTGGGCGCTGGATGCGGCGTAATCAAATTCACCGGGCCACTTTTGTCCCCACTGCTCGACCTGGTCGATGAGTTCGTCTGCAAAGTCTTTAGCGCCGCCTTTATCTTCATATTCCGGGGGCACATAAATCGCCATGAAAACGGCATCGAGTCCTCCCTTTGCGGCCCTGACACAATCGAAGTGTCCGCCTTCGGTTCTTTGCGAGATGTCCTCCCAACTCTTATGCATCCTGTGGGGCGTATCCACGTGAGTATCGACGATGAGGATTCGCTGAGCTAATTCAGCCGCTTTAGCCTGTAACCGGCGGTCGTTGTCAAGTTTGTTGTCCTGTCCGTAAGCACATGTCATAATTAACACCGCTAGAACCGCGGCCCTCCAAATTATCTTTGAATTGATCAATAAATACCGCATAAAAGGGATCCTTCTTTTGACCGCAAAGCTTGGCGGCGGGCAATACGCCTCACTGCCCAACGGGAGATATGAAACCGGCCATAGTTTCGAGAGCGCGAAGGTAAATGCCCCGCGAGTAATTAGCCGACATCCATTTGGCCGCCCGTGGTTTCGTCCGGTACATTCGCAAGGTCGCTGTTTCTATGGCCTCCTGATCCGCGAGAGCGGCTTTTTCCAACTTCTCGGCGGCCGAACGAACCTGCGATCTGAGGTGCGGATCGGCCCTGTCCATCTTATCGCGGAAATTGGAAAAGGTCCAGAAGGCTTGCATCGAATCCGGATCGAAGGGCGAGGAGACCCTGTTTTCATAGTAGTCCGCCGAAGGCCTTGTCGACAGCCCCGAATAAGCTTTCGGAAATTGCGGCGGGACGTAGTAGAAAGGCACATAAAACGAAGTACGCGGACATGCCAGGCACATCCAGTATACCAATCCGATGTCTGCGGGCATGTTGTTTCTTAATTACGGGGTTTGTACGGCAAGTTTATAATACTTTTACGCAAATTCGCTGTCAAACTGCGTAAGAGAGCGCCACACTTTCCAGGATTGATGCTGAATCTTGCTGGATTCCGGTGTTATTTTCGGTTAGATTCCATGTTGGAAAGTTGAGACGGGCTGTAAGTTATTCAGCAGCATGGTTTTAGCTTTCTCGTACTGAATCGGCAGTGCGCAGACGCCGGTTCTGCCGTGTGTGAATATCAAACCCTCGTTTCACGGGCTATTTCTGATGACTAAAGAGACTGTTACACTGCTCGATTACGGAGCCGGGAACGTCAGAAGCGTTGTAAACGCGCTGGGTAAACTCGGCTGTGAAGTAAAGATCGTTGCCGAGCCCGGAGATATAACATCCGCTCAGAAACTGGTCTGCCCCGGAGTCGGCGACTTCGGGAGTATGATGAGGGCGCTGGATGAGCAGGGCTATACCGGCCCCTTGAAGGATTATCTGGCTTCCGGCAGGCCGTACCTCGGTATATGTCTGGGCCTGCAGGTGCTGTTCGAGAGCAGCGAAGAGGCTCCAGGTATTGCCGGGCTGGGCATAATCGCCGGCACGGTAAGACGTTTCGCCACCTCGAAATCGGTGCCGCATATAGGTTGGAATGGCATCAAAGCCCGGCGGAAATCCAGGCTGTTCAGGGGACTCAGAGGCGATGAGAAATTTTACTTCGTACATTCGTATCACGTAGCCCCGGAGGAAGAATCGGTAATTCTCAGTTGTACCGACTACGATTACGAGTATGTAAGCAGCATTCAGAAGGGCAACATAATCGCCACCCAGTTTCATCCGGAAAAAAGCGGCGCCAAGGGCCTGCAACTGTTCGGCAATTTCCTGGACCGCCAGCAGTGCGAAGCCGTCGAACCGCCCTGTCCCGCATCCGAGACGGTGCTCGCAAAGAGGATTGTGGCTTGTCTGGATGTGCGTGCGAACGATGCCGGCGATCTGGTTGTAACCAAAGGCGATCAATACGACGTTCGCCAGGCAGGCCAAGTGCGTAATCTGGGCCGGCCCGTGGAACTTGCTGGCAGGTATTATGCCGAAGGCGCCGACGAAATAGCTTTCTTGAACATAACCGGTTTCAGAGATTTCCCGCTGGAAGACATGCCCATGCTGGATATCCTCCGTAAGACGTCTGAAAACGTCTTCGTTCCTTTGACCATCGGCGGCGGAATAAGGGAATTTACGGACAAGAACGGTAAATTCTACAGTGCTCTCGATGTCGCACATGAGTATTTCAGGTCAGGGGCCGATAAGGTATCCATCGGCAGCGACGCCGTATATATTGTCGAGGAGTATCTCAGGACCGGCCGTAAAACGGGTAAAAGCTCTATCGAGGCCATATCGAAGGTTTACGGCAGCCAGGCTGTTGTCATTTCGGTCGATCCGAGGAGAATCTATGTCAAATCTCCGGATGCCGTCAAGCATCGTACCATCGAAACCGCCGCAGTCGGCTCCGAAGGCGAGAGGTTCTGCTGGTATCAGTGCACCGTCAAGGGGGGCAGAGAGGGCCGGGATGTGGATGCAATCACGCTGGCGAAGGCCTGTGAAGAACTTGGAGCCGGAGAAATCCTGCTGAACTGTATCGACAGAGACGGGACTAATGCCGGTTTCGATATAGAACTTATCGACGCGGTCCGCAGCGCTGTTAGTATACCTGTTATCGCATCGAGCGGTGCCGGTTGCGTGGAGCATTTTGCCCAGGTTTTCGATGCGACGGATGCTGAAGCGGCATTGGCGGCGGGAATCTTTCACAGGAGAGAAGTTCCAATAGAAGACGTCAAAAAACACCTGCAGGACCGCGGTATTGAGATACGCCGCTCCGACGAATGACGGTTCTACTGAGTTCTGCGAATACGCCCGACAGGGCTCGAACCTGTGACCTCCGGTTTAGGAAACCGGCGCTCTATCCGACTGAGCTACGGGCGCATGCCAATCTTTACCGGGCCGAGAACCTTGCAGGATACTCTTTAATAAGGTTTTCTTCACCTTGTCCTTCTTCTCGGCGCCACCATATTCTACGAGCAAACGGGCCTGTTAAGCAACGCAAAAATTCATTCATCCGCTATGATCTTTTAATCCGGACTTCCCGGGTGTTTTTGCCGAGTTCGTCGACGCTTATATCGACCTCGAGAAATCTCTTTATAACTTCGATATTGGTCAGTGTATGGGCAGTCACAGACAGCGTCCTGTACCTGCCCTCGCCGGCCATCGCTATCGGTATCAATAGCTGATCAGCCAGGTGCCTTCCGACCGGAACATCGGCTGCCATATATTCTGTTACCTGAGCGGCGGCATTGGCGGCCACTCTTTTGGAGGGTATTCCTTTTTGCCCGAAAGCCGTGAACACCTCGGTTATATGCGCGCTCTCGATTTCAACCATCAGAACATTGCCGGGCCCATTGGAATCTTCCGTTTTTTCAGCCCGGAGCAGGTCTTTCGGCCACGAAAGCCGCTTTGCCAGAGCCGCCAGTTCTCTATCGCAGATATCCATCGGGAGCCGGGCCACTATGGCTCGGGCCTGTCTTCCCAGGACAGGTCCTCGCTCCATCAGTTCGATGCAGCCAAGCTTGCCGCAAGGTTCGACCTCGATGCTGAAACTGCCGCCTCCGGCCGGATAAAAGCCGAAACGATTCAGAGACAGCGAAATCTGCGGCCCCATGCGGTTGATTATGGGTACGAATGTGCGTGCTAGGAAGTCAAATGGTGGTGAAAACGGGTTATGCGTACCTCCTGTAAGAGTCATAGAGGAGTTGGACCCGGCGCAAAGCATCGCCGGCAGCACCGTTTGAAGCACCAGAGTGGCGCTTCCGGCGGTTTCTATGGCAAAATGGTAATTTCCGGGTTTCACGGTTCCCGGTGCAAACGACAGAGAGCGGGAGTTTAGATAATTGCCGCTGACGCGGGCGCAGCTCACTTGTGCGGCGGCATTTACTGCTGCCAGGTGCTGGGGCATCAAACCGGGCCTTTTTCGGGCAGCGCGTATATTGATGATTTTGAACGCCCGGCCGGTAACTAACGACAGCGCCAGAGAAGTTCGCAATATCTGGCCGCCGCCTTCTCCGTATGAGCCATCAATTTCGATCATTGCTTTTCACACGAGAAACAGATTATAAGCCCGGGCTAAAAACCTCGTCTTCTTCTCAATGCGGGCAATATATCGCTTCTTTTGCTGTGCTCCGGCCCTTTGTTGAATTCCTGGCATAGAGGCTGCCTTGTGGCCATTTCCGTGCCTGCAGCAGTGAGAATTCGGTAATTGGAGCCAACTGAAGTACAAAGTAGGCGTTTTCAGTTCATTTTTCAGCATATTTTTGTCGAAAGACTTGACAAGCTACATGCGAAACTGTAATTTAACCGGATTCTTTAAGCGTCGGGGCCGTAGCTCAACTGGTTAGAGCATCGGACTGTCGATCCGAAGGTTGAGGGTTCGAGTCCCTTCGGCCTCGCTTTTGTAAAGCCTTGGAACTGCAGGACTTAGCAGTTTCAAGGCTTTACGTTTTCCCGTCCAAATAGCTCATTTTACCCCCAGAGTTCGTCAATAGTTCGGTAGGTATTGATCTGCATTTGTGGTTCTTGGGCTCCCAAGCTGGTTTAGGCGATGCCTGGATTTGGTGTGAAGGATTCAATGTCCCTTGCTTCATGGTTGTTGTACCGTGGGGTTTAAGCAGTCGCATTAGCACGTACCTGCCGGTGTAACTTTGCAAGGGCAATAAACGTGTGCGGTCGCAGTCGCAACCGCCCCGAAGTGCTCTCCCAGCGGTATACGCAGGCTGGAGTTACTCCAAGACGCTCTGCGAACTCTGATACTGAAAGCTTGAGCCGACGGCGCATTCTTGCCACCGATTTTCCGGTTGGCCGAATCCGCGGAAGTTCGCTGGTGTTAGTAATCTTTCCAACCGCAGTACGTCTTATCGAACACTTTTTACGGCCGGTGATTTTGGAAGTTTTCCTTTTCTTGGCGGTTCTAGTGACTTTGTGCTTACGTGCAGACGAAGGCTTTTTTTGTTTGACCGTTCTTGCTCTCCGGGTCGTCCGTTCCTCCTTTTCCAGAGATTGTGAGAGTGGTTCTGTGGCACCTTCGACATCAACATCAATCCCGAAAACATCGGCGATCCGGTCGTCGGCAATCGTTTTGCCGGCATCGACCGCTGAATCAGGCAATGGGATGTCGCCGTCGATCAGTTCACTCGCATCAACATTGCGAAGCATGAACAGCATTTCGGGCCGGCTGTCAAGCCGGTTGCCGACACCATACATGACAGCGGCAACATGTTTGCACATTTCAGCCCAGTCGGGGCAACTGCAACCCAACTCGATTTGCCCCGGCAACGGAAGCAACCCTTCGTTACGGTCTGTTACTATAGACATGACATGATCGGACAATCGTCCCTGCAGCAGTTCGAGCATCGAACCAATCTGCCCGCTGCATCGGCTCTTTATCGCCTTCCAGACGGGCGCCTTCAGCGGTTTAATTCTGATTTGAACATTGTAGAGTTCCGATCCGCTAACGATGGCCTTGATTAGTCCGTTTTCAACACGCAAGTGACATATTGAGCCGTTGCGCGCATAAGTTCGACCGCGGGGCAACCGGTTTGCATAGTCGGAAAAAGATTCGAGATGTTCGCACCATGCCTTTCCCCAGAAACTGCGCGCAATTGTCCGTCCCTGTATTTCGACCGGTTGAATATCGTTGCCCTGTTTGCGAAGTTGCTGCATTTTCCGCACAGCTTTCGCTCGTCGCTGAGCTACCGAAACATAAGGCCTCCAATAGTACGCCATACGAATATCTCCTATAGTCCAGCGCGGGTAACATCGAGGCTCACCAGACGCAGGATTTCACTATCCGGCAGTTCGGTCAGATTCTGCTCGCTAGTGGAATCTATGATTCCATCAGCCATCTTCTGCTTTTCAGACAGCAGCGCGTCGATCCGTTCCTCGATTGTACCGGTAGTCACAAATTTATGCACCAGAACATTACGTTTCTGACCGATGCGGAACGCCCGGTCCGTGGCCTGATTCTCGACTGCGGGGTTCCACCAGCGGTCGAAATGGATGATATGAGATGCTGCTGTGAGATTCAATCCCGTTCCACCGGCCTTGAGAGAAAGAACAAAAAACGGCGGACCGTCATCGCATTGAAATTGTTCGATCAGCTTCTTACGTTTCCGCACCTGGGTTCCCCCGTGCAGTATCAGCCCCGCGCGCCCAAACACAGATTCCAGATAATCAGCCAGGGGCGCCGTAATCTCACGAAACTGTGTGAAAACAAGCGTCTTGTCCTGTCGAGAAGCTATTTCCTCACAGATCTCTCGTAGTCTGATGAATTTTCCGCTGTCGGCAGGAGCGTATCGACCATCGCCGTTCAACTGGCTGGGATGGTTGCAAATCTGTTTCAGACGCATCAGAGACTGCAGTACTGCTCCGCGACGGGCCATGCCATCCGCTGTCTTCAGGGTGTTTTTCAATGCCCGAACCGTGTTTTCGTAAAGAACTATCTGTGATCTGCTCAATCTGCAATAGCAGGATACTTCGGTCTTCTCCGGCAGGTCGGCGACGATATTGCGGTCCGTCTTCATGCGACGCAGAATATAGGGCCCGACCAGACGCCGCAACGGAGCAAACTGGTCATGCTCTCTGGCCTGGAGAGTTTTGACGAATTTTTTGAAAACGGTTGCCGAGCCCAGCAATCCTGGGTTGAGAAAGTCGAACAACGACCATAAATCGCCTACACGATTTTCGACCGGCGTACCGGTTAGAGCGATACGCGCCTGGGCGGAGAGTCTCTTGGCTGCTCTGGTTTGACGAGTCGAAGGATTCTTGATCGCCTGGGCTTCATCAAGAATAACCAGCCTCCAGTCCACGTTCCGCAACCACGCCTGACGGGTCAACATGGAATATGTTGTCACAGCCAGATCGGTCTCAGTCAGCATTTGCTCAGGACATTCCGCTATCCGGTCTATTCTGCTACGGTCTGTTTCAGCAGGATGCAGAAAGGTCAGTTTCAGAGACGGAGCAAAACGCCCGGCCTCCCTGCGCCAGTTGCCCAGAAGCGAAGCCGGTATGACCAGCAAAGAAGGCTTGTTTGATCGGTTCGATCTGTTGTTTTTACAGCACAACAGCAGCGCCAAAGTCTGAATAGTCTTGCCTAATCCCATATCGTCAGCCAGACATGCGCCCAAACCGAGTTCCACAAGAAAATACAGCCATGCAAGTCCTTCCCGCTGATAAGGTCGCAGCGTTGTTTTCAACTGTCTGCCGGCATCGACCGCATTAAGTCTGTGCGGCTCACGCAGGCCGGCAAGAGTCTCTCGCATCGAATCACCGGCAGTGATATGAACCCACGGTTTTTCTTGATCGGCCTGCTCTTCATGTTTCAAATCCCGAGATGCTCCCGCCAACATCCTCATTCCTTCGATGAATGACACTTCGCCGTTGCGGGTTTGGTGGTGTAACTCTTTCCAATGCTCAATCGCCTGCTGCAGTTTTTCACTGTCTACCTCAATCCATTGCCCCTTAAACAGAACCAGGCCATCGCCACCGGCGAGAAGTTCTTCCACTTCATTGGGCGAAAGCTGCTGCTCTCCGAGAGCAACGTGGACGTTGAAGTCCAGCACCGCATCAGCACCGAGAGTGGACCTGCGTTTTTCCCCGATTGTGACAGAAACGGCGGGCCGGATGCGCTTCTTCCACCAGTTGGGCACTCGAACAGTCAGGCCCGATGCTTCCAACTCCGGTATATCTTTGAGGAACCGGTACGCCATATCCGGCTTCCAGGCCAGTGCGGAATAGATTTCTTTGGACTCTACAAGATGACTGACCCACTTTATCCGATTACTTGCCTGCTGAACCGGTGACAACAGCTTGATCAGCGCCGAGCGATTCTCGGCGCCGGCATACTGCTCCAATGCGTTACGAAGCGGAAGATGCTTCAGTCGTCCTCCCGAACCAAAACCCGTTGAATATGTTGCGATAAACGCAAAGGGGCATGCCTGGTCTGCCTTGTTCTCGGCCAGATGGAAACAGACGCGACCCACCTGACGCCATTTTGTGGCGTGTTTACGCAGGAATGCATCAAGTCCGCCGCAGGAAGCGACTGTCGAACGAACCCACTGATCCAAGCCGGTCCATATCTTCTGCAGGACGCTTTCGGTAAGGTACTCCCCGCCCGACATTGGTGGGGCCGTTAACAGCAATGTGGAGCACTCCGCGACCGAAGGCGTCTCGACGACGAATTCATTTGCCGATTCCGGTATGTGACACAGTTTTGTCAAGTATCGTTCCGCAAATCCCTGCCAGTACCGCAAAGTCAGCGAAGCGTCTGTGTCGTATCTCTCCGCTGCAAGACAAAACAAGCCTTTAGAACAGTCCTTTTGAAAGGTCTCTTGCAGCCTGCGCAGGGCTTTTGGCTCGGATTCTTCGGGGATAGATAGCCATTGCAGTCGTCCTGTTGGAGTAAGTCTGATTTGTCCCATTATGCTCAAAATCCATCTGGCGTTTGTCTGATGTACTCAACGCAAGTAGATCATGATCGATTCATAGGAAACTCAATCAGAAATCATGCTAGGAGATCATCCTATCTATGTCAATAATCTGCAAAACGTTTCTATATCTGGCTCTCTTCAAAGCCAGTCTCCACTTGCCATTAAACACTGTCATGCAGCCACGGGGCCGTTGTGGCGAGGTGCGAGAAACTTGCAACATAGCGAAAAAAATAGATGAAACCCAAAAAACAACGTCTAATTGCTACGCCCCGCGGCAATACTATACAGAACAGCATGGTACATTCGGAAAGACCAAGATAGATGGATTCAAGGTTGAAAAGGCATTTTACGGCCCAGTTCCTGCGGCACCAAAACAGGGTCTTTGCATTCATAGTAACTCTGTTGCCGGATCGCAACGAGGCGGAGGAAGCCTTCCAGGAAACTGGTCTTTTACTTTGGGAAAACTGGCACAAGTACGACCCTACTCGGGAGTTTGTGCCGTGGGCATGTGGTTTCGCCTTTAATGTGGTCCGAGATTTTCGAAAAAAGAAAGGGCGAAATCCTTCTTCGCTCAGTGATGATATTTTGGCGGATCTGGCTGAGACCCACCATAAAGCCGAAGAAATGTTGGAATACCGTCGGCAGGCCCTGGCTCACTGTATGAAAAAGCTAGGCCATGATCATGCCGCCCTGCTAAAACGATGCTATTTGGGAACTAAAAACCTCAAAACAGTTGCCGAGCATCTCAATATAGCCCCACACACACTCTACAAGCGTCTTGAGCGTATCCGGCACAATTTATTTGAGTGCATTAACCGGCAAGTAAGAGGAGAGGTTAACACATGAAATATCCAAAAAACATTTGTCCTCCAGATGATGAACTCTGGCTGCTTACCTCCGCGATGTGCGACGGAACTATCACGCCGGAGCAGAAATCTCGGCTCGAATCGCTACTGCACGGCAGTGAAGAGGCAAGGCTTTTCTATTCGGCTTACATGGATCTTCATGGGCAGTTGCTCTGGCATTATAGAGACAGCAAAGTGCGTCTACCGAAACCATCCGGCTCAGACCACACAGTTCGAATACGGTTGCACTGGGTGGCTGCAATGTTGATGTTTGCTCTGATGGGTTTAGTTGCAACTGCTACAGCGCTGCTGCGAGGACCGCAACCGCACCCGATCGGACATATTACGAGTTCAGTCGATTCCCGGTGGGAGAATCCGAAATCGGCCGAAGTAGGAACGCTGATCTATCCAAATGAGGATTTATGGCTCAAACAAGGTGTTGCTGAAGTAACCCTGAATAGCGGGACCGTTATCGTGCTAAGGCAACAAGCGAAGATGCGACTTGAATCAGTCAATGTGCTCAATCTCCGTCAAGGCGGTGTTTGTGTGTACTGTCCAGCCGATGCAAGCAGATTGACCGTAAAGACTCCAGGCGGTGAATTCTCTGGTTCGGGAGTTGAGTTCGACGTTTGCGTTAAGCCTGACGATGTGACCGAAGTGAATGTCCTGGACGGAGGCGTTTTGGCGGAGGGAAAGAAGCGTTTTAATGCGGGCCAGGCCTTTCAGTTAGGACCGAATCTTTTACAAGAAATCAAACCTGGTGCGGGCGAAGTCGATAAGCCGAGCAACGGTGGGTCCGGACAACTTCAGATCGCCGATTTCTCCGGCCAATCGCTCGATGACTCGCATTGGAGAACGATTACACCTTTTCCGGAATCGCGTGTTGAACTTGCTCAAGACTCTGTAAAACTGGTAAACGGCTCACATCTGGTCACAGCTAAAGAATTTGATCCGCTAATGGGCGGACGGCTTTCTATCACCGGAATTATTCGTTTCCCGACATTTGGTCCTCATGAAAGATTTCACGAACTGGATATAGTCACGCGGGGTGACGGTCGCATGCGCGAAGGGGCGTTTCCACAAGCGGCTAACGGCATCGTTTACACTCTGAGCACCAAAGTGCCCCATGCAGGGAGTCTGGCCGGGTCGAACGCACAGATCTGGGTTGCTGGAAGACAGTTTCGCATCAGCCGTCCGACTGTGATCGGCAGGCTCGAATTCAAGCATGATGCATCGTACCGTTTTGAGATCATCGATGACGGTTTGCAGTTATCCGTATCGTTGAGCCAGGCGGATGATCCGGCAAATCGCGTGACTGTGACCGCGACGGTCATCAAGGATACGTCCGACAGCAACTGGATAGCCTTCTACGGTGGTATGCAGTACCAAGGAAGAAAAAGCATATCCGAACTGTCGGCTCTGCGCATCGAGCTTGGCGGTCCTTAGTCGCCGGTAAGGCGCATTGAATTCTGTGAATCCGCCCTCCGGTCAAGAATAAGAAAGGCATTGAGATATGAAATATGCGTCTACGGTATCGATACACATACTGCTTTGTGTGTTTATCCTCGGATCTTCCTCAGCCGTCGCGGATGGAGACATGCCCGAATTGCAGCTCAAACCGTGCATGATCGAGTTGATCGACGGCACCACCGTCAGGGGCCACCTCGCCACGCAGTTCGATATGGACGATCACCTGATCGTCTACTCGCCGCGGCTGGCGACGGTGCGCTCGTTTCTCAAGGACCACATCCACGCGCTAACCGTCGACGGCAAGCGCGAGCAGCTCAATCCGAAGCGCGAGCTGACGGATGAGGACAAGAAACTGCTCGGCCGAATTGACTGGCCCGATGCTCCGCCGCGAAAAGGGCACAAACCGGCTTACACCACGGAGCAGTGGGACAAGCCGACCCACCTGGTCGTCTGGGCCGCACCTGGCGACAGCGGCCGGGCCGAGCAGGGGAAGCACTGGCTGATCAACGGTACGCCCGTAAAGCAGCTCCCGATAGACCGTGTCAGCAACTTTCGGCCTGCGCACGGCGAAGTGGAATGGCAGGCCGACCCGAAGGTCAAGGGCACGCAGGTGCTGTTCGGCCGTTACGCGGATCTGCTCGTGCCGGTCGCGAGCAGTGAGTACCACGTTCGCGTCGAGCCGATCTTCTCGGCCCGGCACATCACCGTCGAGAACAACGCCCGCTTCGGCGGCAGGAACACGCCCGGCGTGTTCGGCAACGTGTGGATCACCGCACAAGCCGGCCACCGCGTCTCCCACGGATATTTCCCGGTGGGCGACAAGCACACGTTCTTCTT
>CAYOTO010000068.1:0-14773 GCA_964406945.1 uncultured Pirellulales bacterium
GGAAGCATTAGCTCCAGCCGCATGAACCATTAACAAAAAATGCGAAAGTCTACAGGGGGTATTGTCAAGGTATTTTTGAAAAGGGCAGATGCCGACGAGTCGGGCGGGTAATCTCTGGCTGTCCAAGATAAAAAGTCTACACTCAGGCCTTGCCATGCAGCGTTGGACACCTGTTGGCATTAGAGGCGGAGGTCTTTTTTTTGCCAGATGAGCCATCCTGCGGTGAGGGCGATTGTGATTACGGCGGCGAGGACGGCTATTTCGGTGAGGGGCCAGGCTTGTTCTGCGAAGACTTTTCGGCCGTTGATGTAATGGAATATACTGTACGGCTCGAAAGGCTGCATCCATTTCCACGATGTGGAGGTGGTGGTGACGAAATGATTAACGATCAAGTATGCGACGGAGATTCCCACAGCGGTGACGCGGCGATGGAATGCGGCGGCGACCAGGAGCGAGATGGCGGCGACGGCTGAGGCGAGAAATGCACCGTTGACCGCGACCTGGAAGAAGCGATAGAGAGGGACGGGTTCGGGGAACTGATAGATGGCGGTGGCGGCGACGGTGCCGAGGAACATTACGACGACGAGGGCGAGCATGCCGGTTACCGTTACGGCCGCGGCGCAGATATACGTCTGGGTTCGGGTTACGTGGCGGCTGAGGATAAGTTCCATGGTTCCGCTCTGAACTTCTCCGGCGAGCATGCCGGTGGGGGCGGCGACGGCGAAGACCATGTAAAGGGTCTGGACGAGGGGATGGTTGTAACCGATGGCGATGAGCGCGGGGAGGCTGCCGGCCATGACTGCGTCGCCGCCGAGGTTCGCGCGGACGATTGCCGGGAGCATTTCGAGGAATGCGAGGAAGTTCTTGACGTTTTCGTCATCGTGGATGATGCCGCAGACGGCGATCTGCATGAAGAAGATGACGGCGGCGACGAGCAGCCACCAGGGCAGAATCCGGCGGGCCCAGAACCGCAGCAGAGTCATGGGAAAACGGGGGCAGTGATCGTCGGGGGTCATCGGGAAGGCTCCTCGGTTTGTCTGCCGTAGTAGTGCATGAAGGCCTGCTCGAGGGCGGCGTGGCGGGTGGCGATGCGTTCGACCGGTAATTGAGACAGGCATGTCAGAAGATCACTGACCGGCCCGGTGTAGCTGATGGAGAGCATTTCGGCATCGTGTTCGAGGATCTTTACGCCGGTGAGCTTTTCGATCGGGGCGAGGTGGGCGCGGGCATCGGAAGTAAACCAGACGCGAAGCAGTTTTGCTCCTCTCTGTTCGATTTCGGAGACGGAGGCGAGTTCGACGAGTCTGCCTGCACGGAGGATTGCGGCGCGGCGGCAAACGGCGGAGACTTCGCTGAGGTCGTGTGAGGAGAGCAGGACCGCGGCACCGTTTCCGGCGGCCTGGCGGATGAGGTCGAGGACTGTCTGTCGGACGAGGGGGTCGAGGCCGATGGTTGGTTCGTCAAGGATCAGGACGGCGGGGTCGTTCTGGAAGGCTCCGACGACGCCTACCTTCTGGCGGTTGCCTTTGGACAGATCGTCGATGCGGCGGGAGAGATCGAGCTCGAGCCTGTCGGCCAGTCGCCGTCGCCGCTGGGGGCAGTCGGGGCGGCCGGAGAGGCGTGAGAGTATTTCGAGGGCGCGGCCGGCGGACAGGCGGGTCCAGAAGCGGACGTCGCCGGGCAGATAGCCGATCCGGTCGTGGCAGGTGGCCCCGCCGGGGCGGACGGTCCGGCCGAGGATGGAGCATCGACCGGAAGTGGGTTTGAGCAGGCCCATGATGCAGCGGATTGTGGTGGTTTTGCCGGAGCCGTTCGGGCCGAGGTATCCGAATACTTCGCCGGGTTCGACGGAGAAACTGACGTCTTCGGCTCCGACTACCGGGCCGTAGCGCTTGGTCAGGTTTTCAACTTGTACAGCCTGTGACTGAGGCGGCATTTGTGATTCCATCTGGCTTTGTTGTTAAGTTCGATGACCGTAGGTACAAGATATCAAGGGTGAACGCAAGGGTTGGTTTTTGAAAGAGTTCGGGACTTTGGGGCTGTGTATCGGTAGAATGTGGGCAGGTGCGTGGTCAGGACAGAGATCGCGATGTTTCAGGGGAATGTGCTGTGATAAAGTTTGCCAATGAACGGTTGAAGGATGTTTCGGTTGTTTCGCTGGTTGCGGTGAACCTGCTGCCGGTGGTGGGAGTGCTGTTCTGGGGCTGGGACGCGGGGGCGATTGTGCTTCTGTACTGGTCTGAGAATCTGGTGGTGGGGATTTACAATGTTTTGAAGATGGCCTGTGTGAAGGTGGAGCCGGCGGCGGCGAATGTGGGCAAGCTTTTCATGATACCGTTCTTCATGGTTCATTACGGGGGGTTCACGGCGGTGCACGGTTTGTTCGTCTAAATAACCGCAACAGATCGGGCTGCTGCGGCGGCGGCGGAGGCTTTTTTTCATTTTGTGGACGGTGTCGGGGCCAGGCGGTATAATTATCGGGGTCGGCGGTTGATTTCAGGATCGGCCGGCGGGTATCAGGATTAGGGGTGCGAAAGGTTTTTCATGGCGACTGAAGACTTTAGCGTGGCAGAGTATGACGGTCAGGTCGGGAACGACAGGAATTGGACGCGGTTTGTGCGGTGGTGGCCGTTGGGGATGGGACCGATTGCGATGGTTTTCGTGTATGGAGTTTATTACGCGGGGCACGGATGGCTTGCATCGCGGTCGACGCATGAAGTGATTGCTCCGGGGCTGCTTCTGGTGCCGTTGTCTGTGTTCGCGGTGCAGGCACTTGTGTATCGGAGTGAGTTTCATCTGTTTATGGGTTGCTTGTGCGCGGCTTTGTTCTGCAGAGAGCTGCACTTTGCAGGTACAAGTGCCGGAATCTACATTGCATTGGTTGTGTTGGGGGTGTGGTGGGCCGCTCGGGGGAAGTTCATGGAGGCTGCGATTGCATCGACGGGTTTGCGGGTTTGGCTGATAGGTACCGGAGCGTGCTACTTACTTTCTCAAGTCATCGCGCGGCGGGTGTTTCGGTACTTGTGGCTGCCGCGGGAGGATGAGTTGCACGTATATCTTGAGGAGACGGTCGAGACGATGGCTCACCTGATGCTGCTTTCGGGGTGTTTTCTTCTATGGCGGACGGGCCAACGGGCGGTTACACGAAAGCGGCGCGTTGTCGGGGCAGGCGGTGCAGAGGCGAACGGCCGGAGGAGCATTTGATGGAGACGCATGAGTACGGATTTGTGGTTCGCAGTTTCGAGTGCGGGGCCGAGGGTGGTTTGCAGCTTTGCTCGTTGATGGGGCATTTGCAGGAGGCTGCGGCGCGGCATGCGGAGCAACTGGGGTTCGGGCGGTCGATGCTGGTTGAGAACTCGGGGTACTGGGTGCTGTCGAATTTTTTGATCGAGGTTCAGCGGGCGTGCGGCTGGGGTGACGAGTTGCTGGTCAGGACGTGGCCGAGCGGAGGGAGGCGGGTGGTTGCGACGCGTGAGTTTGCGGGGCTGGACGGGGACGGACGGAAGTTGTTTCGTGCGACAAGCGAGTGGATGGTGCTTGGTGTCAAGAGCGGGCGGCCGAAGAACCTGTGGAAACTCGGGCTGCGCGAGCTTGGTGAGGCGGAGAGGGTTTTTGCGGATAAGATTGAAAGGCTCGCTGTCGATGAGGATTTCGAGGCGGTGTGGTCGATTCGCGTGGGACATAGCTCAATCGATGTGAACGGGCATGTGAATAACGCGGAATACGTGCGATGGGGACTTGATGCGCTGCGGGCCGCGGGATTTTGCGAACAAGTGCGGCGAATGCAGATAACCTATCTTGCGGAGATTCGCAAAGGCGATGATCTCGAGGTCGGTGTTCGCGAGAACGACAGTGGTATTCGACGGGTGGCCGGCAGGAAGACCGAGAATGGCGATGTTGCGTTTGTGATGGACGTATTTGCAGAGAAAGACAATTGATGGACTGAGAGACCACGTTGGCGGGACTTGACGGGGCTATATATTCGAGGTCGGTAATTATGCTCTTTTGTCTGACTTTATTCCTGCTGGCGGGACAGGCCGGAGGCGAGTACGGGACCTTTTCGGAGGAGGGGGTTCGGGTAGATGTTAGAATTAGATCGGGCAATTATCTATATACGGTAACCAATAACACCGAGCATGAATTGACGGGATTTTCGGTTCAGCAGCATGCTGCTCATCTGTTTTCGGCGCCGGAAGGTTGGGAATACGAAGTTGAGGGCGGTGTCGCTCATGGCGATTCTCTGTGGTCAGGGTACATAATATGACCAGGTGCGGCGGCCCTGGCTGAAGGTTTCCCAGTGCCCGTAAAGCAGTGCTTCTCTGAATCTCCTGGAGTCTATCGAGATTCGAGATTTGTCGCGCCAGGTAAGTATTTCGTTTATGACGGCGTTAGCACGGGCGTCAGTGAGTCGCCGCGGGCACTGTTCATTCGGGTCCGCAACCAGATCGTATTCAAAAACAGCTTCGATATCGGGCCAATAAATGAATTTTCGGTTGGTTTCTATGTACCCCAACGGACTATTCTCGTACCATGCTGAGAAGTAGAAGCGTCTGTGCGGGCGGTTGTTGGAGAGAGCGTCGAGGCCCTCGAAGGGAGCGCCGGCCAGTTCAAAGCCCATCAGTGAGAGGATTGTGGGAGTGAGGTCCAGGTGGGAGCACGGAGACGAGATGCGACGGCCGGCGGTAATGCGGCCCGGCCAATTGATTATCCATGGAACGCGAATAGTCTCTTCATAGGGACACCAGCGGCCTGTGCCCGCGACCTGTCTGAAGCTGGTGCCATGATCGCCAATTATGCATAAGATTGTATTTTCGTCGAGACCTTCGTTTTGCAGTCTCTCGCAAAGAACGCGAAGGAAGTAGTCCGTGTACTCCACAGTCTGGCGATAGCGGTCGATCGGGCGGTCCGCGGGCTTTGCGTACCACGAGGGGACTTCATACGGGTCGTGGCAGACGGAAGTCAGTATTGTGAGAAAGAAAGGTCCGCCGTCGTCGAGGGCCCACTTGACGGCGGGATCGATAAGTTCGACATCGTCGCCGGCGAAATAGCCCAGATTGGCTGAGGGATCTTCGAGGTTTTCTCGAAACCATGCGTAATCGAACCCCAGGTTCTTACAGAGGCCCGGAGCGCACTCGAATGTGCCTTTGGCCATCTTGAAGAAGGCGCTCCTGTATCCATGACGGGCGAGTATCAGGGGCAAAGACAGTGGTGGATGGTCGGCTATCACGGCTTCGACATAGCCCTGCTCTATAGTGGGAGTCGTCGAGGTCAGCATGGTCCACATGGCTTTGCTGGTGTGCGAGACAACTGCTCTTGTAGTTGTAAACGAGACGGAGCGGGTTGCAAGTTCGGCAAGGTATGGAGTGGGGTCGGCATCGTGCCTGGTCAGAGACGTTTGCGAGTACGGGATACTCTCGAGCAGGATGAGTACAATGTTGGGTGTTTCGCCGGGCGGTTTTTGGAAGAGGGGTGTTTTTGAGTCATGCAGCAGAGGCACCAAGTGGTCGGCAGCGGCTGTCGAGTTGTCGCATAAAGTGGGCAAAAGTGATCGAAGTGCATGGAAATGACTGCTGTAGGCAAGAACCTGCACGGTCAAATCAGTGTTTTCTGCAGTTAAAACCGGTGCCGAAAGTGAGAGAATTGCGATTATGCAGAATACGGTCAGGAGTTGCCTGGCGTGATGAGAACGTACTGATAGAATCGGTGCCGGGCGATAGAGTTTCCAGAGGGGCAGAGCGACCGCGAGAACGGCCGTAAGGGCCAGGGCAACCGTATAACCGAGATGATCGCGAAAATGAGCGGCGGCGATGGGCCAGATTTGGCGGGGGTTTCGCAGTAAGGTGGTGAGTATCGCCGGCTGTAGCTGGACGCCGACTTTGCGCAGCCAGGCTGCGTTCAGAAGCGACCATGCAACGGCGGGAAAGACCAGAATTATCGCTGTCCTTGCGACCAGTTTTGAAGGCCTCAGGACGTACAAGAGGCGGATTACCACCAGTAGTCCAAGGAAGAACAGAACGTCCGGTAAAACGACATTTGCAATGGGAGTGAAAGGTGGGATGGCATGTTGACGATCAAGGACGAATACTTTCGCCAGAATCGAAAATGCGAGTGCCGCGAATGCGAGGCATGTTTCGATGCGGGGAAGTCGCCGGGAGGCGAAAGAGGGTGGGTGATATTGCTGGGTCGGTGGACTGTTTTCAGTTCGCTGCGATTTGTCGCCCGCTAATTTTTCGCTGACGGCCACTGTGGCACCTCCGTCTCTGGACCCTTATTGGCTACAGTATCGTACAAGAAAACGGTGTAGTCCAGAAAAAAAGGTGAATATTTGGCAATGAGGCATTCCGTTTGTGAGGGGTTTTGGTTGTTTCTCGTGTTCTTTGGCTTCAATTTGGGTTTCGTGGGTATCTGTGGGTGTGGGGAGGTGGTCAGGTGGCTGGATTGGGCCTTGTTCATGGCCCCTGTCGGATGTTTTTAAGGGTCAACAGTTCTTTGGGCGCAGAGCATCTCCGCAAGCAAGAGGTTCAGGCTGGATTCCATATCGCCCGGACGGGATAATCGTCCCTGCCTCTGCCTCGCCGGGCTTCGAGCGTTGTCATCAATTGCTCGTCCGGCAGGTATTTCAGCAGCAAGAAAAATCTCTCCAAATCACCGATATCTTCGATTTCTTTCCATGAAAACAGCGATCTTTGCGATATAATAGCCACGGGCAAATCCTTTCTGTAACTTGTTTAGTGGCAATATATTACAGAATACTACGGGATTTGCCCTCTTTTTTTGAGTCCTAAATGGGGTCAATTTTGCCCAAACACGCATGCCCCAGCCAGATATCGACGCCAACCAAGGACAAAATGGGGGAATTATTTCTTCGCACAACCACAACTACCACAAAACAAACAGCTTGCGAACAAACGGAATGCCTCACATTTTCTTCCGGACAAAACTGTGGCCTCATTCCAAGCTTTTTGGACAATTTGACGTGTCGGCTTCCGTGCCTTAAATATTCGCGACTGCAAAGTTATTGGGCGGCCTCTAACCGATTTTTACAATCTTTCTGGCCGAGGCGTCGTTGAAAACAGCCTAATTTATCCTTGTGGCCTGTTTACCATGCTGGTAAATTACAGCGCATTGGATGGCACAGAAGTAACCAAAAGAAGCACAAAATCATGTTGAGGTGAGCAAAAATGGCAGATCTCCAGGCACTCGCCGACGCCGTCATAAAAGGCGATCAGGCAACCGCGGTCGAAATCACGAAATCAGCTCTCGAAGAAGGAACCGGCCCCAAGACAGTCCTCGAAGACGGGCTGATCGCCGGGATGGACGTAGTCGGAGCCCGCTTCAAGGCCAACGAAGTGTACATCCCCGAGGTCCTGATAGCCGCCAGAGCCATGAAATCGGCAATGGAGCTTTTGGAGCCCGAACTGGCCAAGGCCGGAATCGAACCTGTCGGAACCTTCCTGATCGGAACCGTCCAGGGCGATTTGCACGATATAGGCAAGAATCTGGTCGCAATGATGATGAAAGGCGCCGGTTTCGAGGTCGTGGATCTTGGCGTCGACGTCTCCCCCGAGAAATTCGTCGAAGAAGCAAAGGCCAGAAACACCCAGCTTATAGGAATGAGCGCCCTGTTGACCACCACAATGCCCGGCATGGAGAAGACAATCAAAGCGATAAAGGGTGCCGGCATCCCGGCTAAGGTTATGGTAGGCGGCGCCCCGGTAACCCAGAGCTACGCCGACAAAATAGGTGCCGACGGATATGCCGCCGATGCGGCTTCCGCCGTCGACGCTGCGAAAAGCCTTGTCGCTTGATCAGTCTGGCCGCCTCCGGTCATGAAAACATAAACTTACCAAAACAGCCGCCCGGGCGGCTGTTTTTTTGCGCGCGATTTGATAAAATCCGTACTCGACTACGGCTGATTGTGCTTCTCACCTGATTGAACGCCCAAAAAAAACCGGGCGCCGGCGACATTATGCGAAGAATCAAAAACAACGACCTTGCTCAACTGCTCCTGCAGCTCAAGTTCACACCCCCGGATAAGCGCCGCGCACAGCTCGAAGCCGCCGAGTCGCTCTTCGACATAATTGAACCGCAAAAGGAATACCCCTTCGAGTTCATACACTATCGAATCGTCGGCTTCCACTCCAAGAATGAACCGGACCAGCCCATCGTCATCGGCGACGAAATACTTCAGGACCTGTCCATCTTCATATCGACCCTAAGCTCGGGCCTGGCCGAGCCGGTCAATCCCGAAAAAGAAGAAATCTACACAATCCAAGAGCTTGCCGAGAGATTCGACGTTTCAATCAGGACCATACAGCGCTGGCGAAAACGCGGACTAATCGCCCGCAAGTTCCTCTTTCCTGATGGGCGAAAGCGTCTGGCCTGCCGTCCGGACGCCATAGAGAAGTTCGCCGCCGAAAACCCGGGCCTGATAGACAGCGCCAGGTCCTTCGAACGCCTTACCCCGGCCGACAAGCGGAAAATCATCAGGAAACTGTCGAGATTGGCCTCGAAAAGCGGCATGTCCCGCCGCAATGCAATAAAGAACGTCGCCGAGCAGACCCACAAGGCCCATGAGACAATCCGCTACGTTCTCAAACAGCACGAAACCGCCGACCCCAAAAATCGCATCTTCTCGAAGCCGCCCGGCGTGATGGACGCCGCCGACGAATCTGATTTGTACAGACTCTACAAACAAAACGTGCCCGTCAAGGAACTCATGGCTCGTTTCGACCGCAGCAGAAGCTCCATTTACAGAATAGTGAACCGCAGAAGAGCCAAAGCCCTTTTCAGCCGCAAAATCGAATACATTCAGAGCGATGAATTCCTGCGAGAAGACGCTCAAAGGCGTATCCTTGGCCCGGCCCTGCCCGAATTGCGAAACGACCATACTCCCGCCAAATCCGCCCCTGCCGGACCGCCGTCAATAGCCGCGGATTCGCTGCCGAAGTACATCCAGACCCTCAAAAACGCCCCCACTCTCAACAGAGAAACCGAAATGGCCCTCTTTAGACGTTATAATTTTCTCAAGTTTCTGGCCGCCCGTAAGAGATCGGCCTTGAAAATTACAAACCCTTCGAGCACCGCAATTTACGAAATCGAAGATCACCTTGCCTGGGCCGACCGAATTAAGCGCCACTTGACCGAAGCAAACCTTCGCCTGGTCGTGGGCATTGCCCGAAAACACACCTCAAACGCCACGAACATGGTCGACCTTGTCAGCGAGGGCAACCTGTCGCTGGTGCGTGCGATAGAAAAATTCGATTACACCAAGGGATTTCGTTTCGCCACGTATGCATCCTGGACGATTGCCAAAGAATTCGCCCGCAAAATACCGGCCGAAACGACCCGTCCGGACAGAGCATCCGGAGCTTCGCTCGACAGAATAGGCCGCGACCTGTCGGCCCCCGAGGCCACGGATATCGCCGCAATGGAACGGGCAAGCCACAGCCTCGTCCAGGTAATTAAGAACGAACTCGACGAGCGCGAACAATACGTTATCCTCAACCGCTTCGGTCCCATAGGACAGCCAATCACCAAGAAAACAAAATCCCTCAAGGAAGTAGGCGACAACCTGGGCCTGACAAAGGAAAGAGTACGCCAACTCGAACTCACCGCACTGCAGAAACTCAGACAATCGCTCAGCAGCGAAGAATTCGAACTGCTCACCGGCCTGCCCTGACACCCTGTCAGCGATGAAGAACCGTCACCACGCCGCCGTACAAAGAATTTCAATCCCCCCGTTCGGCCACTTCCAGCCGTAACTTCGCTATATCTTCCTGAATCCTGTACCTGCAGTTCATAATCCAGTACCACAGCTTGGCCAGCAGGTGGAACTGTCCGCCCGAAAGCATAATCGCGCCGCAGAGGACCATCAGCGGAGTGCCGCCGTCAAAGATGTAAGCCAGAATCAGCCCCGCGAATCCTGCTGTTTCCAGCAGGACTCCGATCGCTATGGCTGCGTACGAGATTATCATAGCCGTTTTTAGCTCTTTCTTATACATTGCCACTATCTCCTTTCGGGGCGATTCGGCTTGCGAACGGTCGAATTGGTCTCCACCGGCAAGCGCCGCCTCGATTTTTGACTCGAATTCACTCATCATCGACTCCCATAAGCCGCCGCAGCTCTGCCAGCGTCCTGTGCAATCTCGACTTCACCGTACCCTCGGCAACCCCCAGAATATCTGCAATTTCCCTCACGGAGAACTGCACACGATACCTCAGTAGTATCAGAACCCGCTTCTGGTCGCAGAGAGAATCTATCGCCGCGTTCATGTCGGCAAACTGTCCTAATCCGCCGTCAGCCATAGCGCTTTCGCTTCTGGCCTTCTCGCCGGCTGCTTCGGACAGTCTCCTGCGGGCCGCACGTTTTCGCAGCCGATCCATGCACTTGTTATTCAGAACTCGGAAAATCCATCCGCCAAAAGCCCGGCAGTCTCCGAGCTTCACCAAATCCGAAACAACCACCGTCCAGGTCTCCTGCACCGCATCCCAGGCCGCCCCGTCGTCACCGAGCAGACGCCGGGCGTACCTCCAGAGCCGCTCCTGCCAACGCTCGACCAGTTGCTCCAGAGCATCCGCATCGCCGCGTTTGCACCTTAGAACCAGCAGTTCATCGTGAATATATTCCGGTTTAGCACCCATAATTCACAGTTAAGTCGGCCCCCGACCGCCAGACGTTCCCTCGACAGCGAGGTGTTTTTGCGTTGTGTAACATCGCTGGGGCCAATATACTACTGTCGGCGCAGCGAAAAATCACTGGAATTGAGCAATCTCGAGGATTTCTATGGCAGGAGTAGGTTTCGTCGGCGGCGGCAATATGGCCGAGGCAATAATAAAGGGTATAATTTCTGCCGAGCTTTTTCAGCCGGGCGATGTGTGCGTAAGCGACATAAAGCCGGACCGTCTGAACATGCTCGCGGACCGATACGGCGTCAGTACGTTCGCCGACAACGCCGAACTCGCCGAAAAGATAAATATTCTCATTCTCAGCGTCAAACCTTCGACCACCGCTGCTGCCCTCGAGTCGATCAAGAACAGCATGCGATCCGATTCCCTCTTAATCTCAATAGTGGCGGGCAAAAAAGTGGAAAACATCACGGCCGTGCTCGGCGAAACGGCAGTCGCCAGGGTAATGCCCAACACCCCCGCTCTGATAGGCCAGGGCGCCTCTGCCGTATACACAAATGACAAAGCCCGCCCCCGCATCGATACCGTTCGCCGCATATTCCTGTGCATCGGGCAATGCCTTACCGTCGAGCAGGAAGACCTGATCGACGCCGTTACAGCCGTCAGCGGCTCCGGCCCGGCGTACTTTTACCTCCTGATCGACGAAATGATCAAAGCCGGCGTACAACTCGGACTCACGCAGGAAGCGGCCGAAACACTGGTGCTCCAGACGGCAAAAGGCGCTGCAATGCTGGCTCAACAGGCAAGAGAACAGGGCGAAACCCCCGCCGACCTCACCAAAAAGGTCGCCACACCCGGCGGAACCACGGAGGCTGCGATCAACACCTTCCGCGATGGGAATTTCGGAGCGATGGTTGGCGCGGCTCTCCAAGCCGCCCGCGACCGAAGCCGCGAGCTTTCGGGCATGTAGTTACGCTCTTGCCGCTCGTTCGGTTTCCCGTCTTCGCGTGCGGCTCCGGTATCGTCGCCGGCAAACGTACAGCTTCGTATAGATGCACTAACGCCCCTGACGGCGCCTTACTCGACGATGATCGCCTCGACCGGACACTCATCAGCCGCCTGCTGGGCCGATTCCTCGTGCTCCGGCGGAACCGTGTCCACGACCACTTCAGCGATTTCCTCTCCCATCTGAAACACCTCCGGACATGTATCGGTGCAGAGCCCGCATGCCGTGCACGTATCTTCAACACGCACCTTCATAGAAACCCCCTTAAATCAGAGTAACAACATTTGTTTGACTTATCGGTCAATAACTACAAGCCTCACTAATACATTCCGTATAACCTGTCAAGCCGCCCGCCGGCTTTTTTGAGCACTTTCATCTGCCTTTCGCCCCACAAAAATGCCCGTTTGCCAATCTTTTTCTGGAAACACCGCCCGGGGCCTGCTATAGTAGCCCCCTGTTCGAGGTTCGGTTGCCCGATATAGCTATTCCATGCAGGGCCTGTCCGGGCCGCGAACCATCTAAGTTCTTTGAGAGTAAAATACGGGTCAGACTCGACTATAATCGGCCGGGTCCCATGCAAGCTGAGCCCGCGAACCTGGTCAGGCGGGGAACCGAGCAGCCATAAGCGGACGCTTGGTTGTGCCGTGGGTCAACCCGGCCGACCTTTTTTTACACCCGAGTCAACCCGATACGATTCACAAAAAGCAAGTCAAGACCAATGGCATACACTGTTCTAGCAAGAAAATACCGCTCTCAGACCTTCGACGACGTTCTGGGCCAGGACCCGATCGCCGCCACGCTCAAAAACTCCATCGAAAAAGACAAAGTCGCGCATGCGTATCTGTTCACGGGTACTCGCGGCGTGGGAAAAACCACGGTAGCCAGAATCCTGGCGAAATCGCTCAATTGCCTCGAAGCCGACGGCCCGACCACCAAACCCTGCTGCAAGTGCGACAGTTGCACCGCAATCAACTCCGGCGATGATATCGACGTGATCGAGATCGACGGCGCCTCTCACACCGGCGTTGACGATGTGCGGGAAATCCGCCAAAACGCCATCTACCGCCCCGCCCGCGCCCGCTTCAAAGTATACATCATCGACGAAGTCCACATGCTCTCCAACGCCGCCTTCAACGCCCTTCTCAAAATCCTCGAAGAACCCCCGGACCACGTGAAGTTCATCTTCGCCACCACCGAACCCAACAAGGTCCTGCCTACTATCCAGTCGCGGTGTCAGCGTTTCGATTTCTCCAACATCAGCGTCCAGACAATCGCCGAGCAGATCAGGGCCATCCTTAAAAAAGAAAAGATCAAATTCGAGGACGATCTGCCGCTGCCAATCGCCAAAATGGCCAACGGCTCCATGCGGGACGCCCTGAGCCTGCTCGACCGACTGATCTCAACCGGCGTCGAGCCCCTCAGCGCCGAACTGATCGAACAGTTCCTCGGCTGCCCAAGCGCCGAAAAGGTTTTTTCCCTTCTGCAGGCGATGGGCGACAGCGACCCGGCCGCCACGCTTGACGCCGCGGACAGCCTGATAACCGCCGGGCTTAACGAAAACCAGATAGCAAGCGCCCTTACGGATGCGATGCGGGACCTGATGGTCGCCCAGTCCGCCGGCGCGGATTCACCGCTGCTTGCCCTGACCGCCGACCAGCAGAAACGCGTCGCCGAACTCGCCGACAAATTCGATACGCCCGCCCTGGTTTACAATATCACCGCCCTCGAAAAGCTCCAGTGGACGATAAAGAACAGCGACACACCCCGGCCCCTTCTCGAAGCCTCGCTGCTGAGATTCGCTCTGGCCGAACACTTTCTCGACACCGAAACTCTCCTGGCCCGGGCCGGAGGCGCCGCCCCGACACCCCATAAAAAAAAAGTAGATAGCACCCGCCCAAACAAGCCCGCCGCTTCCCCTGGTCCAACCCCGCCTCGCGCGTCATCCCCAAAAACCGAAGCCCCCGCCAACGCAAACCGCTTTGACAGCCCGGCCGCCGCCTCGCGTCCGGACGCCTCTACACCGACAGTGACCGCCCCCGACAACGGAAACGAAATACCAAATATGAACTACGAGATACAGGACTGGCCCCAAACGCTCGAATCAGTCGCCGAACAACTCGGACCCGCAACATGTGCTTTGCTGGCCAAGTGTACGCCGCGGACATCTCAGAACGGCCGACTCACATTGCAATTCCCCCCGGCCGCCGAGATTCAGATGAAGATGTGCCAGTCCAACGGTCGGGCCGAACAGATACAGACCGCCCTGTCGGACTATCTCTCTGAGCCTATTCAACTCGCGTTCGAACTGGCCCAAACCGCCGAAGACCCGGAGGACCAGACCCCGCAGCCCCCGCGCCCCAACTCCAGACAAAGAAACGAAATCCTCAACCACCCCGCAATAAAATCAGTCCTCATGAAACTCGACGCCACAGTAACCGACATCGAAACCCAGTAAGTTTTCATCGCGGGCGCGTGAAAATGACAGCAGTCATACCGTGGGTTTAGGGAGAAATAGCTCTTCAAACGATCTCAGCACAAAGCCATCCGTCATGCCGGCGACGAAGTCTAAGACAATCAGTTCATCCGGAGTCGATGCATCGTACATGTCTTTCATGTCCTTGACAAACAATCGGAATATCTTGACAACCTCAAGCTCATCTTTCTGTGTTTCATCCGAGAACCGAATCTCGTGCTGAAGAATCTCCAAGAGCTTTTCAAACAGCAGCTTAAGTGTCAGCCGGGCATGGTGCGCATACTTCTTTGCTTTGTCGCTGTCATATATATATTCGCGATTGAACGCAATCATTTGATGCAGTAATGAGCAGCGATCCTTTGAAATAGCTATGTAATCCTTCGCATAGCTCGTCGCGATCATGTCCTCAATGAAAACGCCCACTATTTGGCCATTATTGTTTCCGAGTTCCTTTCGTATAAGGCCTGGAATATCTTGGTTGTCTATTAACTGCACCTCACGCGCATCTTCTATGTCCTTGCCGCAGTAGGCCACCTTGTCTATCAGTCGAACGATACAGCCTTCCATGGTGGCAGGCATTCCTGCCTCCTGTTTTCGCTTTATAGATTCCAGATCACTACTGTCCCGTTATAAGTCGAATAATAGCAACTGGTTACGTAAATCCC
>CAYOTO010000069.1:0-14655 GCA_964406945.1 uncultured Pirellulales bacterium
CGTCATATATGGAAGTAACGGAAGAGCATATTAAGCGTATTGAGGAGTTGCTTAAGACTCATCAATGTCGAGGACGCGGAGGATGTTGTGAACTTGACCTGCAGAGACTTCCCAAGAGCAGGGTCATGAGCAACGGAGAGGTGGTGCAGTGCCTGGAAGAAGACGGAAGGCAGTGTCCTTACGGACTTGCATTCGGACGGACACTTGCATTCTGCAGATGCCCGGTGCGCAAGTACATCGCCAGAGAATTCGGGGTTTAGGCGGTCAATGCCTTCGGTCCCGGCTTCTGTTCCATTGAGTGCCAATTTGGTCGAACCAGGCATCCAGGCGACACTTCCACAACAGATTTCCCCCGCGTGCATTTTTTTGATTTTTTTTCTGTTTTTTACTTGCATTGTCTCGTTAGCGCCATAGAATTGTCGCGTTAGACGATTAACATTACAAGTGGGGGTAATTATGGTTCACTTATGGGGCGGCATCAGAACCCGGCGGCTTCGGATTTAGAATCGCAGGGACGCACGAACCCGAGTAATCTGTTAGACCGAAAAGCAGGGATTGCTTGTAGAAAAGACATGGTCGATCGGAGCAAGACGGTGATGTTAAGGCAAAGGCTTCGGACGGGGTAAGGTCGGCGGATTCATCAGGGGGCGTGACCATTTGCAGATTTACGCATGCCGCAGGTGCAGCGACACAGCATGATTTTGGGCCTCTACAGTATCGAAATGTCGCGGGGACGCAGCAGCGTTGACTGCAAGAAGAGCGGAGGTTGGTTATGTACACCGACGCCGCGGCTTTCAACTGGTTCTGTAAAAATGTCTTTGTGCTCATTCAAATTGTTTAGTTCGAAAATAAGCCTTCCACGCACGGTCCACCACAGCCGTGCGACTTCCCTTACTGGGGCCGTGGATACCTGGCCCACGGCCCCACATACCTTTGTTCGGCAAACACCTCACACTCGATTGGCTGGTAGGCGCTGATGTACGAATACGCTATTCAAAATGAAAATACTTGGCTCTTCGAAGTAATCTGTGGGTCCGAATTGTGCGAAATTGACTCGGCAAAACAGCCTGGGACCCCAGATGCACAAATTTCCCCCCTCACGCCCCAAATTTGAGCATCCGCCCAAACTGTTTTGCCGAGAACAGGCCCAATTCAAATCGATCCGGAGAACCGACGGCATTGCCGTTGTCATATCTGTTTTCTTTGCAGCGTGTTACGTGATTTTTCGCCCGCAATTTGCCCACAGATTCTGCTGAGCAGGCAAATAAATTTATGCGGCGGCATACATGGGTCACGCAATGTTGAAAAGCCTGTAAGAGGCGGTTTACAAAGAGTTTAGTTAAAACGAAGCCGCGGGCCCGTTTCGGGAGGCCGGCGATTTGGCTTTAATGCTCAGTGTTTTTTCTTGACATTTACCAATCCGATGCTAAAGTGCAGCTATCAGGAGGATGCTCACGGCCGAGCTTTGCTTGGCGTGTAACGGCCAAACGGATGGGGGGCCGAAGATATGACAAAAAGAACGTGTGGGCTTGCGGTCTGCGCATTCATGCGGCTGCAAAGCTGTGTTTGGCGGCGGCAGTCGGGCTAGACGATTATAGAGTGATACGCACGAGGGACGGCGGGCACGGATGGCTGCTGCCCCTCGTGTGTGCTTTCTTTGGCGCTTAATGAGGGGATAGAGCAGCCACCACATGGTACAGTGGATTGTGACGGCTGCGAAACCACAAACTGGCGCTCATGGTCACCCCTGTGTATATAGAGGCGACTCGGACGGAATTTGTTACAAATAATCGCCAAATTGTGCGCATTTTCTGCAACACGAGCCGACGCCCGCTCAAAACACCCCGCTACTTACCTGTGAGCCACTGCTGGGCGAACAGGGTGAAATCGGCAAAGTCAACATCTCCATCGCCGTCAAGATCGGCGGTCGGGGCTGTATCGTTTGCGATGCTGAAATAACCCGCCACGGCCACCGGAATTGTCTCATCGTAGAACGACGCCCCCTGAACGACTGCGCCGATGGGGTCGTGCAAAGCCGCGGCGTCAGCAAGCACCGCACTGTCGAGGACTATCTTCGCGTCGCCGACAATATCGGCGGCGTTCTGACCGGCGAGCCGATCGCCGAGGTACGCCCTCACGGTCGATTGCGGGTCGAAACCGGAAGCGGCGACGGCAACGCCGTCATCGGTTCGGAAGAACATTGCCGAGTTCTGAGACCCCGGCTGGTGCAGGACCATCTCGAAAAAGTCGATTTCGTCGTCTATCCACAGGGGCAGGTCGACGCCGTCCAGGTAGTCGTTTGTTTCCATCTTGGCCACGCCCAGCACGGGCCAGCCGTTGACCATGCCCGGATCGAGCGGATCGAAACCGAACAGCTCGGCGCCGATTCGGATTTCGATAGTGGCGGCCGCGGCGAACGGACCCTGGGCGGCTCCGAATCTGTACTCTATGTGCAGAATCGGGTCCGGAAGCGCGATTTCCTGTTGGGTGCGATAGTCGTGCCATACAGCTGAGAACTCGCCCGAATAGGGGACGTTTGCCAAAATCCCGATATCTTCCGCGTCCGATTCGGGATCGATCTCGAGGAATATATCGAAGAAGGAATCGTAATCCCAGTCGGGCGGCGCCGATCCGAGTTGGGCCTGTATTATTACGTCGCTTTCGGGATCAAACGGGTCGGCGTGGAACATAATTACCTCGCGGACATCGGCGTACTGGACCGAGGGATCGGTGGGTTCGACGGCGGTGGGTCCGAGCGGATCGGTAATATTGACGTCGCTTACCGGGTCGAAAACCGCGCCGTGCGAGGTCAGTACGGGGTCCATGCCGCCGCCGATTGCAACAGCCAGGGTATCGGGGAGTTTGCGGGGATTCAGAATATAGGGTGAGCCGCGTTTGAGGGCCTCGGAAAATACCATGGCGATTTCGTCATTGGTCAGGTCCGTTCCACCGTCGGAGGCAACGTACATCAGGCGGTTCTTATTCGCGGCGTCGTGGTAGTCGCTGCGAAGAGCAAGGGCGTGGCAAATCTGGTGAGCGATGGCTCGGCCCATAACAGCGGGACCGGCCAGCACCTCGACGGCCACAACCGGATTTCGACTGACGGCCCAGCCGGTGGCGGCTGGTTCCTCGATCCAGCAGTCGCCGGCGACGATGAGCTTGAGGCCTTTGCCCGGCCCGGCCACATCGGCTAATTCGCGTTGGCCTTGCTCTTGGGCAGAGTAGCCTTCGGTCTCGGCCAGATCGGCGTTGGCGTTGCCGATTTCGACGTTCTGGTATGTTGCGACTGGCAGCAGGCGAATGTGGGCCTGTGCAAGGATTTCGTTTGCGGCTTCTACGGCGGCGTTGACATTGGCGGAATCGGCGCCGCTGAGTACATTGACGATAAGGGGAATATCCGCCCATTCGCCGGTGCGGGGGTAGCGCGGCTGCATTGCGTGAGCCGTCGATGCAATGGCGAAAATCGATAGAATTGCCGCCGAGAGTATTGCAAGAACTGATAATGATTTCATTCCCAGCCTCCTAATTTGCCAGATATCGCCCCCGGGCCCCGGAAGAGAACGAAATTCCTGTATTTACCGAATTATTATACAATGTCGAGTGCGTAAAGTCAAATGCAAAAGGCATCCGGAGCGGTCGGATGCTTGCGGCCGGCGCGGCGGGCTGTTATGCTTTGGAACCGGCAAAAGCCGGTCTGAAAGGAAAAATCGCATGATTTCGATTCTCAAAGCATTTGCCGAGCCGCTGGTATGGGTCCTTGTTCTCATGGTCGCTACGCTGGCATTGATGAGGAGCGGACGTAAGCGTCGCGGCGTGCGGCTGGGGTGGTACTTGCTGCTGGCGGCGACGATCGGGTTTTATTTGCTCGGCAGCGATTATGTATCCAATGCGCTTCTGTATACGCTGGAAAGCAGGTACAGGCCGTCGAATTTGCAGGATGCGAACGACATTGACGCTGTCGTGGTCCTGGCGGGCGGTGCTCTGCCGGCTTCGGATTTTCGACCGCAGGGGGAGCTGTTGGGAATCACCTACGCAAGAGTGGCCGGAGGCGTTGCGGCGTTCAAAAAGAGCGGTGCGGAGCTTCTTGTCATGAGCGGCGGATCCGCGTCGAGGGGCGATGAGCCGGCGTCGGAGGTGATGAAGCGGTTCGCAATAGAAATGGCCGTGCCCGCCGACAAGATAGTAGCCCAGACGGTCTCGCGGACAACGGCCGAGGATGCGGCGGAGGTGGCAAAGCTGCTGCCGGGCCGGGGCAGGCGAATCGGTCTGGCAACGTCCGCTCTGCACATGAGAAGGGCCGAAAGGATTTTCGAGGCGGTATTTGTAAATGACGAAATTGTGCCGATACCCGTCAACTATCTCTACTCGCCGCCCAGACGCAAATTTAAGGCCCTGCTGCCGTCGGCGGCGGCGATAAGGCTGAATTCGATGGTGATCCACGAGTACACAGGCCTGCTCTGGTATAAACTGCGGTACGGTTTTTGATCCGCGCGCATCCTCGGGAGATGGGAAGACCGCGGCGGCGGTACAAAATTTTCGGGGGACTGTTAAAACAGAGAATAGAGGGTGCATCGGGACATTTACCTGTTTTCAAACTATAGCCATTGGTTATACCACAAAAGGGGTAGGTCTGATAATTATCGCTCTATCAGCATAGAAAAACAACTGAGGCCCAGCCTTAGGTTTGTCGGGACAATCTTTCAACGGGGGTTATTTAGCGTTTTCGAAGCGGGAGTTTAGGATTTTCCTATTTGGCCGCTGCGGCTGTTGCGCATAAAAAGGGGTGCAAATGATAGCGAGACCCGCAAAACCTGGCTCTAGTGTATAGGGGGGCAAATCCCGGCTGATCGAGGTGCGGGGAGAATGTGTGGACTCTGGGGGGGCCGATTGCCACCGGCAATCGAGCTGGCTGTCTCGCCGAGGAGATTTTTAAGCCGGCTCAGAACGGCGTTGCGTGCAATGCCGAGACGAACTCGTTCATCCTTTTTCGCTATCTGAAGGCCGTTGGGACTGGACCCCCCAGCGGCCTTCACCTTTGCGCAAACCCACTACCGACGCCCGTGGGCGGGGAGTGCAGGCAGAATTGTCTTGCTTAAATACCGGCAGAATGTTAATATAGGCAAGATTGGGGAGATTAACCGGTGAACCGGTTTACCGGCATCTAAGCTTCAATATACAACCGGGAGGTAAAGATGAAAAGACTCCTCGCATTTTTGATCCTGCTAGGCCTGGGGGCTCCGGCCTATTGCGTTGTTGTGCCTGTACTTGAGATAGACGGCTCAACCACGTGGCCGCAACCCTTTGAACTGGCGTCGAACCAGCAGATCAGCATTACTGTAACCTCACGTCAGGACGGTGCTTACGGCGGCTGGCTCGTGTTGACAGACGCTCACCGGGCGGAGTTTGCGGGATCGATGCGGATTCTGCCCGATGCCGGGGCCGACGCATCGACACAGTTTTACAGCCAGCCCGGAATCTCGCGATGGTGGTTCCAGGCGGTCAGTTTTGAACCAGTAACACCTGTGGTCGCCGGAAGGCATTTCGCAATCGATCTGCTTTTGACTGATTACACGGCGGGCGAGCCGCCGGTACGTGTCGATCTGTACGCCGGCGACGGCAAGACTATCCTGGATAGCGTGCCATTCATCCCCGAACCGGCCAGTATAGTTATGCTCGCTCTCGGCTCGCTGACGATTCTGCGCCGGCACGATTAGCGCCTCCTGCCTGAGCGAGCGATGCGAAGGAACCCTCGTATTGTCATCCTGAGCGAAGCGAAGGATCTGGGTTGCGAAGGGGAACGCGGCTTCGGTTGCGAGCATGACGTCTCGTGCGAGGGCCGGATCCTTCACGTCGCTGCGCTCTGTTCAGGATGACAGGAGTATCGGCGCTCGGTTCAGGCTGGCAGGGGTATTGGCGGCCGTTCAGGGTGGCAGGCGGATGAGAAGGAACCCTCGTATTGTCATCCTGAGCGAAGCGAAGGATCTGGGTTGCGAAGGGGAACGCGGCTTCGGTTGCGAGCATGACGTCTCATACGACGGCCGGATCCTTCACGTCGCTGCGCTCGTTCAGGATGACAGGAGTATCGGTGCTCCGTTCAGGATGACAAGCGTAGTGTGGCTGCGTTCAGGATTACAGGCGGATGTGAGGCTAAAACAAGTCTGGTTGCGGCTTGGCCGAAGTTGTTGACGATTCTCAAGCCGAACCTGATCGAATTAGTTTTTGCCCGTGATGGCGATTGCCCAGTCGGATTCTTTGGGGGCGTGGAAGGTTTGGGCGGGTTTGGCTTTCAGGTTGGGGATGGGGATTTCTTTGTAGGGGGCTTTGGTGTCGACGGCTACTGCTTTTAGCGGCTGTTTCATGGCGTCAAGGTCCATCGTGATTGACTCGGTATCCTCTTTGTAGCAGATTACGGTTTTGATGGGCAGGACTTTGCGCCCGGCTTCGACGGCAACATCCTTTGACGGGGCTATGAGGCTACGACCGTTCGAGATGGCGCTTCGCTGCAGGTCGGCGGTGAAGCGGCGGCGCCAGAACAGCGACCAGGTTTTGATCTGGTGTTTGTTCGGGTACGGGTGGCTCATGCCGTCCGGTCGCGGGTCGAGCAGGTTGCCCCAGATGTTGGCCGCTCCGCCGGCCATGGTCGAATGCCACAGGCCGCGGCGGGTCATCTCAAACGTGTAGTCCTTGTCGGGATAGACGTTTTTGCGGACGCGGAAGCGGTCTTCGAGGAAGGTCGGCTTGTGCGGGTACTGCTCGATGGCTTTTACGTAGGTCTCGTATGTGGGACGGTGCTGCTGGTAGGACGAGTAATCCAGGCCCGGGCAGATCTGAGTCAGGCCGGGCGAGCGGCCGCCGAGCAGGTGGTCCCAGCCCATGTGCTCGTGCATGTAGTCGTGCCAGGTCCGCAGGCCGTCGTCATCGACCCATTCCTGCAAATCGAAGCCGTAGCACATGGTCCAGCCCGGTAGCGGGGCCAGTCGGGCCGCGATGTATCGCTGGAGCCGTCGATCAACTTTGCCGTTGAGTCCCCAGCGGTGGGGTGTCATGCGGCGCTGTTCGTCGCCCCAGGCCCAGATATGAACGACCGCACCGGCTTGCGTGGCTTTGCGGATGAGCAGCTCGAGGGCCTCGAACGTTCGCGGGTCGGGATTGGGATCTGCGGACTCGATCTCGTTCGAGCGTGTCTTTTCGATGTCGAACCAGCGACAGGCGACGTACGTGTTGAAACCGTTGAAGCCGTGAGATTCTATGAACTCGGCGATGTCGGCCTCGATGCGGTCGGGATCGTCGTAGAATACGTCGGGCGAGGTGTACATGATGTATTGCGGGCTGAAGACGCGGTCGGTGCCGCTTCGCGACCATCGGCTGCCCAGCGGGCGTATGAAGCCGTCGGCGCCGGGGTTGGCCAGGGCGCGTACGCGTCCTTTTCGACCGTTCAAATCCGGATCGTCGCTTGCAGTGACAAAACTCCAGTCACCGACCAGTGTCGGGGTAAATCGCAGCTTCCATTTGCCGTTGCCGTCGTAGTAGAGACCGGTCGTGATTTCGATGTCCTCGCCGGCAAGCTTGAATGTCGCTTTCGCATCGAGGTCGTACGGATTGCCCGGGAATGATGAATTGTCGAATGACCATTCGACCGTCTGAAAGAGCCTGGCGTCTTTGGCCGATACCAGCGCCGAAGCTGCGAGGATGATTGCTATTGCCGTGAGAATCCGTGTGTGGCTCATCGTTTTCCTTTCGAATCTTTTGCTCTGCATACCATTACATTAGCAGAGATTGTGATTATTCTCAAGGGAATGCGATTATGTTCGCAGGCGAGAGGGGTATCTGCTGCGGTGCCCGGATCCTTCGCTGCGCTCAGGATGACATATAGGGGGCATTCGCTGCGCTTAGGATGACATTCGGGGGACCCTTCGCTTTCGACCGTCGTCCCGAATGAAACGTTCCATTCTCGTCGTCCTCAACTCTGTCCGCTACGCTTGTCATCCCGAACGAAGCCGCGATACGCTTGTCATCCTGAACGGAGCGCGGCGCAGTGAAGGATCCGGGTCTCGGATGAGAGGTTGTGCTCGCAAGCGGGGCTGACGTCTCGGTCGAAGGCCAGATCCTTCGCTGCGCTCAGGATGACATATGGGGTGCATTCGCTGCGCTCAGGATGACAGATGGGGTGCATTCGCTGCGCTCAGGATGACAGATGGGGGGCTTTTATGCTGCGACGAGATGCAAGATCGGTTGGGGCTTTGCTGTAATCGGCATGGCTGGATGGGTGTAGGAGAATTCGGACGACGAGGCGGGTGAAAAGCTTCTTGCCGGGCGGGGTTGGGGTGTTTATAATGGACGGTCTGTTTTGCTTTTTAAGGGGCATTAATGAAGGACAAATTTGTAAGAGCGATATTTCCGGGTTCCTTCGATCCGATTACGAACGGCCATCTGGACGTGGTGCATCGCGCGATGAAGCTGTTCGATGAGCTGATAATCGCGGTCGGGCGAAGTCCGGTCAAGAACCAGTTGTTCAGTCCGGCAGAGCGGGTGGAGATGATCGCCGAGCTTGTCGAGGATATGCCGGGCGTAAGCGTCGAGAGCTTCGAAGGTCTTACGGTAGAGTACGCCACGGGCAAGAAGGCCGACGTAATCCTGCGAGGCCTGCGAAGCCTTACGGACGTTCAATACGAATTTCAGCTTGCAATGACCAATCGCGCCGTGGCGGGCATAGAGACTGTGTTCGTCATGACGAGCGAGCAGTACGGCTTTACCAGTTCGACCCTGATTCGTGAGGTAGCCTCGCTCGGGGGCAATCTCTCCAATCTCGTTCCCGAGAACGTTCAGAAGCGGCTGGAGGGCCGATTCAAATCCGGGGCGAACAGTCCGAAATAGCCGATAGAACAGCCGGCGGCTGGTGAAAGCCGCAAGGCGGACGACAGGTAAAGGCGGCCGCCACGATCACAGGGGGCTTGTCATGTTCACGATAACCGTGTTTGTAACATTCGAGGCCGCTCATCAGATCACCCTGCCCGACGGCTCAAAGGAACCGCTGCACAGCCATGAGTGGAAGCTAAGGGCCGAGGTAAGTAGCGAAAGGCTCGACAATATGGGAATCGTGATGGATTTCCATTTGCTCAGACGCTTGATAAACGATATTATCGAACCGCTGCGGGGTCGGGCGCTGGGCGAATTCGAGGCCCTGGCGCGAAACAACGAGTCCGCCGAGAGCGTAGCTTTATATGTGTTCGAGCGGCTCGAGCCGGCTCTGTGCGAAGGGGCCAGGCTCGAGAAAATCAGCGTAGAAGAGGAACCCGGGTGCGTGGCCGCATACGCTAGATCGGCGAAATCCCTGTAGTAGCCGGAAATAATTGACGATAGCTTTAGACATTACCATTTACCGCGGACGAACGGCCTATGCAGTGTCAGATATGCAACAAAAAGGAAGCTACGATACACCTGACCGAGATCAGCGAAGGTGAGCGGATTGATATGCATCTTTGCGAGAACTGCGCCCAGGAGCAGGGGATAGCCATTAAGAATCAGGTTCCGCTGAACGAGCTGCTGAGCAATCTGCTTGCGGTTCAGCCCAGCAACGAGGAGATTTTCGGACCCACCGAGAGCAAGGTTGCATGCCCTCACTGCGGGTTTACGCTGGATCAGTTCACCAAGGAAGGCCTGCTGGGGTGCCCCTACGACTACGAGATATTCCAGAAGCCGCTGGAGAAGCTGCTTGCCAAGGCTCACAACGGCAAGACCTCGCACTGCGGCAAGGTTCCTTCGAGAACGCCGCAGGATACCAAGAAGCAGATGAAGAAGCTCGATCTGCGGCGGCAGCTCGACGAGGCGGTTCAGGCCGAGGATTACGAGCGGGCGGCGCAATTGAGGGATAAGATAAACGAATTGCAGGATCAGGGCCGAGATCAGGCCTAGGATTGCGAGATACAGACGGTATGAAGCTTACCGATATAAGCAGGACGATCAACGAATGGTTCGACGGATCCGGGCCTTTGTCGGATATCGTGATTTCTTCGCGGATTCGACTGGCGCGGAATGTAGCAGGTCACAAGTTCCTCAGTCGCTGCTCCGACGAGGAGAAGAACCATATCCTCGAGGAGCTTAAGGCGGTGATTCTGGATCTTGACCTGGGCCAGAGTGCTTCGTACATCAGCGTCAGCGGCGCCGGGAATCTGGACAGGAACTTCCTGGTGGAGCGTCATCTGATCAGCCGCAACCATGCCTTCGGAAAGGGCCCTCGGGGCGTGGTTATCGCCCGTCATGAGGCGTTTACGGCGATGATAAACGAGGAAGACCACCTGCGGCTGCAGGTCCTAAAGGCTGGTTGCCAGCTTAAAGAATGCTTCGAGCAGATCAACAAGATCGACGATTTGATCGAGAAGAAGGTCGCTTATGCGTTCAGCCCCAGGCACGGCTATCTGACCGCCTGCCCGACTAACGTGGGTACGGGGATAAGGATGTCGGTGATGCTGCATTTGCCGGCGCTGAAGATGACCGGACAGATCGAGAAGTTCTTCAACGCCGCAAAAGACATGAATCTGGCGGTGCGAGGGCTTTTCGGCGAGGGAACCGAGGCGGCGAGCGATCTGTATCAGTTGTCGAACCAGGTTACGCTGGGCATGTCTGAGCAGCGGATTCTGTCGGAGTTCGAGAACACGATCATTCCGAACGTTGTCGACTATGAGAACGCCGCACGGCGCGAGCTGGCTTCGAAGCAACCGGAGCTGCTGGACGACAAGATTTCGCGGGCACTGGCGCTGCTGCAGAATGCGAGCCTGATAAGCAGCCAGGAGGCGCTGTTTCTGTTGAGCCATCTGCGGCTCGGGCTCAATCTCAAATGCAAGCTCGGCGTCGCAACTCCGGCTATCAAAAGGCTTTGCGCACTTACCGACTGTTCGGACAAAGAGCAGGAGCATCCGCTGTCGATCGAGACTATCAATCGGCTGTTTTTGCTGACTCTGCCGGCGCATCTGCAACTGAACCACGGCAAAGAACTCGATTCCACGCACCGCGATGCGCTGCGGGCGAAGATCATCCGCTCGGCATTGAACCCGCAAGACATGTCCTGAGGCGACTTTCTTTCTGACCACAGCCTGGTCCCGCTTGTCATCCCGAACGAAGCCGCGATACGCTTGTCATCCTGAACGACGCGCCAATACTCCTGTCATCCTGAACGCAGCGAAGCGGAGTGAAGGATCCGGGCCTGGCATGAGACATCGTGTTCGCAAGCGAAGCCGACGTCTCGGTCGAAGCCCAGATGCTTCGTTTCACTCAGCATGACAGTTGGTCGTCCGCCCAGGCAATGCTTGCAATCCTGAACGCAGCGCCAGTACTCCTGTCATCCTGAACGCAGCGAAGCGGAGTGAAGGATCTGGGCTTGGGATGAGGAGTCTTGTTCGCAATCAGGCTGGCTTTTTCCTTCGCTGCCCAGATGCTTCGCTTCACTCAGCATGACAACGCTGGGGACCCTTCGCCTGTCATCCTGAACAATGCCCCACCACGCTTGTCATCCTGAACGAGCGCAGCGCAGTGAAGAGTAGCCGAGTTCTCCTTCGCTGCCCAGATTCTTCGCTGCGCTCAGGATGACAGCACTGGGGCGGGTTTCAAGGGGGCGGTTCTGCCGCGATGGCCGTTGGGACCGGGTCCGCGCCGGTAAAACTGCCAAATTGGCACAGATGGGCGGATCCGCAGCCGGCGGCCATAGAAGTCTTAAATCCACGTAAGCCCTGCACTGACAAGAATTTAAGTCAATCAATTCAGATTGATTCGGCCGGTTGGCACAGCGTTTGCAGGTCTAATAAGCAAGCAGAAAGTATGTACAGAAAATGAGCGATTAAAAGTTCCTGACAAAGAGAAAGGATTTTAATCATGGCTAAGATTATTGGCATTGACCTTGGAACGACGAACTCGGTGGTGGCCGTGATGGAAGGAGCGGCTCCGAAAGTGCTGGTCAACTCCTCCGGTTCGCGTCTGACGCCCTCGGTAGTGGGCTTTACCGACAAAGGTGAGCGGCTCGTGGGCCAGATTGCGCGCCACCAGCAGGTAACCAACCCTGAGAACACGGTATTTTCGATTAAGCGATTTATGGGACGCCGTCATCAGGAGGTTTCCTCCGAAGAGAAGATGGTGCCGTACAAGATTACCGGCGGGGCCGGCGAGCTTGTGAAGGTTTCGGTTCGCGGCAAGGAGTTCACGCCGCCCGAGATTTCGGCGATGGTTCTGCAAGACCTCAAAAAAACCGCCGAGGATTACCTGGGTGAAGAGGTAACAAGTGCGGTCATAACTGTTCCGGCGTACTTCAACGACGCCCAGCGTCAGGCGACGAAGGACGCGGGCAAGATCGCCGGTCTGCAAGTGGAGCGAATCATAAACGAGCCGACGGCCGCGGCGCTGGCTTACGGGCTTGAGAAGAAAAAGAACGAGAAAGTCGCGGTATTCGACTTCGGCGGCGGAACGTTCGATATTTCGATTCTGGATATCGGCGACGACGTTGTCGAGGTGCTCAGCACCAACGGCGATACGCATCTGGGCGGTGACGACCTGGACGAGGCGCTGATTAATCATCTCGCGGACGAGTTCAAGAAGACCGAGGGAATCGATCTTCGCAACGATCCGATGGCGCATCAGCGGCTCAGAGAGGCCGCGGAAAAGGCCAAGTGCGAGTTGAGTACGCAGCTCGAGACGACGGTGAATCTGCCGTTCATCACGGCCGATCAATCCGGGCCCAAGCACCTGCAGATCACGATTACCCGCAGCAAATTCGAGGCGCTGGTCGAGCCGATTCTCGAACGGCTCAAAGCCCCCTGCATGCGGGCGATGGAAGACAAGAAGCTCCAGCCCGGCGACATTGCGGAGATTCTGCTGGTCGGCGGTTCGACGCGAATCCCGAAGGTGCAGGAGATCGCCAAGGACATCTTCGGCAAGGACCCGAACAAGAGCATCAACCCCGACGAAGTGGTCGCGCTGGGAGCGGCGATTCAGGGTGCGGTGCTGGCCGGCGATGCGGGCGTAAAAGATATTTTGCTGCTCGACGTTACGCCTCTTTCGCTCGGTGTCGAGACACTCGGCGGTGTTACTACAAAGCTGATCGAGCGCAACACGACGATTCCGACGAGCAAGAAGGAGACGTTCTCGACGGCGGCCGACGGGCAGACGACGGTCGATATTCACGTGCTGCAGGGCGAGCGGGAGTTCGCGAAGGACAACCGAACGCTGGGGCGGTTCCAGTTGACCGATATTCCGCCGGCGCCGAGGGGTGTGCCGCAGATCGAGGTCGCATTCGACATCGACGCCAACGGCATTCTGCACGTCAGCGCCAAGGACCTGGGCACGGGCAAGGAGCAGTCGATCGAGATTAAATCCAGCAGCGGCCTCGCCGAGGACGAAATCGAACGAATGACCCAGGAAGCCGAGGCTCACGCGGCCGAGGACAAGAAGAAACGCGAAGTCGTCGACCTGAAGAACCAGGCGGACCAGTTGGTCTACTCGACCGAAAAGACGCTCAAGGAACACGGCGACAAGATCTCCAGCGAGGCTCGCGGCAATATCGAGAACGCGATCAGCAACCTCAAGGAGACCGTCAAGGGCGAAGACGGTGACGCGATCAAGAAGGGTATCGAAAACCTTCAGAGCGCCGCCGAGGAACTGGGCAAAACGCTCTACGAGGAAGCCGCAAAGAAGCAGCAGGCGGCGGGCGGCGAAGCGGCCGGCGGACCTCAGCCGGGACAGCAGGCGCCTGGGCCATCCGAGGGCCAGACCCGAAGAAAAGGCGGTGACGACGTGATCGACGCCGAGTTCGAAGCCAAGGACGAGTAAACGCTGTCAATAGCGGTTTAACATAGCTGCGCCCGGGTGCGTCCCGGGCCGTGGAAACAGTCGCGGGAGGCTTTAACGGCCTCCCGCTTTTACGCGCTGATACCCAGGGCGCCCCTGTGGAGGGCGACATAGGGACTTGCAGGCGGGCCGAGGATTGAACGCGGTGTTCGCAATGACTTCCTGTTCGGTACCCAGATGCTTCGTTTCACTCAGCATGACAATTCTAATGGGTCGTCCGCCCAGGCAATGCCTGTCATTCTGAACGCAGCGTCAATACTCCTGTCATCCTGAACGACGCGCCAATACTCCTGTCATCCTGAACGACGCGCCAGTACTCCTGTCATCCTGAGCGGAGCGCCAGTACTCCTGTCATCCTGAACCGAGCGCAGCGAATGTGAGGGATCCGGGCCTGGCATTAGACGTCGTGTTCGAAACCGAGGACGAGCAGAGAGATACCCGAAAAAAATATGAGGACATGCTTGGCACAATCGCTTCTTGGGCCTTAAAGGAGGATTTTTGTGAAATTCCTTGAGGATTTCCGGGATAATAGGTTGAACTTTTTTGCCAAATATACGATAATATAATTGTTGGATATGCTGATAATTCGTGTCTGGGTGCGTCCCAGGCTTGTTAAGATCGCGGGAGGTTGCGTGCCTCCCGCATTTTTTTTGGAGAGGAGCGAATGGGTAAGCGGGTTTGCGTGTTTGTAGATGGAGAGAACTTTCGCCACTCGATCCGAGGGCTAAACGTACTGGTACGTAGTGCAGTACCTGGATTCCTTCCCTATATAAATTTCCGAATCCAGACACTGAGCCTGAGAAACTGAAAAGGCTGCTGTCAAAA
>CAYOTO010000070.1:0-14408 GCA_964406945.1 uncultured Pirellulales bacterium
AATATTTCCAATAATTGTTAAATGAGAACCAAAAGCTGCTCTCCGACCATATGGAAGATTGCCGGCTTTTTGCCAACTGTCTGAATCAATATCATAGATAGCAATCTGATCAGTATATTGATCATCATAATAGCCGGGACCCTGAAATACATTTCCACCGAAGGTATACAACTGTTTTTTATATAATGCTAAAGCTGGTGAGCCAACAGCATAATCAGGACTTACAATTCTGGTTTCCCATTGAAATGACTCTGCCAATGCATAATTATTAAAAATCAACATCGCGTAAAAAATCCCAATAATTATATACAAGTTTTTATTACGCATTCTCCTACTCCTCATATACTCATAAACTGCAGTTAGTAGTTTTTGGTTATTGGTTTTCCTGAACCAACTCTGAGAGAATTAAAGGGAGAATTAAAGGTGTCCGGTACCTTGTCTGGCCGTGTCTGGCTTGGAGTGTAATAACAAGGCCCGGCCTGTGGCCCATCTCGCGCAACGCCGTCGCGACCCCATTCGACCGACGCACAACCATTCGAATCAACCATTTTCACGCCCGAAGCTCCGCAAATCAGCACCACCCTGACACCACCGCTATTCTGCGCCATTCCCGAAGCCACTGTCAACCGAATTCTTCAATTCCGCCCAATCGGCAGTCGGCAATCGAAAATCGGCAACCAAACTGCATTGTTATTGCAGGTTCGCGTCTTTCTCTCTTACCTTTTCCTGCTGTTTGGCGCGGAACCGGGCGACTTTCTCTTTCAGCGTATCGTCGGACAGGGCAAGGATTTGCGCAGCGAAAACGGCCGCATTTTTGGCCCCGGCCTTGCCGATCGCCATACTTGCCACGGGCACGCCCGGAGGCATCTGAACCGTGCTCAGCAGGGCGTCCATACCGCCCAGGCCCTGGCCGGAATCCAGGGGCACGCCGATGATCGGCAGGGCGGTCCGCCCGGCCAGCGACCCGGCCAGATGAGCGGCCATACCCGCGGCCGCGATTATGACTTTGATCCCCTTCCCGGCCGCCGAATCGGCAAATTCCGCCGCCGCATCCGGCGTCCGGTGCGCCGATAAAATCCGAACTTCCGGCTCAATATCGAAGTTTTCCAGCATTTCGACGCAGCTTTTCATGACCTTGAGGTCGCTGTCGCTGCCCATCACAACCGCTACTGTAGTCTGTTTTTCAGTTGCCATTTGTCTTTTCGTCTCAAAAAGTTACAATTGGTGTTCGGTAATAGTCCGGTCCGTAAGTGCCGACATATTATCGGCGTCGGAGCGAAAATGCAAGTTTCAATGCAGTTGAAGGGGCCTAAATGGATTCCAGACAGCCCGTAGTGGCAGGCCAGTTCTATCCCGCCCGGCCTCAGGCATGCGAGCAGAGCGTTGTCGCCTGCCTGGACGAGGCGAAGATCGAAGTCGAATTGCCGCAGACCATCGCGGCTGGTATTGTGCCGCACGCCGGGTGGATGTTCAGCGGACCGCTGGCGGCAATGGTTTTTGCGGCCGTCAAGCAGCGACACGACAAAGTCGACACCTTCGTGATCTTCGGGGCCGCGCACGGTTATTTCGGCAACAAGCCGGCGGTCTACAGCAGCGGCGTCTGGCATACGCCCCTGGGCCGAATCGCAATCGACGAGGAACTCAGCGAGGCAATAATGCGCGGGGGCAAAGCGGTGGGCGACGGTGCGGCTCACGGCGGCGAGCACAGTATCGAAGTGCAGGTTCCGTTTATCCAACATCTGTTTCCCGAAGCCAGGATAGTGCCGGTCGTGGTGCCGCCGGGCGATTATGCGATAGCTCTGGGCGAGATGGTCGGCGACGAGATTCTCGAAAGCGATAAGACAATAGTCTGTATCGGTTCGACGGACCTTACTCATTACGGTCCGCGGTACGGTTTTGCCCCGATGGGTTTGGGCGAAGAGGGACTCAAGTGGGCCAGCGAAGTCAATGACGCCGAGTTCATCGATAAGGCCGTTGCACTGGATGCACAGGGACTTTTGTCCAGTGCCGCCGAGCACTGCAACGCCTGCGGTCCCGGAGCCGCCGCGGCGACAATAGCAGCCGCAAAAAAGCAGGGCAAAACAAAAGGAACGCTTCTGGCCCACACCAACAGCAACCAGATCATGCAGCAGAAAATGGACGCGACCAGCAGCGAAGCCGTAGGCTACGCGGCGATAGTGATTTGAGGACAGACTTCAGGCTTAAGACCTCAGACTGAAGGCAAGGGGTCGATGGGGGGATATGGGCGGTTGAATATAGTCGAGGTGATTCAGTCGGCCCCGGGATATCGGGATATTTAGGGCGTGGAGACGCTAAGGTTTTTTAATGCTCGCAACAGTGTCTTTGTCTTATCAGCAGCGACTTCACGGCAGGTGCGAAGCTTTAAGAAATTGGGGCCGGGAGTTGGGAGTGTGTTGTCAGAGGCCGATGACGTTGGTGTTTACGGGCAATGATATATCGTCGGGGGTTCGGACCTGTTTGTCGGGACCGGGGCTGAGGATCTTCCGCGTCTTTGCGTCCACCACGTACTGTGAACCGTAAGCACGGGCGTTGAAATCCACCTCGCGTCCGAGACGTTTGTTGATGAGTATCCAGAGCAAATCGTCCTGCACCCGCCAGCTAAGCGGTATCTCGACGATCTTCGCACCCTGTGGAGCCATGATCTCGATTTCGCCGGCTCCTATAGGATTGTACAGCTTGTAGAGCCACGGCATTCGCCCGGACTCGTCGAATTCTATCTCGGTTTTAATCGGCCACAGTCGGGGCCAGGCCGCCAGCTGCACGCCGGACTTCTCTTTCCGTGCGGCCATCAGCTTTTCGCTCATGTTACGGAACACGCGCAAAGCGGAATTCTGTTTGAAGGTCGGCAGCCGGCCTGAGTCGTCTTCGGTCGCCAGCGTCTTGCGAAAGACCAGGTACTCGAATAACAGACCGTTGTTCAGTGACACCTGCTCGTCCGTTACCGGCTCGAGACGTTTGGCCAGCATCTCGATAACCGCGCGTTCGGCCCGGTCGTCGTTGACGATAAAGGACGCCGTGCGGATCATCGCGGTGCTGGCGGTGATACAGACCAGTTTCGTCCGCAGAGATCTGATATTTACGTGCAGTTTATCGAGGACATCGCTCAGTTCGACCACTTCACCTGCGGCTTGTGCCGCATGCCCGAAAATCACCTGCATGTGTCCGTGGGCCTCGTAGAGATACGCCAGATTTCTCAGACCCGGTCCTACGCTGTCGGTGGGGCAGCCTTTGGCGTTGTAAAGGGAAACGGCCTGACCCTGGTCGGCGATTTCATCGTACTTCGAGAGACGTTTAATGATGTCCCTGCCGTTGGCCGAATGTATCCAGGCTCTCTCGATGCCGGCGGCGTCGGCTTTTATCGCCTCGACTATTTTGACGCGGTCGCCTGCGGCGATGAGGTCGTCCAGTCTTCGCAGCAGAATTACGTCGGCCCGGGTCAGCCCCACGGCCGGAGAATCGTCGCCGCTCATGTCATCCTGGGCAAGCTCCATTAGGACCGAATAGCTTTCGGTGCAATCGGGCGGTGCGCTGCGAAGATCCCCCGCGGTATAGTCGTCGCGAATGGCGGGTGCGTCGAAGCACCACATTGCCAGCACCGCGACGAGAATAATCAGCGGACCAAGAACGATTACCGCTTTTACCGGCGCACTGAGGTTCTTGGGTGCTTCCTTCGGCGCTTCGGCGGCTTTGGGCCGACGCACCGGTTCCCGGCCTAGCTCGTCAAATGATCCGCTGTCGGGAAAACCCATCAACTGTCTCCGATACCGCTTCTTCCAAAAAGCGAAAGAGGGCGCAAGCAGCCGCCCAAACCATATACTAAAATATACTATCGGAAATCCACCAATGCCAAACTGATGCGGGAAAAAAGGACTTTGTCCGATAAGTCCCTTCGTTGGTTCCCATGCGACCGGGTGGTCCGAGGCTGCGTGAATCTGTTATGGGACCAGGCCGGGTTGTCGCGGCGCCATTAGGGCTGCAGAATGTATTTGCTCTTGCCGTTGACCGAGATTTCGACCTCTTCGACTGTTGGAAACTGCTTGAGAGTATCGGTGATTTGGGCGCGGATTGCGGTAACGCGGCATGAGCCTCCCACCTGGTATTGCAGCCGTTCGTCAAAATCTACCTTTGCCGTACCTTCCTCTATGCTCAGGCTGCGCAGTCGAACTCCGGGGTTGATCTGCGTGTTAAGTCCTCGTGCGGCTTCTTCCTCGGTGGGTCCGCGAAGAAGGGCCTCAACGGCCGCTTTGCCGACTCCGGTGGTTTTGGGAACCCGCCGCTCGACGGCTGCGGTGCGCGAGCAGTCATAGGGCGGCTCGTTTATGAATCGCTCATGACTTAAGAATATCCTGACCGCCATAGACTTATCGGATTTGTTGGCCGCCTCGGCGAATCTGACCGGTACGGACAGCTCGGCCGCATTTGCGCCTTTGCCCGAAGGATTGTCCTTGCTGAGGATAAGCCTGCCCTTGCTTGTCGAGGGCAACGCAAACGCCAGCTTCACGGAAAAAGGCACCAGTTCTTTGGTCATCCAGTCCGCGGTGGCCTGAGCCGTTGAGGAACCGAGTAGAAATCCGTTGTCGTCAACGAGCTTAACCGGGAAATCGCCTTCGAAATACCAGGTGCCCCTGGCCTGTCCGTAGATTGAAAGCGGACTCTCGGCCACGACGGTATTGGGCAACGGCGAATCCACCGCAATAGCGGCGCCGTTCTTTTCGAGCGAGGCTCTCCGGCGGGAGGGGCGTTTGACGGTATCCGAATCTTCGGCCCAGTTGCTCTGCTGTTCTTCGTCGGCGGCCTCTGCCATCCTTGCCGCAGGCTCGGTTTCAGCGCTCGGAGCCGTGGCCGGTTTCCAAAACTCGTAATAAGCGGGAACGCCCAGAATGGCAAGTCCCGCCGACACCAGTGCGAATATGCTCAATCTACTAGTCATACTACTATATTCGACAATCCGGCCCATTTTCATAACCGAAATCGCGGATTGGCCTTCCTCGCAGGGTGTGCAATTGGGATGCCGCTGCGTACCAGCATTTTCGTAGTCGAAAAGGCTGGCACAACTCACTGTCGCATCGCGGACGCCCCATGGTGGCCGCAAAACTGCGTATGCCCGCCGGTCCGGCAACAACCGCTCCGCCGGCATCCCCGCGATCAGCGGTACAGCGTCCCGTCTTTTCGCCGGCTAAGTCTTGAAACACAAATTACTGCCGGCGCCGGGTCTGACATGCCGTTCCGACGGCCGGACCGGCTCGGGTGCTTTCGGCCAATGCCCGGGCTGCGGCTCCGGGCCCTCTTTGGCCGACTCGGGCGCCTCGGCATCCCGCATAAACGGCGTGGCGTGAATATCGATACCCTCGACATTATACGTAAACTCAATCGCAATACCGTTGGGATCGAACGAATAAATCGAATGTATGAATCCGTGATCGACCACGTCCGAACAGTGAACCCCCGCAGCTTCCAGTTTCGCCTTCATCCGCCAGACCTCGTCGCTGGAGTCCATTCCGAATGGTCGAAGACGATCGGCCCGCGAAACGGCTCGCCGTGATCCTTTCGCTTGACCGGCTCGGCGCCTTCCCACTCGAAGAACGCGATGGTATCGGTTTCGCTGATCTCGAAAAAATAATGCCGAAATCCCGGCTCGCCCATCGCTCCGACAAGACGCATGCCCAGCAGGTCTCGCCAGAAACGAACCGTCTTGTCCATATCGCCGGTCACCATCGCAAGATGATTTATTCCCGTAAATTTCATGGCAAATCTCCTTTCCGCCATTTATACGGCAAAAAACCCAGGCCGCTTCAGTGCCTATCCACCACGAGTTACACAGTTACTTGCAAGAACGAAGGACCATTCGTTCTCGAGTTGTTATGAGCCTTTGGGGTCGGGGGCGTCCGGCCCCAAAGGCTCGTTTGCGTTTGCCTGCATTAGCCGCGGTTTTGCGGTCGGTGTGGTTACCTCTTCATCGAGGCTTTGAGAGCGCCTTTCATGGCGGCGGCTTTGATGTGGGAGGGCTGGTCGCCGGCCCGGAGCTGTTTGTAGAGGGCTGCGGCCTCGGCTTTCTTGCCGTCGGCCGCCAGTTTCTCCGCGCAAGCCATGCATGCATCCGCAACGGGAATCTTCATTCTAGCCGGAGCATTTTTGGCGAATCCGGCCAGTTGTTCGGCCGCGGCCGGCGTGCCGATCAGCCCCAGAGATTGCGCCGCCGCTCTGGCGACGAGAATATCCGAATCGCCCATGAGCTTCGCGAGCGTCTTAACGCTCTTGACGTCCCTGCGCGTGCCGAGCGAACCGATAATGCCCGGTTTGAGCTTCTTATTGACCTTCGGCAGGGCGTTCCGCATCGCCTCAAGGGCCTTTTCATTCGGAACTCGCTCCAGCGCATAGCGGGCGATGTGCGAGGTCTTTTCGTCGCCCAGCAGAGCCGCCAGCGCATTCACGGATTGGGCGGTTCCGATCAACCGCAGTTGACGGCAGACATAATCCTGCGCCGACCGCGAAATACCGCCGGCCAGCAGGGCCACCAGTTTCTTCTCCAGCTTACCGCGCGCAGCGGCGTTGCCGTGTGTTGCTATGATCGCCTCGTCAATGGGGTTAAGGACGTTGCGGTCGTCGCCCCAGTCGTACGTCTTGAGCGTTTCCAACGCGGCGCTCAGCGAAGACGAATCCGCCTGAGCGGCTGTTACGCCCGCAGCGGTCGTCTGTGTCATTCCGGAAATACTTCTTATTGCCATGATCAAGTCTCCTTGTCGAAGTTCCAATTTTTATATTACCCACGGCTCTCTTCTTGCCACGTCGACAAGGCGATTGGCTTCGTCGTCGTCGACGAACTGCTGTTTGGCCGTATCCCATTTAAGCGACCGCTCCAGTCGATACGCGGCCAAAAACAGATGGCACACCGTCGTCGTATGCACCGCGAACTCGATGTCCCTGAACGGATGCCTGCGGGTCTTCACGCAGTCGATGAAGTCGCCGTAAATACCCCCGGTGCCTGCATACCCTGGAACCGGCTTGGACTCGACCTTTTCGTCCGAGCCTTCGACTTCCATGTTGCCCCGTCCCGGATAGTTGTGATGCACGAGCTTGCCGTTCGGGAACCGACAGCTAGCGTACTTTTTGCCGTTCTCGTTGTGGAAGATAACCTCTTCCGGCTCGTATTCCCTCACGTCGATGGCAAAAGTCGCTCCGCCGAAGTGGTGCGCCCCCCAGTCGGTCATGCCGCCGCCCGAGTAATCTCTGAACGACCGCCAGCTTTCGCCGTTAATGCTGTAACTGCCGCTGCACCTGTGCGGATGGTAGGGCGCCCAGGGCGCCGGTCCCAGCCACATGTCCCAGTCGAAGCCCGCCGGAATCGGCTCGCCCGGCTTGTTGCAGTCGATTGGAAACGGCCCGACGTTGACGTTGATCGACTTTATCTTGCCCATTTCGCCGCCCCAGCAGGGATCGACGATCTTCCTGTAGTCGCCGAGCACGCGCTGGCTGCCGCCGGAAACAACACGACTGTAACGCCTGGCCGCGTCGATCATCAGCTTGCCTTCCCGCAGCGTCTTTGTCTCGGGCTTCTGACAGTAGATGTCCTTGCCGTTGCGGCATGCTTCGATAACTATGATCGCGTGCCAGTGGTCCGGCGTCGCGCAGTGCACCGCGTCGATATCGTCCCGCGTCATGATCTCGCGGAAATCGTTGTACCTCTTGCAGTCGCTGTTGCCGTACTTCTTGTCCACCCTGTCCGCCGCAGCATCGCGATGCTCCTTCCTGACATCACACACGGCCACGTACTGGACATCGCCGCGCCCAAGGAAGTTGCCCAGGTCGCCGCGGCCCATGTTTCCGATGCCGATGCCCGCCATTACGATGCGGTTGCTCGGGGCTGTGCCCGCGTTTCCCATCACCGATGCCGGGACAATATAGGGCAAGGCGACCGAAGCCGCCGTGGCCTTCAAAAATGATCTCCGACTGTGACCGGAGCCGCAGCCGCCCGTCGCTTTGTTCCTTGAATTTGCCACCTGTAGGTCCTTTCAATAGTTCAAAAATGCCGTTGCTGAATTCACATTTTGCGTACAGTAAACTTCTACCATTTTTTCCGGCCGAAAACAATACGCCTGTATTGAATGGGAATTTGTGATTTTTCTTCTCCAGCCGTGTACAGACCCAATCAAACAGGCTGCACCGCAGCGCTCCAGGGCTCCGCTCTCAAAGGCACAGCAATATCGTCATCAGTTCCGATTGTCAGGTCCGCACCGCGGCTCAGGATTCGACCGCCGTGTTTGTCGATGACGTGTTTTTATGAGTATGCTCTTGCTCAGGCAATTAATACGAGCAAGTTTCAACGGCAGGCCGCGGGCATGGACACCGACCTTCCTCATCACACTGTCCAGTTCGATCAGCACATCACTCGCCTCGGATTGCCGGCCCCTTAGCCATAGAACATTTGCATAGGCCGCATACATGTTGCCCAGGTTCATCACTCCGAGAGCACGAACCGCGTTGCCTTCCGGCTTCGCAAGGTAAAGGCCCGCTATCTGGGGCCAAGCCGCAAGACGGGCCATCATTCGGCGCACACCCATGGAAAGGCGCAAAAATCGCAATAATTGTGCTGAAAATGCGGATGTTGGCCGATAAGAGTTAGGTAAGCAGGGCTGCTGTCCTATTGCGGGCCGGAGCCGGAGTGGTTGCCATGTAGCCGTTTGCGGCCGGCTGTTGATTTTTCAGCCTGCCGCCGGTAATATTACAGGACGTTTCTGGAAACTAAAAAACAAGAAGAAAAATGGTCAAACGCCTGAAGCACAATCGGGCGGATGATCCGGTTTTAAGAGGTTTTTCAATGAGGCATCTGAGTGTATGTTTGTTGCTGGTTGCAGGCCTGCTGGTTTGCGGGTGTGAAAAGGAGGCCGAAGATGAGCAGGCCAAAGGCGGGGCCCAAAGTGCTCCCGCTGACCAGAAGCCGGAGCAGCCCGCCGAAGAACCGGCCCAAAAGCAAGTCGAATCCGATACGAAGGTGGTAAAGAACATGGTGAAACTCGCAACGAGTAAAGGCGATATTGTCGTCGAATTGAACCAGGAGAAGGCTCCGATTACCGTTAAGAACTTTCTGGAGTACGTCGAGAGCGATTTTTACGACGGGACGATTTTTCACCGTGTTATCAAGGGTTTTATGATCCAGGGCGGCGGTTTTACCCCGGATATGACCCAGAAAGGTGCCATGGCGCCCATCCGGAACGAAGCGTCGAACGGGCTCAAGAACGACCGGGGCGCCATTGCGATGGCCAGGACCAGCGATCCGCACAGTGCGACCAGCCAGTTCTTCATCAACCATGCGGACAACGATTTTCTCAATGCGAGCACCGGCAACGCCGGTTACGCGGTCTTCGGCAAGGTGGTCGAAGGCATGGACGTGGTCGACAAGATTGCAGCCGTACCGACCACCATCAAGGCGGGCATGCGCGACGTTCCGGCCGAGACAATTGAGATAAAGTCCGCTACCGTTGTGACTGAATAGCTGCGGTTCTCGCGAATGAGCCTTTCGGATAAGCGGCGACGGCCGTGAGTCATGGAAGCCAGGGTGTTTTAGGCGGTTTAAGTAAAATATTTCACCTTGACTCTGGCTGTCTGGGTAAATTGTGGTAGTATAGACGGCGTTCTCTCGGGTCGGTTTCGAATGCCGGCCCGGATGTCGGGCCTGTGATACAAAGACAGGTCCGCCTCAGGAGGAGCATCGGCCGATCGGTCGGCCGAGGCCCAAAGTCAGTTGTGGTGTAGGTTCAGGTCATTATTTAGCACGAAGTCTCCGCATTCTAACATTGTATTGCGAATGCGATTTCACAATGTCAGTCGCTGTAACAAAGTGTGGGCTGATACACGCAAAGTTTTTGCTGGGAGTTAGTTATGGAGCAGAAAATCTGGTTGAAAGAAAGTGATATTCCGCGTCGGTGGTACAATCTGGCGGCGGATCTTCCGACGCCGATGCTTCCGCCGCTGGGCCCGGACGGCAAGCCTATAAGTCCGGACATGCTGGCGCCGGTGTTCCCGATGAATCTTATCGAGCAGGAGGTCAGCACCGAGCGCTGGATCGATATTCCCGAGGAGATTCTGAATATCCTTTACCGCTGGCGTCCGGCTCCGCTAAAACGCGCGGTATACCTCGAAAAGCACCTGAAGACCCCTGCGAAGATTTTCTACAAAGATGAGAGCACCAGCCCTCCCGGCAGTCATAAGCCCAATACCGCCGTGGCCCAGGCATGGTACAACAAGCAGTTCGGCATCGAACGACTCACCACTGAGACCGGCGCCGGCCAGTGGGGCAGCGCTCTGGCGTTCTCGTGTGCTTTGATAGGCCTGGAGTGCAAGGTCTACATGGTGCGAATCAGTTTCGACCAGAAGCCGTTCCGCAAGATTATGATGGCCACCTGGGGCGCCAACTGCGTAGCAAGCCCGAGCAACGAGACCAATGCCGGCCGCAAAGTCCTTGAGGAAAATCCGGATACCCCGGGCAGTCTTGGTATCGCAATCAGCGAGGCGATTGAGGCCGCCGTCACGGACGAGACCGGCAAAACGCGGTATTCGCTGGGCAGCGTGCTGAATCACGTAATGCTGCATCAGACGATCATCGGTCAGGAAGCCAAGAAACAACTGGAAATGGCCGGCATCAAGCAGCCGGACGTGGTGATCGGCTGTGCCGGCGGCGGCAGCAATTTTGCCGGCCTGGCGTTTCCGTTTACTCAGGACAAGATCAACGGCGCCGATATCGAAATCGTTCCGGTCGAACCCGCCGCATGTCCGACGCTGACTCGCGGACCGTTCCATTACGACTTCGGCGACACCGCATGCACGACTCCGCTGATGGCGATGCACACCCTGGGACACGCTTTTGTTCCGCCGCCGATTCACGCGGGCGGCCTGCGGTATCACGGAATGGCCCCGCTGGTATGTCAGTGCGTAATCGAGGGCCTGTTCAAACCGCGTTCGTATCACCAGCTCAAGTGCTACGAAGCGGCTCTGACCTGGGCCAGAACCGAAGGCACCATCTGTGCTCCCGAGACCAGCCACGCCGTGTGTGCCGCTATCGACGAGGCAATAAAGGCCCGTGAGGAAGGCAAAGAGAAGGTCATCCTGTTCAACTACAGCGGTCACGGCCTGATGGACCTTGCGGCCTACGACGCCTATCTCTCCGGCAAGCTGCATGACGAGGAGCTGTCGGATCAGGAGCTTGCGGACCTTACCAGCGGTCTTGCCGAACTGCCGCAGGCCGAGCCTCGAAAGAGCGGCAAATGGTAAGTCGCGTAGGTAAAAACAATCGATGTCCCGCGCGTGCGGGTTTTATAAGTGCGGTTTTATATAGATAGGATTTGCAGAAAGTCAGAGAGAATCTTGGGGGCATCAGGAGTGAAAAATGAGCAAGGTGTTGTTGTCAGTTGGCGCGGTGATGTTGCTTGTGTGTTCGATTGCAGCGGCCGGTGAGCCCGGCAAGCTGCACGGCGAGCTGGAGTTCTCTTATCTTACGAGCTATATCTGGCGCGGTTTCGACATTTACGGGCCGGGCAGCCACAGCGGAATCGCTCCGGCGGTAACGGTGGATTTGTTCGGGTCCGGTTTCGGTTTTAGGGCTCAGCAGAACCGCGCGATTTCGGGCGGTTACGAGAATGGCGAACGGTGGGACTATATGCCGTTCTATCGGGGCATGCTGTGGGGCGACGAGAAATACGCCATGCAGTATCATCTGGGATACGTTTACTATAACTATCCCGATCTTTCGTGGCAGTTGGCGGATTTGATGGAGCTTCACGGCGTATTCAGCTTTCCGAACCTGCTGCCCGTGAAGGGCCTGGTGCCGTCGTATTGTCTGGTTAAGCTGTGGAACGCCAACAGCGGCGCCCTGGTGGCCAGCAAGGTGGATCTGACCAGGGGTGTGCCGAGCCGGGGCAAGGCTTCGGGCTTTGCGCATATTTTCATGCTGGATTACGGCATTCCGATCAAGAGCATTCTGGGCAATCAGCCCGAGCAGGTAATAAAGCTGCACACCGAGATCGTCTACAACGGCGGCGTGGGACCGGCCGGAAAGATGGTAGACCACGACTGGTCCAACCAGGTGTTCGGATTGGCCACGGACTTCGATCTGGGCAACAATGTCATCTTCTCGCCGGCGGTTTACTACCAGTCGTCATGGGATGATTCGGTAAATACCGAAGACGAGTACTGGGGCGTGCTGACGATGAAATACAGGTTCTAAGCAAGCCAAAAAACGGACTTTCCTCCACAGAATTTGTGGGTAACTGCAAAAATATCTGTGAACGGTTACAAATAATTGTAGTTGCATAAGTAAAACTATCGAGGCTCATTAAGCCCCTTTTGCTCCGTCGCGTCGGCGTCAGCCCTCACTCCAAAGCGGGCTGGCGGGGATGCGTAAGGAGTAAAAGGGGCGATGCCCCAAGCTTGCTCCAGAGCCGAGGCGGATGCCTGGGCGGTTGACCCACAAGTTCCGTCGAAGAGCCTGATGTAAAAAGGCAGGGTAGTCGGATCGTAATGCTGCGTCTGTTGATCGTTGTACTAATCGGATTCGTGCTTGCGACTGTAATCGGCGTCGTGTGCAGGGCGTTCGGCGGGGCGGCGGGCGTCCCCGAAGGCCTTCTGGCTGCGGTACTCATAGCAATACTGGTCGGTGTTCCTGTCAGTCTGTACTCACTTACCATCTACCGACCGGGCAGAGAAATACCCGAAAACGCCCTCAAGAGCACTATCGAGCAGTACGTTCGACTCGCCGAACTCTTCAAGCAGCAGACAAAAGAGGCCCTCCGCAGAGAGCCTTTGTGTGTTTATTCGGTTGGATTTCAGCGACGGCCGACTTTGCGAGGGGCCGCCGTTTGCCGCTGCAGGCTGATTATCCTTTGACCTTTACCTTTACGGGTTTGGTCTTTTCGGACTTGGGCAGCTTGACATTAAGCACTCCGTTGTCGCACTTCGCCTCGATCTTTTCGGGATCGACGTCCGACGGCAGGTGGACCTGACGCCGGAACGAGCCGTACGTGCTTTCCATGTGATAGTAGCCCTTTTCCTTTTGCTCCTTCTCTTCCTTCTTTTCGCCGCTGATGGTCAGAACATCGTTGTGAATCGAGATGTCGATGTCGTCCGCCTTGCAGCCCGGCACCTCGGCCCGGATGCTTATTGCATCATCGGATTCGGCAACGTCTATCGCGGGCCAGGCCCTCTGACCGGCAAGCGGCGAATCGAAGCCTCTGAAAAAGCTGTTGAAAAGATCGTCGATTTCGTCGTGGAATCTCGCCAGTTCACCACCGTTTCTTCTTCTTGCAGGTAACAATGCCATAATGGAACCTCCTTTCCAATTTACAGCTCACAAACCCTTATTTACGTTTTTTACTTTGTTGTATGGTCGTCATTAACCACTGCTTATTTAATATGCAAATACTGTGCCAAACACGGCTCGCAGGTCTCTTTGGCCTGAAAAAAGCGTTTTTTGGCCCTTCAGGGCGTATTTTTGACAGATTCGAGCTGTCAAAATGGCACTTTTTGGGTTGATTATTTGCCGGTAAACGCTGAATATCTGTTAAATCGTTATGCTGGCCGCGGCAACCGAGTTTCTCAGCCAGGCGGCAGGTGGTTCGGTGCATTTCGGAGTGTACGGCTATGGATGAATCAAAGGGCAAAACACCGAGTGAAAGCAGCGTGGAGACCCGGTATCTTGTAATGCCGCATGAGGCCAATCCCCAGGGCACCGCGTTCGGCGGAATCGTAATGGCGTGGATCGATATGGTCGGCGGCATGGCGGCCCAGCGTCACTGCGGGCGCGAAGTCGTTACCGCGCAGGTGGATTCGCTGGTATTCACCGAACCGATACGGATAGGCGATCACGTAGTGCTCAAAGCCGCGGTCAACTATGTCGGCAGGACGAGCATGGAGGTGGGCGTCCAGGTCACCGCCGAACATCCTCAGTCGGGCAGATCCGCCATCGCGACCACGGCCCATCTGACTTTTGTGGCTCTCGACGAAGATAAGAAGCCCACCGCCGCGCCGCCGTTGCTTCCGCGGACCGACGATGAAAAGAGAAGGTACCAGAACGCAAGAGAGCGGGTAAAGGCCAGAAAAGAACTGCTCAAGAAAATCAAGTGATCGCCGAATAAATAATATTCGATAAATCCCCAGCCGTGAGGCCCCGGAAGAAATACGAATTCCCTGATGTAGCCTCCCTGTAGAACCACGGCACCCGCGTGAGCCGCTTCATGCACCAACGTCACCACAAGGGCAAGAGGAATCAGCATCCAGAGCATGAACAAATGCCCTCGGACAAAGGCAATTAACTGCGTTTTCGTATAGTTCAACTGCAAATAAGTTGGTCCGCCACGGGCAGTCTTGGCCTCTAAGTTGTTGCCCTGCAAGCCCTTACC
>CAYOTO010000071.1:0-13519 GCA_964406945.1 uncultured Pirellulales bacterium
ACTGGGTGGACAACGTGGACATGGTCTTTTACACGGGCCATGCAAACGGTAATTACTTTACGTTCCCCGGCAGTATGAACGACGGCCAACTCGTATACAATGAGGCCAGATGGGGCAACAACGACCTCGAGTGGCTTGTAATCGCGGCTTGCGGGCCTTTGCAGATCGATTACGGCGGAAAGGCCTGGTGGCAGAGATGGGGGCCGGCGTTCAGAAGGCTCCATCTGCTCTGCGGATATCAGACGGTCAGTAACGATAACACCGTCGAGGGTCGTAAACTGGCCAATTATCTTATGAACGGCTGGAAAGTCCGGACCGCCTGGATGCAGACAGGCATAGAGGTTCAGCCTTCGAGTGTCTGGATCGCCGTGATGGGAGCTATCGGCGACGGCGGAACGAGTAACTCGAATGATCACTTCTGGGGCCGGGGTTCGGTGGGCCCGGATATATTCCCCAGCCAGATAATCGGTTACTGGATGGTTTATTCGCCTTCGTAGCAGACCTGCTTTTGATACGCGAGCAAGCCGGGACGCACCTTGATCGCGTCCCGGCTTTTTTCATTCCATTGCCGGAGCGAATACCTTCTCGGCAATTCGGCCCGCAATTTTTGATATTATGACATGTGGAAAATCACCGATTATAACTTTAGTGGCACATTGCCGCCGGTCGATCCGGTGGTGATGAGGCGAAATGCAGACAAAGACAGATTGAGCGAAAAAGGTAGCTTATATGGGAGACTCATCGCGGCGGTCAATGCCGAATGCAAGAACAGGACCCAGACCGATCTGGCGGGAGGGTATAGTCCTGGTGGCTCTGGCGGTGATTGCCGGAGGAATCTGGCTATTTGCCGAGATAGCCGATGAAGTTATCGAAGGCGATACGCATGAGATCGACCGGTGGATTCTGCTTTCAATGCGGGATGCCGACGACAGGAATGATCTGTGGGGACCGGGATGGATCGAAGAAGCGGGACGGGATCTGACGGCACTGGGCGGCACGAGTGTGCTTTTTCTTGTTACGGTCGCCACATTGGGAGGACTGTGCCTGACAAGGCGATGGTACGCTCTGATGACGGTTCTGGTTGCGGTTCTGGGCGGAACACTGCTGGTGCTGGGCCTGAAACTGGGATTCGACCGTCCGCGCCCGGATCTGGTGCCGCATGGATCGCACGTTTACACCCAGAGTTTTCCGAGCGGACATTCGATGCTGGCGGGCGTAACGTATCTTACGCTGGGCTTTCTGGTTGCCCGCGTCACGAGAGAGCGGCGGCTGCGCGCATACATCGTTGCGGTGTCCGTCGCCGTCACACTTCTGGTCGGAATCAGCCGTATCTATCTGGGCGTTCACTGGCCCACCGACGTATTGGCCGGATGGACCGCCGGAGCGGTCTGGGCACTTACGTGCTGGGTCACGGCCAGTTGGCTGCGCAGACGCACCTGATATGCGCCAATTGGGGTTGCAGTACAACAGGGCGTCTAGTACGCTCCGCAGTCGAGATTCATGGAGAATCGAGAAAAGGCGGCGGCCGGATTCGAACCGGCGAATAACGGTTTTGCAAACCGTCGCCTTAGGCCACTTGGCTACGCCGCCGTGTGCAAGAGACGAATTCTACCCATTCAAAAAGGCCCTTGCAAATAAAATATCGCACTTTTTCGGCCGGTCATCCTGCATTTTCCGGCAAGATTTCTGTCGGGGCGGGCGCCTTTGTCGGCACAACCGGCTGCACGGTGGTCGGTCTGTACGTATTCCGGCGACAGCAGGAATGTTGTATTCTGCCGCTGGCAATCACTCACTGTTGCTCGGAACGGTTCAAAAACAGCTGTGTGATCGGTTTTTGGCTTTGTTTTTGGCTCGTCAGGCTGTATAATGAGCGTTTAATGGATAACGAGGGTGTTTGTATCCGGGGGGTATGCCGGAGTATAGCAGCATGTATCGAAGGTTTTGCCTCGTTCGTCTTGTTTGGTGGGGTTTGTGTATCCCGGCGGCATTGTTGTTTGTCGGTTCGTGCACACCCGAGCAATACAAGACCGAAGCGGACAATGAGGTTTACAGGATAATAGACGGAAAATGGCAGACCAGCCATGGTCGGCGGGTGAACTACGCCATCGTGGACGCCAATCGTGCTCCCGACGCCATTACGCTCGATCCCAACGAGCCTGTCATGGGTCGACTCAGCCTTGCACAAGCTCTGGCCATAGCAACGTCCAATAATCGCCGGTATCAGAGCCAGAAAGAGCAACTCTACCGCACGGCGCTGGATCTTACGCTGGAGCGGCACAACTTCGCTAATCAGTGGTTCGGGACGATCGATTCGGAGTATCTCCATGCGCCCGGGGATGAAAGCCTGGGAATGGAGACCTCGACCGGTTTCGATCGACTGTTGGCCGGCGGGGCCAGAGTCAGCGTCGGACTGGCGGCCGACTGGCTGAGATTTCTTACCGGCGATCCGCGCACCACGCTTGGTTCGGTGCTTACAGCAACAATTCGCCAGCCCCTGATGCAGGACGCCGGGCGCGAAGTAGTGCAGGAAAACCTGACCCAGGCCGAGCGAAACGTTCTGTACGAGATTCGCCGGTTCAATCGGTACCGCAAGACGTTCGTGGTCGACATGGTTCGGGATTATTACAATGTGCTTCAGGCGCTGGACAGGGTCAAAAACGACAAAAACAACTACGACAACCTGCTGGCAAACGAGAAAAGGGTCTCGATGATGGCCGATACGGGCCGCGTACCGCGATTCCAGCAGGACGAAGTCCGCCAGTCCACTCTGAAGGCTCAGGACAGTTATATACGTTCGATGGAAGCTTATAAGGGTGCATTGGACCGGTTTAAGATTACGCTGGCTTTGCCGGTAGATGTCGAGATACAACTCGACCCGAATGAGTTGGACGCGCTGGAGACTATCGGGATCGCCGAACCAAACCTGAATGTTCAGGATGCAGTTGCAGCGGCTGTGGGTATGCGGCTGGATCTGGCAAATGCCCGCGACAACGTGGATGACGCTGAGCGCAAAATAGTGGTTGCAGCTGACCGGCTTGAGGGCGGTCTGGATATTATCGCCGGTCTGGGGCTTCCATCGGCGGAAAACCACAACGCGGGCCGGTATATGTATGACAACGGTACGTATCGTCTGGGCGTCTCGGCCGATCTGCCTTTGGATAAAAAGGCCCAGCGGAACGAATATCGACGGGCTTTAATAAACCTTGACGAGACCCGCAGAAACTGGCGAGAAAGCCTGGACGAGGTCAAATTCGACGTGCGTCAGGCTTATCGAGACCTGGAAAAGGCCTATACCAGCTACAAAATCCAGCTTCTGAGCCTGGAACTGGCGGAAAAGCGTGTGGACATGCAGATGATTCTGCTGCAGGAAGGCCGAGCCACGACCAGAAACTACCTGGACGCCCAGGATGACCTGCTTTTGGCGCAGAACGCCAAGACGCAGGCTCTAATCGACTTTACTCTGGCGCGTCTGAGGTTTTATCGTGATGTGGGCCTGTTGCAGGTGCGGCCGGACGGGCTCTGGGAAGAACCTGACAGGCAGATCAGCAACAATATCGAGCGGGAAGATGAAAAATCCGAATCCTGACCTGATTTTCTGTTGCTGCACGTGGGTTTTGCACCACCAATAAGTAGAGCTTGATGAACAAATATGTTGAGTTGAATTGATATGAGCGGAAACAACAATAAGTCGACGAAGAAGCCACTGCCGATTGCGGCAATAGTCGCAATTGCGGCTCTGGCGGTACTTGGGATAGCGTGGTTTGCGATATCGGCGGGGCGCTCGTCAAGCTCCGGACCGGTCAGGGCTACGTTTACGGTCGAACCGAGAGATCTTACTATCAGCGTTACGGAATCCGGCGAGATCAAGGCCCGACGATACACGGATTATCTCTGTGAGGTCGAGGGCAGTACACCTATCATTGACATCGTTCCTGAGGGAACCGGTATAACCGCCGAAGACGTAGAAAACGGGATGGTTCTGTGCCAGCTCGACGACGGAGATTTGAGCGAGTCCTACACCAAGCAGAAGATTTCATTCGCCACAGCCGAAGCGGCTTATACGGAAGCCGTGGAGGCAAACGATATCCAGGTCAACCAGAATGAAAGCGACATCACGACGGCAAGACTGGCCGTCAAGTTCGCGCTGATGGATCTCAAGAAATACCTCTCGGCCGAACTCGCCGAGGAGATCGTTCAGCGAACCGAAAACCTCGACAGCGTGGACAACAGAGTAATAGATTCGCTGATTCAGGAACTTGTCGCAGATCCGTGCGATCCGCGATGGGGTGGCGACAGTTATCAACAGAAGCTGTTGCTCGAGTCAAATATCAAGCTTGCGAAGGGCCAGCTCGAGCGGGACAAGAACCAGCTCAGGGGTACGGTGCGTCTTTTCGAGAAAGAGTATGTGGCCAAGACGGAACTCGAGCGGGATCAGTTATCACACGACCGCAGCGAAATAGATGTAAAGCAGGCCCAGACCGCTCTGGAACTGTTCCTGCGGTACGACTTCCCCAAGGAAACTCAGCAGTTGTTCAGCGACTATATCGAGGCGGGCCGGCAACTCGAAAGGACTTACGCCCAGGCCCGGGCCATGCTGGCACAGACCGGAGCCAAACTGGCCCAGGCAAAGGCCACTTACGATCTCGAAAAAGAGCAGCTCGAAAAGCTCCGGCAGCAGGTGGATGCCTGCACGATCACCGCAACTGTGCCCGGAATGGTTATTTACGGAAGCAGCACCGATTACTACTCGAGACGAAGCGACCCGATCGAGATCGGTGACAGCGTGCACAAGGGCCAGAAGATAATAACGATACCCGATACGAATGAAATGGCGGCGGTAATACGCGTTCACGAATCATGGGTACAGAAGGTGGACGTTGGGATGCCGGTTACAGTGGTTGCCGAGCCGTTTCCGGACAACCGGATGAGCGGTGAAGTCCTTAGTGTGGCGCCTCTGCCGGACCCACAGAGCCGGTGGATGAACACGGGTTTGAAGGTCTACACAACTGAGGTCACCATAGAAGGGCAGCACCGACACCTGCGGCCCGGCATGAGCGCCAAAGTCGAGATCATCATAGACGAGCTTGACGACGTGCTGGCTGTGCCGATTCAGGCGGTTGCAAGCAATAAAGGACAGAAGTACTGCTATGTGGTCAAAGGCGATCAGCTCGAACAGCGACCGGTGAAGGTGGGCCAGTTCAACGACACTTTCATACATATTACCGAAGGTCTCAAAGCGGGGGACGTGATATCTCTCGTTCCGCCCAGACAAAAAGAGGATGAAAAAAAAAGAGATCGAAGCGGCGAGAGGAACGGGCGAAAACAGCAGGACGATCAGGATAAGCAGCAGGAGGAAAACGCTCCGAACTCGGATCCGGACGATCCGGACAATCCTCAGCGCGGTCAGGACGACGACGAAGCAGTACCGCCCGGAGAAGAAGCCAATGCACGCGGGCCGGCCCGAGGCGAAGGCCCGCCCGTGCAGCAGTAAACCCCGACGAAAACGGTGGAGGGTTCAGCAGTCCCTTTTTGGGACAATCCCGCGGCAGCGCATAAGCGCATACTAGTGGCAGAACCAGCGATGGCAATAGTATCGATTGAAAAACTGTGCAAGAGTTATCAATTGGGAGCGATGGAACTGCCCGTGCTGAAGAATCTCGATATGATAATCGAGCAGGGTGAGTACGTGGCGATAATGGGTCCGAGCGGTTCGGGCAAATCCACTCTGTTGAATGTTCTGGGCTGCCTGGACAGGCCAACCGCCGGCAGCTACATATTGGGCGACGATGACGTCTCGCAACTCGACGACGATGAACTGTCGGCGATCAGAGGTTCGAGAATAGGATTCATATTTCAGTCTTACAACCTGATCAGTCAGCTCAACATAATCGAGAACATCGAAGTTCCCATGTTTTACCAGGGCATCAACGAAGCCGCCAGCCAGGCCAAAGCGGTGGAACTGGCAACGATGGTGGGCCTGAGTAACAGACTCAGACACAGACCCTTCGAACTTTCCGGCGGCCAGCAGCAGAGGGTGGCAATCGCAAGGGCCCTGGCGAACGATCCATTGATTATCCTCGGCGACGAGCCCACGGGAAACCTGGACTCCAAGAGCGGCGCCGAAATCCTAGAAATACTGGACGATCTGCATATGCAGGGCAAAACGTTAATTCTGGTAACACACGACGAGAACGTAAGTCGCCGGGCACAGAGGGTCTTTCACATGCTCGACGGACAGATTGAAAGAATTGAACATAAGGGCCATTAGTTGAACGCACGGGCCGCAGGCCGGGCCCGGCAAATACGTCTTTTGGGCTTTGCATCTTTGCTTAAGAAAAGTGTTTGTTTTCCGACTAAAACGTACGATCAAACTCGGGGCCAAGAGCCTGTGGATGCATCGTCTGCGCTCTACTCTTACGGCGCTGGGCATAGTATTCGGTGTCTCTTCAGTAATCGCCATGCTCGCAATCGGCGAGGGGGCCAGTCAGGAAGCGCAGGAGCAAATCTCGCGGCTCGGCTCGCAGAATATCATTCTCAGGACCATAAAACCCGCCGAGGAAAGAACCGCCCAGACAGACAGCGGTCAGGTCCAGGCGTACGGTCTTACTTACGTGGACGCTCAAAGAATCGATGAGACTATACCGCAGGTGGACACAGTTGTTCCCAAGCGACTGGTGACATACCAGACCTGGTATAGAAACCGTGTAATAACCGCACAGGTCGTCGGTTCGGTGCCATGGTATCCCGACGTACATCCGATCAGACTCAGGCGGGGACGCTTTCTATCGCAGCTCGATATGGATTACGAACAGAGGGTGTGCGTGGTAGACGACCAGATAATCGAACAGCTTTTCGTCGTGGATGACCCCGTAGACGCCGACGTAAGGATAGGCGACAAATACTACAAGGTTGTCGGTGTCGTATCTTCGGCCGGGCCGATAGGATCCGGGTCCGAATCAGGTTCGGACGGCCAGAACCGGGCAGGCGGCGTCGCCGGGAACGTCTACATACCGCTGACGGCCTTCAGGAGCAGTTTCGGCGAAATAACAGTTCAATTCGGCGGAGGCTCCAGACAGGCTGAAAAAGTCGAACTGCAGGAGGTAACCGTCAAGGTCAAATCCACCGAGGACGTCTTGCCCACGCGCGATATTCTCGAGGAAATGCTGCGCAACACGCACGAAAAGAAGGATTACCAGGTCGTAGTTCCGCTGGAGCTGCTGCGTCAGGCCGCCAGGACTAAGAAGATATTCTCAATAGTCCTGGGTTCTATTGCGGCGATTTCACTGCTGGTCGGCGGCATAGGTATTATGAATATTATGCTTGCGACGGTCAGCGAAAGAACACGCGAGATCGGAATCCGTCGGGCGCTCGGTGCAAAAAAACGCGACATCGTCATCCAGTTTCTTTCCGAAACACTTATGCTCACCCTTATCGGGGGTATTCTCGGTATTGTCACAGGGTGCTTCATACCGATTCTGGTAACCAGATTCGGCAATATGCCTACGGTCATAACGGGCACTTCACTGCTGCTGGCTTTCGGAATCAGCGCCGCGGTAGGGCTGACCTTCGGCATGTACCCGGCGTACAGAGCGGCCAACATGGACCCGATAGTCTCGCTTCGCCACGAGTAATTGTTCGCCTAGCCGGGATTCAACTGAGTTGCACCCGAAGCCGACACCACTTTCTGCGGACCTGCTTTGGGTAACATAAAGCACAGATTATTACCCCGTTTCTCGTGGCTCTCCAGCCACAGACAGCCCCCGTGCATTTCCACAAGTTCCTTGGACGTTGAAAGCGCAAGCGGAAGGCTTCCTTCGGCCAGGCATTCCAAGTGTCTGCCGCTTGGCTCGGGACACTTCAGAACTCTTCCCGTCGTCGAATCCTGTCGTGCAGGTCCGTCGTCGAGGACCTCGACCGTAGTCTCCTGGCCCATATCTTTAACTTTTACGGTTATGTGCGCGTCCGCCTGAACCGTCTCCATGGCATTCCAGATAAGATTTGCAATCACCTGCTCGGTTCTTGCCCTGTCCGCGTGGACTTTTACCTCGTAATCGGGTGCTTCGAAGTTCAGCCGCAGCTTCGCCTGCCGTGCCCACTGTATGCAGGCCTCTGTAATTTTACGAGCTGCGGCGACCAAATCGAATTCTTCAATTTCGAGCTGTATTTTCGCGGCGCCGATTTGAGAAATAGCCAGGAAATTGGCGATCATGCCGTCGGTGCGGTTCAGCGTCAGCAGCGCTCTTTCCAAGTCCCGCGCTGTTTTTGAGTCACGTTCGCACTCCCGAATCGCATCATCAATGCCGCCCCTGAGTTGGGCGATGTATTCGACCAGTTGCCTGGACATCGTCACACCTATTTCGCCTGTCAGACGGCTTCGATCCCGGAGCTTGTCATTGGTCGTTCGCAGTTCCTCTTCGACGGAGAGTCTGTCGCTTATATCCCGGGCTATTCCGACTATGGCCACATCCCTGCCGCTTTCGTCTTTTATAATTGACCTGGAAAGCGCAACCGGAAAAACGCCGCCGTCCTTGCGTTTGTGGTAGTACCCCATCTCCGATTTGCCGTCTTTACCGCGGATTTCGAAGACGGTTCGTGTGTTTTCACTTTGCGGCGCCGCTATCCAGAGTAAGCTGCTGTTCTTGCCGAGAATCTCACCCGATGCATAACCGTATGTCCGGCAAAAAGCTTTGTTCACAAATAAAACCTTGTCGTCCATGTCTGTTACGTAAACGCTCTCATCGGTGCTCATCACCGCACCGGAAAGCAGCCGAAGATTGTCTTCCGTGCGACGGTGAGCAACCGCGTTCTCAATCGTGATAGGCACGGCTTTCAGGTAGTTGCGGTCCAGATCCTTGATCAAATAGTCGTAAGCGCCGGCTCGCCAGGCGTTAACAGCCACTTCTTCATCCCCGGTTCCAGTGACAAGGATGACCGGGCAATGCTTTACCATTTTTAGAATATCGAAACCCGTCCCGTCTCCCAGCCGGTAATCGGTAACGACTACGTCAAAACGCATTTGCGAAAGGACTCGCTCCGCTTCGGCTATGGACCGGGCGGCGGTATAGTTGTACGGAAGGTTTTCGTCGGCGATCAGTTTCTCGAAGGCGAGTCGGTCGAGTTCGTTGTCTTCCACGAGAAACAGGTTGTAATAAGCGCTTTTCATGAGTTTGCCCCCGCCTATATATCCTCAAGGTTGAACCGGTGCCGTTGAGAACTGAGTTTCTTCTTCAAAGTAAAGTAGAATGTGCTGCCCTTGCCAGGCGTGGATTCCACCCAAATCCGTCCGCCGTACATTTCGACGATCTTTTTGGCCACAGTCAGGCCCACACCGCTGCTTTCGGATTCATCACCGGGCTGCAATGTTTGAAATATGTCAAATATCTTGTCGAAATACTGCTTTTCGATGCCGGGGCCGTTGTCGGCGATGCTGAACAGCCACGAGTCGTCCTCGCTCTCACAGGCGATCCGAATTACCCCTTGCGGTTTGTCCATGTATTTAACCGCGTTGCTTATCAGATTTTGGAAAACCTGTTCGATGCGGGTGCGTCCACATTTGACGGTCGGCAGCCGGTCTTCTATTTCGATTCTTATATTCTCAGGGGGCGAAACCATCTCAATAACATCGGCAACCAGTTTATTCAGGTCCACTCTGGAGACGGCCTCCTCACTGCGGCTGACGCGAGAATAAGCCAGTACCCCGTCTATCAGTTTCTCCATCTTTTTGACCCGCCCCGTCAACATTTCCAGGTGCTCTGTGCTCTGCGGGCTAAGCGTCTCGGCGCAATCGGATTCAATCCAAGATGCGAGTGTGGCAATGCCCCGCAAAGGCGCTTTTAAATCATGCGAAACAATATAGGCGAAGTCCTTCAAGTCTTTGTTCGCGGTTGCCAGTCTCTTGAGAAGACGGTTCTGGCGTTGCTCGAAGAGTTTGCGTTCGGTGATATCCACGGCGTACTCTATGATTTCGGAAACCTCGCCCTGTCTGTCGAAGACAGGATAGCCGTGAATCTCTATATACATTTCGCGCCCGCTTTTATCTTTGTGGATATGCTCAACGGTAACCGGCTTTCGGGTCTTCTTAATAATTTCGATAGGGCATTCATCCTGGGACAGAGTGCAGGGTTCGGTGCGGCCGTGCGTACAGGCATAACAGGTCACGTCTCCGGTCCAGAATCCTTTTTCAAAAGCCGTATTGGCCATTTTGATTTCAAAAGTCTCGGCGTCAACCACGTAGAACGGATGTGTGAGAGATTCCAGTATAGTATTGAGAAATTCGTTCCGTTCGCTCAGTTGTTCCCTGCTTTTGCGCAAGGCCTGATCGGTTTTGCTGCGCTGGGTAATATCGTGAGCTATGCCCTCGACGGCAACGACACGGTCGTTTTCGAAAACTGGGTGCTCGGTGACCTCCAACAGATGCGTTTCGCCGTTAACATCTCGGACTTCCGCCTCGTATGTGGGTTGTTCAATGCCCTGAATGCTCAGTTCCGTGTGTCTGATGCAATCGGCGTTGACGGGGTTATCGGTCAGCAGCTCAGAATAACTGGCGGCAAATTCATCTTCTTCGTAACCCAGCACCTCACGGGCCGAGCGACTGACATAGGTGAACCGCCCTTCCGTGTCGTGCTTATAAAAGAAATACTCCGGGCCCAGGTCTTCGACAAGTCGGCGGTACTTTTCTTCACTGGCTGCCAGTTGCCGCTCTGTTTGTTTGCGATCGCTGATGTCGCTGCTGTAGAGGTAAACCGACTTTGTTTCTGCATCTTTTTTGAAGGTTAAAAGAAAGGTTTTGGAGCCTACCGTCTGTTCCGTCTGTGACGGTTCGGATTCCGACAGTTCGGCAAGATAAGGCTTTTCGAGCCAGTCAAACAGATCATAGAGCGACCGTCCTTCCAGAGGTGCACCGAAAGCTTCCTCCGCCGCCGGATTGTGGGCGATAATCTCTCCGTCGTACTTTGAGCGGAGTGAAGGCGCCGGATCCTGGTCCAGAAATGAGGCCTGAGCCCTTATTTGTGCTTCGGCGGCCTTGCGTTGCGTGATATCCCGACCGACGGCCAGGACATACCGAATGCCGTCCTGCCGGATGATCTTGGCCGTTATTTCCACCGGAAATACAGTTCCGTTACTGCGACGGTGGCTGGTCTCGATAGTGAGAAACTCCCTGTCTGCGGCCAGATCGACCCACTTAAGCCATGACTGTCTGTCCACAGCGATTTCGGCGTCGATATCCGGCACTTGCATATCTAGCAAATGCTCACGGGAATACTGGAGACTTTCACAAGCACGGTCATTCACGTCCAACAGGCGCGCAGTAGCCGGATCGATCACAAAGACGGCTTCATTCGACTGATCCAGAAGGTTGCGGAACAAACGAAGCCTGTGTTCCGACAGTTTGTGTTCGGCGATCCCACTGATTTGCTCGGCCACTATTTCAAGAATTCTTCCTTCTCCGTTGAGCCGGTCAACTGTCGCTGTTTCGTCTTCAGGCCCTATATAGCACACCGAGATGCGGCCGGCCTCTCTGTCCTCGATCCTCAACGGCGCATGTTGACAGATTTCACTGTCTACGAAATTGTCCGATTGGTAACTTTGTCCCTGGTAGGTTAATCTGACCGCGGTATTGTCGATGCTTCTATATGCTGTGCGGATAGTTTCCACAACCTCGACAAGTACTTCTTTCAGTTCCGTTTCGCGGTTTTCCAGAAGATGCGACAGGCTGAAAAGACAGTTGATCTCGCGAACCCGGTCCTCAAGTTCCTGCTGTATCGCCTGCCTTTCTTCTATCTCTTCTTCAAGCCGTGCGTTGGTCTGGGACAAATCGCGCGTTCGTTCGGCTACCTTCTTCTCCAGGTAGTCTCGCGCTTGTTTCAATGCCGCCGCCATTTCATTGAAGCCGCGGGCCAACTCGGTGAATTCATCCTCTCCGGCTATGGAGACCCTTGCATCCAGGTTGCCCGAAGTTAGCTCTCTGACCGCCTCGTTGAGCTTAGCTACACGACGGCTGATTGCCCGTGAGAGAAAGGCGGCAATAAACAAAGACAGGATTACAGCGGCAATAGTAAGGCCGGTATTCGTGGCAACGAACTCGCGTCCAATTTTCGTAACGGATTCGTCGTCGAGACCGGCCTCGTAGAGAGTATTTCTAAGAACATAGTTGCTGGTTATCGCCACAGATACGCCCAATACTGTCACGGCCAATAGAAAAGCAACCAGCAGATTGTTGCGAAAACTCGATTTTCGGCTCTTGCCCATGACTAAAATAATCCGAATACTGCCGAGCCTGCGAAAAACGTAATGATCGCCGCACAAAAGCCTGCGAAAGCCATGATCAGTGCCTTCATGCCTCTGTTGCTGAGCAGCTCTCGTACGTCGGCATTAAGGCCTACGGCCGCCATAACCACCGACCAGGAAATACTGTAAGCAGGGCCGACGAGCGGCACGAGATTTGTTTCATACCAGCGCCACTGGGTTTTGCAGGCGACGGTACCGGCAATGCCTCCGGCCAGGTATACCCACAGGACCCACGGCACACTGAACTTCCTTCGAGCAAGACTGCTTAAAACGGGGACGGCCACCAGAAGAGCAAGGTACTTCGTGCTCTTGATTGATAATGCCAGTTTTTCAACAACAGGGGGCTGAACTTCTTCGGGCAGGAAAGGAACGCTTCGCGCCGCGGTCTCGACAAAGCCGGTCATCTGCAGGACTGTTCCCGACAACAGTGCATAGGTGCGATTCGTAATGTTGGTGCTTGTCGCTAAGAACGGCAGGATCATGAACAGACCTACAATCGCCGAAAAAGTGACTGCCAGCAGCGATATGGACACGTCATCGGATTCGGCTTTGACTGTGGGTGAAGTTACGACGATAGCCGAAGCGCCACAGATTGCCGAACCGGTCGCCGTCAGATAAGTGATCTGTTTGTGCTGGCTAAGCAGTTTTCCGAGAAGCAGTACTACAGCGAAGTATACGATTATTATGAGGGCCGCCAGCAGAAGCACCTTCGAACGGGGACCGGCCGATCTGTCGAAAGTAAGATTGGCCAGACCGTAAAAGGCCAGACCGAAAGGCAAGAAGATTTTGGGAGCCAGATCAAAACCGCTTCTGAGCCGGGCCCGTCTTTCTACTATGGTTCCTACACATATTCCGCCTATCATTGACAAGACCAGCGGATCAGCAGCCGGACAGTCGGTCGCATAGTAGATGCCGTAGCCTATCAGCCCTATCACGACGGCCAGCAGTACCCCGAACGCGTTCTCGCGGCGATTGGTCAAGAGCAACTCTTCCCCTTTAGACGCTCTATAAAACAAGCGGGTGTTTTTGCAGGTTACCGCGGACTCGCTGCCGCAGGTCTCAGATCACGGCGTAAATGCCGAACTAATTGATGTGGCTGCCGGACTGGACCAACAACTCCAGATGTACCCCCAAAAATTAAGCCTGCAATCAGGCGCCCGCACAACGCTTCCCGGTAGAACTATCGTCATTTGCAATACGTCTGTTAACCAAAGCTGCTCGGTAGTTCGCA
>CAYOTO010000072.1:0-12782 GCA_964406945.1 uncultured Pirellulales bacterium
GAGTTGGTTCAGGAAAACCAATAACCAAAAACTACTAACTGCAGTATATGAGGAGATATAATCATGCCAGGTGGAGATAGAACAGGACCAACGGGTGCCGGCCCAATGACCGGTAGAGGCGCAGGTTACTGCACGGGTAATCCGGTTCCGGGTTGTGCGAATGCGGGTTTCGGGGGCCGAGACGGTTTCGGCCGCGGTATGGGCCGTGGCGGCGGTCGAGGCCGTCGCAATTGGTTCTTCGCAACGGGTCTTCCGGGCTGGTTCAGCACCGGACAGGCTGCCGGGTACGGCCCGGCGTATTCTGGGCCGGTAACGGATGCTCAGCAGCTCGAAGCCTTGCGGAGCCAGGCCGAGTTTCTCGAAGATTCGTTGGGAAATATACGCCGGCGTATCGAAGAACTCGAAAAGGACAGTTCTAAATGATTATCAGTTCGATCAGGCGCGGTTCGTCTGGACAATCCGGCGCCGCGCCTTTGTTGAAATTTAAGGCCGGGGTTCGGATGAAACTTGTTTGCAGAGCAGAGGACGTGACTGTGGGTTTTCACCCCGACGGCTACCGTATCGACAAAACGGCCGCGCCCATGAATCGTTATACCAAATGGCGCATCGAACAGGGTAATCGGTGGTGCGACCCCCGGCCGGTTTGCTTTCATTCCATGCCGTCCGAAGGCTGGATAATCAAAGATAAATTCAACTGGGAAGAACAGCCGGTTCTGGAGATCTGCTGATATGAGAATAGCTGTTGCAAGCGGCAAGGGCGGGACGGGAAAAACGCTCATTGCAACCAATCTGGCAAGCATCCTGGCAGTCGACGGCCGGGGCGTTCAATACGTCGATTGCGATGTCGAAGAACCGAACGGCCACATCTTTCTAAAGCCGCGGATAACCAGGACCGAACGTGTGACAGTGAGCGTTCCTGAAGTCGCTAAAGACAAATGCACCGGCTGCGGCAAGTGCGGGGATGCGTGCCGGTACAGTGCAATCGTCTGCATAAAAGGCACAACTCTGACATTCGAACAGTTATGTCATTCTTGTGGCGCATGTGGGCTTGTATGCCCGGCCGATGCCATCACGGAAAAGAAGAAGGCCATTGGCACGATAGAAGCGGGTTCGTCGCAGAATCTGTCTTTCGCGCAGGGTCGGCTCGACATAGGAGATGTGCGCTCGCCGGCGCTTATCAGGGCCGTTAAGAAGCAGATGCTTTCGAATGGTACTGCAATAATTGACTCACCACCTGGAACGTCGTGTGCGGTTGTGGAGACTCTCGAAGAAGCGGATTTCGTGCTCCTTGTAACCGAGCCAACGCCTTTTGGCCTGCACGACCTGCAACTGGCGGTCGAAATGGTTCGAATAATGGGTCTTTCTTTCGCGGTAGTAATCAACCGTTACGACATAGGCGACGACCGGGTGGCCCGGTTTTGTGCTGAGGACTCTATCGAAACGATTCGCGGCCTGCCGAATGACCGGCAGATTGCACAAGCTTATGCGAACGGACGGCTGGTAACCCAAACATTGCCGGAGTACGAAAAGTTTTTTACTGACATCATTGACTTACTGAGGCGGCAGCAATGAAAGAGTTGGTCGTAATCAGCGGAAAAGGCGGCACAGGCAAAACCAGCCTCGTGGCGGCGTTTGCAACGCTTGCGCGAAAGAGCGTGCTGGCCGATTGTGATGTTGACGCTGCCGATCTTCACCTCGTCCTTAAGCCCAACGTATTGTCCAGCTCCGATTTCAGCGGGGGCGTTCGGGCGGTTATCGATCCGGCTGAATGCACAGGCTGCGGATTGTGCGAAAAGTCCTGCAGATTTGACGCCGTGGAAACCGTCCAGACCGGCAAATCCGGTGTTTTATGCCAAATTAACCCCATCAAATGCGAAGGCTGCGGGGTATGTCAAATTGTATGCCCTTGTGATGCGATCAAACTTGAAGAGTGTGTAAACGGCCAATGGTTCATCTCTGAAACGAGGTTCGGGTCGATGGTTCATGCGAGGCTGGGTATCGCCGAGGAAAACAGCGGCAAGTTGGTGACTCTGGTGCGAACAGAAGCACGTAAGCTGGCGGAAAAAGAAAATCGGAATCTCGTACTTGTGGACGGTTCTCCCGGCATCGGCTGTCCTGTAATCGCGTCGATCACCGGCGCTGATCTGGTGCTGCTGGTTACAGAGCCGACGCTCTCGGGCAAGCATGACCTGGACCGCGTTGCCCAACTGACGGACAACTTGAGAATCCCAGCTCTTGTCTGCATCAACAAGGCCGACATAAATCCGGAATTATGCGGACAGATCGAAGAGGATGCTTCTCGGCGCGGACTGAAAATCGCGGCCAGGATAGACTATGACGACGCCTTCACGAAAGCCCAGGTCCTGGAGTCGAGCGTCATCGAATACACCGGAGGGGCGATATCGCAACAGGTGAGCGCTTTGTGGCGGGAGGTTGTCTACGCCCTCGGCTGAAAAATGCAACTGGAAGGACAAAGATAGATGGAAGAACAACCATGTTCGGGGCCGTCTAATAGAGGGCAGTCTCAAAACATGCAGGCTCTCGAAGCGGAAGTCGAACGCAATTTAAAGAACGTGCGGCATAAGATCGTCGTGCTTTCGGGCAAGGGAGGTGTGGGCAAAAGCACCGTAGCCGCGAATCTGGCGGTACACATGTCCTGTATGGACAAAAAAGTCGGTCTTCTGGACGTTGACCTTCACGGCCCGAGCATCCCGCGGATACTCAATCTTGACCGACGCGCAGTAACTGCCTCGCAAGGCGCAATAGCGCCGCTGGAAACGGCGACCGGCCTGAAGGTGATGTCGCTTGGCATGTTTATGCGCGACGGCGATGATGCGATCATCTGGCGGGGGCCCAGAAAGTTCCACATGATCCATCAGTTTCTGGCAGACGTTCGCTGGGGCCAGCTCGATTTCCTTATAGTCGACTGTCCACCCGGGACCGGCGATGAACCGCTGGCTGTCGTCCAACTTCTGGGCAAAGCAACTGCGGCGGTTATTGTGACGACCGCTCAGCAGGTTGCGCTTTCGGACGTACGAAAGAGCATCTCTTTCTGCCGCGAACTCAACCTGCCCATTTTGGGAGTGCTCGAGAACATGAGCGGATTTGTTTGCCCCAAGTGTAGCGAACGGACAGACATATTCAAATCCGGCGGAGGACAAGACATGGCCGTGCAGATGGGAACGCCGTTTCTGGGGCGGATTCCCATCGATCCTGAAATAGTAAGTGCGTGCGACTCAGGCCGCCCTTACATCAGCATCTCTACTGATATGCCCGCAGCCAATTCGTTCAAAGACGCAGTGAAAAGTATAATCGCTAATAAATCAACAGACAAAACACACGATCAAAATGAAGGAGATTCTATGTTGAGAATAGCGGTACCTCTGGTCGAAGGCAAGCTCAGCCGTCATTTCGGACACTGCCAGAGCTTTGCGCTGGTCGATGCCGATGCCGAGACTAAGAGCATAACAGGCGCCCGCGAAGTCGAACCGCCGGCCCACCAGCCCGGCGTACTACCACAGTGGCTGGCCGAACAGAGGGCGAATGTGATAATCGCCGGCGGTATGGGTTCCCGTGCCCAGGGACTGTTCGCGCAGCACGGAATTGACGTGATTGTAGGTGCACCGGCTGAATCTGCGGAGACTCTCGTGTCGCTATATCTAAATGACTCACTTCAGTCGGGGGCGAATGTCTGTGACCATTGATTCAGAAGACACACGCACAATCGGCAGCTCAAACGTCACGGTCGCCTTTTTGATTGATAACAATTGCTGCAGAGAGAATTGCGTTGCTGAGCACGGATTGTCCATTCTGCTGGATTTCCGCGGCCACCGGATTCTTTTCGACACCGGCCAAACCGCTCTGGCCCACAATGCACATGCCCTTGCAATCGATCTGAGGAGCACGGACGCCATTGTCATTAGCCACGGCCATTACGATCATACCGGCGGACTGGCCTGGGCAATGAGAGTCGCCGCAGAGGCGAAGCTGTACGCGCACCCGGCCTGTATACCGGCGAAATACTCGGCCGCAGATGCCGGCATCCGGAGAATAGGTATGCCGCGATCAGCTCGTAAAGCGTTCTTTAACGGCGTAAAAGCCGGCAGGACTGTTGATACAAAAGAGCCTTTTGAAATCCTGCCCGGCTTGTATGCGACCGGCAGCATTCCACGTTCGAACAGAATTGAGGATGTCGGCGGGGCATTCTATCTCGACACGCGATGTAGTGAACCGGACGCTCTGATAGATGATCAGGCGTTGTTTTTCGAGACAAGTAATGGGCTGGTCGTACTTCTGGGCTGTGCCCATTCGGGCGTGATCAATACCTTGGATTACATATCAAAATTGGCCGCTGGAAAAGACATAAGAGCGGTGTTAGGCGGAATGCACCTGAGAAGTGCCGGTAAACTTAGAATCGAAGCGACCATCGATAAACTGCGGGAGTGCGGCGTGAGCCTGATTGCACCTTCCCACTGCACCGGCTCTGCGGCCTGCTCGCGACTAGAAGAAGCCTTCGGCGACGGGTGTTTAGTGCCGGGGGCGGGTACATTTATTACTCTGTGAAAATGAGTGTTTCCACGAGAACAAAATTGCTGGCTACTGTCTGTCGGTTCTGTCCTGCCTGCGCAATATCCAGACAATGGACGAATATTCGCTGGATACGACACCTCAAGAGACTTGAGAAAATGTGTCCTTTCTGTAAAGCTTACGCCAGGGTAAAAGCGAACGAGAGACAAAAAGATGAGCACTACCAGACGATTAACAGGGTCTAAATGGTGTAATCATGAATTCTTCTGATGGGCCAAATGTGTCTGCTGATTACGCAGAACTGTTTCATCCTGATTGTATCGTATGCGGTCTGAGCAACAAGCAGGGACTTCATATGAATTTTGAATCCGGTGATACAAATGATCAGATTCGTGCGTCTTTTCATGTGAAAGATGACCTGCAGGGGTATCCCGGCATTCTTCACGGCGGTGTGATAGCCTCCGTTATTGACGGCGCAATGACGCACTGTGTGTTTGCACGCGGAATAGCGGCTGTCACCGTCGAGATGAAACTCAAATTTCGTAACCCCGTTCAGACCGGCAAGGATGCTTCTGTCCACGCAAGATTAGTCGAATCAGTGCATGGACTCTACACTTTAGAAGCAGAGATTACACAGAGCGAACAAGTGATGGTGACTGCAGTGGCCAAATTCCTCGAAAAGCCACGGCTCAGGGAAGATGTTTTGTACACACAGGCTGAAAACACAGACCAGGTGCGCTTGTAAAGCGTAAATTGGACCACCGCCGAATCCTGGCCTGCCGAAAGAGATTCTCTACATCATCGCCCATGCCGCTTCGCCGATAGCATAGAACGGATGATTCGTCATTGAAAGGCACATCCTCGCTGATGTCGATGAGGCCATCGAACTCGCCGCCGGAAGTTGCTCCCGCAGCGCACGTGCGAACCTCAGCGAAAACACCCGGTTCATCCTGGCCCTTGGCGAGGACGCCGACCTCCGCGGCTTTCTCCTCGACGTTCACCTCGAAAATTAACCTGGCCGTCCGAATCCGGCAGGAACGCCGAAACTCGACCCGTCTGCAAACAGCCTGAAACGCATCTACCTGGTGCAAGCTGCAAAAGATGATTGCCGATTTCGCAGTCTCTCCGGCCAAACCGACCATCACGGGCGGGCCTTTGCTTTTTAATACAAATTTAACACTTCCCTAACACATCCTTCACTGGCCTCCAATAGAATGCGCGCCAGATGCGGACCCGAATAATAGGATAAGTCTTCAGTGTGGCGTAAACCTGCTCGGTTTTCCGCCGCAGAAGCTCTATGCGAACAATTGTTGAAATCGCCAAGGGGCGGGTTGCCCCGCAACATTATTCAAGAAGGAGAACGGAATGGGCAGGATTGCAAAGAGAATTCTAGTTTGTACTGCAGTGATGGGTCTGGTTGTTGTAATGCCTGGATGCGGCGGAAAAGACGACGGGGCTGCTGATACTCAGTCGTCCAGCGAAGTCATCGCCAACGTCGGCTCCGACACAATGGTCAATCTCGCTCAGAACTGGGCTGAAGAGTACAAGCAGGTCGAGCCGGACATATCGGTCGAAGTCGGCGGCGGCGGCTCCGGCGTCGGCATCAGAGACCTCATCCAGGGCGTTGTAGATATAGCAAACGCCAGTCGCAAGATGAAGGATTCCGAAAAGGTGCAGGCCGAGAAGAACACCGGCAAAGCCCCCGTCGAATTCATCGTCGGATACGACGCCATGGCCATCTACGTCCACAAGGACAATCCCGTCGAAGAACTCTCAATCGACCAGTTGGCCAGAATTTACGGCGAGGGAGGCGACGTCGAAAAATGGTCGCAGATCGGCATCAACATCCCCGGCAACGATGAAATCGTGCGGGTCAGCCGCCAGAACAGCTCCGGAACCTACTTCTTCTTCAGAGAGAACGTCCTCGACAACAACGACTTCAAACTCGGTTCCAAAGACATGTCGGGCTCCAAGGACGTCGTGGAGCTGGTCGCCAGAACGCCCGGCGCCATCGGCTACAGCGGCATGGGCTACAAAACCGATGACGTCAAATTTGTGAAGATCAAGCAAACCGCTGACGGCCGGGCCTACATGCCCACGCTTGCAAATGTCGTCGCCGGCAATTACTTGCTGGCTCGTCCTCTGCACATGTACACCCTCGGCCAGCCGACCGGCCACGTCAAAGAATACATCGACTGGGTATTCTCACCCGCCGGCCAGAAGATAGTCAAAGAAACCGGATACGTTCCCGTAACCGAAGACTAACGCCCCTATTCAGCAGCGGAGAGCCGTATAATGGAACCCTTGCCGGAAATAACGGGCCGGGACACAGTGACCGAACTGGGCGCCGATGATCGCGCTGACGCCGGCGCTGCATCCGTAGGCCCAACCGCCGCCCGCGCCAGCGGGTCAAGACAACTGTTCCGATCCATTTCGGAGTTGCTGATAGTCGCGCTGATCCACATCAGCGGAGTCAGCGCGATTATCTTTGTCTTCTGCATATTCTACTTCGTCTTCCGCGAAGGCGCGCCCTTCTTGAGAGACTGTTTCAGCTTTGATGATTTCTTTCTCAGTGAAGCTTGGCGTCCGACTTCGATTAAGAATAAGAGCTACGGCATCCTCGCGATGATAGCCGGAACAGGCGGCGTTACTATAATCGCCATGTCAATATCGGTGCCGTTCGGTCTCGGAGCTGCGATTTTCATTTCCAAGTTCTGCGGGACCAGGACCAAGGAACTCCTGAAAGTCCTTGTTGAACTTCTCGCCGCGGTTCCCTCCGTCGTGTGGGGTTTCATAGGCCTGATGGTTATGAGCCCTTTGATCGTGAAATTCACGGGAGCACCTATTGGGCTTAATGTGCTCAATGCAGGGATAATCGTTGGCCTGATGAGCGTGCCGATCATCGTCTCCATTAGCGAAGATGCAATTCGAGCAGTACCCGATTCGTACATCGAGGCTGCCGAGGCACTTGGAGCAACTCGCTGGCAGGTAATCTATAAGGTCGTGCTGCCCGCCGCAAAGAGTGGACTTTTAGCCGCGGTTCTTCTGGGTGTGGGCCGGGCCGTCGGCGAAACCATGGCCGTACTCATGGCCACAGGGCACTCGATCAACATTCCATTCGACAGCCAGGCGCCCTTCTTTCACCCGCTCGAATCGGCCAGAACCCTCACCGCAACAATCGCCGCTGAACTCGGCGAAGCACCGAGACTCGACGCTAATCCCGATGGAAGCTACCCGATCGACGCCCGCCATTATCAGTCGCTCTTCGCTATCGGCATAGTACTGTTCGGAATTACGTTTATCATCAACATGACGGCCGACTTTATCGTCAAAGGAATTCGGAAACAGAAATGAGTAACGGGCAAATCCAGACTACCGATAATCAGTTCGCTCCGACTGAACTGACGCGCAAAAAACAGCGCATGCAGAAGTACGTCGGAGTCGGACTTGGACTTATGACGGTCGCCATTCTGATACCGCTCATAACCATCGTCTGTTACATTTTCGTCCGCGCCGGCGACACGCTGAACTGGGACTTCATAACCGACATCCCGCGAAAGGGCATGCGAGCCGGTGGAATCTGGCCCGCACTCGTCGGAACCGGTTACCTCGTTGTTTTTTCCTGTCTGGTTTCCGCTCCTATAGGCGTCATGGCGGCCATATATCTCAACGAGTACGCCAAGGACACATGGTTCAGCAGGATCGTCCAACTGGCGGTCGTGAACCTCTCCGGCGTACCGAGTATCGTCTACGCTCTCTTCGGAGTCGGGGCGTTTGTTCTGTTCCTGGACCTGGGTAAATCCATCATGGCTGCGTCTCTGACCATAGCCATAATGACACTCCCGGTCTACATAGTAGCCGCCAAGGAGGCAATGGCCTCGGTGCCCATGGCCTTCCGGGTCGCATCATGGAACCTCGGCACCACAAAATGGCAGACAATCAGGACAATAGTCCTGCCGAACTCCCTGAGCGGCATCCTGACCGGCATTATCCTCGATACATGCCGGACGGTCGGCGAAACCGCCCCCATCATGTTCACCGGAGCCGTCTTCTACAAAGCCGTCGAGCGGGGCGATCTCTTCCCCTACAGCCCGGGCGAGCAGTGCATGGCTCTGTCCTATCACCTCCACACGATTGCGACTCAGGTGCCCGGCGTACCGGATGGAATCATGTACTCGACCGCCGCCGTATTGCTGGGAACTGTACTTGTCTTTAACAGTCTGGGTATCGTCGTACGCACCTACATGCGTCACAGAAAGAAGTGGTAACAGCTCGGATGAACAACTGCAAGATTCACATAGAAGACCTTTCTGTCAGGTACGGCAAGACAGAAGTGTTGCGCGACGTTTCGCTCGAGATTCCCCGCAACGGCATCTATGCTATAATCGGCCCGGCCAACTCCGGCAAAACGACTCTGCTCAAGTGCATCAACCGCACGCTGGAGTTCACCAAAGGCGCATCTATGAGCGGAAGAATCTCGATCGACGGCCGCGACACCAGCCGTATCCGCAACGTCTACGATCTTAGAAGAAGCATAGGAATGGTCTTCCCTTTGCCCGTGGGCCTGCCCTTCAGCGTCTATGATAATGTTGCTTACGCCCCCAGAATGGCCGGCGTAAAGAAAAAAAGAGTCCTCGATGAAATCGTCGAGCGCTGCCTGACGCAGGCCGCACTCTGGGACGAGGTCAAAGACCGCCTCAACGCGCTTGGAACCCTGCTCAGCGGCGGCCAGCAGCAGCGGCTCACCATAGCCAGGGCACTCTCCCACGAACCCGAAATCCTCTGTCTGGACGAATTCTCCATCGCAATCGATCCCGTTACTACCATGCGAATCGAGGATGTCCTCCAGCACCTCAAAAAGAAAATGACCATCGTCCTGGTCACCAACCTGGTGCAGCAGGCCAGACGCCTGGGCAGCATGACCTGCTTCATCAACGACGGAGACCTTATTCAGGTCGGAAAGACAGAAAAGCTCTTTTCGGAAAAACCGGGCAACCAGCTCACATACGACTACATTCACGGAGTCTTTGGATAAAGCGGCAATGATCGAGACGAAAGACCTCAACCTCTGGTACGGCGACTTCCGGGCGCTCAAAAACGTGACCTGCAACATCAAGCCCGGGATTATCACCGCTTTGATAGGTCCTTCCGGATGCGGCAAAACTACGCTGCTGCGGTGCTTTAACCGCATGAATGATCGCTTCAAGGGCATCCGTATCGAAGGAAAAGTGGAACTGCTCGGAAGCGATATCCACGATCCCGAAGTTTCGGTGGTCGAATTGCGGAAGAAAGTCGGGATGGTTTTCCAGCGCCCCAACCCGCTTCCCCTTTCCATCTACGACAATATTGCTTTCGGGTTACGGGTGCATTCGCCCAGAGGCAGCCTCAAAAAGGATCAGACCGATGCGGCCGTCGAAAAGGCCCTCCAGGAAGTGTTCCTGTTCAATACCGTCAAGGACGGACTGAAGAACAGGGCCACAAATCTCCAGCTCGAGCAGCAGCAGAAACTGTGCATAGCCCGGCTGCTGCCGCTCAAACCCGAAGTCCTCCTCATGGACGAACCCTGCTCGGCCCTGGATGCCGAGGGGACCGAAGCCGTTGAAGAACTGCTGATAAGCCTCAGGGGCAGATATACTATCGTAATCGTCACACACAACATGGCCCAGGCCAGGCGAATCAGTGACGAATGTATTTTCATGCTTACAGGTGAACTGGTCGAACACGGCCAGACAGCGGACCTCTTCGTCAATCCCCGGGACAGAAGAACAGAAGAGTATATAGAAGGCCGTTACGGCTGATTGTTTTTTAGCGGAGTTGAAACATGCCATTACAATTTGATGCGGATCTTAATAAACTGACGGAGCGGCTGTTGCGCATGGGCTCGATAGCAGAACGCATGATTCACGACGTTAACGCCGTCCTATTGAATCAGGCGACCGACAAACTCACCCCGATCTACGCCAACGAACAAGAGATGGATCGCCTGCAGATCGAACTCGACGAGGAAACTGTCCGCCTGATTGGCGTCTACACGCCGGTCGCGCGAGATCTCAGAATGCTGCTGATGATCACCAGGATCAACGCCGAGATCGAACGCATCGGCGACAAGATTGTCGACATAGGACACTTCGTCGAGGACTTTATAGACGGCAAACAGCCCAGGAACATCATCGACTTCTCCCACGTCGCACAGCTTACCGAACAGATGCTCCACGATGCACTGGACGCATTCGTCAACAAGTCAGTAAGACAGGCTGTCAGGGTCATAGACGCCGACGACGAGGTCGACAAAATCACCGACCAGACGTTCCGCGTGCTGTTTACACACATGCTCGACAGCCCCGCTAACATAGGATATATCCTCGGGCTCATGCTCACCGCACAGGCAATCGAGAGGGTCGCGGACCATGCGGTCAACATCGCTGAGGACATTGTCTATATGGTCGAGGGTGCGGATATTCGCCATCTGCCGGACGATACCTCGGCTCAAACCGCGGCCGAAAATGCTCCCGATGAGCAGGGCAATTAATTGGAACTTCAGCAATGTCCGCCGAGTTGAACAAAGAAATCGATAATCTCAAAACGGATGTGCTCACTCTGGCGGCCATGGCCGAGCAGAATCTGCGTCGGGCCGCACTGGCGGTCATAAGACGAAACCCGGAACTTACCCCGGAGATTGTGGAAAGAAACGCGGCCCTCGGTCTCGCAACAGCCGAACTCGAACAAAACTGCCTCCGGCTCATGTCCATGTACAACCCTGCCGCCCCCGATTTGAGATTCCTGGTCGCCGTCCTGAAAGCAGGCAGGCAGCTCAAACCCGTAGGCGAGCTGGCGGTCCAGATAGGTGAAGATGCTGTCTGGTATTCTCAGGCATCGAACGCCCGATACGACCCGGATTTTTCCCGAATCGCCGTCAAGACGCTTGATTTGCTCAAAGACAGCGTTACATCCCTCATTGGCCTGAACGCCGACCTCGCAAAGAAGGTCGATGCGGGCGAATTTGAAACACGACTCACCGGCCGTCAGATTTACCGTCGACTTTGCGACTCGAACAATCAGCAGTACCTGGCAACGTACCTGCTTCACACAAACAATTGCTTTGAAAAGATCGCCCACCACGCATCAAATATAGCCGCAGAAGTCCTCTTCCTGACCGACTTCACTCACACCGCCGGCAACGCCGCACACGACATATCGTAAATTCCCTCGTTACCTCCTTTCACCCTATCCACGTTCTGATGCCGCCCGGTTGCAGAATCGCCCGGCGGTAAAAAGAGGGATTGGTCAGCCTTCCCGTTCGGCCTTCTATTGTTGCACGAGTTGCTCGGCGCGACCGATTTGATGTGGCCTCATCTTCTCGGCCAACGACTGTTGCCGGCGCTTCGCACTTTCAATCTCGTGTGCGGCGAGACTGTACCACTTGTAAGCGGAAACAGTGTCCCGCGGGACCCCCCCCGCCGTTCTCATACATGGAACCGAGCCTGCTCTGTGCAGATGCGAGTCCCTGGTCCGCAGCGAGGGAGAGCCAAAGGGCCGCCTGTTCATGATCCCTTTTGACCCCGAGTCCCTTGACGTACATCATGCCAAGATCGGCCTGTGCAAGTGCGAAACCCCGCCGGGCAGCGGAGCGAAGCCACTTTGCGGACGCCCTTTCGTCCTTTCGGCCACCCTGCCCCCTGCGGCACATGCCCGCAAGCAGAAACTGTGCCTGGGCTATGTTTTTCTGAGCGGCCTTTTCGAGCCATTTTCTGGCGAGCTTGTGGTCGCGTTCTACGCCACGGCCGCGAATATAGAGCAGCGCGAGGTTTGTCTGGGCGGGGGCGTAATCCTGTTCGGCCGCAGCAGTTCGGCACAACCACCGACCCAGTCGCACATCGTAGAGCGTTTGATGTCGATGCCATGACGCTCGAAGATGCCTTCCGTGCAGCTATTGGACTTTGAAGATATTCGCCTTCTTATCCGACATGGCCGCCTCGTATGCGATTCCTGTTCGTCAGGCCGGCATTTTGCCTGCGGCTTCCTTCAGACCCCGCCTCGCAGCGGACGCCCTTGCCGTCCGGCTAATGGTTTCCGCTGCCGGGCCCATAGAGGACTCACACCTCCAAGCAGGTGTGCCCTGCCGGGCACACAAAAAAGAAAAGGACTCACACCGCTGCAAGTCCTTATTTCACAGCTACTTATAAGTAATAGCGGGGGGAGGATTCGAACCTCCGACCTCCGGGTTATGGGCTGCAGTAGCCCGGATTCCATAAGTT
>CAYOTO010000073.1:0-12446 GCA_964406945.1 uncultured Pirellulales bacterium
TCTAGAACTGTCATGCTGAGTGAAGCGAAGCATCTGGGTAGCGAAGGAAAAACGTGGGCTGGATGACGAGTGAGGATACGATTAGGGTGACAGAACGGGTGTTGAGGGCAAGGACATGTAAGTTGAGATCGGATGTTTGTTACAGGAGGTTTTAATGTCTAATCGGGTTGATTTTTTTCAGGGTCAGAGGCGGGCGTTGGCTCTGGCGGCGGGGCGGGTTGCGGTTTTTGTGGAGGGTCGGCTGTGCGGGCAGTTGGAGCCGGTTCGAATCGTTCGGGCCGGGCCGCCGGAATTCGGCTCTGCAACCTTCAGGCATAACGGTGACGCATCGGTGCAAGTCGAGCAGATCGAGCGGCTGTTTCCCATGGGCTCGCGTGTGCGGGTCGAGGCCGTGTATGAGTATCCATCTCCACATGGGGCAGCGGCGGGTTATCCGATATTCGTGGGCCGCATCGAGCGGATCGACACGCGGATAGATGCGACAGACGAGAGCGTCGAAATAACGGCCCGCGATTACTCGGCGGTGCTCGAAAGGATTACCGTTTTCGGCAGGCGAATCGAACAGGACGGCGAAGGCGTGTTTGTCAGCGGGCCGGCGACGGTGTTCAACAGAGACGGTCTGGCGGACGCGAGTGTTGAACCGGTGGCAAGCGGCGGCGGGACATATCGGGTTTTTTGCGCCGAGCCGGGCCGGGGGCGATCGTGGAAGTATGCCGAGGTTATCGAGTACCTTCTGAATGAGTACCTGCCGCGAGGTCGGATCGGCAGGCCGGGCATCGAGCGGCTGCGTGCGCTGACGGACGACCGCAGCGTGCGGGATCTGGATGTGAGCGGGATGAGTCTGTTGCGGGCGCTGGAGAAATGCTGCGAGCCGGTGGGAGTCAAATTCAGGTTCGTGCCCAGGCAGTCCGAGAGCGGCCCGGCCGAGGCGATTGTCTTCTACAGGGACGCGGCGACGAGGACGGTCGAGTTGAACCTGCAGCGGCGCGGTCGGCGGCTGAGTGTTTCGCAAACTAACGTGGGCAAGCTCAGATCGCAGCGCCTGATGTGGCCGGTGACTAAGCGCTATATCGGCCGAGGCGGATTCAAGGTCTACGAATCCACGTTCGAGCTGGTCGGCTGCTGGGATGCGGCGCTCGAGGATACGGATTATGAGAAGTATTCGCCGGCGACGAATCCGCAGTTTCATCAGGTGCGGAACGTCTGGCGAAAGTGGGGGCTGAACGAATCCGGATACTACAGCCGCGATCCGTGCAACATCGCAGAGCCTTATGATTTTTCGCGGGTGTTCGAGGGCGAGCCTTACGTGCGGCGTCGGCGGCGGTTTCTGCCGTGTCTGAGTACGGACGAACTGGGAAAGAGTGTCGGGTACTATTTGGAGGTCTCGTACGACTCGGGACAGAGCTGGTCGCAGTATCCGTACGCGTTCGACAATCTGCTCGATGAGTGCGCGATATGGCTCAGCAGCGAACAGATCGACTCGGATACGTGGGCGGCGGCGATTGCCGGGACGCTGCGGTTTCGCATGACGGCCTCGATCCAGAGCGACTCCAGGCTGACGTGCGTGGTAGCCGACGGTCCTGTTAAGTCGACCGCGCCCGTGGTGGATGAGATTATCGAGCTTTCCAGCCGGTTCGCGTACCGCAAGGTGAGTCCGATGAGCATACTCGCCGGTGAAGCTTCGGCCGGTTCGAACCAGGTAGATGACAGCGAGGCCATGCATGAATACGTGCGGACGATGGCCGAGACGCAGCGGCGAATCATAGAGACATTTGATGTGAGTACTTTGACTCTCGAAATCGACTACGAGCCGGGCGACCGGGTGGTCTCAAGTGCGGACAGCCGCGACCTGTTTGCAACCGCAAGAGATAATCGCAGCGTGTGCTTCATTGAGCGTGCGGTGATCGATTTCGCAAAGCAATGCACGGAGTTGCGCGTGATTCGCAGACGCTGCTGATTGCGCTTCGTTTAAGGTGACAAGAGCAGCGGTTGCAAAGGGACGCTCGGGTTGTCATCCTGAGCGAAGCGAAGGATCTGGGCGGCGAATGAGAAGTCGGATTCGATTGCGAACACGACGTCTCATGCGAGGCCCAGATCCTTCACGGCGCTCCGCTCGTTCAGGATGACAAGGGTATTGGCGTTTCGTTCAGGATGACAAGCATGTCGTGAATTCAGGGCGACAGGTGGATGCGAAGGAACCCTCGAACTGTCATCCTGAGCGAAACGAAGCATCCGGGCTCCGAAGGAAGAATAAAGATGCATTGCGAACATGACGTCTTGTGCGAGGCCCAGATCCTTCACGGCGCTGCGTTTGTTCAGGATGACAAGGGTATTGGCGTTTCGTTCAGGATGACAAGCATGTCGTGAATTCAGGGTGACAGGTGGATGCGAAGGAACCCTCGAACTGTCATGCTGAGTGAAACGAAGCATCCGGGCTCCGAAGGAAGAATAAAGATGCATTGCGAACACGACGTCTTGTGCGAGGGCCGGATCCTTCACGGCGCTTCGCTTGTTCAGGATGACAGGGGGGCGAGGCCCGTTCAGGATCACAAGCGTGGTGGCAATTGCAATTGTGTTTCGGTCTCTGGTTCATGGTCGAAGGAGGTGTTGAGTATGGCGGAGAACAAGAACGGCGGCTGGCGGATTGACAGGCGTCTCGGGATATCGACGGTGGTGCAGTTGGTGCTGCTGGCGGGCTTGATAATCGGAAGCTGGGTGAACCTGCAACGGCAGTTGGCGCTTTTGCAGCGGGACGTGGCGGAGCTGGTCGAAACCTGCAAAGGCTCCGACGAGCAGATCGAAGACGTCAAAAACAGATACATGTCACACGAGTACAGAATCCGGGTTATAGAGCAGAAGGTGAGTGATTCAGACAAGCACCGATTCTCCAAATAAATCCCAAAAGGTAATTGACTAATGCGAAGCTTATGTTGGCTCAATGTGAGTTCGCGAATACCTTGTTCATCTGCAATCCCAGTAAGTTGCTTATATTAATCAGACATAAGAAAGAGATAGGAAAATCTGAATGGCTAATAACCTGTACAGGTTTGTAAAAAACCAACTGTGCCACAATGATGAATGGCATGTTGGCGACACAATCAAGGACCTTATTTCAAATTCGGTTAGAGCTTTGCCTAAAAGGACCGTCTCACAACATGAGACGCGGTACCCCAGAACTCCTGAGGGCATGAGAGCGTTCTTAATGAAGTTCTTTTCAAGACATTATCTGCAGTTACAAACCTGCCTAATGGAGTTCTTATGTTCAGATGAGTTTGTTTTCCGACTTATTAGCAATCGCCGTCTTAGAATACTTGACGTAGGTGCCGGTCCAGCCGTTCTGGGATTAGCCGTCGCAGATATGGTGAAAACTATAATGGACGCACTACGCGAATTGAAGACTCCGCGAGTTATTCAACCTGTTCGGATAGATTACATTCTTAACGATACGGAGCGTATTTGCATCCTAACCGGTAAGCACCTTCTCAAACGATATCTAAGCTACCCGGACGTTGCCAGAAGTCTGAGCGATAGTGTTGTAATCGATGTTGCCAAAGAATTTCCAGCCAATGTACCAAGGTTGAGTCGCATAGGCATGCACTTTGGCGGCTATGACTTGATTAGCTTTTCCTATGTAGTTGGCGTGCTGAATGAAACTGTAGGGTTTGAATCGTTAATTAAAGGCATGAAGGAAATTGGGACCAGTACGACTCCAGGGGGCCGCGTGCTAATTCTTCAAGATAAGTTCCAGTCAACACTTATGTCAAAACTCGCCCAGAGGCTATACGTTGGTTCCCGAACAGGCGAGTGCCAACAGGAACTATTTTCAAAAGACAGCGATCGCGAGCGACAAACTTATTCCTTCCGCTACTGCCTCTATACGCCAGTTCACATGCCCAGAGCTGTCCTGAATATTGCTTAGTTACCAGATGAGGCAATTGCATTTGTCGCATGCTGCACGGGTTTCGAGAGCGGCCCAGATTTCAGGGGTTTCGCGGCATAGGCCGATCGAGACTTTTCTGTCGCGGCTTCGGATCAGGTCGATTAGAAAACGATAGAAGGTGATTCGCTCTTTCGGATGGTAACGGAGTTTTCCGTCTAAAGCCTTTTGTGTGAGTTGTCGCGCCGGCAGCGGTTCTGCTTTTGAGCGATAGATGCCGGAGGCGAGCTTGGTGTGTCCCGGGACCAGGCGCAGCATGCCGAGTGTTATGTTTTCAGGCGAGATTTTGCCGAATATGCGGTCAATGAGTGCAGTGTATTCGTCGGGCCAGTTGGGCGTGAGGATGCCGGGGTCGATGCGAATGCGGATTCGGTAGCCGTGCTGCTGACAACGTCTTGCGGCAATCAGGCGCTCCTGCAAATCGGCGGTGCCTGGTTCATATCGGCTCACGGCCTCATCGCTGTTAAGGCTCCAGGAGACAACGATCCGGCTGTTGGGCTCTGCTTTAAGCAGATTGTCGACGTTACTGCTCTTGGTCAGGAGCATCAGGTGACCTGCGGACAGGCCGGCGAAAAACTCAACGAGCTCGGGCGTGAGATTGGTGATGTGATCGAGGGCGAGACTGTCTAGCATCTCGCCCATATTGAAAGTGGTGTGCGGCCCGCCGGCGGCAAGGGTACGGCGGATCTGTTTGTACATGGTGTCATAGTTTATGTTAAGCTTGATGAACGGGGCGTACTTGCGATATATGAATGCGAGATAGCAATAGGTGCAGTAATAGGGACATCCGTTGGAGGCGGGGACGAGCTTGTAATAGGCCCGACAGCAGATGCCCGGGCCGGGGCTGCCGTCGAACGCATGCACGAAGGAGGTAGTGTTCCCTATCATCAGCGTGCGCTTGCCTTCAAGAACCGCCGACGCGCTCGAGACATCGGGACGGGCCGGTGCGCGCTGGCGGTCGACAATTTTCAGTTCTGCAGATGGAAACAGAGAACTTATGCGCAGGGCTTCTGGATCGTTCGCCAGCCGCCGCCACAGCAGAATCGTTCTCGGTTTGAATTTTAGGGCGGTATCCATCGTTTGCTCCGCGTAGATCGGGTGTCAGTTTATTTCGACATTTATCAGATTTCAAGTGAAAAGGAGGAATGTCATGAAGAAGTGGATTTGGGTTTCGGTGCTTGCATTTGTGTTTGTTTGCGGGTGTGATTCGCTGCGGTTCGTGCCGGGCGAGCGTATGAAGCAGAATGCATGGCTGCACAATCGGACCGCATCGGCGGCGGCCGTGGCGGCCCGCGACGAGAGTGCTTCGCAACAGCTTCAGGAGCTGACGGCGCTCAGCGAGCTGCAGAGTCGGGCGTTCGTGGCCGATTACGGCATGCCCGACCAGATGCCGCCGGCCGAGAGTATGGAACAGGTTCTCTCGCCCGCGAGTCGTCAGTTGGCCGAGCTGGCGGCGGTCGATGCGACGGCACGTCCGGATGCGTTCGATGTGGCCGATTCCGTTATGGAGGTGGGCATCGCGGTTGCGGCATTGTTCGGCGGGGCCTACGGCGTTCGGATTGCGAAGTTCCTGAAAGATGCCCGGGCAAAATCGCAGGCGCTCAAGGAGATTGTCGCAGGCAACGAGCTTTTCAAGAATCAGAACGCCGCCGCGGTCGAGGCCTTCAAAGCCGCCCACCAGGGCCAGTCACAGGCCACGCGGCAGATCGTAACGGCGACGAAGGGGACGTAGGTCCGTGGGACGATGGGCGAGGGATGAGCTACGAGGAATGATGGACGAGCGATAACAGGCGGAAGCGACGGGACACCCAAATTGTCATGCTGAGCGCACCCTGCCCGCATTGTCATCCTGAGCGCAGCGAAGCATGCCCCATATTGTCATCCTGAGCGCAGCGAAGGATCCGGGCTGCGAAGGAGAACGCGGATTCGATTGCGAACGCGACGTCTCATTCGAAGGCCGGATCCTTCACTTCGCTGCGCTCCGTTCAGGATGACAGGGGTAGTGTGGCTCTGTTCAGGATGACAGGGGTATTGGCGCTCGTTCAGGATGACAATTCGCGCGGGCTTCGCTCGACACGACAGATGTCGACACACATTTTCGCCACATAATTTCCGTACACCCGGAACGTATTATTGAAGGAAATTACTGATGACTTTTGCCGGTGAATATGGTATAATGCCGCGCGCCAAGGAGAATGAATGGCTGATCAGGATACGAGAGTTCGACGATTTATGAAGCGGCATAACATGCGGTTCGCACTGCCGGGTGCGATTGCTCTTTTCATAGTCGCGGTAATTCACGATCTGCTGCCGCCGTTCGTTCGTTTTTTCGCGTACGCATCGGTGCTTGTGACGCTGATGCTCGGCCTGGCTACCGGTCAGTTCCGCAAGATGGGGCTCGAAGCCCGCAAGGCCAAAGCCGCTAATGACACAAAGCATACGCTGAACAATCGGCAGTTGTACGTGGTGCTGTTCGGAATCGCGCCGGTTACGACGCTTGCGGCGTTGAGCTGTCGGTCGGACCGGTCGTATTGCAAGATCGCCTTTCTTGCGGTTCTCGCCGGCGGGCTTATCGCAATCTACGTACTTCGCGACAGGGGGGGCGATTCGGAGGATGCATCACCAGCCGATGCCGAAACAGAATGAATCCTGTAAAGAAAGCTGACAGACTCGGCTGGGGCGCTCTTGTTGTCGCGTTGGTCGCGGCCTTGCCTGCGTGCCAGCCGCTGATGACGGCGATTGCAATGTCGCCCTTCGGATGGCCGTTCGGCTTTATGCTGCGACTGCCGGCGGCTGTGGTCATGCTCGCCGGTGTTGCTGAGATACTGGCTCTGGCAGTGGCGATCAAAACCAGAAGAAGCACACCGGCCAAAGCCGCACTGGCGACATCGCTGGTATTCACCGCCGTATTCGCACTGGGAGAGCTGTTCCTAATCGCCGCCGCATTCGCAAGCAGATGAACCCGCCCATCATGTAATCCGCGGTGCCGCTTGGAAACTGTCATCCTGAGCGCAGCGAAGGATCTGGGTGGCGAAGGAGAACGCGGCTTCGACTGCGAACATGACGTCTCATGCGAGGCCCAGATCCTTCACTTCGCTGCGCTCCGTTCAGGATGACAGGGGTATCGGCGCTCCGTTCAGGATGACAGGGGTATTGGCGCTCGTTCAGGATGACAGGCGTAGTGTGGCTTGGTTCGGTATAAAAAAATCGGTTCAATCATACCAGTCGGCAGCGAGATCGTGCCAGTCGGGGTTTGTGTGGGCGATAAGGGCGAGCTTCTTCTTGCGAGTCCAGCCTTTAATCACTTTCTCGCGGGCGATGGCGGCACCAACATCACGGAAGGATTCGAAATAAAGCAGCTTATCAATCTTGTATCTTGCGGTGAAGCCGGGGACCGTCCTGGTCTTGTGCTGATGAACGCGATTGATGAGATTGTTAGTGACTCCAACGTAAAGCGTGCCGGATCTGTTGGTCATTATGTAGACGAAGTAGTTGTGCTCCTGCTTGCTCATGGGCACATCGTAAGCATTAATCGAGGAATTGACAAGCATGTTTTGGCCCAGTTTGCCATCGGTGGTTCCAGATTGTCATCCTGAGCAGCGAAGCAGGCCTCGAACTGTCATCCTGAGCGCACCCTGCCCGCATTGTCATCCTGAGCGCAGCGAAGGATCTGAGTTGCGAAGTATGAACGCGGTTGCGATTGCGGACATGACGTCTCATGCGAGGGCCAGATCCTTCACTTCGCTGCGCTTCGTTCAGGATGACAGGCGTATGCGAAGGAACTCTCGAATTGTCATCCTGAGCGCACCCTGCCCGCATTGTCATCCTGAGCGCAGCGAAGGATCTGAGTTGCGAAGTATGAACGCGGTTGCGATTGCGAACATGACGTCTCATGCGAGGGCCGGATCCTTCACTTCGCTGCGCTTCGTTCAGGATGACAGGGGTATCGACGCTCATCCGGGATGACAGGGGCAGTGGCGTTTCGTTCAGGATGACAAGCGGTGTTGCGCCGGCAGGTGTATTGAGTGTAGATGGAATATGGAGGAACAGTTATGAGTGATTGTATTGCGGATCGGTTTCGGATTGTCGAAGGTGGGATCGGGGATTTGCGTCGGCTGGAGCGTTTTCATTATCGCGGGCCGCAGAGGTCGCCCACGGCGGCGATTTTCGCCCTCAAGCCCGCCGAATATCTGCCGGAGATCGGGCCCGACGAGGCGGTCGGCGTGATCGCCTACGCACACCCGGTCCCGGCGGTTGCGATGCGAAACCAGGCACTCGGCGGCTATCTGTCGGGCCTGGGGCGGGCGGCCCAGATGGCGGTCATTAACCGTGACATCCGCTGCATCAGCCGCGTCATCATCGACCCCCGGCTGCGTTCGCTGGGTCTGGCGTCGCGGCTGGTTCGCGAGACGATGGGGCTGCTCAAGGTGCCGATTATCGAGGCCCGGGCCGCGATGGGCCTGGTGCACCCGTTCTTCGAGCGTGCCGGCATGAGACCGTATCCGCAGCCGACGCCCGTGCGGTCCGTTCGACTGGCCGAGGCGCTTGCGACCGTCGGCATCAACTCGAGCGTCACGCTCGACGCGGAACGCACCCAGCGAATGCTCGATGCACTCGATCCCGGCCGGGCGGGCTTCATCGAGTCCGAAATCCGACTGTTCCTCAAGCCCCACGGCAAGCGTCGCAACATGCCCGCCGGCATCGAGCGCACGCGATTCGTGCTCTCGCGGCTGGGCGAACCCGGCGTCTACTACCTCTGGCTAAACCCCGAACACACCGCCCGACGCAACACCCAACCGCCGCAAAAACCGACCATTCCCGCCGCATACCTCGACCGCGACGAAGCCGTCGCCGCGATTGTTGCCTCCTGCCGCGGCCAGCGATGCGAAGGGACCCCCACACTGTCATGCTGAGCGCAGCGAAGGCCGCCCCGTATTGTCATGCTGAGCGCAGCGAAGCATCTGGGTTGCGAAGTATGAACTCGGCTTCGATTGCGAACACGACGTCCCATACGAAGCCCAGATCCTTCACTGCGCTTCGCTCCGTTCAGGATGACAGGGTTATCGGCGCTCCGTTCAGGATGACAGGCGTAGGGAGAAATGCGGTATTAGCAATGGCAGGGGTGCGTTGGGCATGCCGAAAGCCGCGACGAGGCCGTCGCCGCGATTGTTGCCTCATGCCGAACACGCCCGGTGCGGATTGCGTAAGGCCGGGTACAAGACCGATAAAAGCGGCTGATCGTCATAAAACCCGCCTGCGGGGACCCCATACGCCCGTTTTCGCCGTCGAGGGCATAATAATTCTGGCATCGGGTGCGGATTTCTGGTAGCTTGGCGCCTTTTCAGGCAGGCCCGGACCGCGCCGACGACGACGGGCGGTCCTGGTTCAAGAAAACAAGCTCAAAACCCGAAATCGGTATAGGCCTTTCGACGTGTAAACGGAGGCGACGCCGGTGCGGGCAAACGACGGCCGCCGGGCCGTCTGTTTCGAAGGTAATGCATGTTTGCAGTCGTAAGCGACATACACTCGAATCTCGAAGCGCTCTCGACGGTGCTGGCGGATATTGAAAAACGCGGCATCGAGACGATCTACTGTCTGGGCGATGTGATCGGCTACGGGCCCAACCCGAAAGAATGCCTCGATTTGATAATCGAAAAGACGCAGTGGTGTGTTCTGGGCAATCACGATTACGCGGCCTTTTACGAGCCTACCAATTTTAACTACGGCGCCGAGCAGGCGGCCTTCTGGACGCGCGAAGTGCTCGAAAGCGAAAAAGACGAGAAGCTCGTCGATAAACGCTGGAATTTTCTCGGCAAGCTGCCCATGCGCCACACGCTCGAAGCCAGACTTGGCGAGAACGAAGTCATCAGCGATTTCGTACACGCCTCGCCGCGAAAGCCCATCAACGAGTACATCTTCCCCGACGATGTCTACACGAACCCGGTAAAGGTCCGCCTGCTGTTCGAGCGGGTCCGGCACATCTGCTTCGTCGGTCATACGCACATGCCGGGCGTGTTTTTGGACGAGCCCGACTTCTATCTGCCGAACGAACTTGGCGGCACCTACCCTATAGTCGACGAAGAGAAGGCGATTATCAACATAGGCTCGGTGGGCCAGCCCCGGGACAAGGACAATCGGGCAAGCTACGTGTACGTCGAGGAAGATACGGTCAATTTCGTGAGGCTCGAGTACGATTTCGAGGCGACCGCCGAGAAGATCCGGGCGGTAACCCGACTTGACAATTTTAATGCTGACCGCCTGCGGGACGGGCGTTAGCGACCGCCGGCGGCCGAGGGCGAGAAGCCCCGCCGGTTCACATTGCGGGAATTGATATGAGAAAAGCTTTTGTATTTGCGATTTTGCTGTTTTGCATGTTCTGCGGCCTGCTCGTTTTGCAGTCGGGCGTGCTGTCCGATTCGACCGGCAACAAACCCCTGACGCTGCTTCAGCGAACGACCGGGAGCGACGCCGGCGCCGCCGGGGCCGATCCGAACAGCGCCGACGCCAACGACGAACCTGCCGCGATGACCGCGGACGATTCACCACAGCAGGTCTTCACCGCATCAGGCGGGCCGCTCGAGAAGGTCTCACTCGGCTCGGTCGATCCCGACGGCAGCTATATGTACCGGCTGCTGCTCACTTCCACAGGAGCCGCGATAGAAACGGCAACCTTCAGCGATTTCGACGACCGCGACCACAAGGACCCGCAGCCGCTGGATATCATGTCGCCCGTTTTAGAGCGAAACCGAAAGATAATGGCCATGGCGAATCGCGAGCTGGTGCTGGTCGATCTCGACCGCCAGTTTCGATTCCAGGACCTGAGCTGGAAGAGCCTCGGCAAGCAGACCACCGCCGACGGCGTCCAGAGCGCCTCTTTCGAGGCGGTTATCAACAACTCCGACGGCCAGGGCGTGTTCAGAATCACCAAGACTTACGTCGTCTCGCCCGCTACGTACATGTTCGATTTCGACGTCAAGGTCGATAACCTCATGGACCAGCCCCAGAAGATTCGCTTCGACATGGCCGGCCCGCTCGGGCTTGAACGCGAAGCGGTCCGCAGGGACGGCCGCAACGTCGTCGCGGCATTCGAAACCCCCGAGGGTGCGGTCAAGAGCATCCGCCGCGACATAAAAAAGCTTCGCAAGGGCGACGAGGACGATGTGCAACTGATATTCAAAGAGCCTGGCACCTTCCTGTGGGCCGCCGCTACGAACAAATATTTCGCGGCGATAGTCGTACCGACTCCCGACGAAGGCAAGGGCTATGCCGACTGGCTCGCCCGCAGAACCGGAGAGTATTACGAGCCGGGTCCCGGCGGCGGCGATGAGACCCTGGGTCTCGAGTTCAAAATCGCCGATACCGTCCTCAAGAAAGTCGGCGATGCCGGCTCAGAGAGGGTCTACGACTTCCGCGTCTACCTCGGGCCCAAGGACAAGAGCCTGTTCGACGAGAACGATCTTTACCGGCGGCTGGGTTTCTTTCAGACCATCGATTTTCTCGCCTGCTGCTGCCCCGGCTGGCTCATAAAGCCGCTGGCATTCGGCATTCTCGCGGCGATGAAGTGGATGTACGGCTTTATCGGCAACTACGGCATCGTGATAATCATCCTGGTGTTCTGCGTGCGTCTGGCGATGCACCCGATCACGAAGAAGAGCCAGGTCTCGATGAGCAAGTTCTCCAAGATGGCGCCCAGGGCCGAGGAGATTAAAAAGAAATACGCCAACAACAAGGCCGAGATGCAGAAACAACTCATGGCGCTTTACCGCGAGTCCGGCTCGTCTCCGATCATGGGCTTTCTGCCGATGCTGATTCAGATGCCGATCTGGATCGCCCTCTACAGCGCGATCTACGCCAGTATCGAGCTTCGAGGTGCGGCGTTTCTGCCGTTCTGGATCACGGACCTGTCAGTACCGGATGCACTGATCCGCTGGGACCCGGTGACGCTACCGCTGCTGGGCTGGCAGATCGAGTCGCTGAACCTGCTGCCGATACTCATGGGCCTTGCGTTCTACCTCCAGCAGAAGCTAATGCCGAATCAGGCCGCGGCCTCGAGCAATCCGCAAATGGCTCAGCAGCAGAAGATGATGATGGTCATGATGCCGCTGCTGTTCCCGCTGATGCTCTACAAGGCCCCATCCGGGCTGAACCTGTACATCATGGCAAGTACCTTCGCCGGCGTGATCGAGCAGCATGTGATCCGCAAGCACATACGCGAGAAAGAACAGGCCGAGGAAAAAGGACTCGTCGCGGCCACATCAAAAACCGGCGGCAAGGTCAAAAAGAAAAAACCCAAACCGTTTATAAAGAAATAACTGCGGCAGCATTGTTATGCACAGCAAAGCATCGCTCGCATTGTCATGCCGAGCGCAGCGAAGCATCGCCCGAATTTGTCATGCTGAGCGAAGCGAAGCATCTGGCCTTCGACCGAGACGTCAGCTCCGCTTGCGAACACGACGTCTCATACGAGGCCCGGATCCTTCACTCCGCTTCGCTCGTTCAGGATGACAGG
>CAYOTO010000074.1:0-11628 GCA_964406945.1 uncultured Pirellulales bacterium
TAATTAAATATATCGAGTCCGAAGATGCCCCTGCTCTGCCACAGAAAGGCCGACTTGCAATCCAGATCGCCGCCTCGCTCGAGGCAAGAACTGTCGCCAGCGAGAATTTGAAATCCGTCGCGCCGCCAACATTGACGGACTGGCTCAGCAAGCCGCAGATGGAGTCTGTCCAGTTCGCTTACACATATGAGCAGCATGATCCGTCGCTGGTCCTGGCCATCGAGCGCCAGAAAACCGAAATAAGCGCCGAGGTTTTCGCCGGACTCGTCGTCCGCACGACCGCGGCCGTTTATACGTATCGCCTAAGATACAACGTAACCGGTTCTCCCGTCGACCATCTGACTTTCAGTCTTCCGAGCGAGTACGCATCGCTGGTGGCGGTCCAGTCGCCGGCCATGCGTAACGTGACCAGCGAGAAGGCCGCCGACGGGCGAACCGAATGGACCGTCTGGCTGGTAAACGAAGTCACCGGCGTTATCGATATTGTGGCCAACTTCGCTTTGCCCGTCGAGGAATCCACCGCTCAACTGCCCGTTCCGACTGTCGGGATACCGGGACTGACCGGTTATACGGCTCTGGCGGCGATTCAGAACATGTCGCGGCACGAAATCAGCATCGCCCAAAGCACGAATCTGCGAGATCTGCCTCTGAGCGAGCAGCAGCGTCTGATGCCGCAGGCCATGCGCGAAGCTCTCCAGTACGTGTTGCAGTCATTCGAGGAGGACTGGGCGCTTGTTCTGGATTTCGAACCGGCCAAAACCGCCGAAAGAATCCAGGCTGTCGTCGATCTGCTCTCGATTACGACTGTTATCGACCGAGCCGGCAGATGCCGGTACGAGGCCAATCTGACGCTTCAGAATCGAAGCGAGCAGTTCTTGCGGGTGAGCGTTCCGGATGGTCTGGAACTGTGGAGCGGCAAAGTGGCTCACCAGGCGGTCAAGCCGGTGGTGGCGTCGGATTCGCCCCAAGGCGAAGTGCTGATCCCGCTGGTCAAGACTTCGCCGGGCGGTCTGCCGTACGAAGTTCGCCTGTACTTTGCCGATACTCAAAATGCACGTGTGGTCGCACCGCTTGACGGCATCGGCAGAATTAAACCTCCGGCGATTTCCATCGTCGCAATGCCCGTGATGCGTACGACGTGGTCACTGCGTCTGCCGGCGGGCTATAAATACATGCGTCCGGGCGGAAACATGTCCGCCGTGGCGGGAACCGCCGAAATGCTGAGTCTGAATATCGAAGCGAAGCTGCAGCAGCTCTCGCGACTGGAAAAGGCCTATCGCGATGTGGCTGGAACGGGAACCCAGCGAGAACAGGTGGCCCGGAGCAACTGGGGCCTCTTCAACGAGCGACTCGCTGGCGAAATCAAGAAGGCAAATCGCTATCTCGAGTCGAACAGGAGCAGTGTGGAACGTGAAGATTACCGTCGTTTGCAGTCGAAACTCGGCGGACAGAAGGCCAGGCAGGAAACGGTCGTGAGCGGAAATACCGCCTACTTCAAAAAGCTGTCCGAGCAGAACAGAAACGACATGAACTTCTTTTTGAATTCCTCCGTCAGCAATGCGGGACTGGCACAGACAACCAGGGACAGTGCGATAACTTCGGTGCCGGAGTTCGTGCAGGAAAACGAGGAACGCCAGATCGAAAGACTCGAAGAGGAGCTGGCCCGATCACAGCGGCAGTTGCAGACGTTCAACTCGTCTTCGGAAATGGCCCGGAAGCGTGATACGGCTGAAGTTGAGACGGCTCACGGCATTTCCAAAGGAAAAATGGCAGCCGCCGAAGACCTTGTCGCATCCAAAGTCAACAAAAAGGCCGAAGTCGACAAGCTGATGACCGAGCTTAGCGAAGAGGCGGCGCAGAATCTCGACCGCAAGCAGACCCTGATCCGAAATCAACTGGAGGAACTGGCGGACAACCGGCTTCAGCGACACTTCAGGGGCACTCAAAACCGCTCTCAGTCGGGCGTCAGCCAAAACGCCCCGGCCACGAGACAACCGCAGCCGTCCCAGACTCCGGGCGGCGCCGCTTATCAGTACGGCGACAGCAGCCGGATCATAGGCGAACAAATGGAATCAGTCGATGGGTACGCTTTGGGCCGAGCAGGCGACGCTCACAGCCAAGCCTTGCGAGAAAACCGCGTAAGAGCCGACATGGACCGTGCGACCACAATTAACGGCCAAGTGCAGTTGGGAACGGACCAGCCCGCAGCCGCACCGCAGGCGGAAACAGGTGGGGCCATATACACGGCCGAAGGAACCTACTCACTGCCGGTGGCTTTACCGGCCGGCCGGGTCAGACTCGACTTCGCCCGCTCCGCCGGAGACGCCGAATTGAGTGTATGGGCGATCCCGGTCGCTACGATCCACAAGCTCGTCGGCACCATTGGCGTCATACTCGCAGTGTTACTGCTGACCCTCGCCGTCAAGTTCTGGCCCCGACCGACTCGTAAACAGCCGCTTTCGAAACTCCGAATCGGAATCTATGCAGGTGTTATCGTAATACTCTGGATAGTCCTCGGACTGTTCGGCATCCTCGCGGCACTGCTGGCAATCACATTCGCCGAAACCAAACGCGGAGCCTTCATAGGCCAACGCCTGGAAGCGATATAGTTTCAGCTATACAAAAGAAGATGTGGAGTGATTACCTTCGGCTGTGTCTGTTTATGCGGCCGTCGGGGGGTGTGTCGTACTGGTCCTCTTCGGGTTCGAGCCACTGGACGGGGTCGAGTTTGTAGTATTGCTTCAATTCCTCGTACAGCTCGGAGTGTCTCTTTTGCAGTTGACGGGGTTTTTCGAAGAATGTCTCGGTTGCGACCGCAAAGAACTCGGCCGGGTTTGTTGCGCCGTAACGGTCCATTACCGAGCGGTGGCCGTCCTGAGCGCGTTCCACCAGATCGGCGTATTCTTCACTCAACACGCGTGCCCAGGCCGTGTATCTGCTGTGGTCGGCCAATATCGGAGCCCCGTCGGCGGTTCCGTCCTCCTGATCCAGTTGATGCGCGAACTCATGCAGGACCACATTGTGAGCGTCGGCAATGTTTCTGGTCCCGCCCTTTATGCTGTCCCAGGCCAGCACCACCGGGCCGTTCTGCCATGACTCGCCCTGCCGGATACTGTGGCCGTCGACTTCTAGAAATCCATCGCGCATCTTCGCCTTCGCGACGTACGTTTCCGGATAGACCAGGATGGTCCGCAGTTTGGAAAAGTACAGTGTGGGACGATTGAGCAAAAGCATGCAGGCCTGGGCTGCGATTGTAACCCTGATTTCGTCACTCAGCTCCAGACCGCCGCAGCCCTCGAACTGCTTCTCGGCCAGAAAGACGTTTATCAGTCCGTGCAGCCTCTCTCGCAAAGGCTCCGGCAATCGCCGGTAGAGCGGCACGTTATTTTCCAGAATCTCCCTGTACTCGTCCGGCAGCGGAGCAGACAGTAATCGTCGGCGCCTGGTGTTTCGCCGCAGTCGCAGGCCGATCACCAGCGCAATTATAGAAAGTAGTGTCAAAACCGCGACGGTTACGAATGTTTGCATCAAAATCTCCTGTTCAAGGCAGGCTCAGAGCCGTGATCCGCATTTTTTACAGTAGATAGTGTCGCTGTCGTGCCCTGCCGCCCTGCATTTCGAACATTCGCGACGCCCGGCGTCTTCGGTGCGCGACCACTCCACCGTAACGATCCCGGTCGGCACGGCAATTATGGAATAGCCCAGGATCATGACGGCCGCGGCGAGAAACTGGCCAACCGGCGTCTGCGGAGAAATATCGCCGTAGCCGACCGTGGTGAGGGTCACAACCGTCCAGTACACGCTGCGGGGAATACTCGTGAAGCCGTTATCGACTCCTTCGATCATGAACATCAGCGAGCCGATGATGACTACAAGGGTTAAAACCGCAAAAAGGAATACGACGATTTTGCGACGGCTTGCATAAAGCGCTCTTTTAAGGCGGTCGGCTTCGCGGGTGTGGTGGACCAGTTTAAGGATTATGTCGAACCATTTGCCCGCAACCGTATCTGATTCGAAGATTATTTCATACAGCCGCAGCTTCCATGCAGCCTGCGTGCTATGCGGTCGGGTTCTGACCATTTCCGGCTCTCCTTGCTTGTGGCGGAAAGTTCATTTGCCGCATATTCTGCCATGTACAGCCGGGTTTTCAACGATTAAATATACGGCACACACCTGCGATCACTTCCTGGAGCGCGCACCCGACGAAGCGAAAATTGTGACCAGTACCTTGTTTTCAGTGCGGATACGGCTGTATACTGGATTCTTACATAGCAGCATTTTCCTGTGCGAGAATGCGTCGATTTATGCGTAGCCGCGAAAGTCAGTCCCGGCCCGATTTTGACCGATTGGAAACCTACGATGCGAATACTTCAGAAGATTACAATTATGCTTGCCCTGGCTGCGTTGTTCTGCGCAGAGGCCGAGGGCGAGCCGCTTTTCAGCAGAAAGCCTCGAGTCCGAAAGAGGCCGTCGCCGCGTGGGACGATTGACCTGCAGGCGATTGATTTCAAGATCGTACACGAGACGTATCGACAGACCGATGAGCGATTGAACTGGGAACTGCACATCATAAATGCAGACGGCTCGCTGGTAGCCAATATTACCCAAACCCCCGACATTGACGAGATGTACCCACACGCCTCACCGGACGGCAAGAAACTGACGTTCGTGGTCGATTCCGGTCGGGGCCGCAACAGGGTCCGCAGCGTCTACTGCATGAACATTGACGGTACGGACCGACTCAAAATCGCCGACAACGCCCGCCAGCCCTGCTGGAGCCCGGACGGAAGGTACATCGCATACCTCAAAGGCGAATACGAACGATACAGCACCAGGGAATACGCAACCAGCGAATTGTTCTTCTACGATACGCGGACCAGCCGGCATATAGAACACGTTAACGAGGACCTGCACCATCTCTACGCTATCTGCTGGGCGCCGCAGGGCGACTGGTTCATGGGCGTGGTTCACGGTGGAATGGGCTACAGCGACACGATCCTCGGTTTCGAGGTCTGGGGCGACAGAGTGGTTGACCTGGCGCCGTGGGGGGTAAAAGGCTGCAGGCCGGACTTAAGCGTAGACGGCAAGACAATGGTCTGGGGCGAAACGGACTGGGACCTGTGCATCGGCGATTTTTCAATCGGAGCCAGAGGGCCCCAGGTCCAGAACATCCGCAAAATCGTCCAGTGTGCCCGCAGCAGAAAGGTCTATCACGTGGATATATCGCCGGACGGCAAATATCTGACGTTTGCGTACGGCTCGGTCAACGGCGGCCAGCAGGTCGGCGGGATGGCAAAAGGCTGGAACATCTGCGTCGCGGACATGGACGGAAACTGGGTGCAGATTACCAAAAACGGCAGGCACAACAAAGAACCCGACTGGATACCGATTGCCAAAACCACGCCGCAGCCCTGACCGGCATCTGCGAAAGATATCATAATCTCGTTTACAGATACGATGGAGAAAACTATGCGTAACCACGGAGTTATTTGCATGTGTGCCGTATTGGCGATGACCGCCTCCTTCGCGTCAATCCGCCCGACCGCGGCGGCCGATACCCCCCTGCCGCGCCAGAGCCTCGACCTCGAAGCGATACCCTTCAAAATCGTTTACGAAACCTACAGGCAAACCAACGGGCGGGACAACTGGGAACTGTATCTTGTCAACGCCGACGGATCCCATCCCGTCAACCTGACCAATACGCCGGACGTCGACGAGATGTATCCGCATGCCTGCCCGCTGGGCAGGCGAATCTGCTTCGTCACCGACGAAGGTTCGGGACGCGATAAAATCCGGAATGTCTATTACATGAATCTGGACGGCAGCGGCCGCACCCGGGTAGCCGAAAATGCCCGCCAGCCCTGCTGGAGCCCAGACGGCCGCACGATCGCATATCTCAAGGGCGAATTCGACCGGTACACCATAAAGGACTACGCCACCAAAGGCTTATTCTTCTACGATATCGAGACCCGCAAGCACTCTCAGCACGTCAACAAAAAGCTCTATCATCTTTACAACATCTGCTGGTCCGACGACGGCAACTGGTTTACCGCCACAGTACACGGCGGCATGGGATACCGGCATGCGATACTTGCCTTCCCGCGTGAGAGAACGGATGTTTATGACCTGACCGAATTCGGCGTCAGAGGCTGTCGACCGGATTTTCGGCCTGGGTCGGACATGCTCACCTGGGGACTGACCGATTGGGATCTGTGCATTGCCGAGTTCGCAATCGACGATGGCCGGCCGGTCGTGCGAAACAGGACAAGAACTATTCGCTGCGACAAAGAGCATGAAGTATATCACACGGACTTTTCGCCGGACGGCCGCTACATTGCATTCAGCTACGGTCCCAAAGCAAACGAAATGGTGGGCGGAATGGCCGCCGGCTGGAACATCTGCATAAGTAACTTGAACGGCAAATGGGTGCAGATAACCGAAGACGGCAACCACAACAAGGAACCGGACTGGGTGCCGCTGCAAACCGGCGTGAACTAATCGCATCGCTTACGAGAGACTGATATGACAATCCAGAAACTGACACTCTTGTTCTCGTGTATTCTTGTCGCCGCCCCAGGATGCGCAAAGAGAGAAGATCGGCCCACCGAGCAGCCGGAGGTAATAACCACCGCCGGCGGTATCGAAATGGTGCGAATACCGCCTGGCTCTTTCCAGATGGGCAGCGCCGACGGCCAGGACGACGAAAAACCGGTTCGAACGGTCCAGCTAAGTGGATTTCTGATGGATCGGTACGAAGTCGTCCAGAAACTCTTCAGAAAATTCCAGATGCCGGACCCGTCGCATTTCAAAAACCCCGAAGGCCCGTGCGATCAGATCAACTGGACGGACGGGGCGATGTTCTGCAACGAACGGTCTCTGGCCGAGGGGCTGGAGCCCTGCTACGACGAACAGACGTGGGAATGCAATTTCGATGCGAACGGTTATCGCCTGCCCACCGAGGCCGAATGGGAATATGCCTGTAGAGCCACGAGCCCGGACAGGTACAGCTTCGGTGACAGTGAAAGAGAGCTTACCTCCTACGCATGGATGGCCGAGAACGCCGGCGACAAGACTCATACGGTCGGCACCAGAAAACCGAATGCCTGGGGCCTGTATGACATGCACGGCAACGTCGCTGAATGGTGTAATGACTTTTACGCCGCAGACTACTATGAACGGGCCGAATCAACGAACCCACGCGGCCCGGCGAAAGGCGCAGAGCGCGTCCTGAGAGGCGGATCATGGAACAGCTCACCCGACGCCTGCCGTTCGAGCTACCGGGCCGGCGACCCGTCCATCGACGATACCTGTCTGGCTAACGACACCATTGGTTTTCGATGCGTTCGAAGCGACCCGCAGGCCCAATAAACGGATTCAGGCTATGGCGAACACCGGTTTCGTTTACGACAAAATATACCTCGAGCATCGAACGGCCCAGGGTCATCCCGAACGCCCCGTGCGGCTGCGCAAAATTATCGAAAGACTCGAAAATGTCGGCATCCGGGACAAACTGGTGAATATCAAACCCACACCGGCAACAGTCGAACAGATAGAGACGGTGCATTCACCTGATATGATCGAGCGGGTCCAGCGCGCGTGCGCCGCCGGCGAACAGTATATCGAGACGATGGACGTCTCAATCTGCACCAGGACTTACGAAGTTGCTCTAACGGCCGCCGGCGGAGTCCTGCGGGCGATCGATGAGGTAATGCAGGACAATGTCAGAAACGCCTTCTGCGCGGTCCGTCCGCCCGGACACCACTCGACCCGCAGCCGACCTATGGGATTCTGCATTTTCAACAATGTGGCCATCGCGGGGAAATACCTGCAGCAGAAGTACGGTCTAAAGAAACTTCTGATCGCCGACTGGGACGTGCACCACGGCAACGGCACTCAAGAGGCTTTTTATGAGGACCCATCCGTTCTGTACTTCAGCACGCACCAGTATCCATTTTATCCGGGCACGGGCGGCTCGGCCGAAAAAGGCGAAGGGCCGGGCAAAGGTTTTACCATCAATGTCCCGCTGCCCGTCTTCTCCGAAGACGACAAGTATATCGAAGTCTATAAGACGGTTCTAAAACCGGCCGCCGTCGACTTCGACCCCGATTTCCTCCTGATCTCGGCCGGTTTCGATGCACACAAAGACGACCTGCTTGGCAGTATGAAGCTGACCGTCAACGGGTTCGAGAAACTGACCGAAATCGTAAAATCGCTGGCCGCCGACTGCTGCCAAGGCAGAATCGTTTCGGTACTGGAGGGTGGATATCATCTGCAAGGGCTTGCAGCATCGGTTGAGGCTCACGTTAGAGTGTTAATGCAATAAGAGGAAACGCAATGCTTTTTCAATCCTGGGCCTTTGCCGCATTCTTCCTTGTCTTCTACCTGGTATACCTTGCCGTAAAAGGAACCAGGCTGCGACACTGGTGGCTTCTGGGAGCTTCCTACTTCTTCTACGCCTGGGCCGACCCGCTGTACCTCATACTCATTTCATGGTCGATACTCGTCGACTATTTTGCCGTTGTCCTGATGGAAAAACGCGGCCGAAAGAAGAGATGGCTGGCTGTCAGCGTAATCAACAATATCGCCCTGCTCGGATTCTTCAAATACGGCAGTTTCGCCGCGCACAATCTGAACGCCCTGCTGGACGCAGTGGGTTCGCCTTTCGTCATTTCAGAACCGACTTTTCTGCTGCCGGTGGGCTTGAGCTTCTATATCTTCCAGTCACTCAGCTACACGATAGACTACTACCGCGGCGATGTCGAACGGGAAAGGAGCCTGCTCCGATACGCGGTTTTCGTCTCACTCTTCCCTCGCCTGCTCGCCGGACCGATAGAAAGAGCCCGCCACCTGCTGCCGCAGATGCGCCGCCCCGCCGTGGTCACTGGAACTGATATAGCGGACGGAGCATCACTGTTCGTCGTCGGCCTGTTCAAGAAAGTAGCCATCGCCGATTATCTGGCTCTCTATGTAAACAAGATTTACGATGCCCCCGGGGAATATCAGGCAGGGGCATTGATTGCAGCGACTTTCCTCTTCACCTGGCAGATATATTTCGACTTCAGCGGCTACACGGACATGGCCCGCGGTATCGCCAGAACTATGGGTATCCGCCTTATGCTCAACTTCGACAATCCCTATCTTGCCTCCAGCCTCGGCGAATTCTGGAACCGATGGCACATAAGCCTTTCATCGTGGTTCAAGGATTATGTCTATATCCCGCTGGGTGGCAACAGGAAGGGAAAGGCCCGGACCTATATAAACATGTTCGTTACAATGGTAATCTCGGGCCTGTGGCACGGAGCGGCCTGGACGTTCGTAATATGGGGCGCCGTCCACGGACTCGCCAGATTCGCCACCCGCGCCCTGGAAAGCACCGCCTTCTATCGCGAAAGAGTGCCCCGAATCGCCAAACAAGCGTTCGTATTCCTGATCGTCATGTTCGCATGGATTTTCTTCAGAGCGCCGAGCCTCTCCGGCGCAACGCTGATTATTCGGCGAATGTTCACCACAGGCTGGGGCGATCCGCAGTGCCCCCTGCTGGCTCTTTTCATGATCGCAGCGGTTTGGGCATATCAATTCGCCTATGAGTCCCGCGTCTGCGTAGTACTGCAGTTGCGACCCGTCCGGATCGCCCTGGTTGTGCTGATGATTGTGTATATGACCCTGTTCGTGTCACCTGACAGTCAACCCTTCATTTATATGAAATTCTGACAGACCGCAAATGACAGACTACGCAAACACTCAAAAACACAACGCCGCCAGCACTTGCGAGCAATTCAGCTCCAACTGCGTCCGTTTGTCGGCGGGCGAATGGGCCCTGACTGCGATCCTGGTCGCGACGATTCTCACGACAGGACCCGTGTGGTGGCGCATGGTCGAACCCTTTGCACCTTCGAAAGATTACAGGCTCAGCAGCGAGTCGAGCGACGATTACTGGCATTGGGAACGTTACTGCAGCCGGGTCTGCGAACAGTACGACAACCTGGTTCTCGGCGATTCGGCCATGCGCGGATTCTTCGTCGACAAGGACCGAACTCTTTCGCACTATCTGAATGAACTCACCGCCGGCGAACAATTCGCAAATCTGGCGGTAGACGGCATGCACCCGGCCGCAATGACCGGCCTGCTGAGGTACTACGGAAAATCCATAACCCACAAAGACGTGATCATTCAGATGAATCCGCTCTGGATGAGTTCACGAAAACAGGACTTGAGCACCACCAAAGAGTTTCGCTTTCATCACCCGGATCTCATACCCCAGTTCGATGATGCAATTGCATGCTACAAAGCCAGCCTTTCGGATCGATTCTCCACCGCCGTACAGCGTCAATCCGGTATTCTCAGATGGGCGGCCCACGTACGGCGATTCAATCTGCCCGCCTGGACACTGGAGCATCCCTACGCCAGCCCCTGCGCGGCGTTCACCAGGCAGAGGCCTTCCACCGAACCAGCCGCTGCGGAGCAGAACAGGCCCTGGTATGAAATGAACCTGGCCAAAAGGGATATGCCGTTCGTCGAACTGGAAAACTCACTTCAATGGCGCTTTTTCAGGGAAACGGTGCAGCTCCTGCAAGACCGCCGAAACAGAGTATTCGTCCTTGTCGGTCCGTTCAACGAACACATGCTGGCAGGCCAAAGTGTCAGCGTTTATGAGCGGGTCAAGACAGAAATCGGCCGATGGCTGTCCGATACGGGCATTCCTCACTTGATTGCCGAACCGCCCCCGAGTGACTGCTGGCGCGACGCCAGCCATGCTTTGGCTCCGGGCTATCGACAAATCGCCGAACAATTATTCGCGCATGAATCGTTTCACCGACAAGTACTTGAATAACGCCACCGCTCGAAACGTAAGTTCTTCAGCGATATCTTACGCCACATGAATTGATTCGGCGTGCGCGCGGGGCGAGCCACGAACATGAAGCGCCCGTGGCTCTGCGGTTGGTGGTCGGTTGCGAATTTGAAGGTAACTTGATTCAGGCCGCCTGCTTATCGGCCCTTCTCGGTTCTGACATCCTCGTTTGGCCGGTACGCGCATTTTTTGATCTGCACAGCAGCGTCAGCATGATTCCCCACATAAGCGACATGCAAACCGAGGCAATTCTGTAGCCCCGCGGGATGGCACCGGCCATCGAAATGGCGATTACAGGAAGTATGGAAACCAACAAGACGGTCGTCAGCAGCCTGGCATTTGACATCACGCAGATACCCTAATTTTTTAGTTCAACTGCAAATAAATTGGTCCGCCACGGGCAGTCTGGGCCTCTAACTTGTTGCCCTGCAAGCCCTTACCGTTACTCGGCCGGCCCCACGGTTCGGGGCTTGTTTTTCGCCGTAGTCCGCTTTCGCCGCTCTCACCTGCGAGCCCGTAAGGGCCATGGAGCGGCGAAAGAAAGGCGCAGGCGAAAAACACTCGCCGGATTCGCAGGAGCCCTCTTCACCAACTTTTTTGCAGTTGATCCAATTTTCAATTTTCCGGCGGCCTCCCGCACCTCGGAAGCCACACGCACCTCAAAAAGCATAAGAAACAACCGATGTGCGGCCAAACGCCCCGGTCACTTTTTTAGCGAGCTTACGCTAGACCCAAAACAAGCGAGGTTTTTTGCCGTCTGGTGTGACAGAGGCGGTGGT
>CAYOTO010000075.1:0-7836 GCA_964406945.1 uncultured Pirellulales bacterium
GCACCGATGTTCTTTGCCGATCTGGACGAGTTCCGTCAGCTAACGAACTGCTTGGCCGTCGTTAAGGCAAGGTGTATTGTCCCGCATACTACGGATAACGCTACGAACGGAGGCTCGGTTCACGCCGTTCTTCCCTATTGTTACACCTACGACGCCCAGTCGCCGCCGGAAGGCATCTATATGGAACATTTCGAAGACGATTACGAAACCTTTCCAACCAACAGCGATCTCGTCGCTAGCTTCAATCAGACCCGCGACGGCATGGCGCCCGGGTACTTTTTTATCAGTGTGGATGATTCACAATCCATGTTTATGGCCGACATTTTTGATCCGGCGAACGATGATGCTGAGTTCAATGCATATAAGTCAGATATCCACAACCAGACGGGCTGCTAAGTCAGATATCCACAACCAGACGGGCTGCTCAAACACAACTGTTGAGAAGTTTCCGTTCGGAACGCAACCTGAGAAGATCAGGTGGGAGCAATGGGTGGAGGAAATGACCTATCGGCTCGAAAACGAGATTATTGCGGGGCTCAACCCATAAACCTAATATTGCAAGAAAGCCGGAGAACTGACTGGAACAAGTGAATTTGAAAGGGTAAGAAAATGCGCCGACCAGCCTGTGTCATTGCTGTGATTGCCATCGCATATGTACTGATCTCGGCTCCTGCGGGTAATGCCCTGCCAACGCCGGTGGTTTACAACGACTATATTATTACCAGCTCCAAAGGTTTGGGTGGCATTAGCGGCCGCGGCAACGCCGTCATAAACATGTACAGCGGTGATCTAACTTACGATTCCGGTCTCGTTGACAACGCCAGGTTCAATCTTTTCGGTGGAACGGTGGATTCTCTGGGTCTGCGAAATTCAAGTAATGCCGTTGTCTTTGGCGGTTCAATCGACCTGCTGGTGCTCAGAGATCAGAGCACAGCCGATATTCACGGCGGCCAAGTTGCTGCTCTCGGCTGTAGTGCGGAGTCCATCGCATTTCTACATGCCTACGACGTAGTGTTCGATCCGTACGGCGGCAAGTACGGATCCGGTTTGGTAAAGGGCAGGTACCTGCTCGACGATTCGCCCGTCACCATAAATCTTGTCGGAATTACCAGCTCCCCCGAAACATTTGACCACATACACATCGTCCCCGAACCGGCAACCGTGCTCCTGATGCTCTCGGCGGGTATTCTCACCCTGCGATCCCGCAAACGCCGGAACCGTTGAGGAGTCTCTCAAACAGGTCCGATGAGCAAGTCAATATTGCGTTGCATAACTGCAACTGCGGCTGATACCCTCCCCGCGCCCTCTTGAGCCCGGTAAACATCTGGCCAGGTTAGAAGTTAAGACAGCGGGTGTTTGCATACTGCTGCTTTTTCGTCCACGTTCGACTGGAACAATTGGCGCCGATTTGATATTCTGATTTTAACAACTGGTATCTGAACGATTTGAACGCCGCTTGTTTACCGAGGCACAACTGTGCAAAAGCAAAAAAAAGCGTTGCAACTATTAATCCCTGCCCTGGCCTGCTTGCTCGCGACAACACGGGCCCCGGCCGATACCGCCTTCGAAGGGGCCGTCGGCTTTGGTGTGAATACCCCCGCAGGCCGCGGCGGACGCATAATCAAGGTAACCAGCCTCCGACCCGGCGGCCCCGGCTCGCTGGCCGCTGCGCTGGCGGCAAAAGGCCCTCGCATAATCGTCTTCGAAGTCGGCGGGGTTATCGATCTCGACTGCGGGCGACTGCGCATAGACGAACCTTTCGTCACCGTCGCCGGTCAGACCGCCCCCTCGCCGGGCATCTCCATAATCCGCGGCGGCATCACCCTTACCGCTCACGACGTCATAATCCGCCACATCCGCATTCGCACAGGCGATTGCGGCCGGCCCAAACGCAGCGGCTTCGAACCCGACGGCCTCGCCACGCACGCCGCCCACAACATCGTAGTCGATCACTGCTCTTTCGCCTGGGCAGTCGACGAAAACCTCTCCGCCTCCGGCCCGCGATACGACGGCCCGCAGGCCACCAGCCACGACATCACCTTCAGTAACTGCATCATCGCCGAAGGTCTGGACGAGTCAACCCACGCCAAGGGCCGTCACTCAAAAGGCTCGCTCATCCACGACCACTGCACCAACATAGCCGTGATCGGCAATCTGTACGCCCACAACGTCCAGCGTAATCCGTACTTCAAGGCCTTCACCACCGGCGTAGTGGTCAACAACCTCATCTACAACCCCGGCTCCGGGGCGATCAAGGTAACCTGGCCCGAGAGCGAATGGAAAGACCGCCCCCAACCCGACAACGCCCGAATCGCCGCAGTTGGGAACGTGCTCATCGCCGGCGCAGATACGAACAAGGGTCTCGCCCTGGTCGCCTCCAAAGGCGACGTCTATATGGCCGACAACCTCGCATGCAAACGCGACGGCTCCCCCGCCCCCCTCACCTCCGGCAAAATCAACATCCTCGAACAAAAACCCGTCTGGCCTCAGAACCTTGAACCCCTCGCCGCCGATCGGGTAATCTCCCATATCATCGAAAACGCCGGCGCAAGACCCGCCGACCGCGACGAAGTCGACCGCCGCATCATCCACGAATTCCAGCAACGAAAAGGCAGAATTATTGACAGTCAGGACGAGGTCGGCAGCTACCCCCGACCGGAACCGGCCCGACGCAAACTCAAAATCCCCGAAACAGATATCGACAAATGGCTCGCCGACCACGCGACCGCCGTCGAACATCGCGACTGACCAATCACAAGGAGCACACATGGCCGAAAAAGCAAAACTTCTCGCACTCTACAGCCTGTTTCTCGCGGCAATCCTCACCGCCTCTGCACGGGCAGCCGAATTCTACACAAGCCCCAATGGCGACGATTCATCCCCCGGCACGAAAAGCCGGCCCTTCGCCACAATCGGCCGCGCCCAAAAAGCCGTCCGCACACTCAAATCCGCCGGCACCCTCACCGAACCCGTAACCGTCCACCTCCTCGACGGCGTGTACGAAATGCAAAACCCCCTTGTCCTGACCGCCGCCGATTCCGGTACGGCCGACTTTCCCGTCATCTACAAAGCCGCCCCCGGCGCAAAGCCCCTTCTCAGCGGCGGCCGCCGAATAACCGGATTCAGGAAAGGCCCGGACGGCACCTGGGTTGTCGAACTTCCCGAGGTCAAGAGCGGCCAATGGTACTTCCGCCAGCTATACGTCAACGGCAAACAGCGAAGACGCGCCCGCATTCCGAACGAGGGCTTTCATCGCGTCGCCGGCTTTCCCGACGGGGGCCGCGAAGTCCATTACCATACCGACTGCAAACGCTTCGAATACGCCCCCGGCGATATCGACCCAAGCTGGACCAACCTCGGCGACGTAGAAGTAATCGTCTACCACTTCTGGACCGATTCGCACCTGCCCATCCAGTCCGTCGATACCGAAAAGCGTATCGTCACCTTCAAGCACAAGGCCGGCAAAGTCTTTACCGACGACTTCTCCAGCGACGGCGCCCGCTACATCGTCGAAAACGTCTACGAAGGCCTCGACGCACCCGGCGAATGGTACCTGAACCGCAAGACCGGCGTCCTGCACTACAAACCCGTCCCCGGCGAAGACATGAACACCGCCGAAGTCTTCGCACCCGTAATCGGCGAGTTTATCCGGTTTGAAGGCGACGCCCGCAAAAGACGCTACGTCGAGAACATCCGTTTCGAGGGCCTCTCGTTTCGCTACACCAACTACCACCTGCCCGTCGGCAACTCCAACGACCGCCAGGGCTCGGCGAGCATTCCCGCAGCCGTCACCATGAAGGCCGCCCGCAACTGCGCATTCACCGACTGCCGCATCTCAGATACCGGCACCTGGGCCTTCGACGTCTCCTCCGGCTGCTCACATAACAGATTCTCCCGAAATCTCATCACCAACGTCGGCGCCGGCGGTTTCCGCATCGACGGCGGCACCGAACGCGACCACCCCCTCGAACGCACCGGCCACACCGAAATCTCCGACAACGTAATCGGCCCCTACGGTGTCGAATACCCGTCGGCCGTCGGCGTCCTCCTCATGAACACCAACGCCAACCAAGTCCGCCACAACGAAATCCACCACGGCTGGTATACCGGCGTCTCCATCGGCTGGCAATGGGGCTACCAGCGGAGCGTCAGCCGTGATAACGTTGTCGAATTCAACCACATTCACCACATCGGCCAGGGCCTGCTCTCCGATATGGGCGCCGTCTACACTCTCGGCGTCTCGCCCGGAACCGTCATCCGCAACAACCTTATCCACGACGTGAATGCCAACCATTACGGCGGCTGGGGGATCTACAACGACGAAGGCTCCACCCACATCCTCATCGAAAACAACATCGTCTACAATACCAAGTTCAGCGGCTACAACATACACTTCGCCAAGGAAATCACCGTCCGCAACAACATCTTCGCACTCGGCAGACTCCAGCAGCTCAGCCGCGGCCGGGCCGAACCCCACAAAAGCGTCTACTTCGAGAACAACATCGTCTACTGGAAACAGGGCGTCCTGCTCGACAAGAACTGGAAAGACAAACCCTACACCTTCCACTTCCACCCCAAAAACTCCGGCGGAACGCGAGAAGTCACCAGTACGTTCGACATGGACTACAATCTTTACTACAACCCCGAAAAGAAACTCCACGACGTACGCTTCAACGGCATGACCTTCGAACAGTGGCGAAAAGCCGGCAAGGACGTTCACTCCCTCTACGCCGATCCGCTCTTCACCGACCCGAAAAACTACGATTTCACCCTCAAACCCGATTCTCCTGCATTGGACCTCGGCTTCCGGCCGATAGACATAACGAGTGTCGGTCCACGCGACCTCTGACAGGCGAACGCATGATGCTTACCGAAAAACATTGCATATTCAGCGAAGTGATAGCCGCCCCTGAGCAGGCCATCCGCTCGCCGCGCTTATTGTCCACAACGTACCTTCTCTGCCCACACGCTTGTCGTCCGCAGCGCAGCGAAGCATCTATGGCCGCGCGCTTGTCATCTACAGCGAGGCCGAGTATCTCTGGTCAGGCCCTTGTCATCCTGAGCGGAGCGAAGGATCCGGCCTCCGACTTAAATGCAAGCACCGAACGCAAAATGATCTTGACCATCAAAGGAAGACAAAAATGAAAGCATTAATACTCAAAAAGGCCCAAAACCCCCTCGTTTACGAAGAGGCATCCGATCCGGCCCTCTCCCCCGGCCAGATGCTTATAAACCTCAAAAACGCCGCCCTCAACAGACGCGACTTCTGGGTCACACAGGGCATGTACCCGGACATAAAGTACCCCACGATCCTCGGCTCCGACGGCTCGGGCGTGGTCGCCGAAGTCGGCGAAGGCGTCGACGAAAGCTGGATCGGCAAACAGGTCATAATCAATCCCGGGTACGACTGGGGCGACAACCCCGACACCCAGTCAAAGGACTTCAAAATCCTCGGCATGCCCGACGACGGCACATTCGCCGAAAAAGTAGCAGTCCCCGACGCCCAGGTCTACGAAAAGCCCGACCACCTCGACTGGCCGCAAGCCGCGGCCCTGCCCCTGGCCGGCCTCACCGCATACCGGGCACTGTTTCACCAGGGCCGCCTCCGTAAAGGCGAAAAAGTCCTTATCACCGGTATCGGCGGCGGCGTCGCGAGCACGGCCCTGCAACTGGCCACAGCCGCCGGAGCCACTGCAATCGTCACAAGCTCCGACACGGTCAAAATCGACAAAGCCCTCGAACTGGGAGCCGCCGGCGGATTCCTATACATCGAAGAATTCTGGGCCGACGACATGCAGTCGCAGTTCGGTCCCGTTGACCTCGTAATAGACGGCGCAGCCGGCGACGGCTACAACGTCCTCATAGACGCCGTCCGGCCCGGCGGCCGCATCGTAAACTACGGCGCAACCTGTGGCGTCCCCGAAAACCTCGAAATCCGAAAAGTCTTCTGGAAACAGCTCCACCTCATCGGCTCGACAATGGGCTCGCCCAAAAACTTCGCCGACATGCTCGCATTCGTAAAAGACCACAAAATCAAACCCGTAATAGACTCGACCCTCCCTCTTGAAGAAGGCCCCGACGCCGTAGAAAAAATGAAGACCACCTCCCAGTTTGGCAAAATCGTCCTGAACATAGACTCATAAGAAACGAAATATGGAATTGCTGTAAGCCTGTCCGACCTAAAGACCATGCAAAGAACAATAACAGTCCTCCTTCTCATCTTGACATCGACCGCGAGCCTTCGGGCCGCCGATTACTACATTCTGCCGCAGGCAGCCGGCTCTCAAAACGCAAGCGACTGGAAAAACGCCGCACCGCCGGTCGAACTGCGCACAATCCTGGCCGATACAATTAAACCGGGAGACCGAATCCTGCTCGGCTCCGGAACCTATCGAATCCCCAGAAACCGCGGCAGCAACACAGTCCTGCCAATCCCGCGCAGCGGCGCCGCCGACGCCCCGATCCGCATTCTCGGCGTCGACACCGGCTCCGGACACCCAACCATCGTGGGCCGCTGGAGCGAGGAAAACGTCCGCTACCACGCCCATTGCTATTCGTGTTTCTCATTCGCGCAGGGCGTCTCCCACGTCACAATCGAAGACCTGAACATCATAGGCTTCATGCACGCCATAACGACTTCCGGCTCTAACTCGCATCTGAAATTCAAGTCCCTGTCGATAGAGCGATGCCGCGAAGGTTTCATTCTGGACACGGTAACCGATTCCATTTTCGAAGATTGCAATATCCGGCGCTACACCAAACGAGGCGTGCGGTTCCAAACCGGCTGCAGTAACCTCACCCTCACACGCGTACTGGCCGATGCGACCGCCGGCGACGACTCTTGGCCGATCGAAAATTATCCGTTTGGCTTTAGTATCGAAAGCGACCGGACGAACCGCGGCATCCGCTACATAGAATGCACATCCCGCAACAATCTGCACCGTCGCGGCCCGCACGACTATTGGAACGGAGACGGCTTCACGGCCGAAAAAGGCGTCTCAGGCGTGTCCTACCGGCGGTGCCTGGCCGTTGATAACATGGACGGTGGCTGGGACGACAAATCAACCGCTCCCACCCTCATCGACTGCATCGCCGTCGGCAACAAACGCGCCATTCGAATCTGGAACGCCGAAGGCGACGCTCAACATCCGGCCCGCCTGATCAATTGCATTGGAGCCTACAGCGTCAAACGCGGCGGTATCGGCTCAACCGCCGGTCTCTGGACCTGCGGCCACGTCGTCGCCGAACGCTGCACCTTCCACAACAACCCCTCGGCTGCTGTCTCGGTCTATAATAACGGCCGCACAGGCCACGCCGTACTGCGCAACTGCATCCTCTCAAGAAATTCTACCCAGATCGATTCACCACTGATTGCCACCGATGACAAAACAACCTGCCGAACTGAAAACACCGTCCAGTACCGCCCCGGTACCGACACCCCCGACCCAAACTACCTCGCCGACAATAAAAATTGGAAAGGCCGACCCCGCAACGCCCTCAACAGCCGCCGCCACGCCCCCTCAAAAGGCGCCTGCTTCCCGCCCAACTCCCCAACAAACTCATACTAACACTCTCTAAGCCGAACAAACCACACCGTCCCCAATCCCTGCAGATGGCCATCCCGACTATTCAACTTGCGATGGATCTCCGAGGTGCTTTTTAGAGAATTGACTTGACTTAGAGAGCCACCTTGTCTACAATCAGGTTCGGCTAAAACCGGCAACTCCAACCATGGTCTGCATCAACTCTTTAGCCCGGGTTAAGACTCGTCTAAACCGTGTTTGGCAATATCATACAGAGCGAAGGGGTTATCGTGATGAAATTCAATTCTGAACG
>CAYOTO010000076.1:0-7271 GCA_964406945.1 uncultured Pirellulales bacterium
GAAATCACATCACACTCAACTCCGAAGCCAGCAGATTCAGCTGTATGTCCGCGTCAATTGGCAAATGTCGCAGGTACTTGGTGAATTGCGAGACCATCAGACCTGCTGCAATATTTGCGCAGTAGATGGTGGTTTTGGCCGTACATGGTCCGGCGTGAGCCTGTTCGGCAGTGAATAGTGTCTGAGGATAGTGCTTCCGCGACTCACTGTCGCACGCGGTCAGGACCCGCAGTACTTCCGCCGTCATCCGGCCATCGACCCAGAAACGCACTTCTGAACCGACCGCACTCCAGATCAATCTTCTTGCATCGATCTTATCGACACCGCAGAAAACAATGTTGCCGGTGTCCAGACTTCGCCTGAATCGCTGCGGTACGGTCTCAATTTTGACTTTGCTGTTGATCTTACGGCACAGCCGGGCAGTGGCCTCGACCTTTAGCTCGCCCAGATCTTCTTCCAGATAGCCCTGACTGGCCAGATTACCTTCTTCGACACGATCGAAGTCCACAATTTGAAGGTACGGAACGCCAATGGCCGCAAGCTGCAGAGCCACTTGCCGGCCGATTGCGCCCACACCAATAACCGTCGCTCTGCATTCTGCAATCCGCTCGGCGGGCACAATCTCTGCTTGTCTGCTGTAACGTTCGCTAGTGGTCATATGGAAAGCACCTCCTCTTGGTCCCAGAGCTCCGGCCGACTGGAGAGTTCATCCAGAACGAACTGACGCTCGGCCGGATCCATGTTCTCGAAGTCTTCTATCAAATGGTATGGAAGATCGACATCTTCAACCTCTGTGCGGACGCCGCGTTGTCCTCGCCCGTCGCTCCGCCACTCCAGTTCCAATACGTTCGCCGAGTATTCCGCATCCCAGGCCTGCCGATCAGTAGCCGGAAAATCCAGGCTGTAATCCACCCTTGCCGGGATAAGGACCTGCCCGCCTGGACCGGTATTGAAGCTGAGCCTGGCGTAGGTCTTGTCATTTTCTGCGATGACGAACATCAGAGCCCAGTCGCAACTTCCGAACACTCTCGTAAACGTGGCCTCATCGGTCCCGCTGGGAAGCGGTGAATCCGCCGGATGTGTGTGTACCCATATCCGGGCGAACTGCTCCGGCCTTCTGCCTTGGTCGACCTGCTGCTCGAAGAAATCCGCCACGGCATCGTCATTGAATTTGACGCTGACGCAGGTAACCTCCTGCTTGACCGTAACGAAATCTTCTACAAACAACAGATCATCACTGCTGGTTACTGCGAAACCGCCGACCTCATTGTCGGACTTGTCCCGGAAGTACAGGAGTTTCGCCCATGCGGTGGGGCTGAACCTCAGGACAGGCTCCTTTCTTTGGGCCTGCCACTGTGGCCTGCTCTTTTTCTGTTTCGTTGGTTCGGTTTTCTGCTGTTGCTTCTGCTTGTTCTTTTTCTTCATGGTCATGCTCCTTTTCTTCTCTGCAATTATCGCAGAGATCTGCTTCTATACATTCACTGCATACTTCTAAATTGCATTCAGCACATGGCTTCAGGCATCTGCGGCAAAACGATTCGTCGCAGACAGGGCACTGAGATGTGCACGAAAGGCAAACAGTCTCTTCGCATTCTCTGCAAAAGGTGCTGCACTCATCGCAGAAACTGTTGTCGCAGCTATGGCACCAGTACCTGTTCTCCCGGTCTGTGACATAGCCGCAGTCGTAACAGGGCTCGCCTTCCCAATCGCCGAGCGCGACATATGGGCTGTCCGGGTTGTAGGTATTGAGAATGCTGCGAATCATCGCAAAGAAATCGACAATCCGGCCTTCTTCCAAAGCTGCACGAATTGCGGCCGAGCCATCCCCTTCACAGACGTTCTCTCCGTTCACATGCGGATGAGTTACAAGTTCATCGCTTGCCGCCGGGTTCGGTTCCAGGGCAATTACCCGGTACGGACTGCGGCTGTACAGACTGTCCAGGCTGACAATGCTGAGTTGTATCTCAAAGGGCCCCAGGTATATGCTGTCCAGGGTGATCGGGTCAGTAGTAACAGCAATCGCGCGGGGCTCTCTATCGAGTACTACCTGCCCGAATTCCTGCTCCAATGCCGTCAGTTCACTGACAAGCATTGATAAAGTGGGAAGCTCGCGATGTTTTTGCCGCATCATGGCGCTGACTACGCGACCGTGCTGCTGGATATCGCTGATAGTGCGGTCCAGGGCATTGGACGACTGGGTCGCTGCGCTATACCACCTCTTCGCAACTGCGATCTCGTACCTTCTGTACTCCAGGCAGATCTCCGTCAGTTTGCCGTTGAACTTGCTCAACTGCCGCAGCATTTCGAGGTGGCGGCTGTGTCGCATCCTTACCAGGACATCCCGAATACTGCCTGCTGTCTTGGTCAGTTTCTTTATATCTTCCATATAGTGGCCTTTCCAAAATGAAGAAGGCATCTGCCCGACATGATCCGCTGGACAGATGCCTTCACTTTCAGTGCGACGAAACCTGTTACCGTGACGCCCCTTCAATTTTTGTTGGGGTGACAGTGATCCTGTCGGACTCCTGGAGGACGTAGTCTCTTGGAACCGGCTGTCGGTTGACCCGGATAAGATAGTCTTCAGGTTGATCGCCGGGCATCTGCTGCATGAAAAAGTCCTCGACCGTGGTGTCATCGGCAACTTGAACGTAGTCGGCAAATCCGCCGCCGTGGTTGTTTATGTACATTATCTGCATTGTAATGTCCTTTCAGTTTTGCTTTTTTCATTTCCTGTTGAGTTGTTCTTGCACGCAGTCAATCATGTGTGGCGGACCGCGCGCACCTCTTGCGCTCGTGTTCATTTTCGCTCCTTTCAATTGGGGTTAGTGATTGATGTGAGACGAGATGTTTCCTGATGCCGCCTTCAGAAATCAGATCGAGCTGATGAGCCTTCCTTTATGGCAGCCAGGACTTGTTTGAGCAGCTTGATTTCATGGGCGAACTGCCGCGATTGTTCACCGCCTACGTCAATGCTGGATAGTACCTCTTGCAGCTTGCCATGCAGATCGGTTGGCGTAAGCCGGTCGGGTGCGATTGCACCGAAATCCTCTATTATGGTGTGGATCTCGGTTTGTCCTTCTGTTTCGGTTCCGAAACCAACCAGCCTGTAGATGACAAAGAACGAAGCCTTACAGTCCTGGCAGTCAGCCGGTTGGTAGGCGGACTGGCCTTCGACATTGAAACTGCCGAACTCGATGTTCTGGCCGCCGCACTTCGGACATTTGCTTGCAGCATCCAGTACAAAGCGGCGTGCGAGCTCTTCTGGATCGGTCGTCTCCGGCTCAGTTCCCGGTTGTTCAGAGAGATCTATGATGCTTTCATGGCCCTCGGAGTCGATTACGTGAAGAACCGGCGCCATAGATCCGGGATCGGTCATAATCCGGTGGGTATACCGCGCAGCCTCCACAACATCCGAGGCGTTGACGTCTATCATGTAAACTACCCTGTACAGTGGCTCATCATCCTTACTATCGGGCGGAGGCTCGATAGTGAGGCCTTTTGCCGTTAACCTGCCGTGCTGGTATCCCCAGGTATACGCCTCTTCACAAACAGAGCAGAGGGAACGAACGCCATCTGCAGGTTGCTCCACCGATACCTGCACCTCTGTTACTGCTTCGTTATGACAGAACGCGTTTTCGCAGAACCGCTTCATAGGCCACCTCCTTTCGACTCAGTCTCGTGCCGGAACAATTCCGGAGCTATTTCTTTCAGGGACTTGGGCTCCCAGTGTATATCCCGCTCAATGGGCAGACCCATGGGACCTTTCACAGATTCCAGTTCAGCAAGGCTGAAGTAGCCAAGCTCTTTTTCGTTGCCGTCCACCAGGCCGAAGAAATGAAAGTCCACTGCTTTGCCGCTTTCATCCTTGATGGGCGAGCCCTCAGTTGCGTACCAGGTCCATGAGCCTGAGGGCAGGAAGAACTTGATGTAGACGATCGCTTCGCCTCCTTTTCCATCCTGTGAATACAGCGCCGGCAGTTTTTCCCGAAGCTCTTTCGTTAGCAGCTTCATGCCCCTTACCCGATCATTCGCAGCCTTCCTTTCTGTCCTGTTGCAGGCCGAAGGATTTACGCAGATCACGTTGGTCTCCGGGATGTTGGCAGCTCTGGCAATATCGCCTAAAAACGCGTTCATATTGGCCGCTTGCTCACGCCTGCCGATCGGATCGGATTCGGCCGCGGGTATTGGCCGGCCAATTACCTCAACCTGTCCGGCTTGTAGTTCCAGGACAACACGGCCGTTTTCAGCGCCGTACCACTCCACATAGGGTTTCGAACCGTAATCATGCGGCGGCAAACCGGCGGTGATGTCTCCGACTTTGCCAGTTTGCTTAGAAGCAAAGCCTTCCATGTACTTCTCTGCTTCGGCTTCCAGCTGGTCCTCGTGGGCGTCTCCGGCTATGCGAATCTTCGCGCCCCGGATATCCCTGTGGAAGTCTCCTTCCAGATCGAATACTGCTTTGTCTTTCATTCCGGCGAAATGCATCCACCCGGCAACCCTGCCCGGCTGGGTGTTGTCCAGTTCGCCTTCTATCAGATACTGTGTTGGTCTCCATGCCATGTAAATCACCTCCAATTCTCAAAATGACGATGGCACGTCTCATTCAAAGACGTGCCATCTGCGCATAAAAAAAGGCCCCCGGAACGCCCAGGAGCCACCTACGTGTATATATTAACTGGCTGGCTTACGGACCGGGCATGGCATCCGGACCCGGCATAGCGCCCGGACCGGGCATAGGTCCATAAGCTCCAGGCATCATGTACGGATCGGGCATGTACTGCGGCCCGAAAACATCTGGTGCTGCGAACGGGTCGCACGCGAACGGATCCAGTTCCTCCATCGGTCCTGCAACCTGGTCAATAGCCTGATTGATTTCATCTTCGATCAGAGCCTGGTTGTCAGGCCCCGCCGCAATGCCAGGCATATCCGCCGCGATCTCCTCGATCATGCTATGTTCTATCGAGCTGGGGCCGAACGGTCCTTCCTGCTCTACTATCTGTTCGAGTTCGGGCCCTTCGAAAGATGCCTGTTCGAATTGCTGCTCGAACTCGCCCGGTTGTTCGAAAGGATTTATCTGGGCCTCCGCAGGGCCGAACATGTGCTCGGCAAACGCATCCGGTACCTGATGATCGAAGAGCTGAGGTATTTCCTCGAACACATCGTTGGAATAGGGATCGCCGAGCCCGAGTTTGGACGGCCCTACATCACCTGCAAAACTCTCCAGCTTGGACATGGCCTCAGGATCATCAAAAATCTCATGCAGCGCACCCCTGAGGTTTATGATATCCTGATGGTCCTCTGGAAAGACCGTTTCCAGGTGGCCGAGAGCCCCGGTCATGTCCAAAACCCTCTGCATCAGGTCTTCAGGGCTGGTTTCTGCCTTGTTCACTGCTTTGATACCGTCCGAGTCGTGCTGCAGCACGGCCTGATCACTGAAGTGTTCCAGCCAGATGTCCGCCGGCGATGGCACCTCTTCTCCATCCTCAAAAGGCTGATATTGCACTTCCATCAATTTGAGGAAGAAATCGCTCGCTTCCTGCATCCCGGTGTAGTCCAGATCCAGCTCAGGGGCCGGCAAATCCGGAAACGGCCGCATGAATCTTTCATTACTGCTTTGCGGCAACTGGTGGGACTCCCAGTCGGGATTATTCTCGTACTCAGGCGATTGTGCCGCGGGAGCGTTCATATTCGGATGATAGCTGTGTGGCAGTGGCCTGTTGTATAGGTCATCCCATGGACCGGAAAAGCCCTGTGAGGGCACATATCCGGAGGCGTACTTCCTGGATCGCCTGTACGAAGAATATGGCGCTCCGGCAACAGAACCGTCTAATGATATGTTTTTTCTTCTTCGATTCCGAAGCAACTGGTTACGCATCGCCCGAGACATGCCCATGCTTGACGCCTTTCAACAGAATACTTTTTTGCAATAATACCATAGTATTTTGGGGTGCGTTCTGACTTCTGGGCGGCTTCTGAATGACAGACCAATTGTCCGGGCCTTAGCCAGGTTATCGCCTGGGAATCATTGTTTTCAATATGGTAAGAATATCACTACCTCGATCTCTGGCTGGCCTTTGGCCAATCCGCGTTTCTCGTCGGGTTTCGCTTCATGATGTGCCGCGTGGCGGCTGCTTTCATGTGGAATCCCATGCGGGCATCCCGGAGGACTGCCCGCCAGATTGTTTTCAACTCATTTGTGAGGATTAAGAAGTGGTAATGCGGGTGAGTTTATAAAAGTATCGTTGCGATGTGAAATCGCTTGGTTGAGTGCGGGCCTATGCCCGCCAGAATAGTGTCCAAAACTGTCTCCGATCCCTCCATGCGTCGCTGGTAACGGCGGGGTGTGAAGCGAGGGGTAATACCTAAGGGCGAGGTCAACCGCCGACCAAACCCGGCGTTAGGAGAAGACTGGACGGATGAACGTGAGTGAACCCTTGACGAGGCTTCGTCATTATAGAACACCGAACGGCGGTTGTCACGGTGTATTGGGTCACAGATGAAGAACTATAGTCATCCAACGAGGTTGGTATCCGATACTATCAACTTGTGGACACCGTTGACCCCGGAGTACAGAGGGCGTCCTCTCCAGTTGCATCTCAACCATGCGGGACACAGTAACCCCGATGAGGTCCGAGATTATCTCGGTAGGCCGCGTGTAAGCAAGGCACAGATCCTCAGCGGGAAAGGGATGCTCCCAGAAGCGAAGGTCGGCAGCCGAAAGGCAAAGGGGAAATCATAACCCGCCGGATAGGTCTGATGACCAGCCTGAAAGGGCGCAGACGGGGAACAGGTGTTTCACCCAAAGAACGTAGTAAAGGTTCCGAACTGGAGGACAAGTTAGATGCACGAGCTTGCTCATGCAAACGGACCAACAGAACGGTGTAATTGGCGTCAGGTCAACTGGACTGAGGTCAATCGCGTCGTGAGGAATCTGAGACGACGTATCTTTAGGGCCACCAAGGAGGGCGACTTCAAGAAAGTCCGCTCTCTCCAGAAGTTGCTGCTGCGAAATCGAGCCAATGTATTGCAGAGTGTTCGGCGCGTGACGCAGCAGAACAAAGGCAAGAAGACGCCAGGGATAGATCGACAGGTTGTTCTTACGGATCACGCCAGAGGGCGGATGGCGGATACTCTGCTTCGCTACCAACCTTGGCGGGTCAAGCCAGTGCGTCGGATTTACATCCCGAAGGCCAACAACAAACAGCGACCACTCGGCATTCCGACGTTGACTTCATACTGCACCTCCTACAATTCAGTTTTGGAACATGAAA
>CAYOTO010000077.1:0-6859 GCA_964406945.1 uncultured Pirellulales bacterium
CACCGCCTCTGTCACACCAGACGGCAAAAAACCTCGCTTGTTTTGGGACTAGTTGACGTTCGTCGACATGGCACCCGAACATAATCGTATCGAAATGCCGGTCCGGGATGAGCCGTTTACCCATTAGATAAACCTCAAGCACTGGTTTCCTAAAAGCACCTGAACGCTTGCTGATTATATATGCGAATACAATGCCCGCTATTGCTATCGCAGAGCTGACGATCAGAGATATTATTTGTATCATGCAGACTCTTTTATCAAAAGGTTCATGCAAATAGATGCAAATTTCTTAGCCATGAGAACCGACTATGACCGCTTTTCGTTGTCTTTGTGTCTCGCCACAATATAACAGCCAAATCTCTCCCCTTTGTAGCGACGCAGCCTTTTTCTTCGGTGGCGTAGACATATGGGTGGGCATACTCGAGCAAGCCTAACACGTGATCCCTTTCCGGATGCTTGCAAACGACAAATTCCACATGCTGGCACCATGGTACCGCCTAAATGCCGAGATAAGGCTTCGCCGAAATTTCGTGCGTTCAACCGTCGATGACTCCTGCCGTCCATGAAACACCCCTGTCCTATGAGTACCGCAGGCATATAGCATCGCCAGACATCTCGACATGCCATGCCACAGGATTATCCCTTCCGTTCTCAGACAATCAATGTAAAACTGCCTACAAGTACAGCCACCGAAAGCTCTACTTTGAATGCTTTGACAGCACCTGCTCTTTATGCAACTTCCGACTTCCACAAATACTGCTATTGAGGGGCCATGTCAAACAAAAACAGATGGATCTAAGAAGGTCGTTGACATCGGGTGTGCCAACCATGCCACCCCATACCTCCTTCACTAGATGCCGATCCCAGCAATTATGCAAGCACAAACGCGGCATATCACACTCCAAACAGCCATTTCCAGCCATACGTAAGCCATTCCCTATCAGAAACGTACCATTTCAAGCTTCGAGTGTGCCATTTCCAATTTTGAATGAGCCATTTCCAGCCGTATACGTTGCATTCCCGCTTAAGATAACCCATTTCCATATTCAAACCCACCATTTCGATTTGAAAAACAAGGTATTTGCGTCCAAAACCGCCACACTCCCACCCACAACTCCTTCCACGACCCAGACCCGGCCCCTTTTACTTTTTGCCGCACTCGATGCCTCCCCCTTCGACGCCTCATCTCTCACCCCTCATCTCTCTCTACCCGCCTCCCACCATAATCGCTTCACCTACCCGACGCTTTGATGCCTTTCACGCATTTTAATGCAATTGCCTACACGATCTAACCTTAACGTTAGAACTTCACGCTGTCTTGTTCCCTTCTTATTGTTCTGTCAATCTCTTCCTGCTGAATCAGTTCAATTGGGACACTGGCTGCCCCCTGAAACTCTGCGATCTTATCCTTCATCTTATCTTTGGGGGCATTATCCGGGACTACCACGAGAATTTTTATATCACCCAAAAGCTTCAGTAGTCCTTCTACTTCTTCCGGTGCCGCAGAAGAAGCCATTTTCAGAGCATTTTGCCGCAAGTCGTCAAGACTGTGCATCAAGTGCTTGACATTGACCAGTATCTCGGTGGGATCAAGATCTTTGAAATAGCCCACAAATTCATAATGTAACTGCCCGTAAAAAAGATTGAATTGGAATGGCTGCCCAAGTTGGTAAAGGAGATTATTGGGTGAATTAGAGACATCTGCAAATCTCATGCCCCTAAAAGACAAGCACCGAATGAACTGCAATGGCGTATCCGCCCCAACAGGTTCCTTACTGCTTAGGCGCATTAGTACTTCGTCAATTGCTTGTTCCACCTTTTGCTTAAAATTCCCATGGGAGTACTTAATCGTGTCAAGCGGATAAATGTTGAAGGGTAGAAGCTCATCCTCTCTTTGCATTGGAATAACATGCTTCCTAAAAGCAAGCATCATTCCATATTCCAAGTGTACGTTGGGGTTGGGAATGCGGATATCCGGAGATACAGCGTGTTTGGACTGATTGAGAATCACAATGCAAAACTTTGAAGTGATTATCTTCGAACATATCTTGGTACAGAAAGCAAACTTGCCGGGATCCACACGTCCTAAAGCTACATACGTCTCGTAATTGCGTTCTTGCAGTATCTGGCGGAGAATATCTTCTTCAAGCTGAAACTCCTCGTCTGCCGGCCGTCCAACGAAGCAAAGGCCTGTGCTGCCGAAGACACTCTCGCACGGATGAGATCCAATTATGCATGACTGATCACTTTGGTTCATCGTCACCTTTTCTGCCCCTATTTTCCAACTCGAAGACGGCATATTGCCGCAATCCACTTTCTTTAGGTTGCACACAGCAACATCCAGCGATATTGCCTGTCCTTAAACTGGTGCTTTACGAAACCACAGCCAGGCAGCGTTGGCAAAGGTCCCGTCCATCGGTGTCTGAGCCCACGCTCGGCCAGAAATTCCAGCACCGCGCACACTTCTGATGCTCGCTCTTCTTCGCCGACACCGTCGTCTCGCCCACCGCCTGCTGCAGCTTCACCTCACTCACGATGCACAGCGTCGCAAACTGCTCCAGCCCGAACTCCCGCAGCAACTCCGCATCCGCCTCGCCGCAATTAATCGTGACAGACGCCTCCTGATTACTCGCAATCGCCTTCTCCTGCCGCAGCCCCTCCAGCACCCGCAGCACCTCATCACGCAACCCCATCAGCCGCCGCCACTTCTCCTGCTCCGCGGCCCAGTTCACCCGCTCATCCACCTTCGCCATCGACGCCAGATGCACACTCTCCACATCCTCACCCCGATACTTCATCGCCCCCCACGCCTCCTCGGCCGTATGAACCAGAATCGGCGCCAGCATCCGCACCATCGCATCCAGAATCGCATACATCGCCGTCTGCCCGCTCCGCCGCAGCTTACTGTCCGCCGCCTCGCAATACATCCGGTCCTTCAGCACATCCATATAAACGCTGCTCATCTCCACCGTACAAAAATTATAAATCAGCGTAAACGCCCGATGAAACACAAACCCCTCGTACGCCTCCGTAACCCCCGCAATCAGCTTCTGCAACTGCTGCATCGCCCACCGGTCGATCTCCGTCATCTCCTCGTACGCCACCGCATCGCGCCCCGGATCGAAATCGTCCGTATTGCCGAACATGTACCGCAGCGTATTGCGAATCTTGCGATAAGCATCCTGCGTCCGCCCGATCAACTCATCGTTGCACCGCACATCCTCCTGATAATTCACGCTCGCCACCCAAAGCCGCAGAATATCCGACCCGTACTTCGCAATCTCATCCTGGGCATTGACATAATTACCCAGCGACTTCGACTGCTTCATACCCTTCTCATCCACCGTAAACCCGTGCGTCAGCACGCTCTTGAACGGCGGCTTACCCGTAGCACCCAGCGCCGGCAGCAGCGACAACTGAAACCACCCCCGATGCTGATCCGAACCCTCCAGATAAAGATCCACCGGCACATCCCACCCGCACCGCCGCGCGCAAACACTGTACCAACTGCACCCCGACTCGAACCACACATCGAAAATATTCTCCTCCTTCTCCATATCATCGAACGACCACCCCTCCGGCAGCGCAAAATCCTCACCCAGAATCTCCCGCGGCGAATCCGAAAACCAACTGTTCGACCCCTTCTGCTCAACATGCCGCGCCACCGCCATCACCGACTCCCGCGTCAACAGCGTCTGGCCGTCACTCCGCGTGAAAACCGGAATCGGCAAGCCCCACGACCGCTGCCGGCTGATGCACCAGTCCGGCCGCGACTCCAGCATCCCCGCAATCCGCTTCTGCCCCCACGCAGGAATCCACGTCACACCATCCAGCGACCCCAGCGCCATATCCCTCAAATTCTTCCGTTGACCACCGGCCCCGGACGCATCCGAACCTGCCCCCTCGCCAACCTCGTCCCCTGCGCCGCCGTCGCCTGCACTAACGACCCTGCCCGCAACAAGGCTCTCGCCCTCGAATTCGATCTCCTTATCCACACTCACAAACCACTGCTCCGTCGCCCGAAAAATCACCGGCCCCTTACTCCGCCAGCAATGCGGATACGAATGAACAAGCTCCGCGGCCCCGAAAAGCAGATTCAGCTCCCGGAGCTTTTCGTTTACTGTTTTGTCGACATCGAGCACGCTGCGGCCCCGCAGCCAGTCGGGCACGGTCTCGTCGTAGCGGCCGTCGTCCTGCACCGGCGAATACACCGCCAGCCCGTGTTTCTGGCCCGTCATGTAGTCCTCTACGCCGTGGCCCGGCGCCGTGTGGACCAGTCCCGTTCCGTCCTCTGTCGTCACGTACTCGGCCGGCAGGACCATGTAGGCGTCCTTGTCGGTCGGATTCTGCTCGACGAACGGGTGCTCGTATCGCAGGTCCAGCAGTTGACTGCCCCGGACCTTCATTTCGCTCACCGAATACGAGCCCTCGTCCAGCCCGCCCCCGGCGACGATCGCCTCGAGCCGGTCGACGCCCACTATCGAGACGAACTTCTCGGCGCCCATCTCGTAACTGAGCGCCGTATATTCCAAATTCGGATGCACCGCGACCGCCAGGTTCGCCGCCAGCGTCCACGGCGTCGTCGTCCAGATCATGAAACACACCCGGGCGTCTTTCGCCTGCTCGTCCGAGAGCAGACCCAGCTCGACCAGCCTGTCGACGCTCTCCTGCTCGGCCGGAAAATTCACATAAATACTCGGCGACGAGATATCCTTATACTCCAGCTCCGCCTCGGCCAGCGCCGTCTCGCAGCCCACCGACCAGTGGATCGGCTTCAACTGCTTGTAAACCAGCCCTTTGCCGACCAGCTCTGCAAAGACCTCCAGAATCCCCGCCTCGTACCGCGGCAGAAACGTCAGATACGGATCCTCGAAATCGCCGAAAACACCCAGCTCCCGAAATTGCCGCGTCTGAATCTTCACATACTTGCTCGCGTACTTCATGCAGCGTTTGCGAATCTCGTGCTTTTCCATGCCCCGAATCTCATCGCCCAGATCCGTTACCACCTTCGACTCGATCGGCAGCCCGTGGCAATCCCAGCCCGGAATATACGGGGCATCGTAGCCGGTCATCGTCTTGTACTTGACCACGAAATCCTTCAGCACCTTATTGATAACATGGCCCATGTGAATATCGCCGTTCGCATACGGCGGACCATCGTGCAGAACGTACCGCGGCCTGCCCGCGCAGGCCTCGCGAATCTGCCTGTAAATGCCCTTTTTCGCCCAGTCCTTACGCATCTGCGGCTCACGCTGAACCAGATTGGCCTTCATCGAAAAGCCCGTCTTCGGCAGATTCAGCGTATCACGATAACCCTTCTTCTTGTCCGACATCGATAAAATCCTTCAAATAAAGCACTTGCATGAACAGAATCCGGCATAATAACGCCCAAACCAAACCCTGTCAAGACGCCCAAACCACCCAAAACCCGATTCCAGGCCCCGAATACGCATATATCGCCCATCCAGCCCCCGCAATCAAGCAACGCCCCCATTAACCCCCGAGCCTGCTCGGGGGTCGTCCGAACGGACAAGAAATAGCCTCGCCGAAAGCGATCCCCCATACGAAATACGCCCTTGTCATCCCGAACGACGCCCCCTCCCATGCCACCCTGAACGAAGCACACATTCCCCTGTCATCCTGAGCGAAGCGCAGCGAAGTGAAGGATCCGGCCCCCACCTGAGATTCCACCCGAGCACTCCCCACCACCTCCTCCCCGCCATTTAACCCGCTGTTACAACAGCGGGCCATGAACCCCCATCGCCAAAGGCAAGTCAAACCACGCAATACGAGAATGTCATCCCGAACGAGCCTCCCTCCCATGCCATCCTGAACGAAGCACACATTCCCCTGTCATCCTGAGCGAAGCGCAGCGAAGTGAAGGATCCGGCCCCCGAATGAGATAACACGCAGGTTCCCCGCAAGGCCACGACCGCAGACCGATTTACGTTGACTAACCGACGACAGCACCGCAGAGAATCTGTATTTGGCAATTTCTAAACAGGTCAGTTGCAATTAACGAGACTATCTGCTAGACTCGAACGTGACCGCTTAGGGACTAGCAAACGGGCGGCTATGTCAGAAGGAGCACTGGGGGAAAGTGAGAAATTTCAGATGAAATACAGAAGCATTTTGTCATATGCGGATCTGGTGCACAGGCGGAAGATCGCCCTGCAGCATAAGCATCTGTACGTTAATCCCCATTTATCGCCGAATCCAGTATAGATCCTGCGCGTTCTCCTTCTACAAGCGATAAAGATCGCTCTAACAGGCATATCACTTCCTGCGAAAGAGCGCTAAATGGAATAAGCTGAGCTATTCTAGCTCGAATCCACGGACTTTTGGAAGGACGCCCCGACCACGGAGCAACTTTTGACCCCAGCCTACACGCTTTCTTCAAATAATCGCCCTCATATGAACGCCCGGCTTCATCAAGGACTTGCTCAATCACTTCCATCGCCTGTACGTTACCGCCATTCACCATTGCAAACTCAAGATCAATTGAGAACAGGAAAGATTTGTAAGATTGCAGTTTAGTGTTGACCTTTGAGGCGTGCAACGTACGTTTCTCTACTTCCTTCGCTGGAAGATCGCCAAATGTCATAATTTGTTTTTCTATGTCAGTAGGTATGCTATATCCCGAGTTTCTCAGTGCGACTAAAACGGAGCGACCTCCGTCCTCCTTTTGCGCAGCGTCCCCGTCCATGGCCATTACCCAATCTATAGGCCGATGCCCTTGTTGGCCATAGGCTTTGAAGAGGGTTATCCAAGGCGCAAAGCTCCTCTTCCCTCCAACATCCTGAACAACTAGTCCCAAAACAAGCGAGGTTTTTTGCCGTCTGGTGTGACAGAGGCGGTG
>CAYOTO010000078.1:0-6791 GCA_964406945.1 uncultured Pirellulales bacterium
GTTTCATGTTCCAAAACTGAATTGTAGGAGGTGCAGTATGAAGTCAACGTCGGTATGCCCAGCGGCCGCGTACGCCCAGGCTGACCCGGTTTGGGGATCAGCACGTGACGCACCGCCCGCGGGCTGTACCTCTTCTCTTTGAGTTCATCCGCCAGTTCACCCACCCATCGTTCCATACCATACGACTCAATGTCCTCAAATGTCTGCCCGTCTACGCCCGGAACGCCTCGATTGGACTTGGCGATACGATAGGCGAACGATAGAACATCCTTTCGATGGACCTTGTCGTAAAGGGAATAGAAACGCTGGTCGGGCGTTCTCTTCGCTTTGGCGTGTAACGCCGCCTGTAGCTTCCCAATCGTTTCCGGAGTTGCTAGGCCCACGGCCAATCTCCTGACTGTCGCCACTTCGAACGTCTGCCTTGAACCAAGGCCCCTTCCCTCCGCCGGCATTACCCGGCCTCATCGGTACTATGGGCCTTTCCGACACCCCACCCGGCCCGGACCTGCCCTCACGGGTGCCCGGTTGAAGCCCAAAACTTCACCGGTTGGGGTTTCCCGTGTTGCGCCTGATCGCCATGTACATGCATGCTGTCGCCACTACCCCGGCAGGACCGCTGAAGTCATCTGTCGCTACTACCCCTGTCAGCCCGGGTTCCGGCATTCCACCTCAGCGACACCGGCCTTCCCTGCATTAACGCCAGGTCGGCTCCTGCAAATCTATTGTTTCGGGGCCTGCTCAGCGTTCACTCGCGTTACGGCCTGCATGCTCGCCAAGTCACCCAAGGTGACCCTCTACATCGGAGTGCTTCAGCCACTTCGTTACCTCCATGACCGCTCCGATTGCTACCGGCTGGAGCGACTCAGTTGCCGGGCGGGAATTGCACCCGCTGACAATCAGCGCCTTTTCACGGCGCACGTTAAAAGTCCAGGGCAACACGAAACCCGAAGCTGTAGCGGCCGCGACCGTCGGGCCCGTTGCCGTTGCGGAACGCCGCCCGGCAGTAGGTCGCAGGGCAGTGCCAACCGCCGCCGCGAAGAACACGGTACGAGCCACTGGGCGGGCCGGTGGGGTTACTCGACGGACTTGAACTATAATACGAACTTGAGTACCAGTCATTGCACCACTCCCAGACGTTACCCGCCATATCGTAAAGGCTGTAACCGTTCGGTGGGAAACTGCCTGCGGGAGACGTGTAAGGGTACACACCGTCGTTCCACGTCGGGTGACCCCAGTAGTTCGCCTGGCTACATGTAATGGTGTTGCCCCATGGGAAGCGCATGCCGGACAGACCGCCGCGGGCGGCGTATTCCCACTCGGCCTCCGTGGGCAGGCGAACGCCATTCCGCAATGGATAGATGGGTTCCAATGTGCTGGTGCTGTAGCACAGTTGTTTGCCAAGCACCTGGCTACGCCAGTTGCAATATGCAACGGCTCCGTACCAACTGACTTCGACCATCGGATCACTAGCCATGCTGCGGCCAGCCTTAGACCTGACGCTGAACTGACCCGAAGCATAGTCTAATTGACTATCATCATCGCGTGCATGCGTGTCGCAGTACGGATAGTTCGTGCCGGAACCGGCCTTGTAGACGACGCCTCCGCTTACCGTGATCGCATTCTGGCTCTTAGCTGCATTGAGGAAATCACAATACTGCTGGTTCGTAATCTCGTACTTGCCAAGGTAGAATGCGTCCACCGTTACTGTATGAACCGGACGCTCGTCGGAGTCGCCTTCGTTAAAGCTGTCGCCCATCTGGAACGTCCCGCCGGGGATGAGCGCGAACTCACATGGATCGGGGGGTGATTCCCACAGCCAGGAATCGCATACCACGGCGATATCCGGCATGTTGACAATACCGTCGCGATTCACATCAGCCGGATTTGACGCCCGCAAAGTAACACAGCCTACCCCCATTACTGCTACGAGAAACCCAAATACCAACAATCGTCTCATTGTCCTGTTCCTCCAACCACTAATGACACACGCTTATGGGTAACATGCCACTCCACAGGATATTCCTGCAGCTGGTGGTATTATACCGAGGCGGCTTAACCGCAGATGCAGACTCCCATTTCTAAAACCTACCACAAAAGCCGCGACAAATCAAGCCAAATTTGCCTTTTCGACACGAAATCAGGACCAGTGACAGCCACCGGAGGCCAAAAACCCGTAAAAACCACGTATAGCCAAAGGCGGTCCGTGGAACTTTTCGGCGATGCTAGGGGCAGTCTGCGTGAGAGTTGGCTGCAAAGTGGCTGTGAAGGCGTTTTTGGCGGGCTGGACGGGGCCGTACACCTCTGGGTGGGCTTCTGGGTCGTGTTGCACTATCGCGGTCGTTCTGGCGGCTCAGAATGTCCTTTGAGCTTGTTTTTATTGTTCCCGTGGTTGCAGAGGGTGACAGCGCATGTTGTCATGCGATCAGAACTTGCAGTTATAGTCAAATGACTATACAATGTGGGATGTGCCTTGGCATAAGGCAGGATTACTGAAACGAGTGCAGGCATGGAGGCTGCAATGGCGAAGAAAAAGCAGAAGGCTTCGAAGAAGTCCAAGAACAAGAAGAAGAAAGATGACGTTGCATCAATTACACCGCTTGCGGACGATGAAAAGGCGCGAATGGCCGCTTACGAAGAGCGCCGAAAAAGCCGTCCGCTGCGATTCGAGAACCTGGAGTCGCAGGGCAACAATCCGACCGTCGCCATACAGGATATGGACCACCCAATGGTGCCCGTCAAACTCATGGAGGCAACCGGCACCCCGGAGCACAAGCTGCAGACCTTTCTGCTGAGTCAGGTCGTGCAGAGCTTCAAAGGATTTGCCTCAGTAGAGGGCGCGAACGAAGAGAATACGGCTGAACTCTGCGACCAGGCAATGGCTCTCATGCACGGCATAAAGCCTCGCGATGCAATAGAAGGCATGCTGGCAGCGCAGATGGTTGCGGTGCATAACGCGGCTATGGACAGCGCGTCAAGGGCCGCCGTGTCCGGTCGGACGCTGGAGGGCAGGCAGGCGAATATCAACCACGCCAACAAGCTAATGAGGACGTACACGGCCCAAATGGAGGCCCTGAAATGCTATCGGGACGGCGGCCAGCAGAAGATGATCGTCGAGCACGTATACGTCAACGAAGGCGGACAGGCAATCGTCGGAACGGTCAATCACGGGGGAGCAAAAAAAGAAAATGCGAAATGAACCCCATGCAACCAGAACTGTGACGCCAACCCTGCTGCGAAACGGCAATATCCAGGGCAACCCCATGAATGCGCCTAGATGCGGGGCTAGGACCCGCTCAGGATCGCTCTGCCGCGCAGCGGCGATGCAGAACGGAAGCTGCCGCATGCACGGCGGCAAGAGCACCGGGCCGCGGACGCCGGAGGGGCTGGAGCGGTCCAGAAAAGCCAACTTCAAGCACGGCGAGTACTCGGCCGAGGCCAAAGCCGAGAGAAAATTGGTACGGCAGCTTATTGCCGACAGTCGCGAACTGATCCGAGAAATAGCCGAAATCGGGCCATTCATCAAGCCCAGGCCCAGAGCTGCTGAAAACGGGGGCTGAGGCCGCCGGAACCGTGGATTTCGGGGCTTTTTCTGATACGCTCAACCGTCAAGTAAGTGTACAACAAGTGTTGCAAAAGTGTGGCGTTTTTACGGGGGCGCATTTATGCACCACTTCTGCCAAGTTTTGTCCGGTAGGGGCGGAGGGCTTTGACTTCTGGGAATCGAAAATGCTATGATGAAGACTTGGACGCCCCTGGGGTTATCTCCTTTCATCTTTCCCTCCGCAACCCGGGGGCTTCTGTTGTGAATCCCCTAAGATCAACGGCGGGAGTGACCGTAACGCGGATATTGGCGTGGTGGAGCAAGCATTTTGGCCGACTGGGGCTTTGGATAAGATGCTGTTTCTGGTATAATTGATAATGTCCGTTTTTTGATGCCTGCGGCTTCGGAACAGTACAGGCCACAAACCCAAACAATCTGGAGGAAAGTGAAATGAAACTGAGAACAATCTTAATGATCGTCTTCGCGGTCGCGCTTATGGCCCAGCCATCCGTTGCTGCCCTGAATGCCTACTTATGGCTCAGAGGCGAGACGCAGGGCGATATCCGAGGCAGCGTTGCTCAGCCGGGTCGAGAGAATTCAATCATGGTCATTGCATTCAGCCATGAATTGGTATCCCCTCGCGATGCTGCTTCGGGTCGGCCTACCGGCAAACGTCAGCACAAGCCGATCAAGATCACTAAGGAAATTGACAGATCCACCCCCTTGCTGATGAATGCACTTACTTCCGGTGAAAACCTCAACGGCAGGCTGGAGTTCTGGCAGCCGTCTCCCAGCGGCACAGAAGTCCAGTTTTACTCAATCGAATTGATAAATGCGCAGATAGTCTCCATAAAGCAGGAGATGCTCAACAACAAGTATCCGGAGAACATGCAGCACAAGGAAAGAGAGCATATTGCGTTCACATACGAGACCGTTGTAAAGACCATTGAAGACGGGGCAATTTCAGCAGAGGCCGACTGGGCTTACGACGCTGCGGTGGAGTTCGTGAGCGATCTCAACGGAGACGGTTTTGTGAACTTTCGTGATATGGCCATCATGGCTGCACAGTGGGCCAGCGAAATTTGACCATGATAACTGAGACCCGGTATCTGCACTGTAGTCGACATTTGCAGAGACCTGATCCCGCAGCTTTATGTTGAGGGATGCGGACACGCAATCGGCGCGCATAAAGTTGAACCGACGAATCCCTCGTCCGCGCTGCCTATTCCGTCTCACATTCTGTGACGTAACGAGTACACTGACCTCTTGGCCGGTTCAGTATGGCCCTGACCTGCCCCCCCGCGCCATTTGCCTGCGTTTCTGGTTGGCCAGCCTTCTTCGTTGAGTATCCGCGCTATCTGGTACGGTCCCAGCCGCTTGCCTCCTCTGGGCTTTCTGTGAAGCTTCCTGATCCGCTGTATGACCTTCTGTTCGCCCTCATAATATCCATACGGCTTGCGGCCCTCACAGCGGCCCTGAGCGGCTTTCTTTGGTCTTAACCCAAGTTACGCAGTTTGGAGGGTTTATAGGGTTTTTGGGGGCGTCAGGGGCGATTTTTGGCAAAAGTCTTCACTACATTGGTAGCGTCTGGTCAATCCGCCGCAGGCGTTGCGGCAGCGACAAGCCCAGTCGGTTCAACAGCACCTTCTGGGCTTCATCGGGCATGGTCACACAGCGCAGCCGGATCATCCTGGGACTCTGATTTTTCCGGCAGGCAGGCAAGACCACATCGCCGCTCTTGATCTGTCTGAGCTCCTCCAACAGTGTTCGAGGAGCATCGCCAAGACCGGCCCTGTGCATCCACTGGGCCAGTGTCTTCCAGAGAACATAAGCCAAAAAGCACACCAGTATATGCGCCCGAACTCTGTCGGCCTTTTGATGCCAAATCGGACGAATTACCAATTCATCCTTCGTTATCCGGAACGCCCATTCGGCTTCTGTAAGCTGGATATAACGTTTCCACAGTGCCTCAGGGTCCAGATCAGTGAGGTTGGTTCGCAGCAAATAGCAGCCTTCGGACAGTTGAGCCCAATCGCCCCAGCGTTTGTTTCGCGACAGCGTAATCTTAAGCCGGGCCTTGTCGATGGGCTTGTCTATTGCTTTGATCTTCACATCAAAAGCGCCGGCGGCACGCCAGTATCGCGGCTTTATACGTCCGAGACGCTGATGAGCAAGATCTATATCCTTCAATCGTCCTTTTGCCGCCGAACGCTGCATTCTAAGCAGATCCGCCTCCATGCGGTCAATAAACCTCTGATGCATAGCCTGTTCCTTTTGCCGGCGATCCGTACTGTGGGCCAGCACAAACAACTCCCGGTCGTCGGGACCTGGTACGAGCTTTACCTCAACACCCTCCTGGACTTCATGCCAGTGCCTGTCGGTGAGATGCCGCTCGAACTGACGCAACATCGCCTTTGGAGTTCCTACTATATATGAGCCGCCTCGATTGCGGATAAAACGAAGATTATCCTCGCTGACCATGCCTCTATCCATCACCCAGATCCGATTGGCCCTGCCGTATTTGGATTCCATGGAATTGACTATGTGCTCAACGGTTTTCGAATCGTGAGTATTGCCGTCGAAGACCTCATGGCCCAGCGGCATGCCTTCGGTGGTTACAGCCAGTCCAATGCATACCTGCGGGCAGTCAGGACGGGAGTCTCTGGAATAACTTCGTTTGGCCATGGAATTGCCCAGGCATTCGCCTTCGAAATACGTACTTGTTACGTCGTACAGCAGCAACTCGTAGTCCAGATCGAACAGATCGCCGAGACGTTCCTTGAGATGCTTTTCGATTGCTTCTTTGTGGGCGAACAATTGATCCAGTCCGGCATAAAGGCGGTCGGTATGCACCTTGTCGGCAGATATGCCCAGAAGATCATCCAGGGCGGTGCGCCTGTACCAGCTTTGTTCGATATGTAATTCGCTGGCAGGCTCGCAGAAACGCGCGATCGTCAAAATCGCAGCCACAACATGCCAGGGCACATCTTCGCGGCCCTGCAACATGTCCTTGGACAGAAGCTCGTCGAGACCGAGCAGTCGCCATAATCCCAACGCCAGCCAGACATCGCCGAAATCCCGGACTCTTTCCAGGCGAACGCCCTTGAGATCTACCTCGACCGGTTCATCATCCGCCGGCTCATCGTAGTGCGACGGATTGAACAGGCTGCTTTGAGAACGAGACTTTTTGTCCAGATGCCGATGAATCTTGTGTAACCGTTATCAAACTGGAGGTTTGAAAATGCACAAG
>CAYOTO010000079.1:0-6725 GCA_964406945.1 uncultured Pirellulales bacterium
TTAAGTTTCCAAATCAAGCCGAAACTTCCCACCCGGCTCTTTCTACTACGAGCCGATCGCAAATTCCTTCCGCCGCGTATTCAATTGCGCCTTCAGCCGCGCCACTATCGAAGAGTGCATCTGCGAGACCCGCGACTCCGAAAGATCCAGCGTCGCCCCTATCTCCTTCATCGTCATTTCCTCGTAGTAATACAATACGATGATAAGCCGCTCCGCCCGCGATAAGCCCTTGGTCAGAAGATTCTTCAAATCGCGCTTCTGCGCCTCGATTACGGGGTCCTCGCTCCGGTCGTCCTTAATAATGTCTATCTCCCGGATATCCTTGTCACCGTCGTCGTCGACATATTTGGTGTTGAGCGAAACCTGAGCCGGAGCATTCGCATCCTTCTGAAGTCTGTCGAACTCCTCCTTGCCCAGTTTCAGCTCCTCGGCGATCTCATCCTGGGTCGGTTTGCGTCCCAGGTTCGTCTCCAGCGCATGAGTGGCCCTGGACAACTGATGAGACCTTGCCCGCACCAGCCGCGGAACCCAGTCCATGCTCCGCAGTTCATCCAGAATCGAACCTTTGACTCGGGGAGAGCAGTAAGTTTCGAACTTCACCCCGCGCGACGGATCGTATGCGTTAATCGCGTCCATCAGGCCGAATATCCCGGCACTGATAAGGTCGTCCAGTTCGACCTTGTCCGGAAGCTTGCTTCGCACGCGCTCGGCGCAGTACCTCACCAGATCGCGATAATGCTCCATGAGCATATTACGATACTGCTCCGCATGCGTCTCATGAAACTTGGCCCAAATCTCCTCGATGCTTAACTTATGATCGGTCTTCACAGCTTGCCTCCGTGATTGACTGGCTTTGACCTAAAGCCCCATCTGAACTGACATCCATATTCATAGTTACTAGAATCTCACAACTTCGCGGGGCATCCTTGCCAGCCCCCTGATAGGCAGAAAACCACCTAACTCTTTATCGGCCTTTCGCCCATCAACTTTAGAAGAACAAATCCACAACTTTTCGGAAAAATCCCCTACCTTGTACGTCCGAATTTTCTTCTTCATCGCCAAGTTTAGACGCCAGCGAAACCAGAGATGATGTTATCGGAGCTTTCGGGCTGGAAAGAACTACGGGTTTTCTGCTTTTTACCGCCGCTCTAACGCGATCATCCTTGACCAGCACCCCGGCGTAATAAACGTGCACATTCAGAAATCGTTTCGCCACATTCGCAATCTGCTGATAGGTCTGCTTGCCCTCGCTCACCGTATCCGCCATATTAACAACGCAGCTTATCCGGCCGGCGTAGTTGTTCCGAACGAGCACCTTGATCATCGCGTAGGCATCCATTATCGCGGTGGCTTCCGGAGTAGTCACTACAAGCACGTCGTCGGCCGCCAGGCAGAAGCCAACCACCCCTCTGCTTATTCCCGCGGCCGTATCGATCAATATGACGTCCATGTCGGCCCCGAGTTTGGACAAGTCATCCAGAACCCGCTGCCGCTGAAATTCGCTCAAATCCGCCAGTTCCTCCAGCCCCGAAGCACCGCATATAATCTCCAGACCCGCCGGGCCGCTTTGGATTACCTCCTCCAGGCTCTTCGTGCCGTTGATGGCGTGCGAGATGTTGTAACGGCTGTTCACGTTCATCACCACGTCCAGATTGCCCAGCGAAATATCCGCATCCAGAAGAAGGACCTTCTTGCCCGATGCAGCCAGACATATCCCCAGGTTCGCCGATATATTGGTCTTCCCGACCCCTCCCTTGCCGCTTGTCACGGCCAGAACCTTGGCTGGTCGCTCCCGGCTTTCCATCATTTTCTTCAACTGTTCTGTCTGCTTGTTCATCTACCTATCCTTGCCGCATCACCCCGTTAGGCCCGAACCTTTGAGCCGTCCGCAGTCTTTCAGACCTCTTCCTTTTGTCTCAGAAGTTCGGCCGCTATCCGCTGGTTCAGCGAGTTCTCCATCAGCTTGTCCAGTTGAGATTCCAGATACAAATCCCGGTCCAGCGCCAGCAGTTCGGCCGCCTCTTCATCGGTAACCGCCTTTGCCGAGACGCCTTTATCGGCCCCGAACTTCACATGGTGGCTGTCGCAGAGCAGCAGCCGCTGATTGCGCACGTGCTCGCTGATCGCCGTGCCCATCAAATCGCAGAATTCGTCAACCGCAAGATCCTGCGGCTCGAACCCTTTCTCATCAACCTGCTGAAGATTGCGAAGCAGTATCTTCTGTCGGGCCTCGGTGAACTCCACGATCTTGATCAGCAGTTCAGAGACGTTCTCCGTAAGCAGTCCGGTAAGATTCATAGCCTGCCCTCCGCTTTCTGTTTGCCCGCCGCGTCATCGGCATTCGTGCTCGAAGCCGCATCCGGCATCTCTGCCCCGGCGCCGGTATGCCCCGACATTTCCCCCGATTGCCGCCCCCCGACGGAAGAAACTCTTAAATCCATCATCCATGACCTTTCGACCCCCCATGGTACTAATCAGTCAAGAGCCCCGAGCATGCATCCGTGCATCCTCTTGAGGACCTTAACCATCGGTTTGACTCTTGCCGCCGGCCTGACTCGGCGCAACGTCTTCCTCACGCAGAATTCGTCTGATCTCAGCCAGCGTCTTGTTATTTCTCATCTGCATTATCCGACGCAGCCTGTCGAAAACCGACTCGTCATAGAGCCGGTGCCCGCCCTTGGTCCACTCCGACTCGCGGATAAGTCCCATAATCGTATAGTTGTGTATCGTCTGCCGCGAGAAGGGCGTATACTCCACCAGCTCGCCTATACGATACAACTTTCTCGGTATCTCGAAGTCCTGTTCCACTGTTGCCGCCTTCACCACCTTGATTTCTCCTTCTGTATTCGCCTAACTTGCATTCTTTTTCGCAGCCATTGGGCCGGCCTTTCTCAATTGACTGCTTCTGTGGCATCGGATTTACGATAGGCCGCCCGCCGACAATTCTTTGCCCGGCTGCCCGCCCCCGAGCAGTAACTTCCCTGTTCCGGGCGACCTTCTCGTTTTACGTTGAAATCTCTTGTGCAAAAGAATCACGTCTGCTTCCAGCAGTCCCGCTCCGCCGGGGCTGTCACGCATCCGAAGCATGGCACACGCCTTATTGAATGCCGAGCGAAGCGAAGCATCCGACGTGTGACAGGGACAGTGCGGCCCGCCCTCCACTTGAACAAGCCTAGGTCCCAAACTTTTAGTAAGGCCCCAAAAATGTCCTCGACCGCGGTTGGCCGTACTAAGCCTCAACAACCGCCCGGCGAAACTGCTGTCAGCTATATAGTTATGAAAAGAGCTTGGTAACCTGAACCTTTGTCCGCATCAACACAACACGAAAGTCTCTTATAACGTATTTTACGTTTTGTAAAACGTAAAACACAACTTATCTCAAGTCAATTGTTTTCCAGATTTTTTCAAAAAAAATTCGGACCTTCCCTCAGACCCCGCTCAACCCGCGAAAATAGCTTTAAAAGCCCGAAAAATGCGGTTTAAGAAAACTCACAACCTCCCGGTTATCTCTTGCCGCCGATGATTTCTACCCTCTCCCGCAATGTGGAAATATTTGCACTGATAGGCCTCTCGGAATTGCAAACTCTGAATTCTGAGAACTTTGTCGCCGGATTGTGATAGTGCGTTTCTGTCCTGAGCGTTTGGCCTGGGGTTGGTCCGGTATAGGCATCATCGCCATGCCGGTTTGCAGGCTCGTGGTTGAGAACAGGAAGGCCAAGTGGGGCGTATATCGGCCTGAAGGCTTTCAGGGCATTTCGGCCGTAATCGGCGTATCCGATATCGACCGCACGAACCTTTTCGGCGCTCACTATGGGACCTGCTTTTATTTTTCGATATTGCTGGCCGTGCAAAAACCGCACTAACGGGCTTTTGAGCCGCTTGTCTTACGGTTTTCGCGAAATCACAAACGCGAAATACCCGATAGAATCACAAACACAGCTTCTGTGCAACTTGGGCCGTTTACATCGGCCGCTGGTATCAGAGTGAATCGCTTGTAAATCCGGCAATTGAGTATCAGGTACCGATTGCATCGGTTGTATGCCTTGGCGTTTGGTTATGTCGGACGGGGCGGTTTTTCGAAGTGAAGAGGATATGGACAACGGTGGCAGTTCTGACATGCAGCAAGTGAACGAAATTCCGGACGAGCATCGCGACCAGCCCGAGCCGATCTCCATGCTCGAATACGTAACCCCGCTGGCAAGACACATCAACTGCCTCGATATCGACAAGATAGCCGAGGTCTGCATCGGCAAGATCCCCGAGCTGGTGGGCGTGAGGTTCTCATCCCTGTACATTCTGGACGAGACGAACAACATTCTGCATCTGCACAAGCACAATCACCCCTTCCTTATTAATAAGATAGTATCGCTTAACCAGAATCCGCCTTCGCCCATGGTCATGGCGGTCCGCAGCAAGGAGCTGTTGCTGGTCAGCGATATCGATACGCACTGCAAGCCGCGGATCAGAAGGTCCCAGCGGGCGTTCGCCGAGAACTATCAGACCAAGAACTGTGCGATTGTGCCGCTGATCTGCCAGAACAGTGTGGTGGGTGTGCTGAATCTGGCGGATAAGATTGCCGACGACGAGTTCAGTACCGCCGATGTAGCGCTGATCGAGCTGTTCAGCCAGTTGGTCGGGGCGTCGATCGGCAATATAAAGCTGTTCGAGAAGATCCAGCGGCAGGCCACCACCGACGGCCTGACCGGGTTGGTCAATCACAAGACCTTTTACGAGCTGCTGGAGAAGGAGCTCTGGCGAAGCCGACGCTACGGCGGGAACATATCACTGATCATGATAGACGTCGACGGCCTCAAGGCCATCAACGACACCTACGGCCACCGCGCCGGGGATAAGATCATCCGCGAGATCAGCAGGCGGATAAAGGAATGCATTCGGCAGATCGATATCGCCGCCAGGTACGGCGGTGACGAATTTGCGGTCATACTGCCGAACACGTCGCTGAGCGACGCCACCGTGGCGGCCCAGCGTATGGTGCAGGCGGTGGCGAATCGGCCGGCCAGGTGGAAAACGAAGGAGATACCGCTGTCGATAAGTGTCGGGCTGGGCGAGTATGATGCGGAGATGAACCCAGAGGATGTGACCAGTAAGTCCGATCAGGCGTTGTATACCGCGAAACAGGCGGGGAAGAACCGGGTGAAGATCTTTGAGCCGGGCCAGGGTCCCGGCAGGTAAGACCACGCGCGACCCGCGGCGAAGAGGGTGCGCCGCGGGCGCGTAAGTGTCTTTGCTCGAAGAATTTACAGCACTTCACCAGCGAGAGAGACAATCCACGATTACCTACATCCGGGTTCGGCATGCGCCCTTTGTGCTCGGTTATTGGGCAAAGGCGGGAAGTGGCGCAAAAAGTTCGTGTAACCGGCTTGGAGGCCGTGCGTATACTGTGTGGGAGTGTATGCGCAACAAATGTGCGTTATTGCCAATGTTTTTGCGATAATGTAGGATATTCTCGTAATGTTTTGCGGGTCCGGGCGTCCTAATTTGAAGCATGAAGTAAAAAACTGAAAAGTCCACGAAGCGGAGGAGAGCGTCTGGCGAAGCGGAGATGCATGAAAGGGTTGGGGATTGGTTAAGAAAGTTGTCATATTGTTGGTCATTTTGGCCGTGGTGGGGGGCGGGGGATGGTTCTTTGTCCAGAAAAAGCTGAGGGGCGGGGCGCCGACTGCCACCGTTCGGACCGAGCAGGTCAAGCGCGGGCGGCTGCTGGAGACGGTCAGTGCGCCGGGTGAGATTGAGCCGCGGGTGAAGGTGGAGCTGAGTGCTAAGGTCAGTGCGCGGATAACGGCTTTGCCCTACGACGAGGGGCAGAGGGTTACGGCCGGCGACCCGAACGCCAATCCACCGGTGCCGGCCTCGATTCTTGTCCAGCTCGATTCCAAGGACCTGGAGAGTCAGTTGCAGTCGGCTGAGGCCGCTTATGCGGCCCAGGCGGCGCAGATCGAGGTCGAGAAGGCCAGAATCGCCGGGCAGAAGGCGACTCTGGTGGGCCTGCGGGCTTCCTGTGAGCAGGCCAGGACGGATCTGGAGCGACAGGAGATGCTGCTGGATTCGAATGATATAAGCGTGGCGACTTACGACGCCGCGAAGCTGAAAGTAGATGAGTATCTCTCGCAATGTGCAGCGGCGGAGCATTCGCTTAAGGCCGCGGAATTGAATTTGAAGGTGCTGGAGCACAATCTGGAGGCGGCGGACGCAAGAGTGACTCAGGCGCGGGAGGCGCTGAGTTATACGACGATTCGGGCGCCGATAGACGGCGTGGTAACCCGCGTGAACGCCGAGGTGGGCGAGGTGGTGATTTACGGGACGATGAACAATCCCGGGACGGTCATTATGGAGGTTGGCGACCTGTCGCAGATGCTCGTGGTGGCGCAGGTAGACGAGGCGGATGTGGGAAAACTGGAGGTGGGCCAGCGCGCGGTGGTTCACGTGGATGCGTATCCGGACAAGGAGTTCGTGGGAAAGGTGCATATGATCGCGCTTTCTCACACGCTTTCGTATACTCGGACCAAATACTATCGAACGGAGATTCTTCTCGAGGAGACCGAGACTAAGCTGCATTCGGGGTTGACGGCCCATGTCGATATCGAGACGCGGCGGCACGAGGATGTTTTGAAGCTGCCGAGCCAGGCGGTGCTGGGCAAGCAGGTGGACGCGCTGCCTATGGAGATTCGGGAGAATTCGCCGCTGGTGGACAAGAAAAAGACTTA
>CAYOTO010000080.1:0-6502 GCA_964406945.1 uncultured Pirellulales bacterium
AGTACGGCCCCGTATTGTTGCCTTTGTATATGACTTCAAACGCGGCCCAGCCGTCGCCCATGTCAATACTGCGTACGATCTCCTGATTCAGATCCGGGAATCCAAGGAAGTAGAGTTCCAGAGCGGCAATGAACTGCTCGCGATTCAATGGAACTCCCAGCGGAGCGAGCAGAATCTCCGCATCCGGATGGATCTTCGTGGCATAATTGGCCAGGTCGTGGGCATCATACAGAGCATCAAGCTGCAAACCTGCCTCTAAAGGAGCCAGTCCGGTCGGTTCCGCAGCCGGAAGCGCAAAGGAAGGAACCAGCATCGCTGGATCAAGACCAGGATCAGGCATGACGCCGAACTGCACCAGGAAGCTTGCAGCGTCATCATACGTGGTCATGTGCTTTATCTTGTCGCCTTCATATTCGTAGATGTCCATATGCATGAGCTGAACCGAATTTCCCGTGCCGGGAATCTCGAAGATCTCCCCCAGGTGCGTTGCAGTTATTGTGCATTCAGTAATCAGGGTGTTTTCTGAGATCACTCTGTTTCTGTGGTCAACATGGAAATCTGGAAATCCATTGAATATCTCATCATAAAAGGTTCGTATCTGCTCCTTACCCTCATGGACGGGTGGGAGCGCCACATAATCCCAGGTAGCGTCTTCATGATAATAGGACGCGACTGCGTCCGGATCCTGCGTGTTGAGGGCGTCCCTGAATCCTTCATGCAATGCGTCAAGGTCCACGGGCTGGTCAGTGCCTGCCACCATCGCCTCGACTTCGGCAAGCGTGACGGCATGATCATAGACGCGGATGTCATCTACAATACCGGCAAAAAAGGATACTGGATCAACTGCTTTGGCTCCTATTGACACATGATCTTGCGTTGCAAGAAGACTTACACCGCCCGCGCACCCCTGGAGTTCACCGTCGAGATAGGCGCACGCTTCATCTCCTTCGGATTTCCACACAATGTGGTGCCACTCCGTATCTAAAGGAATAAGCGAGCCCGAATATATTGGCCCGAGGTGCAAGCTGTAGTTTCCCTGATTATCGATTGCAATCTCCCAGTAAGGAGCATTCTTATTGGCCCACTTTGCGAAACCGAATACCGTCGTACCATCGGGTATAGACGTAGAGGTTGCCTTGACCCACCCGGCGATGGTTTTGGTCGCCCCATACGGACTAGCCAGGCCGACGGGGCCTATATCCACATAATCGCCTGCGCCGTCTAGTTCCAGGCCCATACCGAACATACCCTGGACCCACTGCGGATCACCTACAATGGTCCCATGGTTCTCATGACCACTGGAATCTATAGCGACGGTTCCGGCCCCTTCTTCGAACCGCCACCATCCTATGATCTCGGAGCGCACGTTATAGGTGGCCCCCAAAACTAAGAACGCGGCTACAATGGATTGGTTTAACAGTTTTGAGCTCATTCTCGTCCTCCTTCAATGCCGGTGTTATTTGGTGAGATTTCTAGACCGCATCCAATGCCGCACAATTCCCGTCAAGAGACAGAGTCCTGCGCCGGCTACCTTACACATAATGCGAGGTTTCTACCCATTGGCCGACACTAAATCTTGAAAAAACTCGCAAAATAGATGATTCTCTTCAAAAAATGCGGTCCAGGGGTTTTTGACTTAGGACTGAAGTGCGAAAGGCGACAGTTGCGAACAACCTGCAACTTACTGATTGCACTGACAACTGGTCTCAATTTCGCTGGTTAAGGCCTGGGTGCCGCTGGAGTACAGTTGCACGGAAGCTCTTGTTCTGCGCCGTGGTAGAGTGCATATATCTGACCTCTGGTAAGGGCTGAATTGTAAATCCTCACATCATCTATAAGGCCCTTCCACATGAATTCCGTATCGTCCCCGTGAGCTCCGATACACAGGGATTGATCATTGAATGCCAAGTTACCGACCCCGCTAGCGGTAACGTCGATTTTGCCATCGATGTAAAGGTAAACTTTGGACCCATCATAAACACTGACAATTTGGTGCCACATCCCATCATTTATGCTTGTTCTAGCCGATACCATCGTGCGCAGATCACTTGGAATGCGCAGACCATATCCTCGGAATCCCACCTCAGGATACTCCCACATGTTCCTGCCAATATACCAGGCGCCGGGGCCTTTGCCTATAATTGCTTGATGTTCATCTTCATCGCCCAGCCACTTCACCCATGCAGCTACCGTTATCTTATCCGAGATGTTGAATCGCTTATCGTTGCCAAAATCCACGAAACTTCCCGTGCCTCCGAGACTGAGTACATATCCACGATCAGGGTCATCGACGACGCAGCCATCTCCAATAATCCTGCCGTGCAGACCATTGCCTGACAAGTCGGTAATCCGCTCCACACCGTTCTCGCGAAATGGCCACTGCGCAACAAGCGGCAAGCAGTTGCCGCAATGAAGAGACTTACCCGCCTGGTAAACCCGTAGTCGCTTTTCGTACTGATTTGCAGGTCTATCTTCCGGTAAGCATTCAATAGCTATCCTCTGCCATCGAATTGCAGGGGCAAAATCACCGATTTCTGCGTAGGCGGCAGCCATTGAAGCGAGACATCGATGATCCCGGTATTGTGTCAGTTCGCAAGCTCGCCGTGCATGCTTTAGCGCTTTGGCCCCGTCTCTAACTGCCTCATCGGGCCACGTGGACAAAACGTGGGCAAGATTTCGCAAACACAATACGCTGTTCGGGTCGGCCAGCAGCGCTTTTTTGTAACAGTCTATCTCATGCTCTATACCTTTACCAAGGTGTCGGCCCGCCAAGGCGGAGCGCCAAAAGGCCCGGGCCAGCGCCTGGCCAGCTCTCACGGTCATATCGATATCGGTCAGGGTGCCATCGTACTTAGGTGTTGAATGGTCCGCCAGCAGACTCAATGCCTCATTCAGTTCACCACGCAAAATATTGTCCCAAACAACCAGCAGAGATGGATCATCTCTACATAGCATTCTGGCAACATTATAAAGGTGAATCTCCTCCTCAGATGAACCCGCGATGCATATTTCGTGGAGGGATTCGAATGCTTCGTATGCTTGCCGATGTCTGCCCAGCTTCTCATTTGCCATAGCCAGATAGGCCAGGTTCTCAACTTCCGGTTCCATTTGGCGCTGACGACAGACATTGATGTTATGTTCGAGTGTCCACAAGGCTTCTTCATATTGACCGTGTTCATATTGATCGACCCCGACGGCCATAAGATTGTGCTGGATCTTCAGTTTACTTCCCCAAGGGGCTTTGGTATACGCGTTGGTATAGTGGTGCCAATGTTGACGGAGGTATTCAGCTCGGTTCTGTGCACTCCGAAGAGCCCCGGGATTTGAGATAGTAGAATCCACTTCAGCCAGCCATATCTCAGCGACCGGAAACCCAATATCCAAGGCGACTTGGGATCGATCTCGCGACCAGTTGCAGGACAGACTGTGGCACCCTAACAAATGTTGCCCCATTTTCTTTTCGAGATTGTATACCCAAAGGCCAGAACTCCAGTTCATTACTTCAAAAATGCCCAAACTGATCTCAGCGCCGTCGGGAGACCAGCGGACAATGCAGGACCCGGTGCTGAAAGGCGCAACCCATTTGGCGATTCTTTGGCCAGAGGCAATATCGATGACTGTGAGTTCCCCAGCAGCTGCATAAGCCAGATATTTCTCGTTCGGCGCAACCTGTGGAAAAGGTTGCGTGCATGGCGCAACAGCAACAGGGCCGGATTCCACGTCATTAACATCGATATAGTACACCATGTCGTCAATGCGAGAATGATAGTAGAGACGGGTTGGATGATCAGTCCAGCCCGGATATCCTCCGTGTGCCAGTCGCCTCGGTTGGCCACCATCAGAGGCGACCAGCCATATTTCTGCATCATCCTCTCTCCCAAGCACACCTCCACCGCGCACGAATGCAATGTATCTGCCGTCCGGAGACCATGCGGGACTCTGCCCCCTGCTTGTGAGAAAACGTGTTCGCCCTGTTCGGATGTTGAGAATCTCGATCTGACTGATCAGCTTGCCATACTGCGAACTTGCCGGCCCAGACATACTCAGGGCATTGTCACCCCATCCCCAGGATTCGGTTCGGGCATATGCCAGTTCCGTAGCATCCGGGGACCAACTCGATGTGCTGACCGCTCCAGTAACCAAGCGCAAGGCCCTATCTTTCAGGGACTGGCAAAGCGCAAAATAGTGCGGCAGCCTCAGAAGTCTGCGTTCCTTTCTGAGGTCATCCGGCATTTCAAGTGTTTCGGCCTTGGACACACTATCAAAGGCATATGCCGCCAGAGCCCTCAATGGGATCCCTATCGATCCTCTCTTGCCTCGCGTCTTGCGAAATTGCGTTTTGGCTTGATCAAACTGTCCAAGCTTGAGATGAATCATGCCCAGATTTACAAGATACGCTGTCGAGTTTGGGTCGCTTTTCACGCAGTAACGCGCATCGTCCAGCGCCTGTTCATATCGACCAAGACGCCAAAGGGTTTCCACCCGCTCTTCTCGCAGTTGCAGTGCCTCACTGTCAATCTCACAGAGATCTATCGCCCGTGTGAAATCCTGGAGCGCTTTCTCAAATTGGCCATTACCTCGCCGCCCCAGAGCCCTCAGTGCAAAAGATCGCGAGTCTTTGGGCCGAAGTGCAGTCAGGACTTCGACGTCCCCAAGCATCTGCGGATAGTCTCGTATTCCATAATACGTCAGGGCTCTGGCCTTGCGCGCAGTGTAGTGACCAGGATCCAAGTCGAGAGCTTTGGTCAGCCATTCTATTGTCAACTTGGGGGAACCGGCAATTATTGCCCTGGTCGCATATGCATCGGCCGATTGAGATATTAACGAGTTAGCCAGGTGCAGATGGCCCTGCGCCTTTACTGGATCTCGCTCGGCATAGTAGCGTGCAAGCTTGTGATGAGCGGCCGAGGCTATTTCTGCTTCCGGGTCATCAAGGAGCAGCTCATTTAACTGCTCCTCGGCATCAGGCATCAACTGCAAATCAAAAAGTACCTGCGCATAAAGTAAGCGATCCTTGTCGTCTGAGGATTTGCCGAGGAGATTCTGTTCTATATATGTTTTTACCGTCTGATACCGCCCTTCGGCATAAAGTTTCTGGGCTGTGTAGAATTCGTTCTCGAAGTCTATGGCGACATCCAAAACGTATGTCAATATACCGGCGGCGAACCCGATAATCAGGGCCGCTGCTATGGCGATGATTGATGTTAACAAGAGTCTATGACGTTGAAAGAGTTTACTCATCCTATAGCGTAGAGTAGGGGCCCTGGCGCTGATCGGCTCGTTCTCAAGGTATCGTCTGAGGTCCGTTGCAAAGTCGCCGACTGAGTTGTAACGTCGCTCTCGGCCCTTTTCGATAGCCTTCATCACAATCCAGTCCAAATCCCCCTTTATCTCTCTTGACAGTGAGACCGCTTGAGCCCTGCGCTTTTCGGCAATGCGTCTGATTGGCTCTGCCAGACCGCCCAGTTTCGTGGATGGCCTGACGGGTTCTTCGCTCATAACAATTCTCTGTATTTCAGAGTATGAGGCATTCCTGAGCTTGTCAGCATCAAAGGGGATAACGCCGACGAGCAGTTCGTATAATAGAATCCCCAGTGAGTAGATGTCCGTGCGGGTGTCGATGCCGGTCTCACTGGATTTCGCCTGCTCCGGGCTCATATAGGCCGGCGTGCCCACCAATTGAGCCTGACAGGTGAAAAAGGTCCGTTCGGTGAGACGCTGTTTTGTTGCTTTGGCGATACCGAAATCGATTACCTTGGGAATGGGTTTTCCATCTACGCATGTGACTAGAACGTTGGAAGGCTTTATGTCTCGGTGAATGATACCCTTCTGGTGCGCGTGTTGGACGGCATCGCAGACCTGAAGGAATAGGTTTAGGCGTTTCTTAATATTCAGCCTGCCGGCGTCGCAATAATCGGTTATAGACGGTCCTCTAGCCAACTCCATTATGAAATACGGCCGGCCAGCATCGGTAGCGCCCGCATCGAGAACCCTGGCGATATTGGGGTGATTCATAATAGCGAGTGCCTGCCTCTCCGCTTCGAAGCGCGCTATTACACTCTTCGTATCCATCCCAAGCTTTATGATCTTGACGGCTACCTGGCGTTTGATCGGGCTTTCCTGAAGAGCGCTGTAGACCACCGCCATGCCGCCCTCCCCGATCTTCTCGATGAGCTTGTACCGGCCTATGACGCTGCCAATCTTCTCCAAAATATGACCCTGTGGCTCCTCGTAGCCGGGCAGCAGAGCTGAGAAGAAGTTATCAGCATCGGAGTCAGAAGTCAGAAGGGTCTCGATCTCAGCACGCAGAGCAAGATCACCGCCGCACTCCTTATCGAGATACGCCTTTCTTTCGACGCCTGATTCTATGTCCAGTGCGCCGCAGAATATAGCCCGTATTCTTTTGAGATCGCTCATTTGTCCTTGTGTGTACGCCTACTGGGCTGCTCTAGACCCAAAACAAGCGAGGTTTTTTGCCGTCTGGTGTGACAGAGGCGGTGGT
>CAYOTO010000081.1:0-6067 GCA_964406945.1 uncultured Pirellulales bacterium
TGTCAGAAGTATTAAGAATCTTTGCATATTGAGCAAGTTCGGGCGGTAAATCTAATTCGACGGTCAGATGCCCTTCGACAGAGTTAAGACATGACTTTCGCTTAGCTCAGCATGGCAGGGCGGACGCCACATGCTTTATTACGCGGTGTGGGATTTGAGTTGTTCGAGCAGGCGGCTGCGGACGCGGCAGAAGAAGTCGAAGTAGGACTGTTGGCGGTAGTCGGGGTAGGTGTAGTCGAAGGGTTGCCAGGCGCCTTTGTCGTAGATCAAGGTGACTTCGGCATACATGCGGTCGCCGATATAGACTCGGTGGGAGTAGTTCTTGGTAGTTGCGAGTACGAGTTTGGAGGGTTCGATTATGCCGGGGTCGAGATTGACCGGTCGCGGTACGGGGCGGCCGAGTGAGGCGGCGAGATGCTGTTCGAGTTTGTTTGTGGTGTGCTTGATTGTGGCCAGTTCGCCGGGGTCGATGAGGTCTTCGAAGCTGACGAATTGGCGGAGGATGTCCGGGCCGGTCTGGGGTTTGTAGTAGCTCGTCTGATCGAACGGCCAGGTTTCGCTGATAAGGTCGATGCGGCCCAGTACTTCTGCGAGCAGGTCCGCGGCGGCGGCCAGGCATGGGGCGTCGGCGGCGAGGATGCCGGTGATGAGTTTGACGGGTTTTGGGGGTTTAGATTCCCACATTTGTGCTCGTATTTAGTCTTTATTGCGTTGCGTATTTCTGTTGCTTTGTGCGTATCGGGTATCGCATACAGGGATAGCGGTGCACCGGGTGGGGTGCACCGCCGCTGTTTTACGGTTAGACGTCGCAGATTGTGGCTGCGTACATGAGGCTTGTCATGGGGTCTTTCTTGGGGATGAATTCGTGGCCTACGTAGCCTTCGTATTTGGTGTCGGCGATGGCTCTCATAATTGCGGGATAGTAGAGTTCCTGGGTGTCGTCGATTTCGTTTCGGCCGGGGTTTCCGCCGGTGTGATAGTGGCCGATGTATTCGTGGTTGTCGCGGATGGTGCGGATGATGTCGCCTTCCATGATCTGGGCGTGGTAGATGTCGTAGAGGATTTTGACCCGCGGCGAGCCTACGCGTTTGCAGACGTCGACGCCCCATGCCATGTTGTCGAACATGTAGTCTGGGTGATTGACTTTGGAGTTGAGGTATTCGATTACGATGGTGATTTTCTTCTTTTCGGCGTAGCCGGCGACCTGCTTGAGGCCTTTGACCATATTGTCGGCGCCAACGTCGTCGGCCATGCCGTCGCGGTTGCCGGGAAAGGTGATGACGTTGGGGAAGCCATATTCGGCGTTGGCGTCGATGGCGTTGCGGATTTTTTCGAGGCATTCTTCATGGTTTTCGACGCGGTTGAGGCCCTTGGTCAGGCCGTGGGTGTTGGTCAGAGCGCAGGCCAGGCCGTTCTTTTTGAGGGTGTCGAAGGAATTGGGGCCGAGCAGTTCGATGGCTTTGAGGCCGATCTTCGCGCAATTCGGGGCGAATTTATCGAGCGGAATTTTGCCGTAGCACCATTTGCTGACTGACTGGTTGATGCGCCCTTTGGTGACGCATTCTTTGATTTCGGTTTCGGCCAGGCCGGGAGTGCTTACGCCCGCTACGGCGCCGGCGGCTACTATGGATGAGTTGCGGATGAAGTTTCGTCGGGAAAAGTCGTTGCTCATTGTTTTCTCCTTTTATTCGTATTGCGTTGTGCGTCTTGCGTTTTGCGTTGGTGTAGTAGTTTTGGAGGTTCTATTCCGATATTTCGTTTTTGAGCATTTGGACTAATTCTTTTGCTTTGGCGGGGGCGTTCTGGACGGGGATCTTCTGGCTCTCAGAATCGCGGCGAAGTTTTATTTCGACGTTTCCATCGGCGAGGGAGCGTTTTCCTACGGTTATTCTGATGGGTATTCCGATTAGGTCGGCGTCGTTGAACTTTACGCCGCCGCGGGCTGGGCGATCGTCGAGCAGGGCGTCCACTCCGGCGTTCATGAGTTCGTCGTAGATTTTCTCGGCGGCGTCGGCGACTTGCTCGTCGTTCTGGTTGACGGAGGTTATGAGTACTTCATAGGGGGCGATGGTTATGGGCCAGATGATGCCGTTGTCGTCGTTGTTGAGTTCGACGGCCGAGGCCATGATTCGGTTGGTTCCGATGCCGTAGCAGCCCATCAGGCAGGGCTGTTCCTTTCCGTCGGCATCAAGGAAGGTCGCGCCGAGTCGAGTGCTGTATTTCGTGCCGAGTTTGAAGACCTGGCCTACTTCGATACCTTTTTTGAAGAGCAGGGGTTTGCCCCTGTAGGTGTCGCCTTCGACGGGGAAGCGGAGGTCGAGGATTTCGGCGTCGTCGAGATTGAAGTCGCGGCCCGGGACCACGTTGACTGTGTGGTAATCGGTTTTGTTAGCGCCTGTTATCCAGACGGGCATTGCAGCGACGGCGTGGTCTACGAATATTCTATCGACTTTGTCAGCCAGGCCTACGGGGCCGGCAAAGCCTACGTTTGCGCCGGTCACTTTTGCGATGGCGGCTTCGTCGGCGAGTTCAAAGCTTTGGCCTTCCAGGGGGGGGCGAAGTTTTTCCTCATTGACGTCGTGGTCGCCACGAACCAGGGCCACGATGATCTTATCCCCAGCGGAGTAAATGAGTGTTTTTACCATCTGTTGGGGCTTTGTCTTTAGAAAGTCGCAGACGGCGTCTATGGAGCCTGCTTTGGGCGTGTGGACGTCTTCGGCGGGTGGGGCGTCGCTTGCGGGCTGGGCTTTGGGCAGGGGGTCGACGGCGGCGCGTTCGAGATTGGCGGCGTAGGAGTTGTCGGCGGTGTAGACGATTGTGTCCTCGCCGGACTCGCAGGGGATGGTGAACTGGTGTGAGCCGGAACCTCCCATTTCGCCGGACTCGGCTTCGACGACGACGTAATCGAGGCCGCAGGATTGGAAGATGCGGCAGTAAGCGTCGTACATTTTCATGTAGGATTCGTGAAGCATTTCGGGGTTGGCGTCGAAGGAGTAGGCGTCCTTCATGATGAATTCGCGGGAGCGGATTGCTCCGAACCGGGGGCGAAATTCATCGCGGAATTTTGGGCTGATCTGGTAGAGGTTGATGGGGAGCTGTTTGTAGGATTTGATTTCGCCGGCTGCGATGAAGGTGAATACTTCTTCGGCGGTGGGGCCGAGCACGTGGTTTCGGCCGTGGCGGTCGATCAGGTGAAACATGGTGGGGCCGTAGTCGGCGCTTCTGCCGGTCTGATCCCAGAGTTCTTCGGGCTGCATTGAGGGGACGACAATCTCGAGTGCTCCGGCGCGGTCCATTTCGCGGCGTACAATGGCGATGATTTTGAGCATAATTCGCCAGCCGAGGGGCAGGTACGCGTAGGTGCCGCTTGCAATTCGGCGGATGAGTCCGGCGCGGATCATGAGCTTATGGCTGGGGATCTCGGCGTCGGACGGTACTTCTTTTACGGTCGGGATGAAAGTTTGTGAATATCTCATTGTCTCGTCGTTCGTATTTATTCGTTATGCGTATTTGATTCGCCTTCGGCGACAGTATTTCTAATTCGAGGCCCGGGCGTAGAGGTTCGGATATATCCCTTTGCTGTGGAAAAGGATGCTGTCCGCTGTTTTCAGGGGCCCAAAAGAGTGTTTATAGTGGAAAATGGGGATGTGGGCAAGGGTAAAAGAGAGGGTGGGGCGTTGACATTGGGGCTGTTGTGGGGGATACTGGATGCGTATTTGTGGTCTGTATTGTTCCGGAGGTGCTATGAAATCATTGTTTTTGTCGGTTATGGTGTTTGCGGCTTGCATTTTTGTGGGTGGATGTTTCGAGCAGCAGGGGGGTAAGGGTGGTCTGACATCGCTGGAGACGGGGTTCTGGGAGTTTTACGGCGAGGATTCGGAGGCCGATGCGCCGGATGTGTGGCGGGTCGAGGATGGGGTGCTGGTCTGTAAGGGGCTGCCGAGGGGATATTTGTATTCGAAGGAGCAGTTCGAAGATTTCGTATTGAAGCTGGAATGGCGATGGCCCGAGGGTGAGGAGCCGGGTAACGGGGGTGTGCTGATTCGGATGGTGGGTGAGCACAAGATATGGCCGAAGAGTCTGGAGGCCCAGTTGAATGCCGGCGGTGCGGGGGATTTCTGGGGGCTGGACGGTTATGAGCTGGACGGGCCGGAGAATCGGACCAATTCGGTCGACCACGAGCGGTTCGGCAGGCTTACGAATATCAAAAGAGCCAAAGATATGGAGAAACCGGCGGGGCAGTGGAACTCGTACGAGATTATCAGCGAGGGCGAGGTTGTTACGCTGGTTATCAACGGCGAGCAGGTGAACAGGGCGACGGGGTGTAAGCCGGTGCGGGGCAGGATATGCCTGACGGCGGAGGGAGATGAGATTCATTTTCGCAATATCAAGCTTATGCCGGTCGGGGAGTAACAGGGCGGCGCAGCTTCTTGATTAAGTACCGACCAGGTTCGAAGGGGAGATGGCGGGTGGTGGCTGGATGCAGTTTGGCAGGCTCAGGAACGGTTCTTTGCGTTCGATAGGCAGGTCAATAGCTGCATGGCGGCCCGAGGTATGGGGGCTGCCGGTTCTTCTCGGGTCTATTGGGAAGTATTGGTTGCGGGGATGGGGCATGGGGGCTATAGTGGGGCCGCCGGGGTAAGACCGGCTATAAACAAGAAACGAAAACTCAAACTGAAAGTCAGTGGAATTGCCCTTGGACGGCGTTTTTTTGAGGCGGTCTTCGGCTGTTGTTATGCATGTGCAGGCGGCACTGCAGCATTGTCGGGGTATCTTGGCTGAGAATCTTATTCGATAGCCGGATGCTTAGCTTCGTTCGGCATGTGTTGCTGCAATGGTCCGCTGCGCTTTTCTGCGTTATTTTTGGAGAATTTGATGGCTCGTCGATTTATTAGTGAACTCGGTCCCGCTGAAACTATTGATGACGTTTTTATGGTTCGCAATCCTATTCTGCGGAGCACCACACGGGGGGATTTATATATTGCGATGTATCTGATGGACCGGACGGGTCAGGTTAACGGGCGGATGTGGCAGGCGACGGAGAATGTTTACAATTCGCTGCCGCAGCCGGGGTTCGTGAAGGTCCAAGGAAGGAGCGAGGTCTATCAGAATAAGCTGCAGATTGTGGTTAACAGTATCTGCCCGATAGACGCAGATAAGGTGGCGCTGGAGGATTTCCTGGCGCGGACGGATAAGGATCAGGCCCAGATGTTCGCGGAGGTCAAGCGGATTCTGAGCGGGATACAGAATACACAGCTAAAGGCGCTGGTGGATGAGTATCTGGCGGATGAGGAATTGATGGAGACATTCTGCAACTGTCCGGCGGCGGTTAAGATGCACCATGACTACTTGGGCGGGCTGCTGGAGCATACGCATAACATGCTGCGGGTGACGGCGGTTATTACGCCGCTGTATCCGGGTATTCAAACGGATCTTGTGCTGGCGGGGATATTTCTGCACGACATGGGCAAGACCGAGGAGTTGTCTTATGATATGGCGTTTGCCTATACGGATTCGGGGCAGTTGGTGGGTCATATTTCGCAATCGCTGGTGATGCTCAATCGCAAAGCGGATGCTTTGAGGGCCAAGGGGGTGGAAATAAGCCAGGAGACGCTTGATGCTGTGGGGCACATTATTCTGTCGCATCACGGCAGTTACGAGTTCGGTTCGCCGAAGTTGCCGGCCACGCCGGAGGCATTCGTGGTGACGTATATAGACAATCTGGATGCGAAGGTGAATCAGGTTATGTCGGCAATCGAGAACGAGCCGGGGGATGCGGACTGGACGGTTTGGAAGGGGCCGCTTCAGACGAGGCTTTACAGGAAGAGGCTGGAAGAGTAGACTCTTTCCGAGGACACCCGTCTTCTGGACAAATCGCGGCGGATAGAGATTTGCAGGGCACATTTTCGGTGCGGAGCCTTGAGAGAGAGCAGTCCTGCTCAATGGATGGTTGACATTCACAGGCGGTCAGGCGAGAATGGGGAAGGCTTTGCGGCCCGGGTCGTAAATGCCCGCAGTCAACCATTCTTATTGCTCGAGGTGAATTATGCGTCGCGTGAGATTTAGT
>CAYOTO010000082.1:0-4848 GCA_964406945.1 uncultured Pirellulales bacterium
CATAGTCGTTCTCGTTCAAATTGAAGAAATCGATGGCTAAACTCAAGGAGAGAACCGATGGCGAACACGAATGATCATCGATGCACCTGCTGTCCTTCACCTTCGAGCCGGGGGGCCGTATCCAGAAGGTCCTTCATTAAGGGAGCCGGCGGCGCGGCTCTGATGTTTCCGGCGATTACAGGTCTTACCTGGTCGGCCGTAGCAATGGCCGAGGCCGACGACAAACTCGACCTGAAAAGAACACCGCTTGTAGTCAAACCCATTCTGCTTTACAGCACCCCCAAAAGACGGCCGCAGTCGAGCTGGCGAAGTTGGGGAGGTATTCAGACCGAAGCCGATGCGGATCGGGAAATAAACAAAATCACCTCTGAACTGAAGAAAATCGCGGCCGAAGCGGATTTTCCGGTTGAATTTTTGCCCGTCTCCAGGGTGCAGAATGGAGCCGCGATTAAGCAGATCAAAGACCTCGAGGCGGCGGACACTTACATAGTCTACGCCGCGGGCGGCTGGATGGATGCATTCGGGGAATTGACCAAAACCGGCAAAGACATGATCATCTTCTGTCGACACAAATCAGGCCCCGTTTATCTCTGGTATGAAATCATCAGTCCGCGGTATCTTCGCCAGCACACAGATGCTCTTGCGGTCGAGGGCGTCGACGAGCAGGACGTGGTGATCGACAGTCAGAATGAGATTCTCTGGCGTTTGAGAGCGCTTGCGGGTCTTAAAAACACGCTGAAGACCAGGATCATCGCTGTAGGCGGCCCCGGGGCCTGGGCTCAGCCGAAGAATGTAGTTCCGAACCTGGTCAAAAAGAAATGGCGGTTCGATATGAGGACATTCGCCTATGAAGAGCTTGGCAAATTGATCAAACAGGCCCGCTCCGACAAGAACGCCGTGAAACGGGCGCGACAACGAGCCGAGAGCTATCTCAAAGGACCGGGCGTAAAGCTCGAGACCAGGCGTTCGTATGTGGAAAACGCATTTCTTCTGGAACAGGTCTTCCGAGGAATAATGAAAGATCAGCAGTGCCGGGCATTGACCATCAACGGCTGTATGGGGACGATAATGCCGATGGCCGAGACCTCCGCATGTGCTACGCTTAGCCTGCTGAACGATGCCGGCTATCTTGCGTTCTGCGAATCAGATTTTGTCGTTATCCCGTCGGGTGTTCTGCTTGCAAACATATCCGGCAAACCGGTCTTTCTGAACGATCCCACTTACCCGCACGACGGCATAATAACCCTGGCTCACTGCACAGCTCCCCGCAGAATGGACGGCAAGAACCTGGAACCGGCCAGAATAATGACCCATTTCGAGTCGGATTACGGAGCGGCTCCCAAAGTGGAAATGGCCAAGGGAACTCTTACGACTAATATTGCACCCGATTTCAAGCTCGAGAGATGGGTGGGTCTGCTCGGTGAAGTAGTCGATGCTCCGTTCATGGACATCTGTCGGTCACAGATCGATATTCGATTCGCCTGTGATTCGCATACACTGGCGAAGAAAATGCCCGGATTCCACTGGATGACCTGCTACGGCGACTACATGAAAGAGTTGGGGTATGCGCTCAAGCGAGTTAATATCGAATGGGATAATATGGAGGCAAGCGTCTGAGGGTTTTCCCGCGGTATCGTATACGCTGCCATTTTCAAATGGGCAGTATGTCCAGTGCCGAGGAGGCAGACAGATGCTATGAAAGGAAGCAGCACATGAGAGTCATAATTCAGAGGGACTACGAGACCGCAGGCGCATGGGCCGGGGCTTATGTCGCCCGGGCGATCAACGAATTCGAACCTACTTGCGAAAAGCCCTTCGTTCTGGGTCTGCCGACCGGTTCGTCGCCGGTTGGCATGTATAAGAAACTAGCAAGCCTTTGCAATGCGGGCAAGGTCAGTTTCGAGCACGTGGTAACCTTCAACATGGATGAGTACGTTGGACTGCCCAGAGATCATCCTCAGAGTTATTATTCCTTCATGTGGGACAACTTCTTCGGCAAAATCGATATCAAAGCGGAAAACGCCAACATTCTCAACGGAAATGCGAGCGACCTCGAAGCGGAGTGCGAACGGTACGAGCGCAGAATCAAGGAGTACGGCGGGATCAAGCTCTTTGTCGGAGGGGTGGGGCCCGACGGCCATATAGCCTTCAATGAGCCGGGGTCATCACTGGCCAGCCGGACCCGCATAAAGACCCTGACGCACGACACGATAGTCGCCAACTCGCGATTCTTCGAACACGATGTCGATCGAGTGCCCAAGACCGCATTGACCGTGGGCGTGGCAACCATTATGGACGCCGAAGAGGTATTGATCATCGTTTCGGGCCGTAATAAAGCACGCGCTCTTCAGCAGGCGGTCGAAGCCGGAGTGAACCACATGTGGACCGTTTCATGTCTGCAGCTTCATCCGCGGGGAATCATTGTCTGCGATGATGAAGCGACCGAAGAAATGAAGGTCCGGACCGTAAACTACTTCAAGGATATAGAGAAGGCCAACCTCGATCCGAAGATTATTCTCGAAGGCAAGGCCGGTTAGACGGCAGCAAGGGTCGCAGCTAACGTAAGTACGACAGAAGCGCTACCTTATCCGGTTTGGCCGCTGTGCTTTTATTCGCCGCCTTCGTTCCTAACGCACCTGAAACCGTAGATATCGTAGCCAAAGCAGACATCTGAATAGCCGGGATCCTCGTTGTAGCGATATCCACTGCGGCAGCTTTCGACGCTGAATTTCCACGCCCCGCCTCGGACAACCTTCGTGTCGCCCTGTTCGGGTCCGCGGGGATCAATCGACGGGGAACCGGAGTAATAATCAACTCCATAGAAGTCGTTACACCACTCCCACACATTGCCAGACATGTCATACAATCCCCAATCATTCGGCTTTTTGCGGCCGACGGGATTTGGTTTGCCTTGCGAGTTCGCCTCGAACCAGACATATTCTCCGGCGACGGACGGATCATCGCCCCAAAAGTATTGCGTCGTCGAGCCCGCCCTGCAGGCGTACTCCCACTCGGCTTCGGTGGGCAAGCGATAACCGTCCGCGTCAAAATTGCACTCCCAGGTCTTCAGGTCGTAGCATTGTTCGAGGCCTTCGAGTCTCGATCTGGCGTTGCAGTATTTGACGGCATCGGACCAGCGCACCTGTTCTACCGGGTTTTCGCCGCCTTTCCAGCGAGACGGGTTTTCACCCATAACCTTTTGAAAATCAGCCTGAGTCACAGGATATTTGTCCATATAGAACGAGCTAACGGTGACTTCGTGGGTCGGTGCGTCCGGTTCATCGGCCTGTCCCATCACAAATGTGCCGCCCTTTATGAGCACCATGGCCGCGGGGCCGGATTCGTCGTCTCGTTCATTCTCGACCGGGCGTCTCTCACATCCGGCTGCCAATAACAAACAGATCAAGATAAATCCAACAATATGTCTCATTAGAACCCCGAAAATGTAAATGACGGCAATCCTTACCGTTGTCGATTAGTAATCAGGCCATATCTCGTATCCGTCCGGATTCCGAAGGCACTGCCTGCAGCGTCTGCGTATTTCCCGAGCAGTGGGAACCGCGGCGGGCCTCCCGGCGCACCTGTACGCTGCTTCCTGGGCAAGTTGTCTGGTAATTGTGTGAAACTGCGCAAGCAGATAATCCTGAGCGCCGCCCATCGCACGCCATTTCTTGCAAAGTTCCTTGCATTCCTTCAGATTGTCCGCATCCGCCCTGCCGGTCAATTCTTTGGTTTGCCGGGCCAGTTGTGCAGCATACGCGGGCGTTTTGATGTTCTCCAACTGCGTCTGATACTCCTGCGGTATCTGCTCGAGTATCGTTCGTATTTCGCCGACGTATGCTTTGACTTGCGAGGAGGATTTGTCCACCGACTCGATATACTCGCCCAGGGATTCGGCAAAATTGCGATATTCGTTTATTCTCTCGACATGCCTGGCAACGAAATAGACCATGTCATCGACTGCGCCGTTGACGTAGTCTCGTTTCTCAACCTCCCGGCCCGCTTCGAAGACAGCTTCTATTGCTTCGGTGCAGCCACAGGTACACGCCCTCCTAACGCCGTCGCCCGCCCTGGCGTGATGGGTTCGAAGCGCTCGGCCTGCAGGGTCCATAATTCTGGCGGCCAACTCCCGGCCCAGAGACGCTTTTATCATCTCGGCGGGGCTCATGACCGGTCGATCCGCGCCGCTGCCTTCGACGAAATAAATAATAGAGTTACCTTTTGGGGGGATCTTCTTGCTGAGCCGATAGCACGCGGAATCGTCGTCGAACCAAACGGGATAGGTAAAAGATCCGGTTACTCCGCGCCAGAGCTTGGCCTTTCCGTTGCGAAAAGTATATCTGGTTTTGACACGGCCCTGCGGCAATTGTGTTATCCATTTGGCGTCGAATGGCTTTTGCCAGCCTATGGTTACATCTTTTTCCAGGAAACGGCCGTCCAGTTGCTCGATATGCCATATCCGGCGGGCCGTCAGTAGAGAAATATAGAGGGCCGATCGGCCGCCGAAGCCGACGGACTTGAAAGAACCCGCATCCGCCGCGGCCCTCAGGCGTGCGCTCCGGTCAGGCCAGGTGATCACGGCCATCGCATCGGCTCCTTCGAGCAGGCACATGAAAACGTTCTCAGCAGGGATATCCACCCGGCCGGGGTCGTACTGAGCGGCTTCGTATATCAGGTCGTCTGCGACAAACCCGGGAACAATTCCACACTTGATAGAAGCTCTCAGCATTACTTCAAGAGAGTCGTCCCGGGGTCGCACGCCGATAATCCCGCTTCGGTCGAAAGAGAACACCAAAGTAGATTGCTTTCTGGCTGATTGCCGCCACCTTCCAATTTCTTGAGTCTAAT
>CAYOTO010000083.1:0-4549 GCA_964406945.1 uncultured Pirellulales bacterium
CGCCATAAGCTCCTTTACGTTCCAGGGCCGATTCTGTAGTATAGAGCGATGTCAGCCGGCGAGCTGGACGTTTGTTACACAGTCTCAGTGGCATGGACGTAAAGGAGAAGACAAATGACGGCGGTTGCGAATCGCAGAGTTTCGATGCTTCGTTTAGCAGCAATTTGCACCTTTCTGGCGGTTGCGATGCATAGCGGGGCCGCTTACGGCGCGGACGGATCTTTCAAGCCGGCTAGCGGCGTCAAGCGACTTACGGAAATGGGCGTTCGCCGCGTGGTATTCGTTACCAGACTGACATACGACGATCCCCACTGGTATGCGAACATAGGTTACTACTGCGACGACGAGAACAAAAAGGCCTATGCCGGCAACGGCGGGCCTGATGAGAGTAAAATTTACGAATTGAACACCGCCACGGGCAAGGTGAGGGTTCTATTCGATCCGAAGGGCGGCGGCGTGAGGGATGTCGCTGTTCACTATGACGGGAGGACTATTCTCTTTTCGTATCGTCGGGTCGGGACGGATAGTTACAAGCTATACGAACTGAATTGTGATGGTGGCGATCTTCGCCGGGTTACGGACGGGCCTTACGACGATATCGAAGCCGCCTATTTGCCGACCGATGAGATAGTGTTTGTTTCGACCAGGAGCAGGAGATGGGTCGGCTGCTGGATGACGCAGGTCGGGACCATGTTCAGTTGCGACCGCGAAGGTAAGAACGTCAAGCCGCTGTCTTTCAACATGGAACACGACAATACGCCGGCGGTGCTGCACGACGGAAGGATTCTCTACACGCGATGGGAGTACGTGGACCGCTCGCAGGTGGGGTACCATCAGTTGTGGGCGATGAATCCCGACGGGACCGATGCAGTAGCTTATTTCGGCAATCAGAGGCATTACCCGCTTTATATTGACGCGAAGCCCATACCGGGAAGGGATGAGATTCTGGCGATTGATTCGCCCGGACACGGTCGGTCGGATCACAGAGGTCGCGTTTGCATAATATCGCCACGGCACGGGCCTGACGATATGGGCGGGTATCAGGCGATTACGCCCAAAGTCGCTTACAACGATCCATGGCCCATAGACGCCGGGCATTTTCTTGTGGCTTCGTATAAACAGTTGCTGCTCGGCAGTCGGGACGGGCAGTTGGAGCCGATACTGACATACAAGGGGCGAGCCAACTTGCACGAGCCGGCGATTCTCAGGCCGCGCAAACGTGAGCGAATACTCGCAGATAGAACCGATCCCGAGCAGGCGACGGGGCACATGGTCCTGGCGGATGTGTACCAGGGCCGGAATATGGAAGGGGTAAAGAGGGGTGAGATAAAGAAGCTTCTGGTACTGGAACCACTTCCCAAGCCGGTGAACTTCAGCGGTGGAATGGACATGACCTCGTGGCTGGGTACGTTCATGCTCGAAAGAGTTCTGGGGACGGTTCCGGTCGAGCCGGATGGTTCGGCGAGTTTCGAGGTTCCTGCGGGCAGGCCGGTGTTCTTTGTTGCGCTCGATGAGGACGATATGGCCGTCAAGCGCATGCAGAGTTGGACGAATGTCCAGCCCGGTGAAACGCTGGGATGCGTGGGTTGTCACGAGCAAAGGGCTTCGACGTCATCGCCGATTGCGAGTAATGCGCTGATGGCGGTCAGGCGCGCGCCAAGCAAGATTCAACCGTTCGAAGGCCTGCCGGATGTTATCGACTTCCGGCGGGATGTTCAGCCGGTTCTCGATAAGCGCTGCGTGAGCTGTCATAATTGGGGCAAACGTGAAGGACAGGTTGTGCTGACTGATGATCTTGGGCCGCGGTGGTCTATAAGCTACTATAGCCTGCTGGCCACCGGTCAGGTAGCCGACGGTCGCAACGGCCTGGGCAATCAGAAGCCGCGGACGATCGGTTCGGCGGCCAGTGAGCTTATGCGGAAGATCGACGGCTCTCACTACGATGTTAAATTAACCGCCGATGAGTGGCGGACTATTTGGCTGTGGATCGAAAGCGGTGCTCCTTATGCGGGCACTTATGCTGCTTTGCGGAATGCAAAAGAGCAGGGCAGGGAGTCTTTAGCGTGGGGCGTCGCCCGTGCTCCGGTATTCAACGGGACCTGTCGGAGTTGTCATGCGCCGGGCAAGGGGGCGCCCGCAATGCCGTTGCGTGTGACCGAGCAGAAGCGGGCCGAACTTAGAAGAAATCCGCAAAGAGCGCCGCACGAACGCTATGTTGTGCCCGGTATGCATCGTTTCAGTCCACACGTGCTGCTGAACATGTCGAGGCCGGAGTGTTCGGGGATTCTGCTGGGGCCGCTTGCGGAATCGGCAGGGGGATGGGGAACCTGTAAATACCGATATAAGGGCAAGCGCGACCGGGTCTACGGTCAATTGTTGGCGGCAATGGAGGAAAGCCAGGCGAAATACCACTCAATTCCGAGATTCGGCATGCCGCAGTTCCAGCCGAACAGGCAGTATATAAGGGAGATGAAGCGGTTCGGGGTGCTGCCGATGGAGTTCGATGCGGCCAAGGAACGGGTGGATTATTTCGAGTTGGACGAGAAATACTGGCGACTTTTCTGGTATAGGCCGGAGAAGCCTGAAAGCTGGGCCTACGTGGAATAACGCAGCCTGTCAGAGCGGCCATTAGCTGACCTACGCTGAGAGCCCTTTTTGTGGATATTGCGGCGAACCAAATGGACTGAAATGGTCGTATATACCTGTGGTAAGGATTATGACCAATTGGCGGTCTCGGGTCGGTCGATTACGGTTGAATTGGTCCGCGAAAACCGCCGACAAGGCATATGACTATTGATCCGGGCAGGTTGCCCGAGAATGGGGGTAGAAATGGCTGAGCAACAGACAATCAACAAAGTTAACGGCGTCGATACCAACGTGCTGCAGACCACGGTCAGCAACATAAAACAGGATCCGGAGTTGGCTCGCTGCAAGTTTCACATCGAGAACCGATGGATTGACGGCAATCACAACCGTACTCTCGTGAAGAGTTTTTACGGCGCCAAGCAGGAGAACGAGCATCAGGAGACGTTCGAGCTGCACGCGGACGAGCCGCCGGTGCTTGCGGGAAACGACATGGCTCCAAATCCGGTCGAGCATCTTTTGAATGCTCTGGCGACTTGCGTGACTACGAGCCTCGTGGCTCATGCGGCCGTTCGGGGCATTCATATTGAGGAGCTGGAGTCGCAGGTGGAGGGGGATCTTGATCTGAGGGGCTTTCTGGGTATTTCGAAGGACGTGCCGAAGGGCTATACTGATATTCGGGTGAGTTTCAAGGCCAAGACGGATCCGGAGAATGTGGAGAAGCTGAAGGAATTGGCGGAGTTTTCGCCGGTCTACAATACGCTGACGAATGGTGTGAATGTGGACATACAGGTCGAAGCTGTGTAATGGTATAATGCGAGTTTCCTCTTATGCAAGAGTCGTCCGGTGTGCGCAAATTCCTTAGGGAGAACGGGGATGCGAACCGCTCGCTCGCTGCCATGCAGTCCACTTGTGCAAGATGGCGTAGAGCCTGTTGCCGAAAGGGTGCATGCGGACCCGGGTATAGTCTGGTACGGTGTCCGTGAGGCCACGTTCAGGAACGGCGATTTCGGAAAGTGGGCCCGCCTGGATTCGAACCAGGGACCAAGGGATTATGAGTCCCCTGCTCTACCGCTGAGCTACGGGCCCTTATGTTCGGCAGTCAACACCTGTATGGTTTATCGGCTGTCGAAGGGGTAATTTACAGGTCCAATGCGGTTGTGTCCATCAAAAATTACGCAAGCAAGGCATTTTTCACAGCAATTTGTATGCCTGCGGTCAATTCTGCTGCGTCGGTCAGTGCGAGCCGTACACTGTCGGTACAATCTTTTCCTGATACCGTTGGCCGGCAACTGTTTCTTCAGCCAGAAGATGGTTTGCTCCAGTGCCCTCTTGCGGCAGAAGGACGCAGATTAATGAGTGCAATTTCACACAAATCGCTTGACATTGGCGGGCCTATCTGCTAAAATCAATTTGTCATGGATGGGGGTGTCAGCTCATCGTACCCGTTGCAACCAAGCAAACTGAGGAGGCAAAGGAGGCTTTCAGGGCGCGCATTTTCTTTTTTTTGTATTTATCGTGCCAGGAGTTATTTGATGGGATTGTCTGTTACGGTGGAAGTGGACGATTACGAAGAGCCGGCCGAGGCCAAGGCCAGCATATTCGAGCGTATCGGCTATACAGGTCTTTTCAAGGTCGTCTGGCAGGCGACGCCTAACCTTTCTGTGCTTACTCTGCCCTACGGTTTATGGGTCTATGGTGCGTTTCTAAGGCAGAGTTCGAACCTGCGAGAGCTTCTGCGACTTCATGATTATGCCTGCCACGTTTCTTGGGTGTACCGCAGTTTTCGCCCGCGTTACTATCGGGCGGCAACGGCTTTGAAGAAGTACGGCATCAGTTAATATTTCACCCTGATTGTGACCGGCAATTGTGGCGATCCAAAGCAGGTTGCTCTGCGGGTAACTCGCAGCAACCCACATCAGAATTCGCATCCTCTGCCGCTGCGGCGGCATCTGTTTCTTCTAGC
>CAYOTO010000084.1:0-4439 GCA_964406945.1 uncultured Pirellulales bacterium
AGGCCGCCGACGGAGACCTTGAACTTGCCGGGTTCGAGGACCAGGTGGTTGTCGCGGCCGATGAATGCCAGGTCCTCGCCGGTAAGCGAAAAGCCGACTGTCTTTGTCTGGCCCGGCAGAAGCTCGATTTTTTCGAATCCCCGCAGCTTTCTTTCGACCGGAGTCACTGAAGCAACAAGATCGCAAATATACACCTGAACGACCTCACCGCCCGCACGCTCGCCCGTATTGGTTACCTTCACGCTGACGCCGACAATCTCATCGCCCGACCTGGTCATATCCAGCTTAAGGTCGCTGTACTCGAATTTCGTATATGACAGCCCGTGTCCGAAAGGCCACTGCGGATTGTATTTGTTCTCGCCCTTGTTCTCGCTTACCTTGTGATCGTAAGTAACGTGATATGAAGCGAATCGCGGGTACGAGAACGGCAGCCTTCCGCTCGGATTCGCATCGCCGAACAGGATATCCGCCGTGGCGCGGCCGCCCTCCATGCCCGGCAGATACGCCATCACTATGGCTTTGGCCCTGTCGGCCACCGTGCGGATCACCCGCGGCCTGCCCTCGACCAGCACCATCACGACGGGCTTGCCCGTCGCGGCCATGGCGTCCACCAGCTTCAACTGTGCCGCCGTCATTGTCAGGTCGTCGATATTGCCCGGCGTCTCGCAATACGGCGGTTCGCCTACGCACACTACAATAACATCGGCCCGCCTGCCGGCGTCAATCGCCGAAGACAGATCCAGCTCCCTGTCGAAATCGACACCCTGCACAAAACTCACATTGTCGCCGCCCGCTTTCGCACGAATCGCTTCCAGGATCGTCTGCTTTTCCTGCGGATACAACCGCTCCTGGTCGCCCTGCCAGGTAATCGTCCAGCCCCCGTTGAGCACGCTGAGCTTATCGGCACACGGCCCGGTGACGAGGACTTTCATATCCCTGCTCAAAGGCAGTAGGTCCCCATCGTTCTTCAAAACTGTAATCGCCTCACGCGCCGCCTCCAGGTTAACCTGCGCAGATGCCTCGCTGCCGTATCCTGCCCCAAGCGACTTTTCGGCATAAGACCTGTCGAACAGCCCGAGATCGAACTTGACCCTGAGTATCCGCCCCACCGCCTCGTCGATCCGCGACATCGGCACCTCGCCGGACTTAACCAGATCGACCAGCGTATCGTAAAAGCTGAAATCATACGGCACCATGCTCATATCGATGCCCGCCATCACCGCCATCTTCACCGCCTCGCGGCGATCCCTGGCCACCATCTCCCGTGTATACAGATTCTCGATATCCGCCCAGTCGCTGACAACGAACCCCTCGAATCCCAGCTCGCCCCGCAGCACGTCCGTCAGCAGGTACCGGCTCGAATGCACCGGAATCCCGTTAATCTCCGAAGAATTTATCATCGCCGTGGCCACACCCGCATCTACCGCCGCCGCAAACGGCTTCAAGAACAACTCCCTCAACTGACGCTCGGGAATATAAGCCGGTGTCCTGTCCCTGCCCGAAAGCGGCACGCTGTATCCGACGTAGTGTTTCATACAGGCCGCAACCTTCGTCCGCCTGGAAATATCATCGCCCTGGTTTCCTTCGATGTAAGCCGCTCCCATCACCGAGGCCACATAAGCATCCTCACCGTACGTTTCATAAAAACGCGGCCACAAAGGCTGCCTACCCAGCCCCAGCACCGGATTGAAATTCCACGGGATCCCGCACGCCCTGGTCTCGTATGCCGAAATCTGGCCGATCTCGCGGGCAATGTCCACATTCCCGGTGGCTGCAACTGCGATGTTCTGCGGAAAAATCGTCGCCCCGATCCCGTAATTCATACCGTGAATCGAATCGATCCCGTAAATTACCGGAATGCTCAGCCGCGTCTGCCTCAGAGCCACATCCTGAATATCACCGATTATTTCGCGCCAGTTCTCAACAGTCCTCGCCTCACCGGCACAGTTCAGGATTGAGCCGACGTTATGTCTGACCACCGCGTCGTAGACCTTATTCGGATCGAGCGCAACGTGCCTCCCATCCTTGCGGCCCGCAACAACATCCAGTGTAATCTGCGTCATCTGCCCGACCTTCTCTTCCAGCGTCATAACGTCAAGCAGATGCTCTACTTGCGCATCGTAAACTTCCTCGCGAACCACTACGACTTCCTGCTTCTTTTTCTGTTCGACGCACCCCCAGCATATTGCCATAGCCAGAGTCAGAATCGCCGCCCTTTTCATGATCGTCCTTTCGAGAAATGAATATCGCAAACCTGACCCGCACATTTTATCATCACAAAGTCTCGATTTCAATAGAATACGTGTTATTATAGGTCCTGCTCGATGCGAAAACGCCAACGACAATTCGGCTGAAAGGACAAAAATGAAAAGAAAAGGAATTATACTGCTGATCGTAATGGCTCTGGCAATGCTCTGCACCTGCACTTTTGCCGCCCCGCCAGAAAAACACCGCATCGTAGTAATGACCGACATCGGCGGCGATCCCGACGACATACAATCAATGGTGCGCTTCATGCTGTACACCTGCGACTTCGACGTCGAGGGCTTTTGCACCGGTTTCGGCCACGGCCACTACAAGAACACCCGCCCCGAACTCATTCGCAACTGCATCGACGCCTATGCCAAGGTCCTCCCGAACCTCCGCAAACACCGCGGCGACTACCCCTCTGCAAAAGAACTCGCTGCTCTGGTCAAAGACGGCCACAACGGCGACCCGCACAAGGTCGGCCCAGGCATGGATTCCGAGGCGTCCGAATGGATAATCAAGGTTCTGGACCGCGACGATGCGCGCCCGGTCTGGTTCAGCATCTGGGGAGGCCCGCGTGAGCTGGCCCAGGCAATCTGGAAGGTTTCGCAGACCCGTTCGGCAAACGAGCTTGCCGCATTTAAAAAGAAAATCCGCGTCCATTCCATCGCCGACCAGGACCGCACAGCCGAATGGGTTAAGAAGAACCATCCGGACGTTTTCTGGATCTTTTCCAATCGGCTGTTTCGCGGCATCTGGAACGAAGGCGATCAGGAAATCGTATCGGCCGCCTGGCTGGAAAAGAACGTCCGGACCGGACACGGTCCGCTCGGTCCCGAATACCCGGCCAAAGCCGCCGGCAAAGTCGGCGTCAAGGAAGGCGATACGCCTTCCTACTTTTACGTCCTGCCGAACGGCCTGAGCGACCCCGAACAGCCCGAGTGGGGCAACTGGGGCGGCAGATTTCACCGAAGCGGCCGGGGCAATGAATACCTGCCTGCAGCAGACTACATGAACGGCCGCAAGGACTTGCTTTACACGATTCACCGCTGGCGAACGGCCTATCAGAACGAATTCGAAGCGCGCATGGACTGGTGCATAAAGTCGTACGACCAAGCCAACCATAAACCCGCCGCCGTCCTCAATGGCGACAAAACACTCCGCGTATTCGAAATCGCCTGCGACGGCGGCCAGAAAGTCAAGCTGAGCGCCGCGAACTCGTCCGATCCTGACAATGACCGGCTCACATACAAGTGGTGGGTCTATCAGGAAGCGGGCACATACTGGGACACCGCCCCGGTTGAAAACACAGACAGCGTAAACGCCGTTGTAACAGTCCCTGAAAAAGCAAGCGGCAGAACCATACATGTGATTCTGGAGGTAACCGATACCGGCGATCCGCCGCTTACGGCATACCGCCGCGCAATTCTCAAGGTCAGCGGCAAGCCCCACCAGATCCCCGCCGGGAAAGTGCCCGACGAACTGTACATGACGACTCCGATCACGAAACTCTCCGGCCCCTCTGAAGGTGGCTGGACCTTCTACCGTGCCGTGAACATCAACGGCCCGGCACTGACAATCGACGGCAACAAATGGTCCGCCGAAGCCGATGCGGACTTTATCTGCGAGAACCGCCCGCTCAACAGCCCCGATGTTGAACTGCGACCGCCGACCGACCCGGCCCGGGCAAAGATGATCCACTGCTTCCGCTGGGATCGCGAGCCTGAGATTACCATCACCAGACTGCCGCAAGGCAAATACGCCGTTTACGCCTATCTCTGGGAGGAAACCAGCCCCGAAACCTTCGACATCCGCGTCAATGGCGAGCTTGTCGCCCGTGACTTCAACAGCGGCCCTAAAGGCTGCTGGAGACGTCTCGGCCCGTGGAACGCATCGCCCCGCGGCGGCAAGATCACAATCACCGCATCGGGCGGAGCCGCTAATTTTTCTGGAATCGAAATCTACAAACAGAAATAGAACTGGTATATTCCAGGGAAATTTGTCATTCTGAGCGAAGCGAAGAATCTGGGCATCGACTTTGATCTCATTGAACAAGCAATCAAAAAAGGCAAGCAAATGAAAACCTCAATCCTCATCTCGGCCGCACTGCCAGTGCTGGTCCTATGCACCGCAACGCCGGCAATAGAGCCGGTCAACCCCAATCTCAATCCCTCGGCCCGCAAGGTTCTTAA
>CAYOTO010000085.1:0-3093 GCA_964406945.1 uncultured Pirellulales bacterium
CTTCGCGAAACGAACCAATGGCACGTTCAGAACCCCTATCCGCAACAGAAACTAAGTACGGATTCCATGGCTGCATGGTGTCTGAATCTATGCATGGACGCTATTGGGCACGTTTTGAACGAGTTGCCGACCGGTAGATATGCAGATTTCGTCCGGAAGGCATATGCTTGTGATGATCCGAGCTTCAATTCGCTGTTTGTCCGTGGCAGGCAGGAACTTACGCAATGGTGGAATAGCAAGAGAAAGCCGAAATAGTAAGTTCACAACAGCCTGTCGATGATGCCCACATTGTACTCTAAACTAACGAACTGCAAGTAGCAAACAGGAGCACCCGATGCCTCTCTTTAGATGTGACAAAGACGTGATGTCGCCAATCAAGTCTGTCCCCTTTGTGAAAGAAAAAGACATTCAGGCTATTACCGAAAAGAACATTGAGGCTATATTCGGCTTTCAATTTATTTCTACGGAGTTCACGGTAGGCAATTTCAGGATCGATACAGTAGCTCTCGACAGTGAATCAAACTCTTTCATTTTGATCGAATACAAGAAATCACAAAACTACAGTGTTATAGATCAAGGATACGCCTATTTGTCTTTGATGCTAAACCGGAAAGCGGATTTTGTTCTTAAGTATAATCAGGTGTTTGGAAAATCTGAAAAGCCGCAATCGTTTGATTGGTCTCAGTCCCGCGTTCTTTTTGTGTCGCCCGCATTTACAGAATTTCAAATTCAGGCTGTCGATTTTAAGGATATCCCAATAGAGCTATGGGAAGTGAAGGCGTATGAACATGATATTGTCAGATATAATCGCATAGGATCGAAGACGGGTTCTCAAGCTTCTATCGCAACTGTTTCAAAGCCAAACAAAACTGTGAATTCCGTAAACAGAGCAATTCACGTCTTCACCGAAGAGGACCTGTTGGAGAATTGTTCGCAGGAAATTAGAGACTTGTATTACGCCGTAAAAGAGATTGTCTATGCGACAAACAATGACGTTGAAGAAAGAATAAAGAAAAGTATGGCTTGCTTTTATGCAGATGGCAAGGGTCTGGTGTGGATAGCTCCGTCAAGAAAGACAATTAAACTATTTCTGAGAAAAGGGCATTACAGTGATCGGTCAGGTGTAACCATTCCAAAGGGGTGGGGAGGTTATCCGGAAGTACATTTGTCAGGTGGTGACAATGACTTGTCTTTTGTTAGACGACTAATTGAGAAGGCGAATTCCTACTGAGCACAAGATTGATGAATCTATTGGCACTCACTTCGCTGGGAGATTCGCACCCAGATACTTACCGCTAAACCCCACTGTGACAGTGCGAATTCGAAGCGTTGTTGTACGTTCTCAACGGTCTGATGTGGCGAATTTTGCGGCGATTTCGGGTGCGAAGTTTGGCAGGTCTTTGCGGAGGCGGAGCAGGGCGAGGTCTTTTGCCTTGGTTCGAGCATGACATCGAACTTGAGGCGCTCGGCCGTGCGCATGAATGTGATGAAGTGAGGGAGCTGGACGGGTTGCTCCCTCATTTCATCTGGTCCTTCAACAAGGCCGAGAGGTTGAGCAGGCGGCCGGCGGATTAGAGATGCCAGCCGTCGCGGTAGTCTATGTGGAGCAGTTTGTTGGCTTCGTCGTTGTTCTTGAACTTCAGGTTTGCGGGGTCCCATTCGAGCCGCTGGTTTTTGGCGCGGATGGCGACCACCCCGAGCAGCACCATCTCCGTCAGCGCTGCTCCGTACTCGAAGTTGGAGCTTGCGGGCGTGCCTTCGGGGCCTTCCTTGCAGGCGCGGATCCAGTCGCCTTCGTGGCTGGTCCGGACTCTGCGGATTATCTTCTCCGGTTGTTTGTAGGCCTTCATCTGTTTTTCGGGGACGATCCGCAGGCCGCCGGCCCCGTGCGAGCCGTGCAGGATGCAGCCCTTTGTGCCCATCAGCAGTGCGCCGCTTCCGGGGAATTTGCGGCCCGGTTCGAACTCGGGCGGTACCGGCGGCAGAAGTCTGCCGTCGGTCCAGGTCAGCTTGACGGGCGGACGGTTGCCGCGTGCGCCGAATTCGTAGCGGACAATCGAGGCCCGCGGGAACGTCTCGGAGGCGACCTCCGGTTTCCAGTGGGTCGATGTTGCCTGCACCACTTCCGGCGAGCCCAGATCCAGCGCCCAGAAGGCCGGGTCCAGGATGTGGCAGCCCATATCGCCCAGCGCCCCGGTGCCGAAATCGAGCCAGGCCCGCCACTTGAGCGGGTGGTATTCGGGGTGGTAAGGTCGCCACGGGGCCGGGCCGATCCACAGGTCCCAATCTAGCGAATCCGGGACCGGAGGCTTATCCTCGGGCCTTGCCCTGACGGCGAAATCCGAATAGGGGGCGCCGCCGACGGGACGGTCGGTCCATGCGTAAATTTGGGTAACATCGCCAATCGCGCCGTCGGCCAGCCATTCCTTGAGCATGCGTATCTGCTCCGATGAATGGCCCTGGTTGCCCATCTGGGTCTGCACTTTGTATTTACGGGCGGCCTCGGCTATCTTGCGGGCCTCGTATACGGTGTGGGTCAGGGGCTTCTGGCAGTAGACGTGTTTGCCGGCCTGCATCGCGGCCATCGTGATCACAGCGTGGGTGTGGTCGGGTGTGGCGATGACCACCGCGTCGATGTCCTTCTGCTTGTCAAAGAGTTCGCGATAGTCTATGTAGAATTTGGCCTTGGGATAGCGTTTTACCGTCCCCGCGGCCATTTTCGTGTCCACGTCGCACAGGGCGACGATATTTTCCTGTTCGCATTGCCTCAGGTTGCCTGCGCCCATTCCCCCGATGCCGATTCCGGCGATGTTGAGCTTGTTGCTGGGCGGGTTGGCTCCGAATACGTGCGAGGGGACGAAGTGGAAGGAAAAGGCCGCCAACGCCGAGTTGGAGAGAAACCTTCTGCGGGATATTCTGCTTGCGCTACTGCCGGTCATTATTCTGCCTCCATTTATTCTGAGGGTGTTCAGGTTACATGCCTATCATTACTGTATTTGGCGGCTTGCTTCAATTCAACATATTTTTGCCGGTTCACCCGCCGAACAGCCAAGCTCACCGGGACAATGAAGCGCAGCGGAATTGCCGTCCGGT
>CAYOTO010000086.1:0-2866 GCA_964406945.1 uncultured Pirellulales bacterium
ATATTACACTACTTACAGCAATCTACCTAATCCTTAACGGGACAGTAGTGATTCTCGATAGCAAGACAATTTAGTTTACACTGATTTATCAAACGACTCAAGCGGTTAATCTAACCTTTCTGTTACGCTTACGATTCCGGCGTCGATGTATTGTCCGCCGCCGGTTTGTTTGCAGTGGATTGCGATTGTGTTTTTGCCTTTCTTGAGAGCGGCTAGAGCTTTTTTGCTTATGGGCGCGCGGGTGTAGTCGGTGGTGTAGCCTTCGAGTTCGGCCGCGAGAACGCCGTTGATGTAGACCTGCGCGTCCTCGTCGTGGTGGATCAGCAGATATGCGTTCTCGATGTCGGCCTTTTCGAGTTCGAAGTCCCGCCGCACCCAGATATCCGGGGTATTCCATACGGTGCGGACGAGGGTTCCGGGGGTCCCTTTGGTTCCGAAACCGGCCGGGGATTTCTTCCAGTCCGAATCATCGAATTTTGCCAGTTCCCAGCCGTCCGCCGGCTCTCTTGTGGTGTATCGCCATTGGATGGGTTTTTCCTGAGAAGTCGGTACGAGTTGGGTCACGATGGGTGGCGGCAGATACAGTTTGCTGTTGACGTTGTAGGTCGTATTCATGTCGGGCTTTATGATGTCCCGGTCGTAAGTCATCCAGCCGTTGACTTCTATTTCCACGTCGGTGGTCTGCGTATATACCGCCGCGGCCAGGCCCTGCCCGATCAGCGTTCGCAGGTTCTCAATCAGGGCGACGTATGCGTCCGTCAGGGCCTCGCGGCTGGTGTAACTGCGATAGCCCCAGTTCTTCTCGTCCTGCCATGTATGGCCGCTTATGGGTAGACCCAGGCCGCCGAATTCACCCAGCACCGCCGCACGGGTCTTGCTGACCGGCGGCATGCCCGGACCGGGATAGCGGTGGACATCGTGCACGTCGCCGACGCTTTTGTCCGTCCAGCCGCTGGCGTTGTTCACAAGCCGCGTCGGATCCCATTTTTCGGTCAGTTCGACGATGCGCTCCGTGTCGTACTGCCCCCAGCCCTCGTTGAACGGGACCCACATTACGATGGACGGATGATTTTTGAACGCCTCGATAATGCGCTTCCATTCGATTTCAAACTGCTTTTTGGCCGCGTCGTCGTTGTTGTTGCCGTTCGGCATGTCCTGCCAGACCAACAGGCCCAGCTTGTCGCACCAGTAATAGAGCCTGGCTGGCTCGACCTTGACGTGTTTTCTGAGCATGTTGCAGCCGAGTTCTTTGATAACCCGCAGGTCATAGGCCAACGCTTCGTCGGTGGGGGCGGTATACAGCCCGTCCGGCCACCAGCCCTGGTCGAGGGGGCCGTACTGGAAGAGCGGTTTGTTGTTAAGCATCAGCCGCAGAAGACCGTCCTCATCGGCGCCCAGTGCAATCTTACGCATCCCGAAATAGCTCTCGACCGCATCGATCTCGCGGTCTTCCTGTTGTAGAACCACCTTCAAGTCGTACAGGAACGGCTCATCCGGAGACCAGAGCCGCGGCTTCTCTATCTTGAGTTTCAGTTCCTGGCCCAGATGCCCGCTGACGGTCGCAACTTCATCGCCGTTTGCCGAAGCAACGGCCCTGACGCAATATTTCTCAGCCAGGTGTGTCTCCATGTTCACGCCGCGGGCGTGTACGGACAATCTCAGCAGTTTGTCGTCGATATCCGGCACAATCTCCAGCTTTTCAATCGAGGCTTGCGGCACCGGTTCAATCCAGACGCTCTGCCAGATTCCCGTTACCGCCGTGTACCAGATGCCTCCGGGTTTCCTGACCTGCTTGCCCCTGGGCTGAGGCCCCGCATTGGTGGGATCCCAGACGGATACGACTATTTCCTGGCTGCCGCGCTTGAGTGCGTCGGTGATATCGAATGTAAACGGGTCGTAACCGCCTTTGTGTGAGCCGACTTTTTCGCCGTTTACCCAGACCGTGCAGTCCCAGTCCACGGCTCCGAAGTGCAGGAGAATGCGCTGTCCGCGCCAGCGTCCGGGTATATGCACGTTCCTGCGATACCACAGCCGCTTGTCGGGGCCGACGGTCTTCATTACGCCCGAAAGAGCCGATTCGCAGGGATAAGGCACGAGTATTTCGCTGTCGAACTGGTCGACCGTATCAGCGTCTTTTTCCACAATCGCGTAATCCCACAGGCCGTTGAGACTGCGCCACTGATCCCGCACCATCTGGGGACGCGGGTACTCCGGCAGTGCATTGTCGGGCGAAACCAGGTTTGCCCACTTGGTCGCCAGCGGGCCTTCGGCTGGTTTCCATTCGGCCCGGACGGATGCGCAAAATACCGCCAATAAAGCAGTTATGGCTAAAAGCAACACATGTTTTTTTGAACTGAGAATCTGACGCCAATCGGACAACATAGACAGAACCTCCTGAATTGAGCTTTATTGGAACATATTAGTCATTTGTAACAGGCTGCCGGAAAAAATATTAACCCGGCAGGCATATGATATTAGCCTCGGCAGGGGCAATTTGCAACGAGATTTCCGCGAGCGAACTGTAAGGCAGTACCTGGATCAGGTCCACAGATTTGGTCGCGGGCACATCGCAGCCGGCCCATGGGGGAGTAGACTCTTGATGTGTGAGGTTGTTGATGTGTTCATGGCTCGAGGATCGGCTGTGGCCGTGATGGTTCGGCGCAAATCGGCACAGGTGTGTAATCATGGAAGACTGGAAATGCCGATGAAGTAGTTTGATGACGACCGGAGGCAGTGAAAACAATCGGCGGCGCATATTGCGGGATTATCTGGCTTTCGACCGCACCCGGCTTGCCAACGAAAGGACTTTTCTGGCCTATCTGCGGACCGGACTGACATTTTTCGTGGCCGGGCTTGCTTTTCTTAA